>NZ_JBFBLP010000048.1:0-1358 GCF_040686775.1 Streptomyces sp. NPDC079141 | reverse complement strand
GGGGCCTCCCCCTGAGTGGTGGACACGCTGATACTGGATCTGCTTGATCCGGAGGAAGCGAGAAGACCGCCGATGGCGATGAAGGACTATTCGGACGAGTTCAAGGCCGATGCCGTGGCCCTGTACGAGTCCACGCCCGGGGCGACATACAAGAGCATCGCCGCCGACCTGGGCATCAACCGGGCGACCTTGCGTGAGTGGGTGCTGCGGGACCGCGAACGCCGCGGTGTCGCCGCCGCTGCCCCGTCTGCGGGCGGGACGCCGGCGGCCCGCGCCGAGCAGGCAGCATCGTCCGCCGATCCGGACGAACGCATCCGGCAGCTGGAGGCTCGGGTGGCCGAGCTCGAGGCGAATGAGCGCAAGCTCGCCACCGAGCGGGACATCCTGCGCAAGGCGGCCAAGTATTTCGCCGGAGAGACGAACTGGTGAGGAGCCGCTTCCAGTTCGTTGACGACCACCGGAACACCTACGAGGTGAAGCGGCTCTGCCAGGTCCTGGACGTGAACCGGTCCAGCTACTACAAGTGGCTCGCCGGCACTGAGGCTCGGGCCACCCGGCAGCGGGAGGACCGGGTCCTGGCCGAGGAGATCCGCGAGGTCCACGGCGAGTCCGGCGGCGCCTATGGCTCGCCGCGAATAACGGCCGAGCTTCGCGAGAAAGGGCGGCGGGTCAACGAGAAGCGGGTCGCCCGGATCATGCGGACGTTCTCCATCACCGGAATCCGCCTGCGCAGGCGCGTCCGCACCACGATCCCGGACCCGGCGGCCTCACAGGTTCCCGACCTGTTCCAGCGGGACTTCACCGCCACCGAGCCGGGGCGCAAATACATGGGCGACATCACGTATCTCCCGCTCGCAGGCGGGGAGTTCCTCTACCTCGCGACTGTGCTGGACTGCTTCAGCCGCAGGGTCGTCGGCTGGTCCATCGCCGACCACATGCGCACCAGCCTGGTCGCCGACGCACTGCAGATGGCGGCCTCGACCCGCGGCGGCCTGGACGGCGCCGTGTTCCACTCCGACCACGGAGCCCAATACGGCTCCCGGGCCTTCGCCGACCTGTGCGACCGGCTCGGCGTGACCCGGTCGATGGGCGCGGTCGGCACCAGCGCGGACAACGCGGCTTGCGAGAGTTTCCACGCGTCCTTGAAACGCGAGACGCTCCGGGGCGCCCGCGACTACGGCGACACCAGCACCTGCAGAAGGACGGTATTTGCCTGGCTGACCCGCTACAACACCCGCCGCCGGCACTCCGCCAACGGCCACCTCAACCCCAACGAATACGAACGCCGGCACCACGCGGCTAAGCTCACGCTCGCCGCGTGATCAACGAAGCGTGTCCACCATCACGGGGGAAGGCCC
>NZ_JBFBLP010000047.1:0-1459 GCF_040686775.1 Streptomyces sp. NPDC079141 | reverse complement strand
GACACGGCAGCTGTAGTTCTGGCGTCCATGCTGGTCAGCGGCTATGGGGGCGGGGGCGGGCATGGGTACGGCCACCATGATCATGAACGTTTGTGACGACGTATCAGAACCAGGTGGCCGTGGAGGCCACGATAGCCCAGGCCGTGTGGGACAGACTGTTCGGGGCGGCGATGGACGCGATCGCAGACTGCTTCGCCCGGCGTGAGACCCGTGCGACGGCGGCGGAGATGATCACCGGGCTGCTTGCGGAGGTGGACACCCGCAACTGCTGGACTCTGGCCGAGGCCCTGGGGCATCCGGGACCGCACCGGCTGCAGCACCTGCTGTCCCGGGCGAGCTTCGACCATGACCGGGCCCGGGAGGAGATCGCCCATCTCATCGTGCGTGAACTCGCAGGTCAAGACGTGGTCCTCGTCGCGGACGAGACCGGGGACGCTAAATCCTCGACCGGCTGTGTCGGCGCCGGCCGCCAGTACTCCGGTGCGATCAAAGGTGTCGGACTGTGCCAGGTCGCCGTGCACCTGGCCGCCGTCACCGCGTCCGTGCGGGTGGTGATCGACAGGGTCCTGTATCTCCCGAAGGACTGGGCCGCGGACGAGGAACGCCGCGAGGCGGCCGGCGTCCCTGAAGAGATCACGTTCGCGACGAAGCTGCAGCAGACCGCCGCCATGGTCAACAACGCGCTCGCGCTGGGCGTGAAGGCACGCTGGTTCGCCGGTGACGACGTGTACTCCGGACGTGAACTCCGCATGAGCCTGCGCGAGTTCGGGCTCGGTTACACGGTCGGCGTGTCCCGCACCCACACGGTCACGGATGGAGCGGGCCGCAGATGGAAGGCCCACCAGATGATCAACAAGGTGCTGCCGCACCAGTGGATGCGCATGCACACCGGACACGGCACGAAGGGCACCCGCGAGTACGACTGGGCCTGGCTCGACATCCGCGCGGACGACACCCCCGACGGCCACGACCGTGACGGCACCAGCGTCCTGGTCGCCCGCCGACACCGCTACACCGGCAAGATCTCCTACTTCCGCTGCTGGGCAGCCGACGACATCACCCTCGCCCAACTCGTGGAAGTGATCTGCCGGAGGTGGCGGATCGAGGAGACCTTCCAACTCGGCAAGACCTTCACCGGCCTGGATCAAGGGCAGGTGACCTGCTGGAACTCCTGGATGCGCTGGTCACTGCTCTCGTTGATCGCATCCGCCGTCCTTGCCCTGACCACCGCCGCCACGACCACGGCCCGCCCAGCCGGAGCCAGTCGACTCATCCCGCTGACCTGCCCCGAACTCGTCCGACTCCTACGGGCATTCGTCCTCACACCACCCGTCCAGGACCCGGAACACATCCTGAACTGGATGACCTGGCGCCGACACCATCAAGCTGTCGCGCGAGCCTGCCACCAGCACCGACACGTCCTCCAAGATCAGCCATGACCAGATCTACAACTGCCGTG
>NZ_JBFBLP010000045.1:0-2311 GCF_040686775.1 Streptomyces sp. NPDC079141 | reverse complement strand
AGGAGCAGGACCGCCGTTACTACGCGATCACCGTCCGGCCGCAGGTGTTCATCAACCTCGTCCCCGACCATGTGATCTTCCACCGGATGTACCCGATGGCACCCGACCGCACGGTGGTCGAGTGCGACTGGCTCTACCTCCCGCACATCGTCGAGAGCGGCAAGGACGTGGACCGTTCGGTGGAGCTGTTCCACCGGGTCAACCAGCAGGACTTCGACGCCTGTGAGCGCACCCAGCCGGCGATGAGCTCGCGGGCGTACGCCAAGGGCGGTGTCCTGGTGCCCAGCGAGCACCACATCGGCGAATTCCACACCTGGCTGCAGAACAAGCTGGAGGTGCGGCCCACGCGCTGACCCCCGTACCGCCCGTCCACCTGCCGTTGCGGCCCCTCCGGCGGGTGGGCGGGCCATGGGGTGAAGGATGCGAACTGCGCAACCTTGTGCGCCATCGGGAACCGATGGGTGGCCCCTTCCCCTTGACACCCCCGAATTCCATCGAAACCATGTTGCGCATAGCGCGTGTCGTTGTGCGATATGAGACATCCCTGTCTGGAGCCCGTATGAGGAGCATCACCGTCGTCGGAGCGTCGCTGGCAGGCCTGAGCGCGGTCCGTGCGTTGCGCGCAGAGGGCTACGACGGCGAGATCGTCGTCGTGGGGGAGGAACGCCACACTCCCTACGACCGCCCGCCGCTGTCCAAGGACTTCCTCACCGGGGACCTCGACGCCGAAGCGCTCGCGCTCGGCGACGCGGACGAGTACGAGGACCTCGACGTGCAGTGGGTGCTCGGCGAGCGCGCGGTGCGGCTCGACACCCTCGCCCGGACCGTCACCCTGGCCGGAGGACGCCATGTGCGCACCGACGGCGTCGTCGTCGCGACCGGCGCCAGTCCCCGGATGCTCCCCGGCATGGACGGCCTCGCCGGGGTCCACACCCTGCGCACCCTGGACGACGCCCAGGCACTGCGCGCCGAGCTGCTGGACGGGCTGCCCAGGGTCGTCGTCATCGGCGCCGGCTTCATCGGCGCCGAGGTGGCGTCCACGGCCCACCGGCTCGGGCTCCACGTCACCGTCGTCGAGGCCCTCGACGTACCGCTGGAACGCCAACTCGGGCGCGAAATGGGCCTGGTGTGCTCCTCCCTCCACACCGACCACGGGGTCCGTCTGCTGTGCGGAACGGGCGTGGCGGGACTCGTCGGCGAGGGCCGGGTCACGGGCGTACGGCTGGCGGACGGGCAGGTGCTGCCCGCCGACATCGTCGTGGTCGGGGTGGGAGTCAGGCCGGCCACCGACTGGCTCGCCGGTTCCGGGGTGCACGTCGACGACGGCGTGGTGTGCGACGCCGGCTGCTCGACCAGCGTCCCGGGCGTGGTCGCCGTCGGTGACGTCGCCCGCTGCCCCAACCCGTTCACCGGACGGCACGCCCGCATCGAGCACTGGAGCAACGCCACCGAGCAGGCGAAGACCGCCGCCCGCACACTGCTGACCGGCGTGCCGGCCCCCGCACCGCTCACCGCGCCGTACTTCTGGTCCGACCAGTACAAGGTGCGCATCCAGCTCGCCGGACACGTCGCCCCCGGCGCCGAGCCGGAGCTCGTCGAGGGCGATCTCGACAGCCGGTCCTTCACGGCCGTCTACCGGCGCGAGGGCACCCCCGTCGCCGTGCTCTCTCTCAACCAGCCGAAGTTCTTCAACCGGCTCCGCCGCACCCTCGTCCCCGCCGCCGCGGCCCTCGTCTCATGAGCTCCCCGCCTCAACCGCCCCCGGACGCAGGCGAGATCGCCCCCGGCATTCCGCGGCACCTGCGCTACACCTGGGATCACGAGTGGCTGGTCGTGGACGAGGGCAACGCCACCGTCGGCATCACCGCTTTCGCCGCGCAGGCCCTCGGCGACGTCGTCGACCTCCGGCTGCCCGAGGTCGGCACCTGGGTCGAGGCCGGGGAGAGCTGCGGCCGGATCGCGTCACTGACCGCCGTCAGCAGCCTGTACGCCCCCGCCTCGGGCCGGGTCCTGGAAGTCAACACCGCGCTGGCCGACGACCCCGGCGCCGTCAACACCAGCCCCTACACCGGCGGCTGGCTGTTCAGGCTCCGGGTCGAGAACATCGCCGGCGCCCTGTCCGCCGACGCCTACGCCGCCCACTGTGCCCACACCCAAGGAGACGGCCGATGACGCTGTTCCACCAGTCCCTGCACGAGCTCGACCCGGAGGTAGCCGCCGCGGTCGACGCCGAGCTGGACCGTCAGCAGTCCACGCTCGAAATGATCGCCTCGGAGAACTTCGCTCCGCTGGCGGTCATGGAGGCCCAGGG
>NZ_JBFBLP010000044.1:0-2473 GCF_040686775.1 Streptomyces sp. NPDC079141 | reverse complement strand
GTGTCGGCGTACTAGCTCATCTGCAGAGGGAAGTACGGGCTCAAGTGCAGAGGTGTGTACAAAGTTTTGGCCGGGGCGAGGGCGTCAGCCCTCGCCCCGGCCGTATGGGGTGAAGCCGCGGGTTCAGGCGGTCGCTGCGTCGCCACCGTCGATCGCGAAGAGCTTGTTGCGGAGCCGGTAGCTGTTGCCGTTGATCGAGACGACTTCGCAGTGGTGGAGAAGCCGGTCGAGGATCGCGGTGGCCAGGACCTCGTCGCCGAAGACCTGACCCCATTCGCCGAAGGTCTTGTTCGAGGTCAGGATGATCGAGCCCTTCTCGTAGCGTTTCGAGATCAGTTGGAAGACGAGGTTGGCTTCGTCGCGGTCGAGCGGGAGATAGCCGACCTCGTCGACCACGAGGACGTCGGGCCGCTGATAGAGCCGCATCTTGGCAGGCAGACGGCCGATGGAGTCGGCCTCTTTGAGCTGGCGGACCATGTCGTCGAGGCTCGTGAAGTAGACGGTGAAGCCGGCCCGGCAGGCCGCGACGGCCAAGCCGACGGCAATGTGGGTCTTGCCGACGCCGGGCGGTCCCAGCAAGGCCACGTTGGTCTTCGTCTCGACGAACGACAAGGTGGCCAGGTCTCTGATCTTGCGCGGGTCGAGGTCGGGCTGGAAGGAGAAGTCGTACTCGTCCAGGGTCTTGTGGTGCGGCAGGCGGGAGAGCCGCAGTGCAGTGTGGAATCTGCGATCGTCCCGGATGGCAAGCTCTTCGGACAGCGCCAGGTCCAGGAAGTCGAGGTAGCCCATCTTGCTGGCGTCCGCCCGCTGGATCAGATGGTCCAGGCTGGTAGCGGTGTGGGGCAGGCCGAGCTTGGTGGCAGTGGATCGCAGTCGGGCGGTGACCAGTTCACTCACGCGGTGTCCTTCGAGTCCGGAACGATGTGGGGACGGGACTTGGGGCGGGTCCCGGCGATGTCGTCGTAGAACGACAACGGCCGTTTCCCGACCGGGACTTGGGCGGCGGCAGACCGGCTGAGCAGGTTCTGCAGCGGGCTGTCCGAGGGGCCGGCCTGCCGGGGCCGGACGGCGAAGTCGGGGACCTGGGTGGTGGTCCGGCGGCCCGTGCCGTCCGGCAGGCCGTCCCAGTGCGAGTCATCCACGACCCAGGTCCCGCGGGCATGCGCCCGAGGGTGGACGGCCAGCAGCGTGGACCCGCTCAGATCAGGCGCCAGCAGATGCAGCGACACCGTGTCACCCCCGGCCCTGACCTCGACCAGCTGTCTGGGCCGGACCCTGCGCGCCGGCACCGAATACAAGCTGGCCTCGAAAGCGACCAGGCAGTCCTTGCCGACGTGCCGCAAATGCCGGTCAGCGACGAGATAGGGCCGCTTCGGCAGCGGCCGCAGGGCTGCGTGGTCCCGCTCGGCCCGCAGGCCGATGACCTCCAGGTGCGTGCGGTGGACCCGCGCCCGCCGCAACGGCACCCAGTTCACGAAGGCCGCGTCCAACTCGATGACCGAGCCGAACGACCGCCCGGCCAGCACGTGATCGCGGACGATGGTGACCTGCCGCTCGACCCGCCCTTTGCCCTGGGGCCGGTAGGCGGCCAGGACGTCGATGTCGAAGTTGTAGTGCCCGGCGAACGCGACCGCCTCCGGATGCAGCGGGACCGCCTCGCCCGGAGCGACATGACGGCGCACGACGGTCTTGGTCCGGTCGTAGACGATCGTCTTCGGAACACCTCCGAAGTGCGCGAACGCCCGCCGGTGGCAGTCCCAGAAGGTCGCCAGATCCATCGACGTGGTGAAGCAGCAGAACGGATCCCGCGAATAGGACAGGACCATGTGGAAGGAGTACACCTTCTTGATCCCCACCGCGGCGAGGATGCCGCCCTCATCTCCCCAGTCGACCTGGGCCTGGGCCCCGGGGATCACCTCGAACCGTCGGTGCAGACCGGCGAGTTCGTCGGGACTGATCCCAAGCTCGGCCATCACCTGCGGCCGGGCCTGCTGCAAATACAGCTTCACCCGCTGGTAGTTGCCCGTGAACCCGTACTGGTCGACGAGCCGTTCGTGGATCACCGTCCCCTTCAATGTGATGTCGGCCCGCAGCCAGGCATCGATCACCGGCTTGAACGGCTCGATCACCTGCCCGTGACAGCCCTTGCGCGACGGCCCCTTCGGAGGCACCACCGGCGGCGGAGCCTCGATGTACTTCTTCACGGTCCGCCAGTTCAGCCCGGTCTCCCGGGCGATGGCGGAGATACTCAGCCCTGCCTCATGCAGAGCGCGGAAACGGCGCAGATCCATCCAACGCTCCGAGTGCAGGATCATCGAGACGGGACACCCTTCGCCTCCTCTCACCTCGCGCGATGGCTGTCCCGCCCGCACTCCCCGTACTCACAACCCACGTACGACACGCCGAAGATCAACCCGATCGAGTGTGTACATGAGCCCGTACCTGCCTCTGTGCATCAGCTTGTACGCGGACA
>NZ_JBFBLP010000043.1:1264-2532 GCF_040686775.1 Streptomyces sp. NPDC079141 | reverse complement strand
TGCCGCACCGTATGTGACCTATACGGGGCCGTTCGTGGTTTCAGAACCAACACAGTGGACGCGAGCAACTGAGGACAAGCCCTCGGCCTATTAGTACCGGTCACCTCCACACGTTACCGTGCTTCCAGATCCGGCCTATCAACCCAGTCGTCTACTGGGAGCCTTACCCCATCAAGTGGGTGGGAGTCCTCATCTCGAAGCAGGCTTCCCGCTTAGATGCTTTCAGCGGTTATCCCTCCCGAACGTAGCCAACCAGCCATGCCCTTGGCAGGACAACTGGCACACCAGAGGTTCGTCCGTCCCGGTCCTCTCGTACTAGGGACAGCCCTTCTCAAGACTCCTACGCGCACAGCGGATAGGGACCGAACTGTCTCACGACGTTCTAAACCCAGCTCGCGTACCGCTTTAATGGGCGAACAGCCCAACCCTTGGGACCGACTCCAGCCCCAGGATGCGACGAGCCGACATCGAGGTGCCAAACCATCCCGTCGATATGGACTCTTGGGGAAGATCAGCCTGTTATCCCCGGGGTACCTTTTATCCGTTGAGCGACGGCGCTTCCACAAGCCACCGCCGGATCACTAGTCCCGACTTTCGTCCCTGCTCGACCCGTCGGTCTCACAGTCAAGCTCCCTTGTGCACTTACACTCAACACCTGATTGCCAACCAGGCTGAGGGAACCTTTGGGCGCCTCCGTTACCCTTTAGGAGGCAACCGCCCCAGTTAAACTACCCATCAGACACTGTCCCTGATCCGGATCACGGACCCAGGTTAGACATCCAGCACGACCAGACTGGTATTTCAACGACGACTCCCCCTGAACTGGCGTCCAGAGTTCACAGTCTCCCAGCTATCCTACACAAGCCGAACCGAACACCAATATCAAACTGTAGTAAAGGTCCCGGGGTCTTTCCGTCCTGCTGCGCGAAACGAGCATCTTTACTCGTAGTGCAATTTCACCGGGCCTATGGTTGAGACAGTCGAGAAGTCGTTACGCCATTCGTGCAGGTCGGAACTTACCCGACAAGGAATTTCGCTACCTTAGGATGGTTATAGTTACCACCGCCGTTTACTGGCGCTTAAGTTCTCAGCTTCGCCACCCCGAAGAGTGACTAACCGGTCCCCTTAACGTTCCAGCACCGGGCAGGCGTCAGTCCGTATACATCGCCTTACGGCTTCGCACGGACCTGTGTTTTTAGTAAACAGTCGCTTCTCGCTGGTCTCTGCGGCCACCCCCAGCTCAGAGCGCAAAGCTCATCACCGGACGT
>NZ_JBFBLP010000043.1:0-1169 GCF_040686775.1 Streptomyces sp. NPDC079141 | reverse complement strand
TGTGGCCCCCCTTCTCCCGAAGTTACGGGGGCATTTTGCCGAGTTCCTTAACCATAGTTCACCCGAACGCCTCGGTATTCTCTACCTGACCACCTGAGTCGGTTTAGGGTACGGGCCGCCATGAAACTCGCTAGAGGCTTTTCTCGACAGCATAGGATCATCCACTTCACCACAATCGGCTCGGCATCAGGTCTCAGACTGTATGCAAGGCGGATTTGCCTACCTTGCGTCCTACACCCTTACCCCGGGACAACCACCGCCCGGGATGGACTACCTTCCTGCGTCACCCCATCACTCACCTACTACAAGTCTGGTCCGTCGGCTCCACCACTCCCCTTTGCCCGAAGGCTCCGGGGCGGCTTCACGGACTTAGCATCGCCTGATTCAATGTTTGACGCTTCACAGCGGGTACCGGAATATCAACCGGTTATCCATCGACTACGCCTGTCGGCCTCGCCTTAGGTCCCGACTTACCCTGGGCAGATCAGCTTGACCCAGGAACCCTTAGTCAATCGGCGCAAACGTTTCTCACGTTTGTATCGCTACTCATGCCTGCATTCTCACTCGTGAACCGTCCACAACTACCTTCCGGTGCTGCTTCACCCGGCACACGACGCTCCCCTACCCATCCATACAGGCGTTGGCCCTGTTGTATGAATGACACGACTTCGGCGGTACGCTTGAGCCCCGCTACATTGTCGGCGCGGAATCACTAGACCAGTGAGCTATTACGCACTCTTTCAAGGGTGGCTGCTTCTAAGCCAACCTCCTGGTTGTCTGTGCGACTCCACATCCTTTCCCACTTAGCGTACGCTTAGGGGCCTTAGTCGATGCTCTGGGCTGTTTCCCTCTCGACCATGGAGCTTATCCCCCACAGTCTCACTGCCGCGCTCTCACTTACCGGCATTCGGAGTTTGGCTAAGGTCAGTAACCCGGTAGGGCCCATCGCCTATCCAGTGCTCTACCTCCGGCAAGAAACACACGACGCTGCACCTAAATGCATTTCGGGGAGAACCAGCTATCACGGAGTTTGATTGGCCTTTCACCCCTAACCACAGGTCATCCCCCAGGTTTTCAACCCTGGTGGGTTCGGTCCTCCACGAAGTCTTACCTCCGCTTCAACCTGCCCATGGCTAGATCACTCCGCTTCGGGTCTTGAGCGCGCTACT
>NZ_JBFBLP010000042.1:0-3393 GCF_040686775.1 Streptomyces sp. NPDC079141 | reverse complement strand
TGTTGGACGACTCTCTGTGTGAGCACGTAGCTGGGAGTTGGCGACGTTCGCGGTGGACATGAATGCTGATCTTGGTGGGCAGTCTGATCTCGCTTCGTGCACGACGACACGGTGTGCACGAGGTGGAGGTGCGGAGTGCTCATCGTCGACACCGACGTGCTGCTCGTGGAGCGCAGGCTGCGGGCCGGTGAGTTGACGTGTCCTGCTTGCGGGGCCGTGCTCGCGCCGTGGGGACACGGACGGCCGCGGGAGATCCGGGGTGATCTCGGGGCCCGGCTGTTCGTACGTCCTCGTCGTTCGCGCTGTATGGGCTGCCAGGTCACGCACGTGCTGCTGCCGGAGGGGCTGTGGCCGCGCCGGATGGACGCGGCCGAGGTGATCGGGGCCGGGCTGGAGATAGCGGCCCTGGGCATGGGCCACCGCCGGGTCGCCGCCCATCTCGGTCTGGCCGAGGGAACGGTCCGTGGGTGGCTCCGCCGGTTCCGTCGCAGGTCGGAGGACGTCCGCCGGTACTTCACCGTCGCCCTGGTCGCGCTCGCGGACGATCCCGTGATGCCCCAACCGGCCGGGACGTCCCTGTCTGATGCGGTCTCGGTGATCGTCGCCGCCCATCGGGCGGCGGCGATGAAGTGGCCGCAGATGAACACCGTGTCGCGGTGGGCCTTCGCCGGCCGGGCGATAGACGGCCGGGTGCTGACCTGCACTCCTTCAGCTAGTTGATCAACACGGGCCGCCCCTGGGCGGCGATCGGAGGGGCCGGAAATCTTGATCGTGTCCGTTCCAGGCCGGGGCGGACGCTGATCGAGATGCGAGGAGAGTCCGCGCATGGCATCGAGCGAGGACGAGGACCGCCGCCGGGCGGAGAAGGCCCGGCAGGTCGGTCTGTTCCGCTATTCCCTGATCCAGGACCTGCTGGACAACAGCCTGACCACCCGCGAACGCGGCCGTCTGTCACGGGAGTTGGCGGACGAGGAACACACCGACCCCTTTGGCCGGCAGGTGAAGGTGTCCAGGGGCACGATCGACCGCTGGACCCGCGACTACCGTCGCGGCGGGTTCGCCGCGCTGGTTCCCGAGCCGCGCAAGGCGGTCCCCAGGACACCGCCGGAGGTGCTGGACCTGGCGGCCGCACTGAAGCGGGAGAACCCCGGCCGCACGGCCGCGCAGATCCAGCGGATCCTGCGGACCACGCAGGGCTGGTCGCCGACCGAACGCACGCTCCAGCGGCACTTCGTCTCTGCCGGGCTGACCGGCACCGGCAGCGGCGAGACAAGCGTGTTCGGCCGGTTCGAGGCCACCCGCGGCAACGAGTTGTGGACCGGGGACGCCCTGCACGGGCCGAAGATCGGCGGCAGGAAGACGTACTTGTTCGCCTTCATCGACGACCATTCCCGGGCGATCGTGGGGCACCGGTTCGGGTTCGCCGAGGACACCGTCCGTCTCGCCGCGGCCCTGCGGCCGGCGCTGTCGGCCCGCGGGGTCCCCGAATCGATCTATGTCGACAATGGGTCCGCCTTCGTCGACACGTGGTTGCTGCGGGCCTGCGCGTCACTTGCGATCCGGCTCACTCATTCCAAGCCCGGACGGCCGCAGGGCCGGGGCAAAATCGAACGGTTCTTCCGCACCGTCAGGGACCAGTTCCTCGTCGAGCTCGACGAGGAACGTGTCGGCCAGATCGAGCATCTCACCGAGCTGAACAGGCTGTTCACCGCGTGGGTGGAGACGGTCTATCACCGCGCGGTGCACTCGGAGACCGGGCAGCCGCCGATCGAACGCTGGCTGGGTTCGATTCCCAGGCCGCTGCCGCTGCCGTCCACGGCGGATCTGCGGGAGGCATTCTTGTGGTCGGAGTTGCGCACCGTGACGAAGACCGCGACGGTCAGCCTGCACGGCAACTCCTACGAGGTCGACCCCTCGCTGGCCGGGATGCGGATCGAGCTGGTCTTCGACCCGTTCGACCTGACCGACATCGAGGTGCGGGCGTCGGGCAAGGCCCTGGGCAAGGCGGTCCCGCACCACGTCGGCCGCCATGCCCACCCCAAGGCGAGCCCGGAGACGCCGGCCGAGCCGGCCCCGGCGACCGGGATCGACTACCTCAAGCTCCTCGACGAGGCGCACATCGCGAACACCGCCAGGGGCATCAACTACTCGTCCCTGATGGACGATTCACGGGGCCGGCAGTGAAGCCGACCCGGGCCGAGGAGTTGTACTTCGACCCCGAGCCCGACCTGTTCATGCTCACGCCCCGCGAGCTGGCCGACCGGGCCCTTCGCCTGGCAGGAGTCTGCTGCCACCGGGCCGAACACGACGCTGGCGCCCTCGATGCTCCCGCCGTCCGCACCGCTTTGCGGGCGGTCCGTCTCGCCGTCCGGCTCGGACTGCGGGCCGCGGCCGACGAACGAACCGAACTGGCCGCCGCCCAGGCCCAGTTCTGCCCCTGCCCCAGGAGGATTCCATGATCGACCGCGTCCAGGGCTACTACGGTTTCACCCGCGTCCCCTTCGGCCGGGACCTGGCCCCTTCCATGCTCCACCAGCACAATTCCCACCGCGAGGCCGCGGCCCGCATCGCCTGGTGCATCAACAACAAGGCGATCGGCGTGGTCACCGGCGAGGTCGGCGCGGGCAAGACCGTCGCCCTCAAGGGCGCCGTCGCCTCCCTCGACCCGGCCCGCTTCACCGTGATCTATCAGCCCAACCCCGAGGTCGGCATGCGCGGCCTCTACGACCGGATCGTCACCAGCCTGGGCGGCACCCCGAAATACCAGTCCGCCGCCCTCGCAGCTCAGGCGTCCGCCGCGCTGGCCGCCGAGGTCGACGAGCGCGGACGCACCCCCGCGGTCGTCATCGACGAGTCGCACCTGCTGGACCACCACGAGCTGGACGCGATCCGCATGCTCACCAACTACGACATGGACTCCACGACGCCGTTCGCGGTGTTGCTGATCGGGCAGCCCACCCTGCGCAAGCGGATGAAGCACGGCGTCCTGGCGGCCCTGGACCAGCGGATCTCGATCAGCTTCCAGATGCCGACGATGAGCAAGGAGGAGACCGCCAGCTACATCAAGCACCACCTGACGATCGCCGGCCGGTCCGACCCGCTGTTCTCCGACGACGCCGTCGACCTGATCCACCTCACCAGCCGCGGCCTGCCCCGCTCCGTCAACAACATCGCCCTGCAGTCCCTCATCGCCGCGTTCGCCGACGAGAAGAGCATCGTCGACGAGTCCTCCACCCGCCTCGCCATCACCGAGACACACGCGACAGAGTGACCACGAAAGCGACACCACGTTCACAACGACCCCGGCGGCCTGACGGCCGCCGGGGTCGTTTCACCTTGTCCCGTCAACCACCAGCACGTCGCCCTCATGCACATCTTCAGCGTCGCTCAACA
>NZ_JBFBLP010000041.1:0-9925 GCF_040686775.1 Streptomyces sp. NPDC079141 | reverse complement strand
CACTCGGCCGCGCAAGCCGCCCTGCTCAAGCAGGCGGTGGGCCTCAACGGCCTGCTCGGCGGGCAGGATCCAGGCCACCCGCGGCGTCAGGCGCTCTTCCTCCGCCAGCTGCCGCAGGTGCTCCAGGCGTGCATGGTCGCGGGCGTAGTTCGGTACGAACGTCCGCTGGATGGTGATGCCACGCTCGTGCTCAGCGGTGGCGAGGTCACCTCCGGCCGAGGTGGCTACCCGCCCGTCGGATACGGCACGGACAGCGGCGTCGTAGGAAGTTCCTCGTTGAGCACCTGGTTGACAGACTGTCCGTCCTCGACCCAGAACACGACCGGACGGAACTCGTCCGTGTGGCTCCAGCCGATGTAGCCGACGGCTTCGATCCGTTCGCCGTCCTCGAGTTCACGGTCGAGGCCCCACATCGAGGTGTAGCTGGGCGGTCCGCGGGCAGGCCATCCTCGATCGTCACGGTGAAATAGGAGTGCGGCTCGCCCTCCCGTACCTGCGAGACGGTACCGGCGATGTAGTACAGGCGGCCGGTGTCGTAGTCGTCGAACCCGTGATGCGCCTGCGCGGCACCCGCTGAGAACAAAGAGGAGCATCGTCGAGGCGACCAAGGACGCCGTCGCCAGCCTGACCCGACGGGTGCTGGTGCGCGCCCGAGGGCCGGTGGTCGTGATGAAGCGCACGCCGATTCGTCCTTCCAGACCGCTGGGGAGAGTTCGGCATCCAGCCAACCCGCCCTCGTGGCGAACAGGGAGTCACTGTGGAAGGAGGTACTGCCAGGGCACCCCTCAGCGGCTGGCCGAGCGCTCGGTTTCCGGCCCGGCTTCCTGGGTGGCGGCCCAGGTGGCGAGGAGGCGCAGCCCTTCTTCGGAAGGGGAGCCGGGCTCGGCGGTGTAGATGGTGAGGGTGAGGCCGGGGACCGCGGCCATCTCCAGGCCCTCGAAGGCCAGGGAGAGGTCGCCGACGGCGTGGTGATGGAAGTGCTTGGTCCCGGTGCTGTGATGGCGGACGTTGTGGGCGCCCCATCGGGTGCGGAACTCGTCGCTGCGCGTGGACAGTTCACCGACCAGGTCGTGCAGGTCCTTGTCGTGCGGGTTACGGCCGGCTTCGGTGCGCACGATGGCCACGGTGATGTCGGCGAAGGAGTCCCAGTCCGGGTAGAAGCGGCGGGCGGCGGGGTCGAGGAAGGTGAAGCGGGCCAGGTTCTGCTGGTTGCCGGGCGTGGCGTAGAGGTCGGTGTAGAAGGCGCGGAAGAGCTGGTTGGCGGCGAGGATGTCCATGCGGCCGTTGCGCACGAACGCCGGTCCGGCGGTGACCGCGTCCAGGGTCCACTGCAGGCTGCGGTGGGGTGTCCACTGCCGGGTGGCGGCACGGCGGCGGGTGCGGGTGAGGGTGTCGGAGCCGTCGGCGGCCTGGGCCAGGTGCTGCAGATGGGCGCGTTCGGCGTCATCCAGCTGCAAGGCGCGGGCGAGGGCCTCGAGGACGGCCGGGGAGACGCCGGCAAGGTTGCCGCGCTCCAGTTTGGAGTAGTACTCGACGCTCATGTCGGCCAGGGCCGCGACCTCGCTTCGGCGCAGGCCCGGCACACGACGTCGGGTGCCGGACGGCAGCCCTGCCTGGTCGGGGGTGATCTTCGCGCGCCGCGAGGTGAGGAACTCGCGGACCTCCTCACGGTTGTCCATGTCTTCGACGGTACGTCGCGCACGCGGCCATAGGGATGTACTGCCAGTACATCCCTCGTCAGTGACTCGCTACGCGCGTGAAGTGCCGGTTACCTGGAAAACGTGGTGCTCGACCTTCCGGCCGTCACGTCGTGGAGGCGGAGCCCCGCACCCGGCTCGGGCGGCCTGCCGCCAGGGCTTCGGGTCCGCTCCCGTCCACCCGTACACCTTCGCTCAAGGACTCACCATGACCACGTTCGCACTGGTCGGCGCAGGCCCCGGTCTGGGGCTGGCCGCCGCCCGCCGCTTCGGCAAGTCGGGCCACAGCGTCGCGCTCCTGGCCCGCGACCGGGGGCGCCTCGACGGCCTTGTGGCCGCGCTGGACGGCGACGGAATTCAGGCCCGCGGCTACACCGCCGACGTCCTCGACCCTGACGCGCTGACCAGCGCCCTGCACACCGCGGCCGAGGACCTGGGGCCCGTCGAGATCCTGCAGTACAGCCCCGTGCCCCGGGCCGACTTCATGAAGCCGGTCCTTGAGACCACCGCAGCCGACCTGGACGCCCCTCTGGCGTTCTCCGTGAAGGCCCCGGTCACCTGCGTGAACGCGGTCCTGCCCGGCATGCGGGATCTCGGCCGGGGCACGCTGCTGTTCGTCAACGGCGGCAGCGCCGTACGTCCCAAGCCCAGCGTGGCCGGCACTTCGATCGCGTTCGCCGGCGAGAGCGCCTACGCGCAGATGCTCCACACCGCGCTCGCGCCGGAGAACATCCATGTAACGCAGCTGATCGTCCCCGGAGCGATCAGCCCCGACTCCGTGACCTCCAGCCCTGAGGTCCTGGCCGAGCGGCTGTACGCCCTGCACACCGGCCGCGACGGCTTCCGCCACTACGCCGAGCCCATGCCCGACCCGCAGGACGGCACCCCATGACCTTCACCTCCGCCGGGCCCTGACCACCACCGCCACCATCGGTGCTCTGCTGCTGGCCGCGACCTCCTGCTCCGACGACTCACCCGCCGAGCAGGCCCCTGCCACCGGCTCCGCATCGTCGTCCGCCCCGGCCTCCGCGCAGACGTCGGCATCAGCGAGCCCGACCGGCTCAGACAGGAACGCTCCGATGGACATCCGTGTCACCCTCGACGGCGAGCCCGTCGACGCGACCTAGAACGACAGCCCCGCCGCCCGCGACCTGGCCTCGCTGCTTCCGTAACCCGGTCGTCACCTCGCTCGCCGTCCGCTTCGCCGGCGACGCCCCCACGCTCACCTCTGCGCTCACGACTTCCGCCTACAACACCGGCATCGCCGCCGGTTCGGCTCTCGCCGGCCAGTCCCTCGGCTCCTCGCTCGGTCTGACCGGCCCCTCGCTGGTCGGAGCGGTCTTCGCCGCGCTCACCCTGGTGCCGCTCATCGCCCTCGCCCTTGCCGGAACAGGCAGCCCTACACGCATCGTCGCCCAACGCGCCCAGACCGCCGCTCAGGCTTCGGACCGGACGCCGGCAGCGACCTCGCACTGAACAACGTCCGCCACGTACAACCCCGTTGGGAGAAACCTTCATGAACCCCACCTACGACTTCACCGGCAAGGTCGCCTTCATCACCGGCGCTTCCTCCGGCATGGGCCTGGCCACCGCCCGTGCCTTCGCCGCCTCCGGAGCCGCCGTCGCCCTCGCCGACATCAACGAGGACGCCGTGAACGCCGCCGCCAAGCAGCTCGCCGACGACGGCCACCAGGCCCTCGCCCTGGTCTGCGACGTGAGCGACGAGGATCAAGTAGCGGCAGCCGTCGACCGCACCGTGGAAACCTACGGCCGTCTGGACATGGCCTACAACAACGCCGGCATCATGCCCCCGCCCACCGACGCCGCCGACGAAAGCGCCGACCAGTTCGACCGCGTCCAGAACATCAACCTGCGCGGCATCTGGGCGGCCATGAAGCACGAACTGCGTCACATGCGCGACCAGGGCAGCGGCACGATCGTCAACTGCTCCTCCCTCGGCGGCCTCGTCGGCAACCCGGGCCGCGCCGCCTACCACGCCACCAAGCACGGCGTGCTCGGCCTGACCAAGAGCGCCGCCCTCGAATACGGCTCCCGCGGCGTCCGCATCAACGCCGTCTGTCCCGGCACCATCAGCACCCCCATGGTCGACTCCATGATCGAAGGCGGCGAACTCAACCGCGACCAGGCTGCAACAGGCCAGGCCATCGATCGCCTCGGCACCGCCGACGAAATCGCCCAGGCCGTCCTGTGGCTGTGCAGCGACGGCGCCAGCTACGTCACCGGGATCGCCCTTCCCGTCGACGGCGGCTACACCGCCCAGTGACGTCGCAGTGCATTTCCCCCATCGGGTCAGCAGGTCATCACTACGCCCGGTCCATACAGATGCAAGAAAACTGGAGAGGTTGATCCATGACGTCCGACAAGTCACGTGACTCGATGAGAGCGCAAGAGAGCGGGCTCCGCCTGGAGCGGCGTCAGCTTCTGATGATGGGTGGTGCCGCTGTCGCGGCCGGATCGCTCGCCGTGGCCGGCAGCAGCGCAACTGCCCACGCACAGACGGCTCGACGAGGGTCGAAGTGGGACAAGACCTTCCCTCGCAGCAACAAGGTCGACCACAAGAAGGTGTCGTTCCACAACCGGCTCGGCATTGAGCTGGTGGCCGACCTCTACAGCCCCAAGCAGCTGCGCGGTCGTACGCCGGCGCTGATCGTCGGCCACCCGTTCGGTGGCGTGAAGGAACAGACCTCGGGCCTTTACGCGCAGACCATGGCCGAGCGCGGGTTCGTGACGTTGGCGTTCGACGCCTCCTACAACGGCGAGAGCGGCGGCACGCCACGACACATCGCATCCCTGGAGACGTTCGTCGAGGACTTCAGCGCCGCCGTGGACTACCTCGGCACCCGTCGATACGTGGCACGGGAGCGGATCGGCGTGATCGGGGTCTGCGCCAGCGGCGGCTTCTCGCTCAGCGCCGCGCAGATCGATCCGCGCCTCAAGGCCGTCGCGACGGTGAGCATGTACGACATGGGCCGCGCCTACCGCGACGGCCAGGGATACGCCCCGATCCAGAGCGAAGTGAACACTCCCGAGGAGCGCAAGCGGGCCCGTGCCGAGGCGGCGGAACAGCGCTGGGTCGAGTTCGAAGGCGGAACGGTGCGGTACGGCGGCGGGGACGCGGTGCCGTTGAAGCCGTCACAGCAGGCCGCGGCCGACGAATTCGCCGAGTACTACGCGACACCGCGCGGCGCGCATCCGCGCTCTCACGCGATGAGCCTGACCAGCCTCGGCGCGATCACCAATTTCATGCCGCTCGCGCAGATCGAACTGACCGACCCGCGCCCGCTGCTGTTCATCGCCGGTGAAAAGGCGCACTCCCGCTACTACAGCGAGGACGCGTACGCCCAGGCCCCTGAGCCGAAGCAGCTCCACATCGTCCCCGACGCCGGACATGTCGACCTCTACGACAAGGCCGACCTGATCCCCTGGGAGAAGCTCGCCGACTTCTTCGCCGAGCACCTCTGATCCGATAAGCGGGGCAGCTCGACTGCCCAGGGCCGCACGATTCGGCTCAGGACGAGCAAGGAGCGGCAATCGGTACAGCGGTGACGCTAAGCCGGTGATCACGGTCCGGCCGGTGTGAGCGCGCTGACGCGGTTCTCGTACTCGCGGCGGGCTTGCGCTGGGCCGGGACCGCAGGAACGCCATGGCTGCCGTCGAGCGGTTGGCGCAGGGCGAGGAGTCCGATGTGCACGGCGAGGACGGCGGTGACGCGCAGGGTGTAACCCTGGCCTCGTCGTACGGTCACCCCCTGGTCCAGCGCGGCCCGCTCGACCGGCTCGCGTTCCGCGGGGGGAACCTGGGCTCGTCAGTCCGTGATGACGGCGTCGCGGTTGATCCACTCGGGGCTGTGGGCCGCCTTGTGCATGAAGGCGGCGACGTCGGCGCGGCTGATCTTCGGGTTGCCCTTCATCAGGAGACGGTCGCCGGCGCGGTAGGTGCCCTTGGCGGGGCCCTTGGTCAGCAGGGTCGGGTAGACCAGCGTCCAGTCCAGAGTGCTGGAGCGGATGGCCTTCTCGGAGAGGTCCTTGTTGGCGTAGATGTCCCGCAGGAACGTGCGGTACATGATCTTCTGCAGGACACTTGCCGACCGGTAGGTGTCGCCCACGCCGAACGAGGACATCCAGACCAGGCGTGAGACGCCCTGTTCCTCGGCCGCGTCGATGACGGCGGCCGCGGCGCGGGTGAACAGGTCGTGGGCGCGCACGGAGGTGCTCCTGCCGAGGGCCGAGATGACGGCGTCCTGGCCGATCATGGCCTTGGCGACATCCGTGGGCGAGGTGGCGTCTCCGGCGACCACGTTGACCTGGTTCGCCAGATCGGCCAGTGCCTCCGGTCTGCGGGCCAGGACGGTGACCGTGTCACCGGCCGCGATGGCCAGGTCGACGACGTGGCGGCCGGTGGGACCGGTCGCACCGAGGATCAAGATGTTCATGGGTGTACGTCCTTCGTGGGGAAGATGACTGTTTGTCAGGGAGTGGGTGGTGGCCGCGTGCACGTGCGGCCGCGGCCACCGGCGATGTCAGCCGGGCCGGCCTCCGCGCTGCCCGGTCAGAGCAGGAAGTCCAGCAGTGCCTTCGTCAGGGCTTCCGGAGCCTCTTCGGCCAGGAAGTGACCGGCCCCGGGTATGACCAGTCCGGTGACGTCGGTGGCGAGCAGGCGCATGACCTCTTCCGGGCCGGTGCCGGTGGCGTACTCGCCGCCCACGGCCAGGACCGGGATGGTCAGCGGGCCCTCGTCGCGCCAGCGCTGGACCTGCTCGGACCATTGGTCGAGGGTGCGGTAGTACTCGAAGACGGCGTGCAGGGCGGCCGGGTCGCGCAGCTGGTCGACGTAGACGTCCACGGCGTGCTGCGGGATGGCGTCGGGCCGGCCGGCCTTGGACTCGAACTGGTGGCCGAAGTAGATCTCCTCGCGTCCGGCGACCATGCGTTCGTTGATGTCCGTGAGGCGGTTGAAGGCGAAGTGCCACAGGAACGCGTTGGTGGCCGCGTCCGAGATCAGGGGCGGCGACGGGGAGAGACCGGGCAGGACGGACTCGCCGACGGCGAGGCGGGTGACACGGTCGCGGTGGGTGGTGGCGAGGGCGTGGGCGACGTTCATGCCCAGGTCGTAGCCGGCGACGGCGAAGCGCTCGTGACCCAGAGCGGTCATCAGCTCGGCCAGGTCGTCGGCGAGCGTGTCGAGGGTGTAGCCGGTGGCGGGTTTGTCGCTGCCGCCCAGGCCGCGGACGTCGGCGGCGACGACGGTGAAGTGCTCGGCCAGGGCGGGCATGACCAGGCGCCAGTGGTACCAGAACTGGGGCCAGGCGGGCAGGAGCAGCAGCGGCGGCCCGTCGCCGCCGACCACGGCGTGCAGGGTCAGATCGTTTGTCTTGACGGTGTGGCTGGTGAACGTGTCGGCGAACCCGGCGGGCAGGTGCGGCACGTCGGTGACGGTGAACGACATGGTGGGGTCTCCTCGTGGGACGGGGGCGGTGTTTCGAAACGGATGACCGAGCTTTTCTGCTCGATCGAGTCCCGCTGGTCCGGGTCCTTGCTCGGCCGGGGTCTCTCCAGGGCAGAGCGGGCACGTCGGACCAGCAAAGGACTGATCAGGGGGTCAGGCCACCACGCGGTCGGCGGTGAGCTTGCGCGGGGTGTCGGCGAGCAGCCTGCGCAGCTGTGCCGCGGGCAGCGGGACGCCCGCGTCGACCGGGGGCGGCGTCTGCGGCATCGTGCCGGAGCGGAGGGCTTCGGCCACCAGTGCCCAGAAGGCCCTGATGGCGTCGGGTGCGGCGGAGTACGGCGTCGCGTAGGGGTCGGTCTCCGGCTCGAAGCGCCAGCTGTCTGCCAGGGGGCCGGCGTCGACGGTGTCGAAGCCGAGCCTGCTGATCAGGTCGGCGGCGTCGGCGTTGGCCTGTGCGTCGTCGCCGGCGATGGGCAGGGCGGTGCGGTCGGCGGCGCCTGCGGGGCGGGCGAGGGCGGGGATATGGAAGTCGCTGATGTTGTTGAACGCCTTGACGAGCTTCGCGCCGGCCAGGTGTTCCTGAACGAGCTCGCTGGTGGTGGTCTTGCCCGAGTCGAGGGCCTCGATGTGCCCGTCGCGCATCGGGTAGTAGTTGATCGTGTCGAGCACGACCTTGCCGGCCAGCGCGGCGACGGGAAGCTTCCGGTAGGCGGCCAGCGGAATGCTCACCACCACCCAGTCGCCCGCCCGGGCCGCCTCCTCGGGCGTCGCGGCGCGGGCCCGCTCACCGAGCTCCGCCACCGTCTCGGCCAGGGTCTCAGGACCGCGCGAGTTGGACAGGACGACGTCGATGCCCGCCGCGACGGCGAGCCGGGCGATGGCCGTGCCGATGTTGCCGCTGCCGATGAAGCCAAGGGTTGCCATGGAAGGGGTCTCCTCATCTCGCGGACCGTGCGGTCCGCCGGTGGTTCTTGCAGGGAGCCGGGCTCAGGCGGGAAGGGGCAGGCGAAGGCCAGAGCCGTCCGCACCATCAAAACGGAGCAAGTGCTCCTCTTGAAGGTAGCACAACCGGAGCGGACGCTCCCCTTGAGTGTGGCGCAACCGGAGCGAGCGCTCCGAAATGCTGGAGTTCCCTGTAGCCTGAATGCCGTGACCCTCGCCGAGCAGCCGACCCCCGCACCCGAACAGCCCGCACCGCGCGGCCGCCGCGCCGACGCCGAACGCAACCGTGCCGCGATCATGGAGGCCGCCGGTGCCGTCTTCGCCGAGCACGGCGGCGCCGTCGACGTCCGCGAGATCGCCCGGCGCAGCGGCGTCGGCATGGGCACCCTCTACCGCCACTTCCCGACCAAGGACGACCTGCTCCTCACCGTCCTGGAACAGCAGTTCGGCTCCTGGCTCAACGACGCCCACCAGCAGGCCGCCGCCACCGAAGAACCCTGGCAGGCACTGACCGGGTTCTTCGAGCAGATGCTCACCACACAGGCCGGCAACCGCGCCGTCGTCGAGAGCTACACCACCAGAGGCGGCCCCACTCCCTCCTGCGCCCAGCGCTGCTACACCTTCATCGACGAGCTGCGCACGCGCTGCATGGACGCCGGCCTCCTGCGCCCCGACGTCACCACCGAGGACCTGGTCCTGCTCAGCGGCTCCCTGAGCCAGGCCGTCCTGACGACCGGCGACAGCCACCCAGGTCGGTGGCGCCGCCTCCTGCGCATCTCCCTCGACGGCCTCTCCAGCCGCAACACCGAACCCCTGCCCGAGCCCACACCCCACTCGGATGCGCCCAGGAGCGAATGATCAGGGGACCTGCGTTTCGGCTCTGTTCTCCCGAAGCTGCCGCAAACGGCCTTGATTCTGGTGGATCCCCGGTTACCGAAACCGGGGATCCACCGAATACTTGTAGCTCCACCGCCACTACCTGTCCGCCAGTCGAAAGGCAGCACGCAACGCCCCGGAACCCCACCTCGAATGTCACCCGGCATTGCCCGGCGCTGCCGTCACACCCCACCCCGGGCGCGGAGAATTCACACCGCCACGAGCCGGACCCGATCGCCACACAGCTTGGCCATGTCGTCACTATCGGAGGTCAACATGACCACCGGTCGGTGCTGATGCAGCGCGGCCCCGGCGACCGCCGCATCGATCGCGTACTTGTGCCCGTGCAGGCCGGCCCCCATCGACAGCTTCGAGGCTGCCCTCGCCTCCTCGTCACCCACCGGAATTACGCGCAGTCCGGAGAGCACCCAGTCAAGACGGGACCTATTCGTACGGGCGCGGACCGCCTCGATGATGGTGAGCGCACTGATCACGACCTCCATGCCGCGCGAGCGCGCCTCGGCGACCAGGGCCACCACCTGCTCATCATCGGCGAGTACCTTCGAGAGCCCTTCGCTGTCGAGGACCAACGTGCCCTCGTGTCTCAGCTTGCGGCGGGCCACTCACCCTCCTCGGCGAACATCTCGTCGAAGACCTGCCACGCCCGCTGACGAGCCTGATCGGAGACCGGTCCCTTGCGGCTCTCGTAGTCGGCCAGGTACTCATCCAGGATCTGCCCGCGCAGCTCACGCTCGACCGCCTCGGCAATGAACGCGGAGAACTCCCGCTTACCCACCCGCGCCCGGATCGCCTCCGCGGTCCCCTCCGGTAGCGACAGGCTCACCCGCCTCGCCGGGCCTTCCCCGAGGCTGTACGTCGTCTCAGCCATACCCTCAGCGTGTCAAACGAGTAGGAAACGTGCCACGGCCGCCCGCGAAGGCCGT
>NZ_JBFBLP010000040.1:0-14407 GCF_040686775.1 Streptomyces sp. NPDC079141 | reverse complement strand
ACCCCCCTCCAAGAAACCCTCGACACCCACAACACCCAAACCACCATCACCCCCACCCTCCGCCGCAACGAAAGCCACCTCACCCGCCTCACCACCTCCCTCACCCAAAACACCACCCCCACCTGGACCACCCTCCTCACCCCCCAACCCCCCACCCCCCTCCCCACCTACCCCTTCCAACACCAGCACTACTGGCCGGAGACCCGAGCCGCACGAGACGTCGCTCCACCGGACGCCCAGTACGCGGAGCACGCCGACGACGCGCCCTTCTGGGACGCAGTCCACGGCGGTCATCTCGGCACGCTGGCCGATGAGTTGGAGCTCAGTGCCGAGGGGCAGGAAGCGTGGAGCTCCGTGCTGCCGGCGCTGTCCTCGTGGCGCCGTCGGCGGGAGCAGCGGTCGCTTCTGGACCGCTGGCGGTACCGCATCGAATGGCGGCCGACGGCGAGCGCCTCGTCGCCCTCGCTCTCCGGCACGTGGATCGTGGCGGTACCGGAGGGCCGGGCCGGAGACGGCCGTGCCGCCGAGAGTCTGCGGGCGCTGGACGAGGCCGGGGCGCACGTCGTCCCGCTCACGGTGGCCACGGACGGCGTCGACCGGTCGGCGTTGGTGTCGGCTCTGAGGGCCGCGGCGGAGGACACCGGCGAGATCGCGGGCGTCCTGTCCCTGCTGGCGCTGGACGAGGAGAACGCCACCGGGTTCCCGTCCGTGCCGGCGGGCCATGCCGCCACCTTGGCGCTGGTTCAGGCGCTGGGCGACGGCGGGATCGGGGCGCCTGTCTGGGTGTGCACCTCCGGTGCCGTGTCCGTCGGCGAGGACGACGCCGTACGGAATCCGGTGCAGGCGCTGGTGTGGGGTCTGGGGCGGATCGTTGCTCTGGAGCACTCGGAGCGGTGGGGCGGGCTGATCGATCTTCCGGAGACGCTGGACGCCGCGGCTCGCGGGCATCTTGCCGCGGCGCTCGCGGGGCTCGACGGAGAGGACCAGGTTGCCCTGCGTTCGGCCGGGTTGCTCGCGAGGCGGCTCGTGCGGGCGCCGATCGACCGGGACGCGGCGCCTCGGGCGTGGCAGCCGTCCGGCACCGTGCTGGTGACCGGCGGCACCGGTGCCCTGGGCGGCCACACGGCTCGCTGGCTCGCCCGCAACGGCGCGGAGCGGCTCGTACTCGTCAGTCGGCGCGGGCCGGACGCCCCGGGTGCGGAGGCCCTGGTGGCCGAACTGACCGCGCTGGGCGCCGAGGTGACCGTAGCGGCCTGTGACATCGCGGACCGGGACGCGCTCGCCGGGCTGATCGCGTCGATACCCGACTCGGCGCCGCTCACGGCCGTCATGCACACGGCGGCGGCACTGGACGACGGGCTGGTCGAGTCCCTGACCGCCGGCCAGGTGGACCACGCCCTGCGCGTCAAGGTCGACGGCACGCGGAACCTGCACGAGCTCACCCGGCACCTGGACCTGACGGCCTTCGTCCTGTTCTCCTCGGTCTCGGCCACCTTCGGCGGACCCGGCCAGGGCAACTACGCACCGGGGAACGCCTTCCTCGACGCCTTCGCGCAGTACCGTCGCGCGCTCGGGCTGCCCGCCACGTCCGTGGCCTGGGGTCCGTGGTCGGGCGGCGGAATGGCCGAGGGCGGAGTCGGCGCACTGGCACGCCGGCACGGCCTGCCGCAGATGGACCCCGCGCAGGCCGCGGCGGGCCTGCGGGACGTGCTCGACCACGACGAGACCTTCGTGGCCGTCGTCGACGTCGAGTGGGAACGCTTCTTCGTCGCCTTCACCGCGACCCGTCGGTCCCGGCTCCTGGAGGAGCTGCCCGACGTCCACCGGATCCTCGCCTCGGGTGCCGGCGGAGCGGTCCCGCGGCCGGAGCGGAGCCAGGACGACGACCGTACCGAGTTCACGCGTGCCGTCGCGGACGCGGCGCCCGCCGAGCGTGAGGAACTGGTCCTGGAGGCGGTTCGCGCCCAGGTGGCGGCGGTACTGGGACACGCGTCCCCGGACGTGGTGAACGCCGAACGGGCTTTCCAGGAGCTCGGCTTCGACTCGGTCACCGCCGTCGAACTCCGCAACCGCCTCAACACGGCGACCGGACTGGCCCTGCCCGCCACGCTCGTCTTCGACCATCCCACCGCACGTGCGCTGGCCCGCCACCTCACCACGGCGATCACCGGCGACACGACCGACGCCACTCCGGTCTCCCGCCGCCCGGCCGTCGTGGGCAGCGAGGACGACCCCATCGCCATCATCGGCATGAGCTGCCGTTTCCCGGGTGACACGAACTCGCCGGAAGACCTCTGGAAGCTCCTCGCCGCCGGCCGCGACGCCATGTCCGACTTCCCCGAGGACAGGGGCTGGGACCTGGACCGCCTCTACGACCCCGAGGCACAGCGACCGGGCACGTCGTACACGAACAAGGGCGGGTTCCTTTACGGCGCCGCGGAGTTCGACGCCGCCTTCTTCGGCATCTCCCCGCGCGAGGCCGTCACCATGGATCCGCAGCAGCGCCTGCTGCTGGAGGTGTCCTGGGAGACCCTCGAACGAGCGGGCGTCGATCCCACGTCGCTGCGCGGCAGCGCGACGGGCGTCTACATCGGCTCCAACAGCCAGGACTACGGCACGCTCGTCGCCGGTGCCGCCGACAGCGAGGGCCATCTGTCCACCGGTACGACGCCCAGCGTGATGTCCGGTCGTATCTCCTACGTCCTCGGGCTGGAGGGCCCGGCCCTGACCGTCGACACGGCCTGCTCCTCCTCCCTTGTCGCCCTGCACCTCGCCGCCCAGGCGCTGCGGCGCGGCGAGTGCACGCTCGCCCTCGCCGGTGGAGCAACCGTGATGGCGACCCCTGACCTGTTCCGCGAGTTCTCCCGGCAGCGTGGGCTGGCTGCCGACGGCCGCTGCAAGTCGTTCGCCGGTGCGGCGGACGGCACCGGGTTCAGCGAGGGCGCGGGTGTCCTGCTGCTGGAGCGGTTGTCGGACGCGGAGCGTCTGGGGCACCGGGTGCTGGCCGTGATCCGCGGCTCGGCCGTCAACCAGGACGGGGCCAGCAACGGGCTGACCGCGCCCAACGGGCCGTCGCAGGAGCGGGTGATCCGTGATGCGCTGGCCGCCGCGGGGCTGGGCACCGGGGACGTCGACGCCGTCGAGGCGCACGGCACCGGCACGCGCCTCGGCGACCCCATCGAGGCACAGACCCTGCTGAAGACCTACGGCCACGAGCGCGGCGAACACCCCCTGTATCTGGGGTCGTTGAAGTCCAACATCGGCCACACCCAGGCCGCCGCCGGTGTCGGCGGTGTCATCAAGATGGTCATGGCGATGCGCCACGGGCTGCTGCCGCAGACCCTGCACGTGGACGAGCCCAGCCCGCACATCGACTGGACCGCGGGCGATGTCGAGCTGCTCACCGAGCAGCGGCCCTGGCCGTCGAACGACCGGCCCCGGCGGGCGGGTGTGTCGGCGTTCGGCATCAGCGGCACGAACGCACACGTGATCCTCGAACAGGCGCCGCAGCGGGAGGAACAGCCCGAACCCTCAGCTGCTCTGCCCGTGGTGCCGTGTGTGCTCTCCGCCCGGGACGAGACCGCCCTGCGCGCCCAGGCCCAGCGGCTACTGGATCACCTGGACACCCACCCCGAGCTCGAACCGGCCCAGCTGGCCTGGTCCTTGGCCTCCACTCGCACCGCGTTCGACCACCGCGCCGCCGTCCTGGCCACCGACCGCAACCACCTCACCAACGGCCTCACCGCACTCACCCAAGGCCAACCCGCACCCCACGTACTCCAAGGCACCGCCACCACCGGCCGCACCGCCTTCCTCTTCCCCGGCCAAGGCAGCCAACGACTCGGCATGGGCCGCGACCTCTACCACACCCACCCCTCCTTCGCCCACGCCCTCGACACCGTCACCAACGCCCTCGACCCCCACCTCCCCCAACCCCTCCTCACCATCATGTGGGGCACCGACCCCCACCTCCTCAACCAAACCCAATACGCACAACCCGCCCTCTTCGCCCTCGGCACCGCCCTCCACCACCTCACCCAAACCTGGAACATCCACCCCCACTACCTCACCGGACACTCCCTCGGCGAACTCACCGCCGCCCACGCCGCCGGCATCCTCACCCTCCAAGACGCCTGCACCCTCGTCACCACCCGCGCCCGCCTCATGCAAAACCTCCCCCAAACCGGCGCCATGATCGCCGTCGCCGCCGAACGCCGGGTGGTCGAGGACGCCTTGGTTCCCGGAGTCGGTATCGCCGCGGTCAACGGACCGGCGTCGGTGGTGATTTCGGGCGACAGCGAGGCCGTCGCCTCGGTCGCGGAGGACTTCCGGGAGCGCGGCATCCGCGTCAAGCAGCTCTCCGTGTCGCACGCGTTCCACTCACACCTCATGGAACCGATGCTCGCCGAGTTCGCCGAGGTCGCCCGGAGCATCACCTACTCGACCGCGACCACACCGGTCGTCTCCAACCTCCACGGCAGCCCCGCCACCGACGGATACGACGCCGAATACTGGGTCCGCCACGTCCGGGAAGCCGTCCGATTCGCGGACGGTATCGAGGCCCTGCACGCACAAGGCGTGAGCCGCTTCGTCGAGTTGGGGCCCGACGGAGTACTGCTCGGCATGGTCGAGCAGCAGCCGTCGGAGAGCAGCCGGGTGCTGGTTCCGCTGCTGAGGAAGGACCGTCCCGAGCCCGAATCAGTCGCCTCGGCGCTGGGCCGGCTGCACGTCTCGGGTGCGTCGCCGTCCTGGCCGGCTGTGTTCGCAGCGCCCGGCCGGCCCGTCGACCTGCCGACCTACGCGTTCCAGCACCAGCGCTACTGGGTCGATGCCCCTGCCGTCTCCGCCGATCCGGCCGGGTTCGGGCTCGGCACCGCGGAGCACCCGCTGTTGACCGGCGTGATCGAGGTGCCCGGAGACGGCGGACTCCTGTTCACCGGCCGCCTGTCGCAGGCCACGCACGCCTGGCTCGCCGACCATGTGATCCACGGCACAGTGCTGGTTCCGGGTGCGGCCCTCGCGGAGATGGCCATCCACGCCGGCGACCGCGTCGGCTGCGGCCGCCTCGCCGAACTGACCCTCCAGGCCCCGCTGGTACTGCCCCGGCGCGGCGCGGTGCACGTCCAGCTCGTTCTCGGCGACGTGCGCGACAGCGGGGAACGGCATCTCGACATCTACTCACGCCCGGACGACCCATCAGTCGCGGCAGGTGAATGGTCCTGGACCCATCACGCTCGGGCGACCCTGGCGACGCCGGCCGACTCCGGTGACCAGACGGCGATACGACCCGAACCCGCCTGGCCGCCGCGTGGCGCCGAGCCCGTCGAACTGACCGACCTCTACGAGAGGTTCACCGACGCCGGCTACCACTACGGCCCCGCCTTCCAGGGCATCCAGGCCGCCTGGCAGCACGGGGACAGTCTTTACGCCGACATCGCCCTCCCCGACGAACTCCACGACCACACCACGGACTTCGCCCTCCACCCCGCCCTCTTCGACGCAGCCCTCCAGACCGCACTGCTGCGTAGCGACCTCGGCGAGGACACCGCCCTCCCCTTCGCCTGGGAAGGCGTCACCATCCACGCCGCCGGAGCAACCCACCTCCGCGTACGCCTCACACCCACCAGCTCCAACAGCATCACCCTCACGGCGACCGACCCCACCGGCACACCCGTCCTCACCATCGAGCGCCTGCTGTCCCGGCCGCTTTCGCCGGAACTGCTGACCGCCACACGCATGTCTGGGGATGCCGGTCTGTTCCAGGTGGACTGGGTTGCGGTGGAGACAGCCACCGACGAGACGGGAGCCGTGGAGTGGCTGGATGCCTCAACTCTGTTTGCTGGTATGGAGGATGACGCGGGCGGGGTCGAAGAGGCCGTAACCGCCGCCCTGCACTACCTGCAGGCGTGGCTGACCGACCCGGCGAACACCGACCGGCGCCTGGCCGTCCTCACCAACCGAGCCGTCACCACCCCCCACGACACCCAGGCCCCCGACCTCCGCCACGCCGCCATCACCGGCCTGATCCGCACCGCCCAGAACGAACACCCCGGCCGCATCCACCTCATCGACACCAACCAGCCGACAGGCCCCATCCACCCCGGCGAGCCGCAGCTCGCCATCCGCAACGGCCAGACCCTTGCCCCCAGGCTGACCCGCACACCCCACGCCGGGACTTCCGCCTGGCCCACCACCGGCACCATCCTCATCACCGGCGGCACCGGCACCCTCGGCACCGCCATCGCCCGCCACCTCGCCACCCACCACCACACCCCCCACCTCCTACTGATCTCGCGACAGGGCCCCAACGCGCCTGTCACGGATCGACTCCGCGAAGACCTCAAGGAGCTGGGCACCGAGGTCACCATCACCGCCTGCGACATCACCGACCAGCAGGCACTGGCCGAGGCTCTGGCCAAGATCCCTGCCGACCATCCCCTGACCGGCGTCATTCACACCGCCGGCGCAGTTGATGACGCCATCCTGACGGCCCTGGCCGACGAGCAGATACGCCGAGTCCTGCGGCCCAAGGTGCAGGGTGCGCTGAATCTGCACGCCCTCACCCAGGACCTCGACCTAGCCGTCTTCGCCCTCTTCTCCTCCGCCGCAGGCACGTTCGGCAGCCCCGGACAAGCCAACTACGCCGCCGCCAACGCCGCACTCGACGCCCTCGCCGAACAGCGACGGCAACAGGGACTGCCCGCCACATCCATGGCCTGGGGCCTGTGGGAGGAATCCAGCGGCCTGACCAGCCACCTCACCCACACCGACCACACCCGCATAGCCCGCCACGGACTCACCCCCCTCACCACACCCGACGCCCTCACCCTCCTCGACACCGCACTCCCCCACACCCACACCCTCCCCCTCGCCCTCAACACCACCCACCTCCGCAACCAAGGCACCGAACTCCCCTCACTCCTGCGGGGACTCATCCGCTCTTCCCGTCCCACCGCAGCTCGGCTCAGCACGCACGGCGACGGCCCCGGCCTCGCCGAACGTCTCGCAGCCCAGTCAGCAACCGAGCGCGAACAGACCCTCCTCGACCTCATCCGCACGCACGCCGCCACTGTCCTCGGACACAGCCGCGGCCACGACATCAACCCCGAACACCCCTTCCGCGACCTCGGCTTCGATTCGCTGAGCGCCGTAGAGCTGCGCAACCGGCTCACCGCCGCCACCGGGCTCGCCCTCCCCGCCACCCTCGTCTTCGACCACCCCACACCCACGGCGCTGGCGAAGACGCTGCTGGAGCAGCTCGTACCGGACGAGGTTTCGGACGCGGGGAAGGTTCTCGCCGAGCTCGAACAGGTCGAGCTCATCCTGTCCGAGCTGACCAAGGACAACGTGTCCTCGGTGATTCCGGACGACGCCACGCGAGACGCCATCAGCAAGAAGCTGAGCGTCATGCTCGCCAAATGGAACGACGTGCACGAAGGCGGGCAAGGCGATTCCGCCGTGGCCACCCTCGAATCCGCCACGGACGACGAGCTCTTCGGCTATATCGAGAGCCGATTCGGCAAGTCCTGACCGGAATTCCGCAGCATTCCCAACCATCCACACCCCGGGGGTTCATCGTGGCGAACGAGGAAAAGCTTCGCGAGTATCTGAAGTGGGTCACCGCCGACCTCGAAAAGGCTCACGAGCGTCTCAAGTCGGTGGAGTACAAGGCCGGCGAGCCCATCGCCATCGTTGGCATGGCGTGCCGCTACCCGGGGGGAGTGACGTCTCCGGAGGAACTGTGGCAGCTCGTCGGCTCCGGTTCGGACGCCATCTCGCTGTTCCCGGAAAACAGGGGCTGGGATCTGGAGGGCCTGTACGACCCCGACCGGGAGCGGCCGGGAACCTCGTACTCCCGCGAAGGCGGATTTCTGCATGACGCCCCCGAATTCGACCCCGCATTCTTCGGAATATCGCCACGCGAAGCACTCGCGATGGACCCCCAACAGCGATTGACCCTTGAGGTCTCCTGGGAGGCGCTGGAACGGGCCGGTATCGATCCCGAGTCGATTCGCGGCAGCAGGACCGGCGTGTTCGTCGGCGCGATGGGCGGCGACTACGGGCCGCCCCACCACGAACTGCCCGAAGGGGCAGTGAGTTTCGGGTTGTCCGGCAGCGCCGGCAGTGTGACCTCGGGCCGTGTGTCGTACGTCCTGGGGCTGGAGGGCCCGGCCCTGACCGTGGACACGGCGTGCTCGTCCTCCCTTGTCGCCCTGCACCTCGCCGCCCAGGCGCTGCGGCGCGGCGAGTGCACGCTCGCCCTCGCCGGCGGCGTGACGGTGATGTCCACGCCGGCCAGCTTCGTCGGCTTCTCCCAGCAGGGTGGGCTGGCTGCCGACGGCCGCTGCAAGTCCTTCGCCGCCGCGGCGGACGGGACCGGGTGGTCCGAGGGCGTGGGTGTCCTGGTGGTGGAGCGGTTGTCGGACGCGGAGCGTCTGGGGCACCGGGTGCTGGCCGTGATCCGCGGCTCGGCCGTCAACCAGGACGGGGCCAGCAACGGACTGACCGCCCCCAACGGACCCTCGCAGGAACGGGTGATCCGCGACGCCCTGACCGCCGCCGGCCTCACCCCGGCCGACGTCGATGCGGTCGAGGCGCACGGCACCGGCACGCGCCTCGGCGACCCCATCGAGGCAGGAGCGCTACTGGCCACGTACGGCAAGAGCCGCTCCCAACACCCCTTGTATCTCGGGTCGTTGAAGTCGAACATCGGACACACCCAGGCCGCCGCCGGTGTCGGCGGTGTCATCAAGATGGTCATGGCGATGCGCCACGGGCTGCTGCCGCAGACCCTGCACGTGGACGAGCCCAGCCCGCACATCGACTGGACCGCGGGCGACGTGGAACTGCTCACCGAGCAGCGGGCCTGGCCGGAGCTGGACCGACCGCGCCGGGCGGGTGTGTCGTCGTTCGGGGTCAGCGGCACCAACAGCCACCTCATCCTCGAACAGGCACCGCAGCGGGAGGAGCAGCCCGAACCCTCAGCTGCCCTGCCCGTGGTGCCGTGTGTGCTCTCCGCCCGGGACGAGACCGCTCTACGCGCTCAGGCCCGCCAACTCCTGACCCACATCGAGAACACCCCGGACACCGACCTCACCCGCCTGGGCCACTCACTGGCCACCACTCGCACCGCGTTCGACCACCGCGCCGCCGTCCTGGCCACCGACCGCAACCACCTCACCAACGGCCTCACCGCACTCACCCAAGGCCAACCCGCACCCCACGTACTCCAAGGCACCGCCACCACCGGCCGCACCGCCTTCCTCTTCCCCGGCCAAGGCAGCCAACGACTCGGCATGGGCCGCGACCTCTACCACACCCACCCCGCCTTCGCCCACGCCCTCGACACCGTCACCAACGCCCTCGACCCCCACCTCCCCCAACCCCTCCTCACCATCATGTGGGGCACCGACCCCCACCTCCTCAACCAAACCCAATACGCCCAACCCGCCCTCTTCGCCCTCGGCACCGCCCTCCACCACCTCACCCAAACCTGGAACATCCACCCCCACTACCTCACCGGACACTCCCTCGGCGAACTCACCGCCGCCCACGCCGCCGGCATCCTCACCCTCCAAGACGCCTGCACCCTCGTCACCACCCGCGCCCGCCTCATGCAAAACCTCCCCCAAACCGGCGCCATGATCGCCGTGCAGGCCACCGAGGACGAGGTCGTGCCGTTGCCCGACGGCGTGAACATCGCGGGTATCAACGGCCCGGAGTCGCTCGTGCTGTCCGGCAGTGAGGACGCCGTGAGCGCGGTCGCCGCCCGCTTCGCGGCACAGGGTCGCAAGACGCGCCGGCTGGCGGTCTCGCACGCGTTCCACTCACACCTCATGGAACCGATGCTCGCCGAGTTCGCCGAGGTCGCCCGGAGCATCACCTACTCGACCGCGACCACACCGGTCGTCTCCAACCTCCACGGCAGCCCCACCACCAACGGATACGACGCCGAATACTGGGTCCGCCACGTCCGGGAAGCCGTCCGATTCGCGGACGGTGTGCGATGGCTGGAGTCCCAGGGGACAACCCGGTTCGTGGAACTGGGGCCCGACGGGGTGCTGCTGAGCATGGTCCAGGAGACGGTGGAGTCACCGGCCACAACCCTGGTGCCGCTCCTGCGCAGGACCGGCTCCGAACCTACGGCGGTGCTGGAGGCCGTCAGCCGCCTCCACGTCTCCGGCGCCAAGCCCGACTGGTCGGCCCTGTGGGGTGAAGGCCCGGGCACCGAACACGTGGACCTGCCGACGTACGCCTTCCAACGGCAGCGGTTCTGGCCCAAGGCCATGTCCGGTTCGGGTGATGTGTCGGCGGCCGGTCTGGTCTCCGCGGGACACCCCCTGCTCGGCGCGGTGGTCACCCTCGCCCAGGACGACGGCCTCATCCTCACCGGCCGCCTCTCCCTCACCACCCACCCCTGGCTGGCCGACCACGCCGTCCACGACACCGTGCTGGTTCCGGGCGCGGCCCTCGCGGAGATGGCCATCCACGCCGGCGACCACACCGCCAACGGCCACCTCACCGAACTCACCCTCCACGCCCCACTCGCCCTCCCCGAACACGGCGCCACACGCATACAAGTCACCGTCGGCGCCCCAAACCCCCACGGCCAACACCCCATCACCATCCACTCCCAGCCCGAAAACACCCCCGACGCCCCCTGGACCCAACACGCAAGCGGACAGCTCAGCCCTTCGCCCGCGCAGCAACCCGACACCATCGCCGCGCACGAATGGCCGCCCCCTGGTGCGGTACCGATCGACACAAGCGGTCTCTACGACCGAGTCGCCGACGCCGGTTACCACTACGGCCCCGCCTTCCAGGGCATCCAAGCCGCCTGGCAGCACGAGGACACCCTCTACGCCGACGTAGCTCTGCCCGCCGAACTCCACCAACAGGCCGCCGACTTCACCCTCCACCCGGCCCTCTTCGACGCAGCACTCCAGACCGCTCTCCTGCGCACCGACCTCGGCGCGGACACGGCCCTCCCCTTCTCCTGGGAAGGCACATCGGTACACGCCGACGGCGCCACCCACCTCCGGGTGCGGGTCTCACCCACCGGCGCAAACAGCATCACCCTCACGGCGACCGACCCCACCGGCACACCCGTCCTCACCATCGACCGGCTGCTGTCCCGGCCTGCGTCCAGCGACCAGTTGGCGGCCACACGCATGTCTGGGGATGCCGGTCTGTTCCGGGTGGACTGGGTGGCGGTGGAGACCGGCTCCGACGAGACGGGCGCGGTGGATTGGCTGGATGCTTCAACTCTGGTTGCTGGTACGGAGGATGACGCGGGCGGGGTCGAGGAGGCCGTTACCGCCGCCCTGCATTACCTGCAGGCGTGGCTGACCGACCCGGCGAACACCGACCGGCGCCTGGCCGTGCTGACCGACCGCGCCGTCACCACCCCCCACGACACCCAGGCCCCCGACCTCCGCCACGCCGCCATCACCGGCCTGATCCGCACCGCCCAGAACGAACACCCCAGCCGCATCCACCTCATCGACACCAACCAGCCGACAGGCCCCATCCACCCCGACGAGCCCCAACTCGCCATCCGCAACGGCCAGGCACTTGCCCCCCGCCTGACCCGCACACCCGACACCGAAACTGCCGCCTGGCCCACCACCGGCACCATCCTCATCACCGGCGGCACCGGCACCCTCGGCACCGCCATCGCCCGCCACCTCGCCACCCACCACCACACCCCCCACCTCCTACTGATCTCCCGGCAAGGCCCCAACGCACCCGAGGCAGACCAACTCCGCGAAGACCTCCAGGCGCTGGGCAGCCAGGTCACCATCACCGCCTGCGACATCACCAACCAGCAGGCACTGGCCGAAACACTGGCGAAGATCCCGGCCGATCATCCGCTCACCGGCGTCATCCACACCGCCGGCGCAGTTGATGACGCCACCCTGACGGCCCTGACCGACGACCAGATACGCCGAGTCCTGCGGCCCAAGGTGCAGGGTGCGCTGAATCTGCACGCCCTCACCCAGGACCTCGACCTAGCCGTCTTCGCCCTCTTCTCCTCCGCCGCAGGCACCTTCGGCAGCCCCGGACAAGCCAACTACGCCGCCGCCAACGCCGCACTCGACGCCCTCGCCCAGCAGCGACGGCAACAGGGACTGCCCGCGGTTTCCCTGGCGTGGGGCCTGTGGAAGGAATCCAGCGGCCTGACCAGCCACCTCACCCACACCGACCACACCCGCATAGCCCGCCACGGCCTCACCCCCCTCACCACACCCGACGCACTCACCCTCCTCGACACCGCACTCCCCCACACCCACACCCTCCCCCTCGCCCTCAACACCACCCACCTCCGCAACCAAGCCGCCACACAAGTGCCTGCCCTTCTACGGGCGTTGTTGCCCGCGGCTCGCCCCGCCGCAGGGGCGCACACCACTGGAGTCGGCGGCGCCACCTTCGCCGAACGTCTCGCCGCCCTGTCGGCCACGGAACGCGAGCAGACCCTTCTCGACCTCGTCCGCACGCACGCCGCCACTGTCCTCGGACACAGCCGCGGCCACGACATCAACCCCGAACACCCCTTCCGCGACCTCGGCTTCGACTCCCTCACCGCCGTCGAACTCCGCAACCAACTCGCCGCCGCCACCGGGCTCGCCCTCCCCGCCACCCTCGTCTTCGACTATCCGACGGCACGCGGACTGGCCCGCCATCTCGCGGCCCAGACAGCCGGCGACAAGAGCGACCGCACGCCGCTGCCCACCTCAGCGCCCCTCGCCGTCAGCGACGACGACCCGATCGCCATCGTCGGCATGAGCTGCCGCTTCCCCGGCGATGTGAATTCGCCCGAAGACCTTTGGGAGTTGCTCGCTGCGGGCGGCGACGCGATCGCCGACTTCCCCACCGACCGCGGATGGGACCTGGAGTCCCTGTACGACCCGACCGCGGAACGCCCGGGCACCTCGTACACGCGCGAGGGCGGTTTCCTCTACAACGCCGCCGACTTCGACGCGGGCTTCTTCGGTATCTCCCCGCGGGAGGCTCTGGCCATGGACCCGCAGCAGCGCCTGCTGCTGGAGGTGTCCTGGGAAGCCTTCGAACGCACCGGCATCGACCCCCGCACACTGCACGGCAGCAAGGCCGGCGTCTACGTCGGGGCCATAGCCCAGGAATACGGCTCCTTGCTCGCGCAGGCCTCGGAAAGCGACCAGGGCTATCTGGCCACGGCGACCACACCGAGTGTGCTGTCCGGCCGTATCTCCTACGTCCTCGGCCTGGAAGGGCCCGCGCTGACGGTGGACACGGCGTGTTCGTCGTCCCTCGTCGCCCTCCACCTCGCCGCCCAAGCCCTACGGCGCGGTGAGTGCGACCTCGCCCTGGTAGGCGGCGTCACGGTGATGTCCACGCCGTCGCTGTTCGTGGAGTTCTCCCGCCAGCGTGGGCTCGCTGCCGACGGCCGCTGCAAGGCCTTCGGCAGTACAGCGGACGGTGCCGGGTGGGGTGAAGGCGCTGGTGTGGTGGTGGTGGAGCGGTTGTCGGATGCGGTGCGGGCGGGGCATCAGGTGCTCGCCGTTGTCCGGGGCTCGGCCGTCAACCAGGACGGGGCCAGTAATGGGCTGACCGCGCCCAATGGGCCCTCGCAGGAGCGGGTCATCCGTGATGCACTGGCCGCCGCCGGGATCACCCCGGCCGACATCGACGCCGTCGAAGCACACGGGACCGGCACACGACTCGGGGACCCGATCGAGGCCGGGGCGCTGCTGAACACCTACGGGCGTCAGCGCGGCGAACACCCCCTGTATCTCGGGTCGTTGAAGTCGAACATCGGACACACCCAGGCCGCCGCTGGTGTCGGTGGTGTCATCAAGATGGTCATGGCGTTGCGGCGCGGGGTGCTGCCCAAGACACTGCATGTGGATGAGCCCAGCCCGCATGTCGACTGGAGCGCCGGGGATGTCGAGCTGCTCACCGAGCAGCGGCCCTGGCCCGAGATCGACCGGTCACGGCGGGCCGGAGTGTCCTCGTTCGGGATCAGTGGCACCAACGCACACGTCATTCTCGAACAAGCCCCCACTGCGGAACGAGAGTTGGAGTCCGTCGAGCCGCCGCTCGATCTGCCCGCGGTGCCGTGTGTGCTCTCCGCGCGGGACGGCAATGCGCTGCGTGAGCAGGCCCAGCGACTGCTGGACCACCTGGACACCCACCCGGAACTTGAACTGGGACAGCTGGCCTGGTCGCTGGCCACCACCCGCACCACCTTCGACCACCGCGCCACCATCCTCGCCACCGACCGCAACCACCTCATCCAGGGCCTCACCGCGCTCGCCTCCGGAGAACCCGCACCGCACGTGGTCGAAGGCACCGCAGCCTCGGGGCGGATCGTGTTCGTCTTCCCCGGCCAGGGCAGCCAATGGCCCGGCATGACCCTCGACCTGCT
>NZ_JBFBLP010000039.1:0-15985 GCF_040686775.1 Streptomyces sp. NPDC079141 | reverse complement strand
GTCCGCCTCACCGAAACAACCCACACCCTCACCACCGACGGACACACCCACTACATCGAAATCTCCCCCCACCCCATCCTCACCACCCCCCTCCAGGAAACCCTCGACACCCACAACACCCAAACCACCATCACCCCCACCCTCCGCCGCAACGAAAGCCACCTCACCCGCCTCACCACTTCACTCGTCCAGAACACCAACCCGACCTGGACCACCCTCCTCACCCCCCAACCCCCCACCCCCCTCCCCACCTACCCCTTCCAACACCAGCACTACTGGCCCAAACTCAGGGCAACTGCGGGCGATGTATCGGCGGCCGGTCTGGTCTCCCCACGGCACCCCCTGCTCGGCGCGGTGGTCACCCTCGCCCAGGACGACGGCCTGATCCTCACCGGACGCCTCTCCCTCACCACCCACCCCTGGCTCGCCGACCACGCCGTCCACGACACCGTCCTCCTCCCCGGCGCGGCCCTCGCAGAGATGGCCATCCACGCCGGCGACCACACCGCCAACGGCCACCTCACCGAACTCACCCTCCACGCCCCACTCGCCCTCCCCGAACACGGCGCCACACGCATACAAGTCACCGTCGGCGCCCCAAACCCCCACGGCCAACACCCCATCACCATCCACTCCCAGCCCGAAAACACCCCCGACGCCCCCTGGACCCAACACGCAAGCGGCGCACTCGCCGCGGGTCCCGTGGACGAGGCGGACTGGACGGAGTTCGGGCAGTGGCCCCCGCAGGGCGCGACACCTGTTGATCTGACTGACTTCTACGGGAAGTTGACCGAGACGGGTTACGAGTACGGCCCGGCATTCCAGGGCGTCCGAGCCGCATGGCAGCACGAGGACTCCCTCTACGCCGATGTCGCCCTGCCCACCGAACTCCAGCAGCAGGCCGCCGACTTCACCCTCCATCCGGCCCTTCTCGACGCCGCGCTCCAGGCCGGATTCGCCGCTGAACGCTCCGGCACGGACGACGCAGCCCGGCTGCCCTTCGTCTGGGAGGGCGTGTCGGTGCACGCCTCGCGCGCTACCGAGTTGCGGGTCCGCGTCTCACCGAACGGCCAGGACGGAATCGCCCTCTCCGCGACCGATCCATTCGGCAATCCGGTGGTGTCCATACGGAAGCTGGTGACGCGCCCGGTCGCAGTGGAAGCCCTGACAGCCACCCGCGCCTCCGGGCACGCCGGTCTGTTCCAGGTGGACTGGGTTGCGGTGGAGACAGGCACCGACGAGACGGACGCAGTGGACTGGCTGGATGCCTCAACTCTGTTCGCCATTAAGGAAGATGACGCGAGCGAGGTCGAGGAGGCCGTAACCGCCGCCCTGCACTACCTCCAGCAGTGGCTCACCGACCCGGCCAACACAGCCCGCCGCCTGGCCGTCCTCACCAACCGAGCCGTCACCACCCCCCACGACACCCAGGCCCCCGACCTCCGCCACGCCGCCATCACCGGCCTGATCCGCACCGCCCAGAACGAACACCCCGGCCGCATCCACCTCATCGACACCAACCAGCCGACAGGCCCCATCCACCCCGACGAGCCCCAACTCGCCATCCGCAACGGCCAAACCCTCGCCCCCCGCCTCACTCGCACACCCGACACCGAAACTGCCGCCTGGCCCACCACCGGCACCATCCTCATCACCGGCGGCACCGGCACCCTCGGCACCGCCATCGCCCGCCACCTCGCCACCCACCACCACACCCCCCACCTCCTACTGATCTCACGGCAAGGCCCCAACGCACCCGAGGCAGACCAACTCCGCGAAGACCTCCAGGCGCTGGGCAGCCAGGTCACCATCACCGCCTGCGACATCACCGACCAGCAGGCACTGGCCGAAACACTGGCGAAGATCCCTGCCGACCATCCCCTCACCGGCGTCATCCACACCGCCGGCACCCTCGACGACGCCACCCTCACCGCCCTGACCGACGACCAGATACGCCGAGTCCTCCGGCCCAAGGTGCAGGGAGCCCTCAACCTGCACGACCTGACCCGGCACATGAACCTGTCCGTCTTCGCCCTCTTCTCCTCCGCCGCGGGCGTGTTCGGCAGCCCCGGACAAGCCAACTACGCCGCCGCCAACGCCGCACTCGACGCCCTCGCCCACCACCGCCGGGCCCACGACCTCCCCGCCACATCCATGGCCTGGGGCCTCTGGGAAGAGACCAGCACCCTCACCGAACACCTCACCCACACCGACCACACCCGCATAGCCCGCCACGGACTCACCCCCCTCACCACACCCGACGCACTCACCCTCCTCGACACCGCACTCCCCCACACCCACACCCTCCCCCTCGCCCTCAACACCACCCACCTCCGCAACCAGCCGGCCGCCCACGTCCCCCCGCTCCTTCGGAGCTTGGTGCCGGGTACGCGTCCGGCCGCCCGGCAGCGAGCCGGCGCCCAGAACGGCCCCGGCCCCGCCCTCGCCGAACGCCTCGTCGAACGCCTCGCAGCCCAGTCCGCAACCGAGCGCGAACAGACCCTCCTCGACCTCATCCGCACCCACACCGCCACCGTCCTCGGACACAGCCGCGGCCACGACATCAACCCCGAACACCCCTTCCGCGACCTCGGCTTCGACTCCCTCACCGCCGTCGAACTCCGCAACCGGCTCACCGCCGCCACCGGGCTCGCCCTCCCCGCCACCCTCGTCTTCGACCACCCGAGCCCGGAGAAGCTCGCGGGGCATCTCGCGGCCGAGCTGTCTGTCGGCGCCGACGCCCCGCAGGGCACTGCATCACCGGCCGGTGTCGCCACAAATGGCGCGTTGGGGGCGCTGTTCAGGCGGGCGGGTGAGACCGGGCGTACGGCGGAGTTCATTTCCGCGGTGGCGGGCATGTCGGCGTTCCGGCCGTCCTTCGACGTGGGGTCCGCGGCGGGCGTGGGGGCGCGGCCGACCGCCATGGCCCAGGGGGACGACGGGCCTGCGCTCCTGTGCTTCCCGTCCTATGTGGGGACCGCCAATCCCCTCCAGTTCGCCCGTCTCGCCTCGCAGTTCGAGGGCGTGCGGAATGTGTCGGTGCTCCGGCATCCCGGCTTCCTCGACGGAGAGCCGCTGCCCGAGGATCTGGACGCGCTGGTGGAGGCCCACGCGGAGACGGTCCGACGCCACAGTGGCGGCTCCCCGTTCGTGCTGGTGGGCTACTCGTCCGGCGGGCTGATCGCCAACGCGGTCGCGCGCAGGCTGGAGAGCCGGGACATGCGTCCGCAGGCGGTCGTCCTGCTCGATTCGTACGGGCCCCTGGGCGACGACTCGCGCGCCGACAGCGAACGTACCGACATCGCTTCCCTGTTGCTGGCGGAGCAGCTGCGTCGTCTCGAAGGTTCCGACAGCGGCGCCGCGGCCGGCGAGGCCTGGCTGACCGCCATGGCGCGTTACACGCGGTTCCGTTGGGCCGATGCCGTGTGCGCCGGCAGCGCGCCGACCCTTCTGGTCAGGGCCGGGGAACCGGTCGACGACTCCTGGCACGGGCGCGACTGGCGTACGTCGTGGCCCTTCCCCGCCGCCGAAGTGACCGTCGATGCCGACCACTTCACGCTCATGACGACCGGCGTGGCGGAGGTCGCGCAGCAGGTGAACTCCTGGCTGCGCGAGCGGAGGCAGGCCGCGTAGCAGCGGCACGCACGACCACAGAAGCCACCCACGCACGCACGATCACACAGACCAGACAGACCACACAGACCACCACCCACACACGATCGGAGAAATGACCGTGGGAACCCTGCGCAATTTCGATCAGGATCTGGTCGCCGAGCGGCACCGCCGCTGGCCCGACCTCGCCGAGTACGACGTCAACCTGTATCCGCACCCCTATGTCGTCCACACCTACCGGCCCGGCAGCAGCAGCCGGGTGTACTCCATCGACCAGGAGGGGTTCCGCCTCTCGACCTCGCCCCAGGGGCCCGTGGACAGCACGTCGTGGCTCGCGGGCGGCGGCGGGCTGGTCGTAGGGGCCTCGACCGCGTTCGGTGTCGGCGCCTCCTCGGACGCGGCGACGCTGCCGTCCCGGCTGGCGGAGGTGACCGGGGTGCCGCAGCTCAACCTCGGTGTCCCCGGCGGGAATTCGATGCAGCAGCTGCACGCGCTGATGCCCTTCCTGCACGCGGCCTCCACGGTGGTCGTGTTCAGCGGTTGGACCTCGCTGCTGGCGCAGTTGCGGACGAAGAAGCCGAACGGCGTGTTCGGGGCGACGTTCTTCGAGCGGATCTTCCGGGTGGTGGAGACGGAGCCGCTGTTCAACATCGCGGAGCTCATCACCGGAACGCGCACCGCGGAGCAGGTGGCCCCTCCGGCGCCGCGGACCGAGGGCGCTCCGGTGGAGGCGGAGAGCCTGGCCGGCATGGAGGCGGCGCTGCGGCACCAGCTCCGTGATCTCGCTCTGCTGGCCCGCGCCGTTCCGGACTCCGCGCAGCTCGTCTTCTGTCTGCAGCCGCTGGCGGACCCGCTGACGCGTGACCTCGTAGCGGAGGAGCAGGAGAGCTTCGACTACCAGCTTCCGGTGTTCGGTCCGTTCCGTGAGTTCGTTGCCAAGCACTGGGAGTCCTACAGCCGGCAGTTCGCCGCGGGCTGCGCGGAGATCGGCGTGCGGTTCGTGGACGTCTCGGCCGACCGGTTCGAGGGCTGGAGCTTCTACGACGCCACGCATCTGACGGATCACGGCTACCAGCAGGCCGCCGGCTTCGTGACCGAGGCGCTCGACACGACCGCCGCCTAACGGCCGAGCGGCGAAAGGACCCGCCATGAACGCACACGCCACCATCCAGGACGACGCCGGTGTCACCTCCCGGGATCCGGAACACCCGTACGCCGTCGCCGTCGTCGGCCTGTCCTGCCGTCTTCCCCAGGCCCCGGACCCGGACGCGTTCTGGCGGCTGCTGCGCCGGGGCGGGTCCGCCGTGGGCGAGACCCCGGCCGACCGCTGGGACGCGGACGCGTACTACGACCCGGACGTGTCCGCGCCCGGCAAGGCCAACAGCCGCTGGGGCGCGTACCTGGACGGCGTGGCGGAGTTCGACGCCGGCTTCTTCGGGCTGTCCCCGCGTGAGGCGAGGGCGATGGATCCGCAGCAGCGGCTCGCCCTCGAACTGGGGTGGGAGGCCCTGGAGCACGCGGGCATCGTGCCGAGCACGCTGGCGGGCACCTCCACGGGTGTGTTCGTCGGGGCGATCGGCCACGACTACGCGGCGCTGGCCCATGCGCGGGGGGCGGAGGGGATCGACCACTACTCCGTCACCGGGCTCAGCCGGGGGCTGATCGCCAACCGGGTGTCGTACGCGTTGGGTCTGAACGGTCCGAGCGTCACGGTCGATTCGGCGCAGTCGTCGTCGTTGGTGGCCGTGCATCTGGCCTGTCAGAGCCTACGGCTGGGCGAGTCGGAGGTGGCGCTGGCGGGCGGGGTGCACCTGAACCTGCTGCCGGAGGGCACGGTGGGGGTGGCGAAGTTCGGCGCCCTGTCGCCACGCGGTCGCTGCGCCACGTTCGACGCCGGGGCGGACGGCTATGTGCGGGGCGAGGGCGGCGGCCTGGTGGTGCTCAAGCCGCTGGCGCGGGCGCTGGCGGACGGGGACTTCGTGTACGCGGTCGTCCGGGGCAGCGCCGTGAACAGCGACGGCGCGACCGAAGGGCTCACGACGCCGAGTGCGGCGGCGCAGGAGGAGGTGCTGCGCCGCGCGTACCGGGTTGCGGGCGTGCGGCCGGAGCAGGTCGGTTATGTCGAGCTGCACGGTACGGGGACGACGGTCGGCGACCCGGTCGAGGCCGCTGCACTCGGTGCCGTGCTGGGCTCGGTCCGGGGGGACGGCTCCGCGCTGCCGGTCGGCTCGGCCAAGACGAACATCGGGCATCTGGAGGGGGCGGCGGGCATCGCCGGCCTGCTCAAGGCGGTGCTGAGCATCCACCACCGTGAGCTCCCGCCGAGTCTCCACTTCACCGAGCCGAACCCGCGCATCCCGCTGGCGGAGCTGAATCTGCGGGTCCAGCGGGAGCTGGGGGCGTGGCCTTCGGCCGACGCCGACGGTCCGCTGACCGCCGGGGTCAGCTCCTTCGGCATGGGCGGGACGAACTGCCATGTCGTACTCGGCGAAGGGCCCCGCGAGACCTCGCCGGACCGTCCCGAGCAGGCCGCCGGGGCGGTGGCAGAGGCTCCCGCGTCCATGCCCGCGCCCGCATCCGTGCCCGCATCCGCACCCGTACCCGTCCTGGTCTCCGCGCGCAGCGAAGCGGCGCTGCGCGCCCAGGCGCAGCAGCTGCACGCACACGTCGTCGCGCGCCCGGAGGCCGGGCCGGCCGGCCTCGGCCGCGCGCTGGCCATGACGCGCACGGCGTTCGAGCACCGTGCCGCCGTCGTCGCCGCGGACCGGGAGGAACTGCTGACGGGCCTGGCCGCGCTGGCGGACGGGACCCGGCTGCCGCACACGGTCGCCGCGGTGGCGGGGGCTGCCCGGGGCCGGGTCGCGTTCCTGTTCTCCGGCCAGGGCAGTCAGCGGGCCGGTATGGGCCGTGCCCTGTACGAGGCGTATCCGGTGTTCGCCGAGGCGCTGGACGAGGTGTGCGCGGAGCTGGGACGGCATCTCGACCGCCCTGTGCGGGACGTCCTCTTCGCCGCCGAGGGCTCCGCGGACGCGGCGCTGCTCGACCGCACGATGTACACCCAGAGCGGTCTGTTCGCCCTGGAGACCGCCTTGTTCCGGCTGCTGGAGCACTGGGGCGTGGTCCCCGACTTCGTGGCCGGGCACTCGGTCGGCGAGCTCTCCGCCGCGCATGCCGCCGGGGTTCTCTCACTGCCGGACGCCGCTGCCCTGGTGGCCGCCCGGGGTTCGCTGATGGAGGCGCTGCCGGCCGGCGGCGCCATGATCGCCGTACAGGCCACCGAGACGGAGGTGCGGGCACTGCTGGCCGGGCGGGAGGAGGCGGCCGGTGTCGCCGCCGTCAACGGGCCGCAGTCGATCGTCGTGTCGGGGGATGCCGCGGTGGTCGAGGAGGTCGCGGGCGTGCTCGCCGCCCGGGGGCGCAAGACCAAGCCGCTGCGGGTCAGCCATGCCTTCCACTCGCCGCACATGGACGGCATGCTCGCCGAGTTCCGGCAGGTGGCAGCCGGGCTGTCGTTCCGTGCGCCGCGGATCCCCGTCGTCTCCAACCGCACGGGCCGGCCGGCCGGTGCCGAGCTGCTGTGCTCGCCCGATTACTGGGCGGAGCACGTGCGGGAAGCGGTGCGTTTCCACGACGGCATGCGGGCGCTGGAAGCCGGGGGCGTCGGTGTGTACCTGGAGCTGGGGCCGGACGGTTCGCTCACCGCCCTCGCCCGCAGTTGCCTCGACGACAGCGCCCCGGTGCTGCTGCCGCTGCTGTCCCGGTCGCGGCCCGAGCCCCGGGACCTGGTCACGGCGGTGGCCTCGGCCCACAACGCGGGCGTCGGCGTCGACTGGGCCCGCGTGTTCGGCGGAGACGGCGGGCGGCAGGTCGGGTTGCCGACGTACGCGTTCCGGCGCGACCGTCACTGGCTCGGCGACGCCGGTACGGACGAGCCGGGCGGGCAGAGCGAGAGGGACGACCGCGCGGAGCCCGCGAAGGCCGCCGAGGGCGGCGTTTGGACGCGTCGCCTGGACGGGCTGGGAAGCGCCGAACGGCACGGCGCCCTGGTCGAGTTGGTGTGCACGCACGCCGCGAGCGTGCTCGGGCATCGCACGGCCGGCTCGGTCGACGTCGAACGGACCTTCTCCGACCTCGGCTTCGACTCGATCACCTCGGTGGAGCTGCGCGACCGGCTGGCCTCGGACACCGGGCTGCCGCTGCCGGGCGCGGTGCTGTTCAACCATCCGACGCCGGCCGCGCTCGCCCGCAGGCTGGACGACGAACTGCGCGGCGTACGCGCCGACTCCGGGCCGGCCCGGGTGCGGCGGGACGACGAGCCGATCGCCGTCGTGGGAATGGGCTGCCGCTATCCCGGCGGGGTGAACTCGCCGGAGGACCTGTGGCGGCTGCTGGCCGAGGGGCGCGACGCGATCGGGGACTTCCCCGCCGACCGCGGCTGGGACGTGGAGGCGCTGTACGACCCTGAACCGGGGGTGCCCGGCCGGACGTACACCCGGCGCGGCGGTTTCCTCGACGGCATCGACCGGTTCGACGCGGAGTTCTTCGGCATCAGCCCCCGTGAGGCCGCGGCCATGGACCCGCAGCAGCGGCTCGTCCTGGAGACGGCGTGGGAGGCGCTGGAGCACGCGGGCGTCGATCCGGCCTCGCTGCGCGACACCGCGGCCGGGGTGTTCGTGGGGGCCACCGCGCAGGACTACGGCCCTCGGCTGCACGAGGCCGCCGAGGGCGGCGACGGGCATCTGCTGACCGGTGGTTCGGCCAGTCTGGTGTCCGGGCGCGTGGCCTACTTCCTGGGCCTGACCGGACCGGCGGTCACGGTCGACACGGCGTGTTCGTCCTCGCTGGTGGCGCTGCACACCGCGGTCCAGTCCCTGCTCAGGGGCGAATGCGGGCTGGCGCTCGCGGGCGGGGTGACCGCGATGGCCACACCCGGCATGTTCGTGGAGTTCAGCCGGCAGCGCGGTCTCGCGCCCGACGGCCGGTGCAAGGCGTTCTCGGCCGCGGCCGACGGCACGGGCTGGGCCGAGGGTGCCGGTCTCGTGGTGCTGGAGCGGCTGTCGGACGCCCGCCGGAACGGGCACCGGGTCCTGGCGCTGGTACGGGGCTCGGCCGTCAACTCCGACGGTGCCAGCAACGGCCTGACGGCACCGAGCGGCCCCGCTCAGGAACGCGTCATCCGGCAGGCGCTGGCGACCGCCGGGCTGTCCGGGCAGGACGTGGACGCCCTGGAGGCGCACGGCACCGGCACCGCCCTGGGCGACCCCATCGAGGCCGAGGCCGTCCTGGCCACCTACGGCCAGGGCCGCCGGGCCGGCCGGCCCCTGTGGCTGGGCTCGCTGAAGTCCAACATCGGGCACACCCAGGCCGCCGCCGGCATCGGCGGTCTGATCAAGATGGTGATGGCCCTGCGCCACGAGACGCTCCCGCCCACCCTGCACGCGCGGGAGCCGTCCCGGCACGTCGACTGGTCGTCCGGCGCGGTGTCCCTGCTGACCGAACCGGTCCGCTGGGAGCGCGGGGAGCTGCGGCGCCGGGCCGCCGTGTCGTCCTTCGGGATCAGCGGCACCAACGCCCACGTCATCGTCGAGGAGGCGCCCCTGCCCGAGCCGAGCCGGTCCGACGAGGGCCACGGCGACGGCGGACGGGTGCCGTGGGTGCTGTCGGCCCGCAGCCCCGAGGCGCTGCGCGAGAGCGCCGCACGGCTGCGCGAACACCTCGCCGGGCGCCCGGAACTCACCGCGGGCGACGTCGGGTTCTCGCTGGCGAACCGTGCGGTCCTCGACCACCGGGCGGTGATCACCGCCGAGGGCCGGACCGCCCGGCTGGAGGGCCTCGCGGCGCTCGCCGCGGGCACGGGCGGCCCCCACGTCCTGACCGGCACCGCGCGCCGCGGCCGGACGGCGTTCCTCTTCACCGGGCAGGGCAGCCAACGCCCGGGCATGGGACGCGAGTTGTACGACGGCGACGCCCGTTTCCGCGAGGCCTTCGACGAGGTCTGCGCCGAGCTCGACCGTCATCTCCAAGTGGGCCTCAAGGACGTGGTCTTCGCGCTGGAGCACAGTGCCGAGGCGGCGCTGCTGGACTCCACGGCCTACACGCAGACCGCTCTGTTCGCCCTCGAAGTGGCGCTGTACCGCGTGGCCGAGGACCACGGCCTGACCGCTGACTACCTGATCGGACACTCCCTGGGCGAGCTCTCCGCCGCGCACGTGGCGGGGGTCCTGTCGCTGCCGGACGCCTGTGCCCTGGTCGCGGCCCGCGGCCGGCTGATGCAGTCGGCCCCCGAGGGCGGCGCGATGCTCGCCGTAGAGGCCGCCGCCGAGGACGTACTCGCCTCGCTGGACGGCTTCGGCGGCCGGGTGGTGCCGGCCGCGGTGAACGGCCCGTCCGCCACGGTGGTCTCGGGCGATGCCGATGCCGTACGGCAACTGGCCGAGGCCTGGCGGTCGAACGGGGTCAGGACGAAGCAGCTGCGGGTCTCCCACGCCTTCCACTCACCGCACATGGACGGCATCCTCGCCGAGTTCCGTGCCGCCGTGGACCGGTGCACCTTCCGGCCGCCGCGCATTCCGGTCGTGTCCAACCTCAGTGGCCGGCCGCTGACCGCCGACGAGATCTGCTCGCCCGACTACTGGGTGCGCCACGTCCGTGAGGCCGTCCGGTTCCTGGACGGCATCCGCTGGCTGGAGGAGCAGGGCGTCACGACGTTCCTCGAACTCGGGCCGGACGCCGTCCTGACCGCGCTGGCCCAGGACTGTCTCTCCGGGCCGGAGCACACCCTCGCCCCCATGCTGCGTGCGGGCCGCCCGGAGACGGAGACACTCACCTCTGCCCTGGCCCGGATGTACGTCGCCGGGGCCCGCCCGGACTGGACCCCGTTCTTTCCCGCGGCCCGGCAGGTCGACCTGCCGACCTATCCGTTCCAGCGGCAACGGCACTGGCTCCCGGCTCCCGACGGCACACGCGACGCCGCCGGCCTGGGCCTGACCGGCAGCGACCATCCGCTGCTCGGTGCGCTGGTCGAATCCCCGGAAGGGGAAGGCCTGTTGTTCACCGGGCGGCTGTCGCGCCGTACGCACCCGTGGCTGGAGGACCACACGGTCGCGGGCACGGTCGTGCTCCCGGGCACCGCCTTCGTGGAGCTGGCCCTGGAGGCCGGCGGCCACATCGGCTGCGACCGGGTGGAGGAACTCACCATCGAGGCCCCGCTGCTCCTGCCCGAGCTGGGCGCGGTCCAGGTCCGGGTCGCCGTCGGCGCCGCGGACGGCTCCGGCCACCGCCCGCTCACGGTCCACTCCCGCCCCGCGGCACCCGGCGCGGACGGCGGTCCCGCGCCGTGGGTGCGGCACGTGTCGGCGAGCCTCGCGGCGGACGATCCCGCCCCGGCGGCCGTACCGGCCCCGTGGCCGCCCGCGGGCGCCGTCCCGATCGATCCGGCGGAGCTCTACGAGCATCTCGACGGCCTCGGCTACCAGTACGGGCCCGCCTTCCGTGCCGTACACCGTGCCTGGCGCGTCGGCGGCGGCGAGCATCCGGACCTCTGTGTCGAGGTACGGCTGCCCGAGGAACAGCGGGAGCGGGCCGGGCGGTTCGCGCTGCACCCCGCCCTGCTCGACGCGACGCTGCATCCGCTGGTGGCGGACGCCGCCGGGAAGGAGACGGGCCGCATACCGCTGCCGTTCACGCTGTCCGGCATCTCCGTGCACCGTCGCGGCGCCGACACGCTGCGCGCCCGCTGGACACGGCAGGGCGCGGACTCGGCCGCGCTGAGCGTCCTCGACGGCTCCGGCCACCCGCTCGCCTCGGTCGAATCCCTGGTGCTGCGGCCGGTTGCGCTCGACCGGCTCGCCGGACAGGGGCAGGTGCCGCACCGCGACCTCCACCGGATCGAGTGGACGCCGTCGGGCACGCCCGCCGAGCCGGTGGCGCGCCTGGCCGTCATCGGCACGGAGCCGGACCTGCCCGACGTACCCGGCACCCGGCTCACCCGCCATCCGGACCTCGCCGCCCTGCGGCAGGCCGTCGAGGCGGGCGAGCCCGTGCCCGACGCCATCGTGCTCCCCGTACCGGCCCTGCGGGCGGGCAGCACGGAGGGCACGGTGGCCGCGGCGCACACGGCCACCGTCCGGACGCTGGCCCTGGCGCAGGACTGGCTGGCCGATCCCCGGTTCGGCTCCGCCCGTCTGGTGGTGACCACGCACGGCGCCGTGGCTGCCACGCCGGCGGACGACGTGCCCGACCCGGCCGCGGCCACGGTGTGGGGTCTGCTGCGGTCCGCGCAGGCCGAGCACCCCGGCCGGTTCGTGCTGGTCGACATCGACGGGGAGAGTGCCTCGCAGCAGGCGCTGGCCCACCTGACGGCCGGCTCGGAGCCGCAACTGGCGGTGCGCGCAGGCCAGTTGTACGTACCGCGCCTCACGGCCGTACCCGCCGCCACCGGCTCGGCCGCCCTCGACCCGCGGGGAACCGTTCTGATCACCGGCGGCACCGGTGCCCTCGGCGGGATCCTCGCCCGGCATCTGGTCTCCGTGCACGGGGTGCGCCGGCTGATCCTGAGCAGCAGGCGCGGCGCGGCGGCCGTCGGAGCCGCCGAACTGACAGCGGAACTCACCGAGTTGGGGGCCACCGTCCAGGTCGCCGCCTGCGACGCCGCCGACCGGGACGCCCTCGCCGCGCTCCTGGCCGACGTCCCTGCCGAGCACCCCCTCACCGCGGTCGTCCACACCGCCGGCCTGCTCGACGACGGCACCCTGGAGACGCTGACCCCCGAACGCGTCGCCGCCGTACTGCGGCCCAAGGTCGACGCCGCCTGGCACCTGCACGAACTCACCAAGGACCTGGATCTCTCGGCCTTCGTGCTGTTCTCGTCCATCAGCGGCGTCATGGGCACACCCGGCCAGGCGAGCTACGCCGCCGCCAACACCTTCCTCGACGCGCTCGCCGAGCACCGGCGCGCCGCCGGACTGCCCGCCGTCTCCCTGGCCTGGAGCCTGTGGGCGGACACCGACGGCATGGCCGGCGGCCTGGGCGAGGCCGGGCTGGCCTGGTGGACCCGCAACGGCCTGCCGCCCCTGACGGCGGACCAGGGCACCGCCCTGTTCGACGCGGCACTCACCAGCGGCACGACAACGGTGGTTCCGGCCCGCATCGACGTGCCCGCGCTACGGGCACGGGCCGCGGCCGGCTCCCTGCCCGCCGTGTTCTCCCGTCTGGCGGGCACGCGGCAGGTCCACCGGCCGGCCGAGCCGCAGGGCGACACACCGGCAGGTCTCGGAGCGGACCTGCGGAACCTCCCGCCGGCCGAGCGCGAGCGTGCCGTCGCCGCCCTCGTGAACCGGTGCGCCGCCGAGGCGCTGGGACACGCCGCCTCGGTCACCCTCGACGCCCAACGGGCCTTCCGCGAGCTGGGGTTCGACTCCCTCACCGCCGTCGAACTGCGCAACCGGCTCAACGCCGCCACCGGACTGCGGCTGCCCGGCGCGGTCGTCTTCGACTACCCGACCCCGGCAGCCGTCGCGGCCCACGTCGACTCGCTCCTCAGCGCCGACGCCGCCCCGGCACAGGGCCAGGACGGCCTCGACGACAAGGTCCGCGCGGTCCTGACCGAACTGCCGCTCGACCGGTTCCGCGAGGCCGGGATTCTGGACACCCTGCTCGACCTGGCCGGCGCGCACACGTCCGGGCGACAGCCGGTGCCGGACGACACACCACGGCACGACGAGGCGGGGATCTCGCTCGACGACATCGACGAGATGGACGCCGAGAGCCTGATCCGGCACGTCCTCGGGGAGGGCGCGACAGCGGAGGCCCAGCCGGACTGACCCACCCGCAGCACCGCCCCCGCACCCGCCCTCTCGGCAGTCATCACGAACTGGAGACCCCAGATGGAGACTTCGAACGCACAGCTCGTCAAGGCCCTACGTGTGTCGGCGAAGGAGAACGAGGTCCTGCGCCGCGAGAACGACGAACTCGTGGCCCGTACGACCGAACCCCTCGCCATCGTGGGAATGGCCTGCCGCTACCCCGGAGGGGTGCGCTCCCCCGAGGACCTGTGGCGCCTGGTGACCGACCGGACCGATGCGACGGGCGCCCCGCCGAGCAACCGGGGCTGGGACACCGCGCAGGAGTTCCGGGGCGGATTCCTCCACGACGCCCCGGAGTTCGACGCCGGCTTCTTCGGCATCTCCCCGCGCGAGGCGCTGGCCATGGACCCCCAGCAGCGGCTGACGCTTGAGGTCGCCTGGGAGGCCCTCGAACACTCCGCGACCGACCCCACCTCCCTCCGCGGCAGCAGGACCGGCGTGTTCCTGGGCGTGATGGGCGTGGACTACGGCCCCCGACTGCACCAGTCACCCGACAGCATCGCGGGCCACGCCCTCACCGGTACGACGTCGAGCGTCCTGTCCGGCCGTATCTCCTACGTCCTCGGCCTGGAGGGCCCGGCCCTGACCCTGGACACGGCCTGCTCCTCCTCCCTCGTCGCCCTCCACCTCGCCGCCCAGGCACTGCGCCGCGGCGAGTGCGACCTCGCCCTCGCCGGCGGCGTCACCGTGATGTCCACGCCGGGCACGTTCGTGGAGTTCGCCCGCCAGGGCGGCCTGGCGGGCGACGGCCGCTGCAAGTCCTTCGCGGCGGCGGCGGACGGGACCGGTTGGTCCGAGGGTGTGGGTGTGCTGGTGGTGGAGCGGTTGTCGGATGCGGTGCGGGCGGGGCATCAGGTGCTCGCCGTTGTCCGGGGCTCGGCCGTCAACCAGGACGGGGCCAGTAATGGGCTGACGGCGCCCAATGGGCCGTCGCAGGAGCGGGTGATCCGTGATGCGCTGGCCGCCTCGGGACTGGGCGCCGGGGACGTTGACGTCGTTGAGGCGCATGGGACCGGAACGCGACTCGGGGACCCGATCGAGGCCGGGGCGCTGCTGAACACCTACGGGCGTCAGCGCGGCGAACACCCCCTGTATCTGGGGTCGTTGAAGTCGAACATCGGACACACCCAGGCCGCCGCGGGTGTGGGTGGTGTCATCAAGATGGTCATGGCGTTGCGACACGGGGTGCTGCCGCAGACGTTGCATGTGGATGAGCCCAGCCCGCATGTCGACTGGAGCGCGGGCGAGGTCGAGCTGCTCACCGAGCAGCGGCCCTGGCCCGAGAACGAGCGGTCACGGCGGGCCGGAGTGTCCTCGTTCGGCATCAGCGGCACCAACGCGCACGTGATTCTGGAACAAGCCCCCGCTGCGGAAGGGGAGTTGGAGCCCGTCGAGCCGCCCCTGCCGCTTACGGCCATACCCTGCGTGCTCACCGCGCGGGATGGCAATGCGCTGCGTGAGCAGGCCCAGCGGCTGCTGGGCCACCTGGACACCCACCCGGAGCTGGACCTTGCCCAGCTGGCCTGGGCGCTGGCCACCACCCGCACCACCTTCGACCACCGCGCCACCATCCTCGCCACCGACCGCGACCACCTCATCCAGGGCCTCACCGCGCTCGCCTCCGGAGAACCCGCACCGCACGTGGTCGAGGGCACCGCAGCCTCGGGCCGGGTTGTGTTCGTCTTCCCCGGCCAGGGCAGCCAATGGCCCGGCATGACCCTCGACCTGCTGGAGACCCACCCGGTCTTCGCCCACCACTTCCACCAAGCCGCCACCGCGGTCGAGCAGCACACCGACTGGAGTGTCCTGGGCGTCCTGCGACAGGACGAGGGTCAGCCGCCGCTGGAACGCATGGACATCGTCCAGCCCGTCCTGTTCACCGTCACCACCGCACTGGCCCGCCTGTGGCAGCACCACGGCATCCACCCCGACGCCGTCACCGGCCACTCCCAAGGCGAAATCACCGCCGCCCACATCGCCGGCGCCCTCACCCTCAACGACGCAGCCCGCATCATCACCCAACGCTCCAAAGCGCTCACCCGCCTCGCCGGACACGGCGGCATGGCCAGCATCCACGCACACCCCGACGCCCTCACGCCCCTGCTGGCCCGCTGGGACGGGCGGCTGTCCATCGCGGCACACAACAGCCCCACCAGCACGGTGGTCTCCGGCGACACCGACGCCCTGCAAGCCCTCAAAACAGCCTGCGAGGCCGACGGCATCCGCATGCGGATCATCGACGTCGACTACGCCTCCCACTCCGCACACGTCGAACCCCTCCGCGACGACATCCTGAACGCACTGGACGGGATCCAGCCACGCTCGTCGCAGATCCCGTTCTACTCGACGGTCACCGCGACCCGGATCGACACCCAGGACCTGACCCCGGAGTACTGGTACACCAACCTCCGCAACACCGTCCGCCTCACCGAAACAACCCACACCCTCACCACCGACGGACACACCCACTACATCGAAATCTCCCCCCACCCCATCCTCACCACCCCCCT
>NZ_JBFBLP010000038.1:0-16350 GCF_040686775.1 Streptomyces sp. NPDC079141 | reverse complement strand
CGATGACGAGGTACATGGGAATTCCTTCCGTGTGCATACATGGGTACAAGGGGTCCGAGCGGCACCGGGACAGGCCCCCCACTCAGTCGGAAACGGCCCGTCACCAGGGGCCGGACAGCGCAGGGCCCCGGAACCGGCGCAGGGGTTCCGGGGCCCGGTCAATATCGGCGAGCCTGCCGCGCGCGGTGCTTCAGACGCGCCGCAGCACCGCCACCACCTTGCCGAGGATGGTCGCGTCGTCGCCGGGGATCGGCTCGTAGGCCGAGTTGTGCGGGAGGAGCCAGACGTGGCCGTCCTCGCGCTTGAAGCGCTTCACGGTGGCCTCGCCGTCGAGCATCGCGGCCACGATGTCGCCGTTCTCGGCGACCGGCTGGCGGCGGACCGTGACCCAGTCGCCGTCACAGATAGCTGCCTCGATCATCGAGTCGCCGACGACCTTCAGTACGAAGAGCTCACCGTCGCCGACCAGCTGCCGGGGGAGAGGGAAGACGTCCTCGACGGACTCCTCCGCGAGGATCGGGCCACCGGCGGCGATCCGGCCGACCAGCGGGACGTACGACGCGGCGGGCTTGCCGGCGGTGTCCGTGGGCTGCACGGAGGCGGCCTGGTCCGAGCCGCGCACCTCGTACGCGCGCGGGCGGTGCGGGTCGCGGCGGAGGAAGCCCTTGCGCTCCAGTGCCATCAGCTGGTGTGCGACCGAGGAGGTGCTGGAGAGGCCGACTGCCTGGCCGATCTCGCGCATCGACGGCGGGTAGCCGCGGCGCTGCACGGAGTCCCTGATGACCTCGATGACCCGGCGCTGGCGGTCGGTGAGTCCGGAGCTGTCGGCCCGGATACCTGGAGGTCGGCCCGGCAGGGAGCGCTTGTGCCCTTCGGGATTCGCGGCTTCGTTCATCGCATGCACCGGCTCAAGTCGGCCCTGGGAGCGGTCCTGGGCAGTGATGGTGGCACTGTCTGCGGTGGTGGTCACGTCGGCCCCTCTCGATGGTCTCCCTGCTGGACAACGGTAGTTGCTTTCGAAAGGTTGCGCCAAACACACGTTCGAGTGAAAAATCGAGCTTCACCTGACGTGATCATGTGTCTGGGTGTATGGCTAACGCGGCGCCTGGCGGACAAAAGGGCCTATTGCTGTACTCTTCACCGCCGGGGTGACGACCTCGTGGTTGTCGCTCCAGTCTGCCATCCGGTATCCGGCCGACCGGGACCCGACCCCCATCTGTGCGGGAGTCCCACGTCGTCTCCCTGTCGCGCTCACCGTATCTCCGCATGGGTTGCAGCGGTACGGCTGTGCGCCTTCGTGTTGCGCAGTGTCGCAACGGGGTGGTGCGTCGCGGCGGTACCTGGCCGTATCGGCGCGACACGCGCGTATGGCGTGTATGTATGAGCCAATCCCCACATCTAGTGGTTGGATTGCAGCAGTGGCCCAGAAGTTGTGGTCCCCCGGGTCTTCGGACCCTCGGCGATCGCCTATGCTTGAGGCTGCTTCGAGGGGCCCATGAGGTCCAGCGAGGCTATTGAGTCTGCTGTGAGGAGGGTTGGAGTCCATGCACTGCCCCTTCTGCAGGCACCCCGACAGCCGTGTGGTCGACAGCCGTACGACCGACGACGGCACGTCGATCCGCAGGCGCCGCCAGTGCCCTGACTGCTCCCGTCGTTTCACGACCGTGGAGACGTGCTCGCTCATGGTGGTGAAACGGTCCGGAGTCACCGAGCCGTTCAGTCGTACCAAGGTCATCAACGGTGTGCGTAAGGCATGCCAGGGACGGCCTGTCACCGAGGACGCGCTCGCCCAGCTCGGCCAGCGGGTCGAGGAGGCGGTGCGGGCCACGGGCAGCGCCGAGCTGACCACCCACGACGTGGGGCTGGCCATACTCGGCCCGCTGCAGGAGCTCGACCTCGTCGCCTACCTGCGATTCGCCTCCGTTTACAGGGCGTTCGACTCGCTGGACGACTTCGAGGCCGCGATCGCGGAACTCAGGGAGACACGACGTCCCGGCGCCGACGACGATGACGCGCGCGCGGGGGGCCAGGAAGACGACAGCGGGCCCGGAGGGACGACTTACGTCCCCGTGCCCGCCAACGCCGCCGACTGACCGACGGACCGGATCCGGGGATCCAGGCTCCGGGTCCGGCCGCGCGGCGGCGACCAAAGACCTGTTGCGGGCGGCAGCGTGAGGTGCCCGCAACACCAGACAGAACACCGTGCCACGGGAACATCGGGGCACTTCAGGGCGTTTTAGCCCGTACAGGGAGGCGGCATGACAGAGACGGCGAGCGGTCCGGCACGAGGTTCCCGAGCGAAGGGCACCAAGGTCACCAAGGGCCTGCGTATCGAGCGCATCCACACCACCCCGGGCGTGCACCCGTACGACGAGGTCCAGTGGGAGCGTCGTGACGTCGTCATGACCAACTGGCGCGACGGCTCTGTGAACTTCGAGCAGCGCGGCGTCGAGTTCCCCGACTTCTGGTCGGTGAACGCGGTCAACATCGTCACCAGCAAGTACTTCCGCGGTGCCGTGGGCACCCCGCAGCGCGAGACCGGCCTCAAGCAGCTGATCGACCGCATCGTGAAGACGTACCGGAAGGCCGGCGAGGACTACAAGTACTTCGCTTCGCCCGCCGACGCGGAGATCTTCGAGCACGAGCTGGCGTACGCCCTCCTGCACCAGATCTTCAGCTTCAACAGCCCCGTCTGGTTCAACGTCGGTACGCCCCAGCCCCAGCAGGTCTCCGCCTGCTTCATCCTTGCCGTCGACGACTCCATGGAGTCGATCCTCGACTGGTACAAGGAAGAGGGCATGATCTTCAAGGGCGGCTCCGGCGCCGGCCTGAACCTCTCCCGCATCCGCTCCTCCAAGGAGCTGCTGTCCTCCGGTGGCAACGCCTCCGGCCCGGTCTCCTTCATGCGCGGCGCCGACGCCTCGGCCGGCACCATCAAGTCCGGTGGTGCCACCCGCCGCGCCGCCAAGATGGTCATCCTCGACGTCGACCACCCCGACATCGAGGACTTCATCGAGACCAAGGTGAAGGAAGAGGAGAAGATCCGCGCCCTGCGTGACGCGGGCTTCGACATGGACCTGGGCGGCGACGACATCACGTCCGTCCAGTACCAGAACGCCAACAACTCGGTCCGCGTGAACGACGAGTTCATGAAGGCGGTCGAGCAGGGCGGCAAGTTCGGTCTCCGCGCGCGGATGACCGGCGAGGTCATCGAAGAGGTCGACGCCAAGGCCCTCTTCCGCAAGATGGCCGAGGCTGCCTGGGCCTGCGCCGACCCGGGCATCCAGTACGACGACACCATCAACCACTGGCACACCTGCCCGGAGTCCGGCCGCATCAACGGCTCGAACCCCTGCAGCGAGTACATGCACCTGGACAACACGTCCTGCAACCTCGCCTCGCTGAACCTGATGAAGTTCCTGAAGGACGACGGCAAGGGCCACCAGTCCTTCGACGTCGAGCGCTTCGCGAAGGTCGTCGAGCTCGTCATCACCGCGATGGACATCTCCATCTGCTTCGCGGACTTCCCGACCCAGAAGATCGGCGAGAACACGCGCGCGTTCCGCCAGCTGGGCATCGGCTACGCCAACCTCGGCGCCCTGCTGATGGCGACCGGCCACGCTTACGACTCCAACGGCGGCCGTGCCCTGGCCGGTGCCATCACCTCCCTGATGACCGGTACGTCGTACAAGCGCTCCGCCGAGCTCGCCGCGGTCGTCGGCCCGTACGACGGCTACGCCCGCAACGCGCAGCCGCACCTGCGCGTCATGAAGCAGCACGCCGACGAGAACACCAAGGCCGTCCGCATGGACGACCTGGACACGCCGATCTGGGCCGCCGCCACGGAGGCCTGGCAGGACGTGCTGCGTCTCGGTGAGAAGAACGGTTTCCGTAACTCCCAGGCGTCCGTCATCGCCCCGACCGGCACCATCGGTCTGGCGATGTCCTGCGACACCACCGGCCTTGAGCCCGACCTCGCCCTGGTCAAGTTCAAGAAGCTGGTCGGCGGCGGCTCGATGCAGATCGTCAACGGCACCGTCCCGCAGGCCCTGCGTCGCCTGGGTTACCAGGAGGAGCAGATCGAGGCGATCGTCGCCCACATCGCCGAGCACGGCAATGTCGTCGACGCCCCCGGCCTCAAGCACGAGCACTACGAGGTGTTCGACTGCGCCATGGGCGAGCGCTCCATCTCCGCGATGGGCCACGTCCGCATGATGGCCGCGATCCAGCCCTGGATCTCCGGTGCCCTGTCCAAGACGGTCAACATGCCGGAGTCGGCGACCGTCGAGGAGGTCGAGGAGATCTACTTCGAGGCCTGGAAGATGGGCGTCAAGGCGCTCGCCATCTACCGCGACAACTGCAAGGTCGGCCAGCCCCTCTCCGCCAAGACCAAGGAGAAGGAGAAGGCCGAGGTCACCGCGAAGGCCGAGGCGACCATCCGCGAGACGGTCGAGAAGGTCGTCGAGTACCGCCCGGTCCGCAAGCGCCTCCCCAAGGGCCGTCCCGGGATCACGACCTCCTTCACGGTCGGCGGCGCCGAGGGCTACATGACCGCCAACTCCTACCCGGACGACGGTCTCGGCGAGGTCTTCCTGAAGATGTCGAAGCAGGGATCGACCCTCGCGGGCATGATGGACGCCTTCTCCATCGCGGTCTCCGTCGGCCTCCAGTACGGCGTGCCGCTGGAGACGTACGTCTCGAAGTTCACCAACATGCGCTTCGAGCCGGCCGGTATGACGGACGACCCGGACGTGCGGATGGCTCAGTCGATCGTCGACTACATCTTCCGCCGCCTGGCGCTCGACTTCCTGCCCTTCGAGACGCGCTCGGCGCTCGGCATCCACTCCGCCGAGGAGCGTCAGCGTCACCTGGAGACCGGTTCGTACGAGCCGGCCGACGACGAGGTCGACGTCGAGGGCCTGGCCCAGTCCGCGCCGCGCGCCCAGGAGCTGAAGGCCGTCGCCGCGCCGAAGGCCGAGGTCCAGGTGGCCGAGCCCGCCCCGAAGCAGGCCCACACCAGCGCCGAGCTGGTGGAAATGCAGCTGGGTATCCAGGCCGACGCCCCGCTGTGCTTCTCCTGCGGCACGAAGATGCAGCGGGCCGGTTCCTGCTACATCTGCGAGGGCTGCGGCTCGACCAGCGGCTGCAGCTGACAGCCGGGCCGGGGCCTGCCCCGCCTGACTGGTAGTTCCTGACGAGGAGGGGCGCCGACCAAAGTGTCGGCGCCCCTCTTTGGCGTAGCTTTCGGCCGAGGCGGTGTCAGGGCTGGTGCAACCTGCCCATCGTCCGCGTGAAGGTCGCGGGGTCGTCCGTGAAACCGTGCACCCCGGGGTGGAAGTCCCAGGTGCCGTCCTCCTGGCGTTCGAACTCGCCGACGGTGGCCGCGGTCGACCCGAGGACGCTGCCGAAGTCGTCCGTGGCCAGGTCGGTGTAACCCTCGCGGATACGCAGTCCCGGGTTGGTGACGCTGACGAACGTGCGGTCGGCGGAGCGCTGCTGTATGACAACGCCGACCACCACGCGCGCGTACCGGCTGTCGAGCCGGTTGAGTTCCACCGTCATGACCTCGTCCCAGCCGAAGCCCTTGCCGTCGTGGCTGTCCCGATTGAGATAGATGGTGCCGTCGGGGGACCGGCTGTCGAAGTGCACGACGAAGGCAGGGTCACCGTACGGATCGCTCGCCAGGTACGTCGCCGCGACGAGGTCCAGGTCGGTGGGCGGCTGCCCCGCGGGACTGGGGTCCCATTTGAGCGCGATCTCGACCTTCCGGATCCCCTTGTTGAGGCCGTTCACCAGATCCCCTTCCCCGTTCGCCAAAAGCTCGTGGCCTGAACTGCCTGACAGACAAGGCCGATTGCCCATCCTGCCACGCACGCGCGTGCCTTCGCGGAAGAGCTGTCCGAGCGAGGGCGACCAGCGCCACGCTCCGTGGCCTTACCATGGCGCGGTGCTGGTCAAGTGGATTCGCTGCACCGTGGTCGACCGCCGCGGTTTCGAGCGGGGGCAGCGAAAGTGGGCGGGGCTTCTGGGGGAGCCGGGGTTTCGGGGGCAGGGAGGCGGCTGGAGCCGGAGCCGGCCAGGGGTGGCGCACATCTTCGCCTTCTGGGAAAGCCGCGCCTTCTACGACTCCTTCATGGCACGATCCCACGATCGGCTGGCGGCGTCTCAGTCCGGCACGTTCAAGGACGCGCAGGTCAAACTGTTCGACCACCGTTTCGATGTGAAGACCGGCTTCGAGCCGCGTTTCACCGATACCGACCTGCTGAGAGTTGCCCACTGCCGGGTGCACGAGGAGCGGGCCGAGCATTTCACGCTGATGCAGGAGAAGGTCTGGAATCCCGCGATGGCCGGTTCGCCCGGCATGATCCGCGGGCTGTTCGGTGAAGCGCCGGGGAACGAGTTCCTGGTGCTGTCGATGTGGCTCTCGGCCGCCGAGCACGGCAAGTACCGGACCGAACGAGTGGAGCGACTCGCCCTGCGGGCTCAGACGGAAGCAGACGTCGCCTCCCTCACGGGGGACATCGTGGAGCTGGAGCCCACCTGGACGGTTTGAGACCTGGCGACGGACCAACCGGGTGTGGTCCCTGGTGCAGGAATTGTGTGACCTACGCCGTATGGAGCCCGTACGGGTGCTCGAAGGGGCGTCACCCGATCTAGGGTTTTGGCATGGCACGACCACGGCGCATCGTCCTTGTCCGGCACGGAGAGTCAACGGGCAATGTTGATGACACCGTGTACGAGCGCGAACCCGACCACGCGCTGGCCCTGACCGAGCGGGGCTGGCGGCAGGCCGAGGAGACGGGCAAGGGGTTGCGCGAGCTGTTCGGCCGCGAGCGCGTCAGCGTCTACGTCTCTCCCTACCGCCGTACGCACGAGACACTGCGCGCCTTCCATCTCGACCCGGAGCTCATACGCGTGCGCGAGGAGCCCCGGCTGCGCGAGCAGGACTGGGGGAACTGGCAGGACCGCGACGACGTCCGCCTCCAGAAGGCCTACCGCGACGCCTACGGACACTTCTTCTACCGCTTCGCGCAGGGAGAGTCCGGTGCCGATGTCTATGACCGTGTCGGCGGCTTCCTGGAGAGCCTGTACCGCAGCTTCGAGGCCCCCGACCATCCGCCGAACGTGCTGCTGGTGACGCACGGGCTGGCCATGCGGCTGTTCTGTATGCGCTGGTTCCACTGGACCGTCGCGGAATTCGAGTCGCTGTCGAATCCAGGGAACGCGGAGATGCGGATGCTCGTTCTCGGGGACGACGGCAAGTACGTGATTGACCGGCCTTTCGAACGTTGGCGAGATCCGGGAACCGTACGGAATCACCGGATAGAGTGGCAGAGCGATGACCGCTGATTCCTCCCCCGACGGGCGCCTGGACCGCGCCCTCTCCAGCCTGCGCGGACTGTCGGTCGGCGACGCGCTCGGCTCGCAGTTCTTCGTCCCGGTGAATTACCCGCTGCTCCAGCGGCGCGAGGTGCCGGCCGGTCCCTGGCAGTGGACGGACGACACGGAAATGGCCTGTTCCGTGGTCGCGATCCTGGCCACCCACCACCGTATCGACCAGGACGCGCTGGCCCTCTCCTTCGCCCAGCACCACGACTTCGACCGGGGCTACGGTCCCGCCGTGAACCGCCTGCTGCGGCTGGTCCGGGAGGGTGGCGACTGGCGCGAGCTCGCCGCCGGGCTCTTCAAGGGCCAGGGATCCTGGGGCAACGGCGCGGCGATGCGGATCGCACCGCTGGGCGCCTGGTACGCGGACGATCCGGAGCAGGCGACCCACCAGGCCGAGATCTCCGCCTATCCCACGCATCAGCACCGTGAGGCCGTGGTGGGTTCCATGGCTGTTGCCGCGGCTGCGGCGCTGGTCGGCGCCCCGGGCGGCCCGCCCAGCGCGGATGAACTCCTCAAGGGCGTGATCGCGCTCGTCCCGAAGAGTGCCGTCGGTGCTGGCCTGCGCCGGGCCCGCGACATGCTGGACTACGGCGACGCCGCCACCGTCGCGGCCGTGCTGGGCTGCGGACGGCGTACGTCAGCCCATGACACCGTGCCCTTCGCGCTCTGGTCCGCCGCGCGTGCCCTCGGCGACTACGAGGAGGCGTTCTGGACCACCGCGCAGGTCGGCGGTGACGTGGACACCACGTGCGCCATCGTGGGCGGTGTGCTCGCTGCCGCGAAGACCGGTATGCCGCCGGCTGCGTGGGTGGAGCGGACCGAGGCCCTGCCGGGGTGGACTCTGGGGGTTTGACGGGCGGCGCTGGGGGCGTCTGATTCCCGTGGCCCCCAATCACCCGTCTCCCGTTTGTGCCTTGTTCGGCAGGCGCGGCAGGTGCGGTCGGCTCGGCCGGATGGAAACTCTCCGTGCATGTCGGGAACTCTGCGTGACCGCGCATTCGTTCTTGTGACATCCGCCGTGTGATCCAGGGGCTCACATGGACAGAGGTCGCGGGAGGGGTGCAGGGGGTGGACATGCGCGTGATGCTGGGGCTGTTTCTCGCATGGGCGGTTCTCGCATGGTCAGGACCGGTGCGGATGACCCGGCCGTCGCCCTCGCCGTCGGTCCCCCGGGCGAGGCCTGGCCATCCGCGGTCCTGTGCTGGTCCGGTCGCGTCAACCGGCCATGGGGCCCGCCGTGCCCGACAGGGCTTCCAGGTCGCTCTTGCGGACCCGGATCACCAACCAGGCGGTGGCCAGGGCGAGAACGCCCATAGCGGCGGCAGCCACAAAGCCCATCGAGATGCCCTGGGTGAGTACCTCGTGCCCCCACTGGCCGGGCAGTTGCTGCGTCTGGGTGAACTCCGCCTTCTGCTCCGGGGAGGCGTCCGCGAGGAACTTCGGCATTTGCTTCTCTGCCTCGTCCTTGCTGGCCGAACCGAACACCGTCGTCAGGATCGACAGGCCCAGCGAGCCGCCCACCTGCTGCGTGGCGTTCAGCAGCCCGGACGCCGCGCCCGCTTCGTGCTGTGCGACTCCGGAGACCGCAGTGATCGTCAGGGTCACGAAGTTCAGGCCCATGCCGAAGCCGAACAGCAGCATCGGTCCCAGAACACCGCCCACGTACGAGCTGTCGGAGCTGATGAGCGACTGCCAGGCCAGCCCGAGCGCCGTCAGGGCCGAGCCGACGAGCATGAACGGTTTGGGGCCCAGCACCGGCAGGAACCGCTGCGACAGACCCGCGCCGATGGCGATCACGACGGTCACCGGCAGGAAGGCGAGACCCGCCTCGATCGGGCTGTACTCCAACACGTTCTGCACGAAGAGCACGATGTAGAAGAACATGCCGAACATCGCCGCGGCCAGGCTCAGCATGATCACGTACGTGCCCGAGCGGTTGCGGTCGGCGAACATCCTCAGCGGGGTGATCGGCTCCTTGGCTCGGGATTCGATGAATGCGAAGGCCAGCAGCAGTACTACTGCGGCGACGAAGGAACCGATGGTCAGGCTGTCCCGCCAGCCCTCGTCCGCGGCGCGGATGAATCCGTAGACGAGGGACGCCATGCCCGTCGTCGACGTCAATGCGCCCGCTATGTCGAAGCGGCCGGAGTGCCGCTCGGACTCGTTGATGTAGAGCGGCGTGAGCACGGCGATCAGGATGCCGATCGGCACGTTGACGAACAGCACCCACCGCCAGTCGAGCCACTCGGTGAGCATGCCGCCGGCGAGCAGACCGATGGCTCCACCGCCCGCGGAGACCGCGGCGAAGACGCCGAATGCCCGGTTCCGTTCCGGGCCTTCGGGGAACGTGGTGGTGATGAGCGCCAGCGAAGTGGGCGACGCGATTGCGCCACCCACGCCCTGGAGGACGCGTGCCGCCAGCAACTGCCAGGGTTCCTGGGCGAGTCCGCCGAGCAGCGAAGCGAAGGTGAAGAGCAGGATGCCGGTCATGAAGACCCGGCGGCGGCCGAGGATGTCACCGGCGCGGCCGCCGAGAAGCAGCAGGCCACCGAAGGTGAGCGTGTAGGAGCTGACGACCCAGGTGAGGTCGGTGGTGCTGAACTTGAGCGCGTCTTGAATGTGCGGGAGCGCGATGTTCACAATCGTCGCGTCGAGTACCACCATGAGTTGGCAGGCCGCGATGACGGTGAGCGCGATGCCGGGGTGTCCCTGCCGGCGGGCCGCACCTGGTTTCTGGTCCTGAATCAGCTGAGAGGTTGTCACTATGGGTCCCCCACAAGTGCGTTAGTGAACGCTCGCGTTCACTGTCGCGTCAAACGGTAGTGAGTCCCCAGTAGTGAACGCAAGCGTTCACTTAACTTGTTGTCGCGCGACGTTCCCCCTGTTGCCGCCGCGTGCTGTCCCCTCATCCCCCACATTTCCGCTTTCCCTGTTCGCTGGAGACGCCGATGGTTACCTCGCGCTGGACGGCCGCCCCCGCTCAGGCGGCCTCGCTTCGCCGGCGCGGCGCCGTGCTCGAACGTGCAATCCTCGATGCCGCGCTGGAGCAGCTCAGTACGGTCGGCTGGAACGGCCTCACGATGGAGGGCGTTGCTGCCGGAGCCCACACGGGCAAGGCTGCGGTCTATCGCCGCTGGCCGTCCAAGGAGGATCTCGTCGCCGACGCGCTGCAGGCCGGATTGCCGCGCATAGACGCGGTGCCCGATCTCGGCAGCGTGCGCGAGGACCTGCTCGCGCTGTGCCGACTGGCGCGTGATGCCATGTACTCGCGCCCTGGGTTCGCTCTGCGTGCGGTCATTCACGAGTGCGATCAGATTCAGGCGGAGCGTTTTCACAGTGTGATCTTCGAGGGTGTTGTCGAGCCGATCGTCAAGCTGCTTCGAGAGGTCATCAACCGTGGAATTCGGCGGGGTGAAGTGAGGTCCGACGCGGCGAACAGCTACGTTTTCGACGCGATTCCGGCCATGATGATGTACCGCTCCAAGATGTGCGTGAGCGAATGGGGCGACCCGGATCTGGCGGAGATGATCGACCAGCTGATGCTGCCGTTGCTCAGGCCGAGCTCGGACTGACCGCGGAGTCCGGGAGGTCTGCCGCCGCTCAGGGAAACCGGGGTATCGCCGGGTGATCCGGGCGGCGTACGCTAAGGGCGCCATGCCGTACGAACCACCTACTCACACTGTCGAGCGCTCTCTTCGCGCCACGACCGGAGCGAAGATCATTGCCGGTGTCGACGAGGTGGGGCGCGGCGCGTGGGCCGGGCCCGTCACCGTCTGCGCGGCGGTCACCGGACTGCGCCGACCCCCTGAAGGCCTCACCGACTCCAAGCTGCTCACCGTCAAGCGTCGCAACGAGCTTGCCCTGGAGCTGCAGAAGTGGGTGACGTCCTATGCCCTGGGGCATGCGTCCCCGGAGGAGATCGACGATCTCGGGATGACGGCCGCGTTGCGGCTGGCGGCCGGGCGGGCCCTGGAGGCATTGCCGGTCCGTCCCGAGGCGGTGATCCTCGACGGGAAGCACGACTACCTCGGCGCTCCCTGGAGGGTCCGCACGGTGATCAAGGGGGACCGGTCCTGCGTGGCGGTCGCGGCGGCTTCGGTGATCGCCAAGGTCCAGCGCGACAAAATGATGGCCGAACTGGGTATCGACCATGCAGACTTCGGTTTTGCGGACAATGCCGGGTATCCGTCGCCCGTGCACAAGGCCGCACTGGAGGAGCGGGGCCCCACCCCGTACCACCGACTGTCGTGGGCGTATCTTGATGCGCTGCCCCAGTGGCGGCACCTCAAGAAGGTCCGCAGCTGGACGGAACGGAGTGTTCCGGAGATCGAGGGGCAGCTCGGCTTCGATTTCTGACCGTTCCGTTCGCACTCATGTGCCACCCGTTCACGTGAGCCGCACCAACGTTTGATAAATATCAGCCCATGCCTCTCATTCCCGAGGAGCCTCAGATTCACGAGAGTGCCCAGGGTCCCCGCGCCACTCCGGCCAGTGGCCGCACCGCGCCGACCCCTCGCCCCGTACCCGGCCCCCGCCCCGCGGCTCCGCCGCGTCCCGGCCGCCCCGGGCCCTTGCGGCCCACGGCGCCGGCGCAACGGACGCCCCGTGACGCGGCTCCGGCCAAGCCCGGACCGGCCGGTCCGGCTGTCCCCGCCTCCGCTCCGGCCGCGGCGACTCCGCAGATCCAGCTGATCCCGGCCCCGGCCGAGGGTGCGCTCGACGCTGCCGAGGAAGCCGTGGACCTGCTGCTGGAGTCGGGCCGTGCCCCCGGCGACCTGCTGGTGATCACCACCGGCGAGCAGCACCCGTGGGCCGCCCACGAGCTGTCCTTCGGTGAAGCCTCCTACTGGGCTCAGCACGACGCCGGCGATGACGTCTTCTACGCGGACGCCGAGGTCGCCGACCGCGCGACCTCGCGTGCCGTGGTCGTGGTCGCCGTCAATGGTGGATCCGACGCCACTGCTGCCGCGGCTCTGCCCCTGGCCCTCGGCCGGGCCGGCGCCCTGCTGATCGTCTGCGGTGACCCGCAGCAGATCAACTCGGTGCTGGGCGCGGGCGTCTGAGCCGTTTCCGGTTCGTCCGGGAACGCAAGGGGAAGGCGCCGCTGCGGCGGCATCGGCACGGTGGCGGTTTTCGCGTGCGCGGATGAGTGCTGAGGCCTGGGCGGACAACCGCACGGCCGCTTCGGTACGCCCTCCGCCAAGGCGTCGGTCGGTCGTCGCGGTCGAGGCCGGACGTGCGGGCTGATTACTCGTCGTACGGGCGCGATGATCGTGTGCGTATTACCGGTGCAGTGATCGTGCGCGTCGTGCGGGGGGATGGTCCTGCCGACGGAGAAACGTTCCGTCGGAGGAGTGTCGGCGCCGTGGCCGTGGCCTCAGCGGGCGGCCACGCGGCGCAGGATCTCCGAGGCGGCGCCACCGGTGCGCGGCAGCGGGGGCGGCGACTCGGAGGTGGCGAACGGCTCCGGTGCGGAATCCGCATGGGGGCGACGCCCGCCGCGGCCCTCGCCGAGAACCTGCCAGCCGTCCCGCGTCAGCGTGATGTACGCCCCGCAGCGCAGGCCGTGCAAGGTGCAGGCGTCACGCAGGCCCCACATCCACGCTCCGTCCTCCTGCGTCCAACGCGCGTCGCCGTCACGGCAGTAGAGCAGTACGGCGGTGCGCACCGGCGTACGGCGTCGCAGGTCGTGCGGGATGACCCGGCGCAACTGGGCGAGCAGGGCGTTGCGGAACATCCAGCCGTCGGCCGGGGCCGACCGGCGCGTGAACGAGGCACTCGCCCGAAGTCGCTCGTCCGCGTCGAGGACGGCCACGATCGCCGTCTCCGGCTTGGGGTTGTGGCGCGCATGCAGTCCGCTGACCACCTCGCGGGGGTTGCGCAGCAGCGGGATGCCGGCAGCGGCCCACTCCGCGGGTTCGAGCATGCGGGCCAAAGGGGCGGCGGACAAATCGGCAGAGGTCGACGTGGATGCCGCGGGTGACGGAGCGAATCCGAAGGTCACGGTCCTCCCTTCGGCTACACGCCCACACTACGGGCGGGGTCGGATTCGGGGGAGCGCACACCGCAGCGGAGCCCTGCCGGACCACGGACAAGCCGCGCGGGGAGCGGACTTCAATTCTTCCTGTCGAACTGGGTTGCGGCAACGAGCAATTGGGGCCACCGACCGATATCTGGCGGTCCATGACTTATATCCCTACCCCGTGCGTCATCCTGCGATGCGTGAGGCGGCCGAGCAGGGCGAGGGTCGCTCGATACTGGCGCCCAACTCACCGAGCGCATCGGCTGTCTGTGGTGGCGCGAGCGGCTGGAGCCCGGGTGAGCGCGCGGGAAGGGCGCGCGCTCGGGCGATGTCGGCCCACCGTGTGTGATCAGCCCTGCACGGCCAGGACCAGAGGCAACACCCCCTGTGCACCGGCCCGTCGGAGCATGCGGGCCGCGACCGCGAGGGTCCAGCCCGTCTCGGTGAAGTCGTCCACGAGCAGCACCGGGCCGCGCGCCTCGGCTAGGGCGGAGGCAAGGGCAGGCGGTACGGCCAGCGCCCCGTCGAGGGCCTTCAGCCGCTGCGCGCTGTTGCTCCGGGAGACCGGCGGAGTGTCGCCGGTGTACACCACCGATCCGAGCAGCGGCAGCCTGCCGATCTCCGCGATGCGTGCGCCCAGGGAGTCGATCAACTGGGGCCGGGTGCGCGAGGCGACGGTGACGACTCCCACGGGACGCGCTTGCGCGTCGGCCGCCCCGGAAGCCCAGCCGCCGGGGCCCTTGGCCCAGTCCACCAGTACGTCCACGACGGCCTTCGCCACGTCGTCCGGCACGGGACCGTCCGGAGCCTGCGGCGCGAACATCGGCCGTAGCCGATTGCCCCAGCCGATGTCCGACAGCCGCCCCAGGGCCCGTCCGGGCGCGGCCTGTTCGCCGGGCGGAATGCGGCCCTTGAGGTCGACGCCGATGGCCGGAAGCCCCGTCGGCCACATGCGGCGCGACTCCACCTCGACGCCCGCCCGGCCCAGGTCGCTGCGTGCGGCGTCCAACGCCGCCGTGGACGTGTCCGCCCTGAAGCGCGCTCCCGCGCAGTTGTCGCAGCGGCCGCAGGGCTTGGCGCCCTCGTCGTCCAGCTGGCGCTGCAGGAACTCCATGCGGCAGCCGGTCGTCGACGCGTACTCGCGCATCGCCTGCTGCTCGGCCTTGCGCTGGCGGGCCACCCAGTCGTAGCGCTCCGCCTCGTAAGTCCACGGCTGCCCGGTGGCGATCCAGCCGCCCTTGACCCGCCTGACCGCGCCGTCGACATCGAGGACCTTGAGCATGGTTTCCAGGCGCGATCGGCGCAGTTCCACCAGCGGCTCCAGGGCGGGCAGCGACAAGGGCCTGTCCGCGCGCGCGAGGGCGTCGAGTGTGCGGCGCACCAGGTCCTCGGAGGGGAAGGCGAGCGAGGCGAAGTACTGCCAGATCGCCTCGTCCTCCGGCCCCGGGAGCAGAAGTACTTCGGCGTGTTCGACGCCTCGGCCGGCACGGCCGACCTGCTGGTAGTAGGCGATGGGCGAGGAAGGGGAGCCCAGGTGGACGACGAAGCCGAGGTCCGGCTTGTCGAAGCCCATACCGAGCGCGGAGGTGGCGACCAGGGCCTTCACCCTGTTGGCGAGAAGGTCGTCCTCGGCCTGCTGCCGGTCGGCGTTCTCCGTCTTGCCCGTATACGAGGCGACGGTGTGACCACGCTGCCGCAGGAAGGCGGTGACCTCCTCGGCGGCGGCCACGGTGAGCGTGTAGATGATCCCGGAACCCGGCAGTTCGTCGAGGTGATCGGCCAGCCAGGCCATGCGGTGCGCGGCGTCCGGAAGTTGCAGCACGCCCAGACTCAGGCTGTCCCGGTCCAGCGGGCCGCGCAGCACCAGGGCGTCCGACGTGCCACCGGTCCCGAGCTGCTCCGCGACATCGGCGGTTACGCGCGCATTGGCGGTCGCGGTCGTTGCGAGTACCGGCACTCCCGGCGCCAGGTCGGCGAGCATGGTGCGCAGCCGCCGGTAGTCCGGGCGGAAGTCATGGCCCCAGTCAGAGATGCAGTGGGCCTCGTCCACGACGAGGAGTCCGGTCGCGGCGGCGAGCTTGGGCAGGACCTGGTCGCGGAAGTCCGGGTTGTTCAGCCGCTCCGGGCTGACCAGCAGGACGTCGACCTGTCCCGCGGCGATCTCGTCCTGGACGGTGTCCCACTCCTCGGTGTTGGAGGAGTTGATGCTGCGCGCATGGATGCCGGCGCGGGCCGCTGCGTCGACCTGGTTGCGCATCAGCGCAAGGAGCGGGGAGACGATCACGGTGGGTCCGCTGCCCCGTGCCCGGAGCAGCGCCGTGGCCACGAAGTAGACCGCGGACTTGCCCCACCCCGTGCGCTGGACGACCAGGGCCCGGCGTCTGTCGGCGACCAGCGCCTCGATCGCCAGCCACTGGTCCTCGCGCAGCCGTGCCGCGCCGGTGGCGTCCCCGACGAGGCGGGCAAGGACCGTATCGGCCGCCGCCCGGAGATCCGCGTTGCTCGTGTGCTCCATGCGTCCCATACAACAGGACGGCACCGACAAACCGAGCACGCTGTGGATTTGACGTGTTCCTGGTCGGACTTATCCACAGGGCAAAGCGGAGCCTCGCGATCCGCGAGATCGTCTGCGCATGACGAATCACGGCGAAACCGCTGGAAACCCGGAAAACAGTCACATCATCCGCCACGACAAGCCCCTCGAACCCACCGCCTCCGACCCGCACGGCACCACCACCGGGCCGCACGGCACCACAAACGGCCCTGCACACCGCACGGATCACCTTGAGTGCACCGCCTACGAAGGACACGGCGGCACCCATCAGGTCACGCTGCGCACCCCGGTGTTGAGCGACGCTGAAGATGTGCATGAGGGCGACGTGCTGGTGGTTGACGGGACAAGGTGAAACGACCCCGGCGGCCGTCAGGCCGCCGGGGTC
>NZ_JBFBLP010000037.1:0-16585 GCF_040686775.1 Streptomyces sp. NPDC079141 | reverse complement strand
CGTTCGCCGCGCGAGGAGATCCTGTGTGGTCTGTTCGCCGAGGTGCTGGGCGTGGAGCGGGTCGGTATCGACGACGGCTTCTTCGACCTGGGCGGTCACTCCCTGCTGGCCACCCGTCTGGCGAACCGCATCCGCGCCACCCTCGGCGTCGAGCTGCCGGTCCGCCGTCTCTTCGAGACACCCACCGTCGCCGGACTCGCCGCCTGGCAGGGCACCGGATCCGCACGCGCCGCCGCGCGCTCGGCCGAGCGCCCCGAGCGGCTGCCGTTGTCGTTCGCGCAGGAACGCCTGTGGTTCCTCAGCCAGTTCGACGAGGCGTCCGCCACGTACAACATCCCCGCCGCGCTGCGGCTGACCGGTGACCTGGACCGCACCGCGCTCGAAGCGGCGCTGGCCGACGTGGTGGCCCGGCACGAGCCGCTGCGCACCGTCGTCGCCGAGGACGCGGACGGCCCGCACCAGCGGGTGCTCGACGCCGGTGAGGCCGCACCGCGCCTGCTGACCGAGGCCGTCGACAACGCCGTACTCGGTGAGAGGCTGGCCGGGGAGACCGGGCGCGCCTTTGATCTGTCGGCCGAACTTCCGCTGCGGGTGCGGCTGTTCGAGCTCGGGGAGCGGGAGCATGTGCTGCTGCTCGTCCTGCATCACATCGCCGGTGACGGCTGGTCGGTGGGGCCGCTCGCGCGGGACCTGACGACCGCCTATGCGGCCCGCCGTGCCGGGCACGCCCCGAGCTGGGCCGAACTGCCGTTGCAGTACGCGGACTACGCCCTGTGGCAGCGCCGTACGCTCGGTTCTGAGACCGACCGGGACAGCCTGCTCGCGCGCCAGCTCACGTACTGGAAGGACGCGTTGGCCGGGCTGCCCGAGGAGCTGGAGCTGCCCACCGACCACCGTCGGCCCGCCGTGTCCTCGTACACCGGTGGCGTGGTGGAGTTCGAGGTGCCGGCCGCTCTGCACGAGCGGCTGACGGGGCTGGCCCGGGAGCTGCGCGCCACGCCGTTCATGGTGGTGCGAGCCGCGCTGGCAACGCTGTTGTCGAGGCTGGGCGCCGGGACGGACATCCCGATCGGCACCCCGGTCGCCGGACGCGCCGACGACGCCCTCGAAGGCCTGGTCGGGTTCTTCGTGAACACGCTGGTGCTGCGCACCGACCTGTCCGGCGAGCCGAGCTTCCGTGAACTGGTCGCCCAGGTGCGGGAGTTCGACCTGTCGGCGTACGCCCACCAGGACGTGCCGTTCGAGCGGCTCGTCGACGCGCTCAACCCGGCCCGCTCCATGGCCCGCCACCCCCTCTTCCAGACCTCGCTGACCTGGAACGACACCACCGAGCAGGCGCTGGGCGCGCTGCGCGGCCTGCCGGGCCTCGCCGTACGCCCCGAACCGGTGGACACCACGGCGGCGAAGTTCGACCTGTCCTTCGTCTTCGAGGAGCGGCGGGCCGCCGACGGAGCGCCCGCGGGACTGGCCGGCAGCCTCGCCTACAGCGCCGACCTGTACACCCACGACAGCGCCGTGACCCTCACCGGGCGTCTGGTGCGCGTCCTCGACGCCGTGCTGGCCGACCCCGAGCGGCCGGTCACCCGCGTCGACGTCACCGACGCGGCCGAGCGCGCCCGGCTGCTGGCCGCGGCCGGCGCGGGCGGCACGCCCGCTCCGACCCGGTCGCTCGCCGAACTCTTCGAGCAGCGGGTCGCCGACGCCCCCGACGCGGTCGCCGTCACCTGCGAGGAGCGGTCGCTGACCTACCGGGACCTGAACGAGCGGGCCGACCGGCTGGCGGACCACCTCGTGGCGCACGGCGCGGGCCCGGAGCGGTTCGTCGCGGTGTCCCTGCCGCGCGGCCTGGACCTCGTCGTGGCCCTGCTGGCGGTCGTGAAGTCCGGGGCGGCGTACGTCCCCGTCGACCCCGGCTACCCACAGGAGCGCATCGCCTACATCCTCCAGGACACCGACCCCGTCCTCGTCGTCGACGAGGAGTGGCTCGCCGCGGTCGCCGCCGGTGGGCCCGCCGCCCCCGGACGCGACCGCGTCCCGGCCGGCCCGGCGCACCCCGCGTACGTCATCTACACCTCCGGCTCCACCGGCCGCCCCAAGGGCGTGGTGATTCCGCACGCCAACGTGGTGCGGCTGTTCACCGCCACCGAGGACAGCTACGGCTTCGGTGCGGACGACGTGTGGACCCTGTTCCACTCCGCCGCGTTCGACTTCTCGGTGTGGGAGCTGTGGGGTCCGCTGCTGTACGGCGGCCGGCTCGTCGTCGTGCCGTTCGAGGTCAGCCGCAACCCGGTGGAGTTCCTGCGGCTGCTCGTGCGTGAGCGGGTCACCGTGCTCAACCAGACCCCCTCGGCCTTCTACCAGCTGATGCAGGCGGACCGGGACCACCCCGGCCTCGGCGACCGGCTGGCCCTGCGCCGGGTGATCTTCGGCGGCGAGGCGCTCGACCTCGGCCGGCTGGAGAGCTGGGGCCGCCGGCACGGCGACACGGATCCGGTGCTGGTCAACATGTACGGCATCACCGAGACGACCGTCCATGTCAGCGTGCGCGCCCTGGACTCCGCCGCCTGGACCGGCGAGCACCGCAGCCTGATCGGCGTCGGCATCCGCGACCTGCGGGTGTACGTCCTCGACGACGCCCTGCGTCCGGCCCCGGCCGGCGTCACGGGCGAGATGTACGTCGCCGGTGCCGGTCTGGCCCGCGGCTATCTGAACCGTCCCGGGCTGACCGCGGAGCGCTTCGTGGCCTGCCCGTTCGGGGCGCCGGGGGAGCGCATGTACCGCACCGGCGACCTGGCGCGGTGGACCGCGGACGGCGAGCTGGAGTACCTGGGCCGCGCCGACGACCAGGTCAAGATCCGGGGCTTCCGTATCGAACTCGGCGAGATCGAGAGCGTCGTCCTGGCCCACCCGCGGATCGCCCAGGCCGCCGTCGTCGTCCGCGAGGACCGGCCAGGCGACAAGCGCCTGGTCGCCTACGCGGTGCCCGACGGCGACACACTCGACACCGCCTCCGTACGGGACCGGCTCACGGCCGAACTGCCCGAGTACATGGTGCCGTCGGCCGTCGTACCGCTCGCGGCACTGCCGCTGACGGTCAACGGCAAGCTGGACCGCCGGGCACTGCCCGCACCCGAGTACGGCACCTCGGACAAGGCCGGGTACCGTGCTCCGCGCTCGCCGCGCGAGGAGATCCTGTGCGGTCTGTTCGCCGAAGTGCTCGGCGTGGAGCGGGTCGGCATCGACGACGGCTTCTTCGACCTGGGCGGCCACTCCCTGCTCGCCACCCGCCTCGTCAACCGCATCCGCGCCACGCTCGGCGCGGAGCTGTCGGTGCGGGACCTGTTCGAGGCGCCCAGCGTCGCCGGCCTGGCACCGGTCCTGGACACGACCGCGAGCGGCACCGTCCGCCCCGTCGCCCGGGCCGAACGCCCCGAGCGGCTGCCGCTGTCGTTCGCGCAGCGCAGGCTGTGGTTCCTGCACCGCTTCGACGGCCCGTCCGCCACCTACAACATCCCGCTCGCCCTGCGCCTGACCGGAGACCTCGACCGGGCGGCCCTGGAGGCGGCCCTGGCCGACGTGGTGGCCCGGCACGAGACACTGCGCACCGTCTTCGCCGAGGACGAGCAGGGCCCGTACCAGGTCGTCCTCGACCAGGCGCGCCCCGCGCTGCACACGGCCACCGACGAGACGCAGCTGCGCGCGGCGGCCCGCTACGCCTTCGACCTCGGCGTCGAACTCCCGCTGCGGGCCGTGCTGTTCTCCCGCGACGACCGCGAGCACGTCCTGCTCGTGGTGCTCCACCACATTGCGGGCGACGGCCGGTCCACCCTCGCCTTCGCCCACGACCTCGCCGCCGCCTACACCGCCCGGCGCGCCGGACACGCACCCCATCAGGACGAACTGCCGGTCCAGTACGCCGACTTCACCCTCTGGCAGAACGACGCGCTCGGCTCCGAGGACGACCCGGACAGCCTCGTCTCCCGCCAACTCGCCTTCTGGCGGGACGCGCTGGCCGAACTGCCCGAGGAACTCGACATCCCCGCCGACCGGCCCCGCCCGGCCACGACGTCGTACACCGGCGACGTCGTGGAGTTCGAGGTGCCGGCCGCCCTGCACGAGCGGCTGACGGAGCTGGCCAGGGAGCTGCGCGCCACCCCGTTCATGGTCCTCCAGGCCGCGCTGGCAACGCTGTTGTCGCGGCTGGGCGCGGGCACCGACATCCCGATCGGCACCCCCATCGCGGGCCGCGCCGACGACGCCGTAGAAGACCTGATCGGCTTCTTCGTCAACACGCTGGTGCTGCGCACCGACCTGTCCGGCGAGCCGTCCTTCCGCGAACTCGTCGGCCGGGTCAAGGAGTTCGACCTGGCGGCCTACGCCCACCAGGACGTGCCCTTCGAGCGGCTCGTCGACGCGCTCGACATCACCCGCTCGACCTCCCGGCACCCGCTGTTCCAGACCGTCCTCACCCTCGACGACACCGCCGAACAGGAGGCCCTCTCCCGGGCCGCCGCCCTGCCCGGACTCGAAGTCGCCCCCTACCGGCTCGACACCGGCGTCGCCAAGTTCGACCTGTCCTTCGGCTTCGCCCGCGCCCACGAGAACGGACCCGGACTCACCGGCCGCCTCGAATACGCCACCGACCTCTACGACCGGACCACGGCCCGCACGCTCGCCGACCGGCTGGTGCGCGTCCTGGAAGCCGTCCTCGCCGCCCCCGACGCACCCGTCTTCCGGGTCGACGTCCTCGGCGCCGAGGAACGCCGGCTGCTCGTCGACGGCCGCAACGACACCGCCCGGCCCACCCCCGCGGCCACGCTGCTCGGGCTCTTCGAGGCCCACACCGAGGCCACGCCGGACAGGACGGCCCTCATCGGGGACGGCACCGAGCTCACCTACGCCGAACTCTCGGCACGCGCCCACCAGTTGGCGCACCGGCTGCGCCGCGCGGGCGTGCGGCGCGAGACCCGGGTCGCCCTGCTGATGGAACGCTCCGTCGACCTCGTCGTCGCCGTCCTCGCCGTCCTCAAGGCCGGCGGTGTCTATGTGCCGCTCAGCGCCACCTACCCGGACGAGCGGCTGCGCTGGATCCTCGGCGAGACCGGCACCCCGCTGATCGTCACCGACCGGGCCCTGCGGGAGCGGGCCGGGACCGTCGCAGGCCCGCTGGACCTCCTCGTCGTCGACGACCCGGCCACCGCCGACGCCCTCGCCCACGAGGACACCTCCGCGCCCGGATTCGTCCCCACGCCCGGCGACCTGGCCTGCGTGATGTTCACCTCCGGCTCCACCGGCCTGCCCAAGGGCGTCGCCGCGACCCACGGGAACATCGCCGACCTCGCCCAGGACCAGTGGTGGACCTCCGGCTCCGCGGACCGTGTCCTGCTGCACTCCCCGCACGCCTGGGACGCGCTCACCCTGGAGCTGTGGGTCGCCCTGCTGTGCGGCGGCAGCGTCGTCGTCGCACCCGCCGGGGACCTCGGCGTCGAGGCCATCGGCGCGCTGATCACCGGACACGGGATCACCGGACTGTGGCTGACCGCCGGCCTGTTCGCGGTCCTCGCCGAGGAGCAGCCCGACTGCTTCCGCGGCGTCAGCCAGGTGTGGACCGGCGGCGACGTCGTCCCGCCCGCCGCCGTGCGCCGCGTCCTGGAACGCTGCCCGCACATCGAGGTCGTCAACGGCTACGGCCCCACCGAGACCACCGTGTTCGCCACCCGCAACCCGGTCGGCGCCGCCGACGCCCAGCGGCTGCCCAGCGTCGTCCCCATCGGACGCCCGCTGGACAACATGCGCATGTACGTCCTCGACACCGCCCTGCACCCCGTGCCCGACGGCGTCCCCGGCGAGCTGTACGTGGCCGGCAGCGGCCTCGCCCGCGGCTACTGGGCACGCCCGGACCTCACCGCGGAACGCTTCGTGGCCTGTCCCTTCGGGGCACCGGGCGAGCGCATGTACCGCACCGGCGACCTGGTGCGCTGGAACACCGACGGCCGGCTGGAGTTCGTCGGCCGGGCCGACGACCAGGTCAAGGTTCGCGGCTTCCGGATCGAGCTCGCCGAGATCGAGGCCGCCCTCGCCGCCCACCCGGGCATCCGGGCGAGCGCGGTCGTCGTCCGCGAGGACCAGCCCGGCGACAAGCGCCTGACCGGCTACGTCGTCGCCCTGGACACGCCCCTCGACCTCACCGAGGTCCGCGCCCACCTCGCCGCCCGGCTGCCCGACTACATGGTGCCCACCGCCCTGGTGCCGCTGCCCGAACTGCCCCTGACCACCAACGGAAAGCTGGACCGCAAGGCCCTGCCCGCCCCCACCTACGAGCCCCGCTCCACCGGACGGGCCGCCTCGGGGCCGGTGGAGGAGACACTGTGCGCCCTCTTCGCCGAGGTCCTGGGCGTGCCCGGGATCGGCGTCGACGACAGCTTCTTCGACCTCGGCGGCGACAGCATCGTCTCCATCCAGCTCGTCAGCCGGGCCCGCAAGGCCGGCCTCACCCTCACCCCGCGCGACGTCTTCGACCACCGCACGGTCGCCGCGCTCGCCGAGGCGATCACCGGCCGCGCACCCGCACCCGTCGACGACACCCCGCAGGAACCCGCCACCGGGCCCGTCCCGCTCACCCCGATCATGCACTGGCTCGCCGACCGCGGCGGACGCCTCGACCGGTTCAACCAGTCCGTCGTCATCCAGGTCCCCGCGGCCATGGCGTACGACGATCTGCGCGACGCCCTGCAGGCCGTACTGGACCGGCACGACGCCCTGCGCATGCGGTGCACCACGGACGACTCCGGGCTGCCGCACGCGGACATCCCGCAGCCGGGCGCCCTCGACGCGGCGCACTGCCTGACCCGCGTCGACGCCGCGAACGCCGACCCCGCCACCCTGCACGCGCTGCTCACCGAGCACGCACGGGCCGCCCTCGACCGGCTCGCGCCCGCCGACGGCATCATGCTCCAGGCCGTCTGGCTGGACCGCGGCCCGCAGGCGCCCGGCAGGCTCCTGCTCCTCGCCGACCACCTCGTCGTCGACGGCGTCTCCTGGCGCATCATCGTCACCGACCTGGCCGAGGCCTGGCAGTCGGCCGCCTCCGGCGGCAGCTCCGAACTCGCCCCCGCCGGCACATCCTTCCGGCACTGGGCCACCGCCCTGCACACCGCCGCGACGGACCCCGCGCGCACCGACCAGCTCGCCCACTGGGCCGACACCCTGCGGGGCAGCGAGCGGCCGCTCGGCACGGACACCCTGGACCCGGCACGCGACACCCACGCCACATCCGGCTCCCTCACGCTCACGCTGTCCGCGGACGTCACCGAGGCCGTGCTCACCACCGTGGGCTCCGTCTTCGGCACCGGCGTCACCGACGGACTCCTCACCGCCCTCGCCCTGGCCCTCGCCGACCGGCCCGGCACCAACGACGCGGGCCTCCTCGTGGACGTCGAGGGACACGGCCGCGAGGAACAACTCGTCCCCGGCGCCGACCTGTCCCGCACCGTCGGCTGGTTCACCAGCCTCTACCCCGTGCGCCTGGACCCGGGCCCGCTGGACCGCACCGCCCGCGCGGACGCCCTCGCCGGCGGCCCCACCGTCGGCCGCGTCCTGAAGACCGTCAAGGAACAGCTGCGCGCCGTCCCCGACAACGGCGTCGGATACGGCCTGCTGCGCCACCTCAACCCCAAGACCAAGGGCGTGCTCGCCGAACTCGCCCGACCCCAGCTCGGATTCAACTACCTGGGCCGCGTCACGGCCCGGGAGGCAGCCGACTTCACCGCCGTACCCGACGTCGGGGCACTCGTCCCCGGCGACGACCCCGGCACACCCCTGACCCATGTGCTGGAGCTCAACGCCCTCACCCAGGACGGCACCGACGGGCCCGAACTCGTCGCCACCTGGACCTGGGCCGGGCGGCTGCTGTCCGAGACCGAGGTGCGCCAGGTGGCCGAGGGCTGGTTCGCCGCCCTGCGCGGCCTCGCCGAGCACGCCCGGCATCCCGACGCGGGGGGTCTCACCCCGTCGGACGTGTCCCTGGTGAACATCAGCCAGGACGAGATCGACGCATTCGAAGACGACTTCTTCGCAGACCAGGAAGACGAGTGAGGAAAGCCGTGAGCCGTAAGTCCCGTTCCATCGAGGACATCCTGCCCCTTTCGCCGCTGCAGGAAGGTCTCATCTTCCACAGCGTCTACGACGACCGCGGCGCCGACATCTACACCGTCCAACTCGTCTTCGACGTCGAAGGAACCCTGGACTCCGCCGCGCTGCACACCGCCGCGCAGGCCCTCGTCCGGCGCCACACCAACCTCCGCGCGGGCTTCCGCCAGCGCAAGACCGGTGAATGGGTCCAGGTCGTCCTCGGCGACGCCCCGCCGAGCTGGACCGAGACCGACCTCGCCGGCCTGCCCGAGGCCGACCGCGAGACCGAGGCCGAGCGGATCATCACCGAGGACCGCGCCCGCCGCTTCGACCTCGGCCGGCCGCCGCTGCTCCGGTTCACCCTGATCCGCCTCGGCGCCGAACGGCACCGGCTCGCCCTCGCCGTCCACCACGCCGTCCTCGACGGCTGGTCGCTGCCCGTCCTCCTGCGCGAACTCCTCGCGCTGTACGTCTCCCGGGGCGACACCGACGCCCTGCCCCGCCCGCGCCCCTACCGCGAGTACCTCGCCTGGCTCGCCGGACGTGACCGCGACGCCGCGCTGGACGCCTGGACCCAGGCCTTCGAGGACTTCGACGAGCCGTCCCGGATCGCGCCCGCCGTCCCCGGCCGCACCCCCGTCGTCCCGGACAAGGTCGAGTTCGGCCTGCCCGCCGAGACCACCCGCGCCCTGGCCGACCGCGCCCGGACCCTCGGCGTCACCCTCAACACCGTCGTCCAGGGTGCCTGGGGCCTCGCCCTGTCCCGCCTCCTCGGCCGCACCGACGTCGCCTTCGGCGTCACCGTCTCCGGCCGCCCCGCCGACCTCGCCGGCGTCGAGGACATGGTGGGCCTGTTCATCAACACCCTGCCCCTGCGGCTGCGCCTGGACCCCGCCGAGTCCCTCGGCGGCCTCCTTGAGCGCCTCCAGCGGGAACAGTCCGCGCTCCTGGAGTACCAGTACATCGGCCTGGCCGACCTCCAGCGGGCCATCGGCAAGGGCGAACTCTTCGACACCTCCATGGTGTTCGAGAACTACCCCCTCGACAGCGCGGGCCTCGACTCCTCGGCCGACGTGGGCGGCCTCCGCCTCGCCTCCGCCCAGAGCCGCTCGGCGATGCACTACGCCTACGGCCTCGTCGCCCACCCCGGCAAGGAACTCAGCTTCCGACTGGACTTCCAGCCCGACCTCGTCGACCGCGAGTCGGCGCAGGCGCTGGCCGAGCGGTTGGTGCGGGTGCTGGGGGCTGTGGTTGCTGATCCGGGGGTGCGGGTCGGTGGTGTGGATGTGCTGTCCGATGCTGAGCGGGGCTTGGTGTTGGGGGAGTGGATCGATACGGCTGCTCCGGATGTGTCGGTTGCTGCGTTGCCGCAGTTGTTCGAGGCGCAGGTGGCGCGGACTCCCGATGCCGTTGCGGTCGGGGAACTGACCTATGCCGAGGTGAATGCGCGGGCGAACCGGCTGGCGCGGCTGCTGCGGGAGTGTGGTGCTGGTCCGGAGCGGCGGGTGGCGGTGGTGTTGCCGCCGTCTGCGGAGCTGGTGGCTGTGCTGCTGGCCGTGGTGAAGGCGGGGGCGGCCTACGTCCCGGTCGATCCCGGATACCCGCAGGAGCGCATCGACTACATCCTGGAGGACGCCGACCCGGCGCTGGTGATCGACGAGCAGTGGCTGGAGCAGGCCGACCTCGGCGATCTGTCGGCGGAGAACCTGCCTGCGGTGGAGCTGTCGTGGCCGGCGTATGTGATCTATACGTCGGGGTCGACGGGGCGTCCGAAGGGTGTGGTCGTCGAACACGCCTCGGTGGGCGCGTACTTGGTGCGGGCGCGGGAGGTGTATCCGCAGGCGGCCGGGGTGTCGCTGGTGCACTCCTCGTTCGCGTTCGACCTGACGGTGACCGCCCTGTGGTCCCCGCTCGTCAGTGGCGGCCGCATCGTCGTCGGTGATCTCGACGAGTCCGTGTCGGACGTGACCTTCATGAAGGTCACCCCCTCCCACCTGGGCCTGCTGGAGGCGCTGCCCAAGGCGGCGTCGCCGTCGGGCACGCTCGTCATCGGCGGTGAGGCCCTGCGTGGCGAGGCCCTGGCGGGCTGGCGGGAGGCGCACCCGCAGGTCCAGGTGATCAACGCCTACGGCCCGACGGAGGCGACGGTCAACTGTGCCGAGTTCCGCCTCGAACCGGGGACGGAGACGCCGTCGGGTGCGGTGCCGATCGGCCGTCCGTTCGCCAACACCCGTACCTACGTGCTGGATGCGGCGTTGCAGCCGGTACCGGTCGGCACCCCGGGCGAGCTGTATGTGGCGGGTGTGGTGCTGGCCCGCGGTTACCTGGACCGCCCGGCCCTGACGGCGGAGCGTTTCGTCGCCGACCCCTACGGTGCTCCGGGCACGCGTATGTACCGGACCGGAGACGTTGCCCGCTGGAACCGTGACGGTCAGCTGGAGTACGTCGGCCGTGCCGATGACCAGGTCAAGGTGCGCGGCTACCGCATCGAGCTGGGCGAGATCCAGTCCGCCCTCGCCGCGCACGCGCACATCGCGCAGGCAGCCGTCATCGTTCGCGAGGACCGGCCCGGTGACAAGCGGCTCGTCGGCTATGCCGTACCGGAGGCCGGTGCGGCGCTCGACGTGGCGGCCGTGCGAGCCGCTCTCGCGGTGGAGCTGCCGGAGTACATGGTCCCGGCCGCGGTCGTCGTCCTGGACGCGCTGCCGCTGACCTCGCACGGCAAGCTCGACCGCCGTGCTCTGCCCATGCCCGAGTTCGAGGTGAAGTCCCGTTCCCGGGCGCCGCGTTCGCCGCGCGAGGAGATCCTGTGCGGTCTGTTCGCCGAGGTGCTCGGCACTCCGGACGTGGGCGTCGACGACAGCTTCTTCGACCGTGGCGGCCACTCGCTGCTGGCCACGCGACTGGCGAGCCGAATCCGTTCGGCCCTCGGCGTCGAACTGCCCGTGCGGCAGATCTTCAGCACCCCCACCGTCGCCGCCCTGGCCGCGGCGCTCGACACCGCGAACGAGGGCCGGACTGCCGTCGTCCGGGCGGCAGTTCGCCCCGAGCGTCTGCCGCTGTCCTTCGCGCAGCGCGGACTGTGGTTCCTGCACCGGCTGGAGGGGCCGAGCCCGACGTACAACATGCCGGTCTCGCTGCGGCTGACCGGTGAGCTGGACCATGACGCCCTGCGCACGGCGCTGGCCGACGTGGTGGCGCGGCACGAGTCGCTGCGGACGGTCTTCGGCGAGGACGCCGAGGGTCCTTACCAGCGCGTGCTGACTGCCGCGGAGGCCGTACCCGTCCTGGAGGTCGTCCGCACGGACGAGGCCGGGCTGCCCGCCGCGCTGGAAGCGGCGGCCCAGTACGGCTTCGACCTCGGCGCCGAAATCCCCGTACGCGCCTGGCTGTTCGAACTGAGCCCGGAGCGGCACGTACTGCTGGTGCTGGTGCACCACATCGCGGGCGACGGCTGGTCCATGCCGTTGTTCGCGCGTGACCTGACCACGGCCTACACGTCCGCAGCCACGGGCACTGCACCCGGCTGGTCCGAACTGCCCGTCCAGTACGCGGACTTCACGCTGTGGCAGCGCGAGGTGCTGGGCTCCGACGAGGACCCCGGCAGCCCGATCTCGCAGCAGCTGGACTACTGGAAGCAGGCGCTGGCCGGGCTTCCCGAGGAACTGGAGCTGCCGGTCGACCGGCAGCGTTCCGAAGCGGCGTCCTTCGAGGGCGGATCGGTTCCGTTCGAGATCACGCCGGCGGTGCACGCCCGACTCGTGGAGCTGGCGCGCGAGTGCCAGGCGAGCCCCTTCATGGTGGTGCAGTCGGCCCTGGCGACGCTGCTCTCGCGGCTCGGCGCGGGCACGGACATCCCCCTGGGCACTCCGATCGCCGGCCGCACCGACGACGCGGTGGAGGACCTGGTCGGCTTCTTCATCAACACGCTGGTGCTGCGCACCGACCTGTCCGGCAACCCGACCTTCCGTGAACTGGTCGCGCGGGTCCGCGAGACGGACCTGGCCGCGTACGCCCATCAGGACGTGCCCTTCGAGCGGCTGGTGGAGGTCCTCAACCCCACCCGCGTCACCTCCCGGCACCCGCTCTTCCAGGTGCGCTTCGTCTTCAACAACATCGACCAGCAGGCCGCGGCCGACGCGGTCCAGAACCTGCCCGGGCTCACCGTCGCACCGGAACCCGTCGACCTCGGCGCGGCCAAGTTCGACCTCCTCTTCCGGTTCTCCGAGCAGCGTGAGACCGACGGCACACCCGTCGGCATGCGCGGCGCGCTGGAGTTCAGCACGGATCTGTTCGACGCGGTGACTGCTGAGCTGTTGGCCGAGCGGTTGGTGCGGGTGCTGGGGGCTGTGGTTGCTGATCCGGGGGTGCGGGTCGGTGGTGTGGATGTGCTGTCCGATGCTGAGCGGGGCTTGGTGTTGGGGGAGTGGATCGATACGGCCCGCAGTGTTTCGGTGTCGGCGTTGCCGCAGTTGTTTGAGGCGCAGGTGGCGCGGACTCCGGACGCGGTTGCGGTCGGGGAACTGACCTATGCCGAGGTGAATGGGCGGGCGAATCGGCTGGCGCGGCTGCTGGTGGAGCGGGGTGCTGGTCCGGAGCGGCGGGTGGCGGTGGTGTTGCCGCCGTCGGCGGAGCTGGTGGCCGTACTGCTGGCCGTCGTGAAGGCGGGGGCGGCTTACGTCCCGGTCGATCCCGGATACCCGCAGGAGCGCATCGACTACATCCTGGAGGACGCCGACCCGGCGCTGGTCATCGACGAGCAGTGGCTGGAGCAGGCCGACTTCGACGATCTGTCGGCGGAGAACCTGCCTGCGGTGGAGCTGTCGTGGCCGGCGTATGTGATCTATACGTCGGGTTCGACGGGGCGTCCGAAGGGTGTGGTCGTCGAACACGCCTCGGTGGGCGCGTACTTGGTGCGGGCGCGGGAGGTGTATCCGCAGGCGGCGGGCGTGTCGCTGGTGCACTCCTCGTTCGCGTTCGACCTGACGGTTACCGCACTGTGGTCCCCGCTCGTCAGTGGCGGCCGGATCGTCGTCGGTGACCTCGACGAGTCCGTGTCGGATGTGACCTTCATGAAGGTCACCCCCTCGCACCTGGGCCTGCTGGAGGCGCTGCCCAAGGCGGCGTCGCCGTCGGGCACGCTCGTCATCGGCGGTGAAGCCCTGCGTGGCGAGGCCCTGGCGGGCTGGCGGGAGGCGCACCCGCAGGTCCAGGTGATCAACGCCTACGGCCCGACGGAGGCGACGGTCAACTGTGCCGAGTTCCGCCTCGAACCGGGGACGGAGACGCCTTCGGGTGCGGTGCCGATCGGTCGTCCGTTCGCCAATACCCGTACCTACGTCCTGGATGCCGCCCTCAAGCCGGTCCCCGTCGGCACCCCGGGCGAGCTGTACGTCGCGGGCGTGGTGCTGGCCCGCGGCTACCTGGACCGCCCGGCCCTGACGGCGGAGCGGTTCGTCGCCGACCCCTACGGCCCGGCCGGCACGCGCATGTACCGCACCGGCGACATCGCCCGCTGGAACCGCGACGGCCAGCTGGAGTACGTCGGCCGTGCCGATGACCAGGTCAAGGTGCGCGGCTACCGCATCGAGCTGGGCGAGATCCAGTCCGCCCTCGCCGCGCACGCGCACATCGCGCAGGCCGCCGTCATCGTTCGCGAGGGACGGCTGCTGGGTTACGTCGTCCCGCAGGACGAAGCCCCCGCCGTAGACACGCAGTTGGTGCGCAAGTCGCTGGCCGAGTCCCTGCCGGAGTACATGGTCCCGGCCGCGATCGTCGTCCTGGACGCGCTGCCGCTGACCTCGCACGGCAAGCTCGACCGCCGCGCCCTCCCCGACCCCGAGTACACCGCGGAGACGTACGCCGACGCGGGCGCGAGCCTCGTCGTGCGGGCGCCGTTGGATCCCCGGGTGGAGATCCTGTGCGGGCTGTACGCCGATGTCCTCGGCGTGCCCGAGGTCGGTGTCGACGACGACTTCTTCGAGCTCGGCGGGCACTCGCTGCTCGCGATCCGGCTGGTCAGCCGGGTGCGCAGTGCGCTCGGCTTCGAACTGACCATCCGCCAGGCCTTCGAGGCCCGGTCGGTGTCCAAGCTCCTGGGACTGCTGGACGCGGCGGACGGGGCCCGGCAGGGCGTGCGGGCGACGCTGCCCCGGCCCGACCGGGTGCCGGTTTCGTACGCGCAGCAGCGGCTCTGGTTCCTGCACCGGCTGGAGGGGCCGAGCCCGACGTACAACATGCCGGTCTCGCTGCGGCTGACCGGTGAGCTGGACCATGACGCCCTGCGCGCGGCGCTGGCCGACGTGGTGGCGCGGCACGAGTCGCTGCGCACGGTGTTCGGCGAGGACGCCGAGGGCGCGTACCAGCGCGTGCTGACTGCCGCGGAGGCCGTACCTGCCCTGGATGTCGTACCGACCGACGAGGCCGGGCTGCCCGCCGCGCTGGAGAAGGCCGCGCGGCACGGCTTCGACCTGTCGGCCGAGCCGCCGCTGCGGGCGACGCTGTTCCGGGCCGGCGAACGGGAGCACGTGCTGCTCGTGCTGGTGCACCACATCGCGGGCGACGGCTGGTCCATGCCGCTGCTCGCGCGTGATCTCACCACCGCGTACGCGTCGCGCCGCGCCGGTGCGGCGCCCGCCTGGCAGGCGTTGCCCGCGCAGTACGCGGACTACACGCTGTGGCAGCGCGACGTGCTGGGCGCCGAGGAGGACCCGGACAGCGCCCTCGTCCGCCAGATCGACTACTGGCGGGAGCAACTGGCCGAACTCCCCGAGGAGTTGGAACTGCCCGTCGACCGGCCGCGGCCGGCCGTCTCCTCGCACGAGGGCGGGCGGGTGCCGTTCGACATTCCGCAGGACGTGTACGCCAAGGTCGTGGCCGTGGCCCGGGCCCAGCAGGCGAGCCCGTTCATGGTGGTGCAGTCCGCGCTGGCCGCTCTGCTGACGCGGCTGGGCGCCGGTACCGACATCCCGCTGGGCACGCCCACCGCGGGCCGCACCGACGGCGCGCTTGAGGACCTCGTCGGCTTCTTCGTGAACACGCTGGTACTGCGCACCGACACCTCGGGCGACCCCACGTTCGCCGAGCTCGTCGGCCGGGTGCGCAACACCGCGCTCGCCGCCTACGCGCACCAGGACGTGCCGTTCGAGCGGCTGGTTGAGGTCCTCAACCCCGAGCGGTCGATGTCCCGCCACCCGTTGTTCCAGACCATGCTCACCTGGAACGCGGCGGACCAGCACCAGACCTTCGACGCGTCCGCGCACCTGGACGGGCTGACGGTCACACCGATGCCCGTGGGCACCGGCATCGCCAAGTTCGACCTGGCGTTCGCCTTCGTCGAGCGGTCCGCGCAGGACGGCGGCACGGACGGCGGGCTGAAGGGTGTGCTGGAGTACAGCGCCGACCTCTACGACCGCGACAGCGCCACGACGCTCACCGAGCGGTTCGTACGCCTGCTGCGCGCCCTGGTCGACGCGCCCGAACTGCCCGTCGGACACGTCGAGGTACTCACCGCTGACGAGCGTTCGGTGTTGCTCGACGGCTTCAATGCCACCGAGCGTGCGGTGTCTGAGGGCACTCTGCCGGAGTTGTTCCAGGCGCAGGTGGCACGGACGCCGGATGCGACGGCGGTGGTGTTCGAGGGTGCGCGGCTGAGCTATGCCGAGTTGAATGCGCGGGCGAACCGGTTTGCGCGGCTGCTGGTGGAGCGGGGTGCGGGGCCGGAGCGGGCCGTCGCGGTGTCGCTGCCGCGCTCGGCCGATCTGGTGGTCACGCTGCTGGCCATCATGAAGGCGGGGGCGGTTTACGTTCCGGTGGATCCGGAGTATCCCGCGGAGCGGATCGCGCACATCCTCGACGACGTCGCTCCGGTGATCGTGGTCGACGAGGCGTGGCTGGCCGCGGCCGACACTTCCGGTCGGGCCGCGGACGACCTCCCGCCCGCGGATGTCGCCTCCCTCGCGTATGTGATTCATACGTCGGGTTCGACGGGGCGTCCGAAGGGTGTGGCGGTCTCGCACCGCGGTATCGCGAGCCTGGCCACGGGGCAGATCGAGCGGTTCGCTGTTACGGCGGACAGCCGGGTGCTGCTGTTCGCGTCGCCGAGCTTCGACGCGGCCGTCTCCGAGGTGTGCATGGCGCTGCTGGCGGGCGCGGTGCTGGTGCTGGCGCCTGCGGAGCGGCTGTTGCCGGGTGCGGCGCTGACCGGGCTGGTGCGCGAGGAGCAGATCACGCACATCACGCTGCCGCCGTCCGCGCTCGCCGTCCTCCCGGAGGACGCGCTGCCGACCGTGACCACCCTGGTCGTGGCCGGTGAAGCCTGCCCGCCGGACCTGGTGGCCCGCTGGTCGCGTGGCCGCCGCATGATCAACGCGTACGGTCCGACGGAGTCGACGGTGTGCGCGAGCATGAGTATGCCGTTGTCGGGTGCGGTGGTCCCGCCGATCGGCGCGCCGCT
>NZ_JBFBLP010000036.1:0-20786 GCF_040686775.1 Streptomyces sp. NPDC079141 | reverse complement strand
GCGCGCGGTCTGCTCCGCAGACACGACGCGCCGCCGCTACGCGGCGGTCCAACTTCCTTGCTCCGCAAGAAAGTTGATGGATCGTCACTCCGTGACGATCGGACGGATTGCTCCGCAATCCGTCCCAGGAATTCGCTCCGCGAATTCCTGAAAAACGCACCTAAAGGGCTACGCCCGTCGGGTTCTGACACCGCATCAATTTTCATACCCATCTCTATCCTGAAGCAGGGTTTCCAAAGGGAACTGACAGGCATTCAGAGTATCCCCCAACCGCTGGTTCGAATTCTTGAATTATCCGGTCCTGACATTTTGGAACTGACTGCTCGTCAATTCCACTATTCATATTCCCGATAGAGTCGAAAGTGTGCCCGCCACATCCTGTGGGACGACAGCGCCCCACGCTAGATGCCGTCTCCCGCACCGCTCCCCCACACACCACAGCTGGAGCCTTCACACGGCTGTCAGCCTTCCCTTCCCATACCAGCCAGCGCGGCGGCGCAGCCGACGCGCAACAGATCCCCGACCGCCCCGATCCCCGATGCCGCCGCGCCGACCACGCCCGCCCTCATCCCTTCTCTTCTCTACCTGGGCAGGGAGCATCGGCCGCAGAGGGGATGTCAGCAGGCATACCAGGCCTGATTGTTGCTGTGACCTGCGGTTCCGTGGAGGCCGGCCATCGGGCCGCGCAACCTCTAGCGCAACGCCATGGCGCGACCTCCAGTGCAACCCTCAGCGCAACGGGGTTCCACCCCATTGGCCCAGCGGTGTCAGAAGGCTGTCCCTCGGCCAGAAGGATCGCTCGGTCGCTCCGGCGGCACGGAGGGCGCCGTGAACCGCATGAAGAAGATCAAGAGGCAGCTCTACGGCCGTGCCGGATTCGAATTGCTCCGCAAGATGATCCTGCTCCAGCAGCGTCTTGCCCCAGAATCTGCAGCCACCCCTGATCACGTCAGCGAGTGTGGCGGGCTGAGAAGATCGCCGCGAGGCGACAGGTTCCGTCAGGACCGCAAAGGACAGCGATGTCGAAGAGACTGCCCATGGACCAGGCCGAGGAGCGACTTCAACATGAGTTGTGCCGTGAACAGCGGCCCCTCGCCGAGCTGGACTTGGGCGAGGTGTGGCTCGGGTTCGTGCGCTTCGGCTCCCAACGCTTCGACACCGCGGACACGCCCGATGCAGATGGCCTTCTCTTCCAGTACGGGACTTACGCCTTCAAGGGGCCACCCGTCTTCACGTTGGACCTTGCCCGGCAGTTCGAGATCAACGACGCTTCCGGCGAGCATGATCATTACATCCAGCTCCACTGCGAGCTTCGATTCGAGCCCGCCCGTCAACTTCGGGCCCTGGGGCACTTCGAATCCTGGTTCTTCCACGACACGGGCGACGAACTCGACCTCTGGGCCGACGGTCTTGGCCGCCAGGAATTCTGGACGACCGTCCGTCACTTCCATACCAAGGAAATCAGGGTCTACCAAGAATACGTGTGATCAAAAGCTGCGGATTGGCCTGCCCAGTGACGCTCCGCGACCGCTCCCCAAGATCTGTGCCACAGCCTGAAACGGGTCTGGCAGCGATCACGGGGAGCCGTCACGGTCGGTGAAGGGGTTGTTCGAATCGGATCCGTGAGCCGGGGTACGCCTTGACGGAAATCGGCGTTTCTGACGCTCCGTCATGTTCTGTTGGTGTCGGCTGAATCCTCCCGCCGGAGTCGACGTCCAGGGCATGGGCCACGATGAAATCTCCTGGCAGGACGTGCTGTTCGAGGGCTTCGAGGTGCTGGTCACCGCCGCACTGCATGGCGTGTGCGGTCTGGTGGTGCGACTGACCGGGCGGAGCGGTGAAGGCATATGTCCGTCCTGCGGCCGGGTGTCGGTGCGCGTGCACGACCGGTACGAGCGACGGCTGCAGGACCTTCCGCTGGCCGGGCGCGGGGTGCGGATCCTGTTGTCCGTGCGACGCTTCGTGTGCGCCGAGCCGTCCTGTTCCCGCCGCACGTTCGCCGAGCAGATCCCGGGGCTGACCAGCCCGTACGCCCGGTGCACGGATCGGCTCGGAGGACTGCTGGACCGGATCGCGCTCGCGCTTGCGGGCCGCGCCGGGGCCCGGATGGCTACCGCCCTCGGGCTGGCGGCGGGGCGGATGGGACTGCTGGACCGGGTCCGGGCGATGCCCGACCCGCTCTACGACACCCCGCGCGTTCTCGGTGTCGACGACTTCGCCACCAAACGCGGCCACTCCTACAGCACAGTGATCACAAATGGCGAGACACACCAGGTCATTGACGTGTTGCCCGGCCGCGACGCCAGACCGCTCACGAGATGGCTGACCGATCATCCAGGCATCGAAGTGATCTGCCGCGACCGCTCGGGGGCGTATGCCGAGGCCGCCCGGGCCGGGTGCCCCGCACGCCCAGCAGGTCGCCGACCGGTTCCATTTGTGGCAGAACCTCGGCCAGGCCGTCGAGAAGTGCGTCACGGCCCACCGCGACCGGCTGATGAGTGCCATCACTCCGACGCCGACGCGCGAGACTACCGCGCAGGAGGACGCCGGCGCTCCATCGCCGACAGACTCGGACACCACGCCGACCGGACGCCTGGCCGAGCGCGCTCGCGCGCATCACGCCCTGGTCCATGGCATGTTGGGGGAAGGAATGGGCCTGCGTGCGATCACCCGGCACCTGGGGTGGGGCCGCCATACGGTCCGGCGGTACGCCCGTGCGGTCCGCTGGCAGGACGCCGTCACCGGCCGCCACGCCCGCACCAGCCGCCTCGATGTCCACCGCGCTGCTCTGCAACGACGCATCGACGAGACCGACGGTGCCATCACCGTCAAGGAACTGTGCGCGGAACTCGCCGCCCAGGGGCGGCCGGTGCCCTACACGAGCCTCCGCGACTGGGCGCGCAGCCGGCTGGAGTGGCCCACCGCCCGGGCCCGTCCCCCGGCGCCGCCCAGCGTCCGGAAGGTAACCGGATGGCTCACCCGCCGCCCCTCCAGCCTCGACGAGGACGAACACCAGCAGCTCAAGACGGTCCTGGATACCTGTCCGGAACTGGCCAGAGCCCATCAACTCGTCCGGGATTTCGGCGACATGCTCACCCAGCAGACCGGTGTGCTGCTGCCCGCGTGGATCGATGAGGCCCTCGCGGCGGACTTGCCCGGTCTGACCGGCTTCGCCCGCGGCCTCACCAGCGACCTCGACGCCGTCACCGCCGGGCTCACCCTGTGCTGGAGCTCCGACGGCACGGAAGGCGCCGTGAATCGCATTAAAAAGATCAAAAGGCAGCTATTTGGTCGCGCTGAGTTCGATTTGCTCAGGAAGATGATCCTGCTTCAGTGACCGACCGTGACGGCTCCCCGTGATCGCTGCCAGACCCCCGCTCAAACCGCCCGAGCCAAACTGCCCCCAGCTTCAGCCAGATTGCTGCGACAACCTGGCGGTGAAGGTCTCTCACCTCACTCGATTCCATGGCGCCTCGTGGCGCACCCACGCGATACGACTGCCGTCGTCCGCTACGAGGCGACCGTGCTGATCGCAGCTCTCAACGAATGGCTTTGACCGAAGGCGGCCTTCCCGTCCTCGTTCACCAATCCCGGCCGGAGGTCAGCTCCTCCGCATCCGCGTCCATGAACCCGTATGCCGACGCGATGAAGCAAAACTCGTCACAGATCCACTCACGCGCAACCGTCTCGATCCCGCTCCCGGCCGCCACGAACTCCCTGTCCAGCAGGTTGAACTCCTCCGTCGCAGCCTGGGTGAACGCATACAAGGTCTCCAGATCCGACGGCTGCTCGACCTCCACGCGTTCGCACAGCCGCAGCAGGATCGCCTTCCCCTGATCGACCACGTGATCAGGGAAGTACGAGTCGTCGTACATCTGCTGCAGGAACGCGTGTCCCGCTACCTGCTGGTTTGTGATCGGCATGGTGCTTCCCTGCCTCCGCGAAAAGCTGACGCGCCGATCATGCACAGCACCACTGACAACGACGCCCCCCATCGATGCCAGACCCCGCGCGACCAGGACTTCCACAACAGGCCCTAGCACTCGGACACTTGCACCACCACCGTGTCACTGGAGTCAGAACTCACCTGCCAGCCGGTCTCACTTCTCACCTTCCCGGGGACTTCGTCGGTATCGCCGCCGCGCGGATCCGGCGCCGCCGCTTTTCGACGGGACAACTGTTCAGGGCACCTCATTCCTCGGGGATGAGGCGCGCCCAGGCAGCGCGGAGCCGGCCGAGCAGGGCACGCTGTTCACCGATCCAGCCGCGATCCATCTCCAGCGCGACGGACAGCCTTGTGGTCTGCTGGTCGTCGATGGTGACCGTGATCCGATCGTGGTCGTCCTCGCGCCAGTCCAGGCGGATGCCGATCTCGGCGACCCGGGCACCTTCGCGCCAGACGGCGTCGCGTCCCGCGGCAACCTCGTCCAGTACGCGCGCCCAGCCGGCCAGGTCATCCGGTTCCACCCAGGTGTCGTGGACGCCGGCCACGAAATCGTTGTGGACCAGGATCTGTCCCCTGACGTCCGGAATGCCTGCGGCGTAGGAGTCGTCCAACCGGACCACGACACTTCCGCCGTGCCTGCCGGTGATCGACAGCAACGCAAACGGCTCGCTCTCCTCCACCACCCCGCCCCTGCCGACGCCGGACCTCATGATCCCATAACACGATCAGACCGGTGCTTCTTCAGGCGTCCGCAGCAGATACCGGCGCAGACCAACCAGACGAAGGACGACAGCGGCGGCCGACGGATCACAGCCCGGATCCCGCACCGGCGCAAAAAAAGGGGGGCCGGATCGTACGGCAGGAGCAGGCCCTGCCGGCCAGGACCGCATCCGGCGCGGTCCTGGGACACCCGGTGGGCCGTGACACCCGCAGGCAGGCCCTGGCCTCGGTGAACGCCGGTGTGCCGGCGGCCCGGCCGGGCGTGACGACGAACGCCGGTGGCGGGCGGCAGCGACGGTCCGCGGCAAGGCGGACCTTGATGGCCACGCCGCGGGGCCCGTGCAAGGGCACGCCCTTCAGGCCCGCCGGCCGGTGCCCCCACCGACCGGCCCCGCCGGCACGGCCGGTGCGCACGGACGACGGCGGAACCCGTCCCCCGGGCCCGCGGCACCACCGGCCGGCAGCACGACCGGGCATCGAACAGCCGCCACCCGCGCCGAGCCCGTACAAGCGCTGCGCGCCCACGGATTCCGTACCCTGGCGGCATGCGCATGCGCCCCACCCTGAGCTGGACTCCGGCCCAGGACCTGCCGCCCGGCACCACGGACCTGGCCCCGGTCATCGAGGCCCTGAGCAACGGCGGTGTGCTGGTCCTCAGCGGAGCGGGCATCTCCACGGAGTCGGGCATCCCCGACTACCGGGGCGAAGGCGGCAGCCTTGGCCGGCACACGCCGATGACCTACCAGGACTTCACCGCCAGCGCCCAGGCCCGCCGCCGGTATTGGGCACGCAGCCACCTCGGCCGGCGCACCTTCTCCCGCGCCCGCCCCAACGCCGGACACCGCGCCGTGGCCGCGTTCGAGCGGCACGGACTGCTCTCAGGAGTGATCACCCAAAACGTCGACGGCCTGCACCAGGCCGCCGGCAGCACGAACGTCACCGAACTGCACGGCAGCCTGGAACGCGTCGTCTGCCTGTCCTGCCGCACCGTCAGCTCACGCCGTGACCTCGCGATACGCCTGGAGGAGGCCAATACGGGCTTCGAGCCGGTCGCGGCAGGCATCAACCCCGACGGCGACGCCGACCTCACCGACGCACAGGCCGCAGACTTCCGCGTGATGCCCTGCACGACCTGCGGCGGCATCCTCAAACCGGACGTCGTCTTCTTCGGTGAAACCGTCCCCCCACCACGGGTCGAGCAATGCCGCCAGCTCGTCCGCGAAGCAACAACCCTGCTCGTCCTGGGCTCCTCGCTCACCGTGATGTCCGGGCTCCGGTTCGTCCGCCAGGCAGCCCAGAACGCCACACCGGTCCTCATCATCAACCAGGACCCCACCCGGGGCGACCAACACGCCCTCACCCGCCTCGCACTCCCCCTGGGAGCAGCCCTGACCAGCGCGGCCGGCCACCTCAACCTCCACATCGACGAAAGCCACTGACCTGCGCAGCAGGCACACGGCAGGGGCAGCGGCCCGCAGGCCGGTGCGTCCTGCCCTGCGGTGACCCTCGTCGAGGGTCACCGCCTGCCCTCAGCCTGCCCGGGTCGTGGACCCGGGCAAGGGCGGTCCCGTTGCCGGTCTTGTGGCTACGGCTTCCACCAGGCGGCGGACGCGTCACGCAGGGTGTTGGTGCCGCAGTGGATCTCACCCATGCCGAGGTGGTACGTGTACCAGTCGTCGACGTAGGAGACCTTCATGCCCGCCCGCGTGTACGCGGCCGTAACCGCCTCGGTGAAGATGTCCTTGCCGCCGATGACCGGGCCCCACTGGCGCGGGGCGAGGTAGCGCTCCCGCGTCAGCAGGATGCCGTTGACGGCGCCCGGCACATAGGCGCTGGTGCTGACGGCCGGCGCCGGCGCGGCCGAGGGGGCGCGCCCGGTGAGCTGCTGCTGGCCGTAGGTGCGGGCGGCCTCCGGGGCGGTGCCGCCGCCGAGGCGGCGCAGCAGCGGCACGCGAAGGTCCTCGCTGTCCCCCACGATGCCGCGCGTGTACAGGGCGGGCACGTGGACGATCTCCTCGTCCGTGGCGCCCGTCTCCCGCTTGAGGATCTCCAGGTTGGCCGCGATCTTCCGGGCCGCCATCTCGTTGTCCGCCACCAGGTGCCGGGAGGCGAGGGCCTGGTCGATGGTCTCGGTGGGAGGAAGCAGGCCGTCGAAGCCGGGGACGGAGAACATCTTCTTCGCGCCGTGGCCCTCGCGCTGCGCGTCGCGCAGCAGTTGGAGCCCGGCCTCGGGGTCGGCGATGCCGATCCGCCAGCCGCGCGGGGTGTCGGCGGGGAGGAACTGCACGAACTCGTCGACGTGCCCCACGTGCAGCCATGAGGTGTCCAGCAGGAGCGGGTCCTGGAGCCCCTGGGACTTCAGCAGGGTGCGTATCTCCTTCGAAGGGCGCACGCCGCTGCCGTCCTTGCGTTCGCCCATGATGATCCGGCCGGCCGTGAACGAACGGCCGCCCAGAGTGTGGGGAGGGATCGTCTCCAGGTTGCCGTAGGAGTTCAGACTCTCCCAGCCCTGCATGTCCCGGCCCTTGGCCTGCACGACGCCGATGTCCGGGCCGCGCAGCTTCTCGTACAGCTCGCGGCCGGCCTCCCGGTCCTGGGCGGAGCGCAGCATCAGGCGCAGCGTCCGCTGCCGTCCGTCCGGACCCGTCATGGCCAGGTAGGCCGGCTCGACGAAGTCCTGGGCCCAGATGTCACCGTACTTCTCGAAGGTCACCAGCGGCTTGGTGATGCCTGCCGCCCGGCTCTCCTTCTCCAGCTTCCTGACGAACGCGCGCTGTCGCTTGGCCCACGCATCGTTGCCGCCGATCTTGGTGACCATCAGCTGCTGGGTGTTCTGCAGGGCATGGTGGGTCAGCAGCGGGGCGGCGCGCAGCGTGACGGTGTCCGCAGTGGTGCCGGACGAGGACGTGACCTTCAGCCGGATCGCCACGCGTCCGTCCCACTGCGTGCTGTCGCGGATCACGTCCTTGCCTTCGACACCGAACTCGACGCCCGCCCGCAGCTCGGCCCGCGTCAGCCGGGTCTGCGAGGTGACGGGCATCCAGGCGCCGTCGCGCCTGAGGAAGACTCTGCTGTGCGCGGCCCCGGCCGTGACCTTGATGCTGCCCTTGGCATCGGAGGGCAGGTTCGGCAACGGCACGGAGCGCACCCGGGCCAGGTCGGCTGCGTCGGCACGGCCGTTGACCTTCTTGTCCGAGGCGTCGTTGCAGCCGGTCAGCTTGGCGTCGGAGAGCGGGCTGCCGTCCGGTCCGGCCACCGGGCACCGCTTACTGTCGTCGTCGATGTTGGGCAGGAACACCGCGCCCCGTCCGACGGACCAGGTGTTCTCCCCGGCCGTGTCGGTGGCGCCGGTGAGGTCGACCTGTCCGTCGCGGTTGACGTCGGCCCTCAGATCGACACGCGGCAGCTCCTCGGCGTACGCGGACGCCGGGGGCGCAAGCACCGCTCCTGTCGCGGTCAGGGCCAGTACCACCCGTGCAGCATGTCTCGTACGCACATCGCGTCCTTTCCTTGCGTGCGGTCATCTGCCGCTGAAGGAGAGGAGGCACAACGAGCGCTGCGCGTTGGCTGTGCGGCACGAAAACATCCCCGACAGCACGAAAGCCGACCGGGGAAAGACGCCGAATTCGCGGCGAAAAGGACAAGCGTGCCGTGAAACCGCCACCGCCGAGCGGGAGAAGGGCACAGAGGGCAGTGGCCTTCGGAAGGGGCGCGGCCTTTCCGCGGGTCCGCCACCCGGGCGTGCTCGGGGCCGTCAACGGGACAGTCAACTGCCGTATGCGGGCGCCTACTTGCACGCGAGTGACCTTCAGGAACCGGGCAGTCGGGCACCTCCGGCCCGCATGAGGGGCGTGAAAGGTCATGGAACTGCGGGAGGAGACCGCGAAACCCCGAGCACGCCACACTGCAACAAGGAATCCCTCAGCGCGCCCAACTGCGGGTCCGGCCCGCCGCGGACGCCGCCGCCCTCGCGCAGGAGCACCGCGCCGAACCGAACAGCACAGCGCACAGCAGCCACAACAAAAAGGAGCTCGCCGTATGAGCCCGTGACACGGATCATCGACCTATGCGAGGCAGCTTCGACGACGTCCCCCTGACCACACTCTTCCCACACCTGACCCCAGCAGAGGCCGGGTGCCTGACTCAGACGGCCCGCACCGTCGACACGGCAAGCGCCGGTCGCGGCACAGCGACATGGGAGTGGTTCCCGGAGCACGCCACCTGCCCAAGCAAGCTGCCGGGCACGCCGATCGTCCTCGCACGGGACGTCATCGAGCACGCCGGCAGGGGCGACCAGCTGGAATTTCAGCTTCACGTCGTGTGGACAGGCCAGGGCCGACTCGCGGTCGACGCCGCAGTGAACGTGGCCTGCTGGTGCGCCACCGATCACGCCACCCATGACGCCGATGCCCTCAGGCTCACGGCCGGCGAAGAGACCCCGCTGACCGAAGCCTTCCGAGCCGGCGCCGAACACCTGATCAGCCGGCTGGCGGATCCCCGTGACGCAGACCACTGGCGCGCCCTCAGGACTCCCTGCCCGAGCGGGAATCCGGCGCCCGGTACGTTCACCCGCACCCGACTGAGCCCGGCCGCGTGTACACCGACAGCCACCCCCACCACCCCCGCCACACCAGCCCCCAGGGAAACACCCGCACCCCCTGAGCCAGCATCCGAACCACTCGGCCACCTCACGTGTCACGCAACCGGACGACCGTCACGACGCCGTACCGGGCCCTCCCGCCCCCAGCCCCACCCAGGGGCCCAGGAACGGTGGTGGTGCAGGGCTCCATCGCTAAAAAAATGCCGCGCCCGCACCCGCCCCCATCCCTACACTCTCGGTACGCGTCCGGCCCGAAGTGGCCGGTGCGTCCTGCGTGTTCCGAGTTCAGATCCGAGGGGAGGCCGGCAGTGCGTACCGCCAGTACCGCCATCGCTGTCGTCGCCCCCTGGGCGCGGTTCGACGTGATCCTCGTGTCTTCGTGAGCCCGGTGCCCGCCGCGCGGCCGGCACTGGAGATCCCGGTCGAAGACCGTCGCTGAGCCCTGCCCCGCCGCCGCCCGGCCCTCGTGGCCCGTCGCGGAGGGCCGCAGGGCGCATTCCTCGGGCTTCGTCCGTCCATCGCGCTGCCTCTTCACCACTCACGACACACGAAGAAGGGCCTCAAGGCCGTGCGTACCGACCTCACACTCCGCGCGCTCCAAGCCGTCCGCAACCTTGGCATCCTCGCCCACGTGGACGCCGGCAAGACCACCGTGACGGAGCGGATCCTGTTCCTGACCGGCGCCGTTCACAAGCGGGGCGAGGTGCATGAGGGCACCACCGTCACCGACTTCGACTCCCAGGAACGCGACCGGGGCATCACCATCTTCGCGGCGGCGGTCAGCTGCGACTGGGACGGCCACCGGATCAACCTCATCGACACCCCGGGACACGTGGACTTCGCCGACGAGGTGACACGCTCGCTGCGCGTCCTGGACGGCGCGGTGGCGGTGTTCGACGCCGTCGCCGGCGTCGAACCGCAGAGCGAGGCGGTGTGGCGGGAGGCCGACCGGCACGGGGTTGCGCGCCTGGCGTTCGTGAACAAGATGGACCGCGCGGGCGCCGACCTGGACACGGCCGTCGCGTCGATCCGGGAACGGCTGGGCGCCACGCCGCTGGTGGTGCAGCTGCCGATCGGCCGCGAGGAGGGGTTCGAGGGCGTCGTCGACCTGGTCCGGATGCGGGCCGTGGTGTGGCCCGGCGACACCGGCGCGTACGAGGAACGCCCGGTGCCCGAGGACTTGCGCGCCGAGGCGCTGCGGCGCCGCCGGGCGCTGGACGAGGCCGTCGCCGAACTGCACCCGCGGGCGCTGGAGGAGTACTGCGCCCACGGCGCGGTCTCGCAGACGACACTGCGCCTGGCACTGCGCGAGGTGACCGGCTCGGGTGAGGCGGTGGTGGTGCTGTGCGGTTCGGCGTACCGCAACCGCGGTATCGAGCCGTTGCTTCAGGCAGTGGTGGCGTATCTGCCGTCGCCGGCGGACGTGCCCGCCGTGCGCGGCACGATCGACGGAACCGAGCAGGAGCGTGCCGCCGATCCCACGGCGCCCCTGGCCGCGCTGGCTTTCAAGGTGCACGCGGCGCCCACCGGCCGGATGACGTACCTGCGGATCTATTCGGGCGTACTGCGAAAGGGGGAAACGGTGCTGGACATGGGCGTGCGGCGCACCGAACGGGTCGGCCGGATCCTGCGGGTGCAGGCCGACCGGCACACCGAGACGGACCTGGCCGTGGCCGGGGACATCGTCGCCGTGATCGGTCCGAAGTCCACGCGTGCCGGTACGACGTTGTGCGCCCCCTCGGCGCCACTCGTGCTGGAACCGCCCGCCACGGCCGACCCCGTGGTGTCCGTGGCCGTCGAGGCACGGCTCGGCCAGGACACCGACCGGCTGGCCTCGGCACTGGCCCGGCTGGCAGAGGAGGATCCGTCGCTGGTGGTGCGCAGCGATCCGGAGACCGGCCAGATGCTGCTGTCGGGCCTGGGCGAGCTGCACCTGGAGGTGGCGGTGGAGAAACTCCGCCGCGACCGCGGCCTGGACGTCTCGGCCGGCCGCCCGCAGGTGTCGTACCGGGAGACCGTGGTCCGCGGGGTGACCGGGCTGGTGTACCGGCACGTCAAGCAGGACGGCGGCGCCGGGCAGTTCGCCCATGTGGTGCTGGACGTCGAGCCGCTGGACGCATCCGACGGCGAGGCCGGCTTCGCGTTTTGTTCGACGGTGGTCGGCGGCCGCATCCCGCGGGAGTTCGTCCGCGCGGTCGAGGCCGGCTGCCGGGACGCGCTGACCGAGGGTCCGCTGGGCGGTCACCCGGTGACCGGCGTACGGGTCACGCTCACCGACGGAGCCACGCACGCCAAGGACTCCTCGGAGCTCGCGTTCCGCGCCGCCGGCCGCCTCGGACTGCGCCAAGCCCTGCAGGCCTGCGTACTGCGGCTGCTGGAGCCGGTCGCCGAGGTGACGGTGACCGTGCCGGAGGACTGTCTCGGGGCGGTCCTGGGCGATCTGGCGGCGCGCCGCGGACGGGTATCGGCGTCGGCGACGCGCGGCGGTACGGCGGTGGTGACCGCCACGGTGCCGCTGGCCGAACTGTTCGGATACGCCTCCCGCCTGCGCGGACGCACCCAGGGCCGGGGCACGTTCACCACCCGCCCGGCCGGCTACGCGGAGGCTCCGCAGGGCCTGACGGCGGAGGCGACGCGACGGTAGCCCCCGCCGATGAGTGGGCCCCGCACTCCAGGGAGTGCGGGGCCGACTCATCCCAGTGGCTGCGCCAACGGCACCCCGCTCGCCTCGCCCTGGGACCCGTGCGGCCACCTCCCCCGAGACACATGTGCCCATGGAGTCGCAGATGATCCGGCCCGGCCACCTCACCGCACACCACACCGCCCAGCAACCCGGCATCACCCACGAAGGCGTCCGCAAGCCCGTCCAGCCGGCCAGCCCGCCTGAAGCGATCTGGCGGCACACCCGCCAACCCTGTACACCGTCCCCGACGCCGCCGCCCTCGCCGCCGAACGCCGCACACACCACGCCGCTTGACCACAGGTCAGACGAGCGTCACGACCTCGCTGAACAACCGTGCTCTCAAACGGCACCACTGGCTCACGACAAAGCCCCAGCCCCGGCATCCCCGGCTGAGGCTTCGTCGCGTGCGTGCGGGCCCGGCAGTTGACCCGGCTCCAACCCATCGGACCGGCCCTCACCCGCACTCTCTTCGGAGTCCTGAAGAGCCACCTCCTGGAGTTTCAACTCCAGCCACCGTTCTGCCAGAGGCCCAAGGGGCGAATACAACACCCGGCAGATAGGCACCACAGCAACGACGAGCGCGCCAGCAGCCACAACGACGGCCAGAGCCCCGGCGGCCTCAGCCTCCTTCGGCTCCGTGGGATCCGCCAACCAGAGCAGGCAGAAGACGATCGCCGCCGCCTGCGCGACCATGATCAAACCCCACACGAGGCCAGACACCAGGAACACCAGCGACTTCGCGGCCCCCACGCCGTACATCGGCAATCTCTCCACCTTGAACGCCTGCACAGCCACCCGACGCTCCGACGGCGTCGTGCCCGCCAGCTCCACCCTCATACCCCTGAAGCTGTCGAACGCCGCACGCGTCCAGTCCTGAACCGCCCTGCTCACAGCAGCCGCCTCCAACGTCGCGGCGATGAGAATCGCCGAGGACACAGAGGCCACAGTCGTCGCAAAACCTTCCGTCATCTGCACCCAGACAGACTGCCCAGACACCACCCGCCCCGCGACTCACGTTGCCGAACAGTGACTTCCTCAGGAGATGAACGCGACCATCGACCGCGACGAACTCACCAGCTACAAGTACTTGAAGGACACCGGGCAGCGGCCACGAGCAACGACACGCCCTCCGTCCCCTACAAGGCGACCGTGTTGCCCGCAGCCGTGAGCGAGGGGTCGTGACCAGCAGCGTCCCAACTGCCCTCAGACAACGTCGAATTCGTTGCCCTCGGGGTCCTGTGGCTTTACTGATTTCGGCGCGTCAGGGTGAACCTTCCCGAAGTCCGTGATGGGCTTTGTGTGATGGCTGTATGTGGTGGTGTGTGAGGTATGCGGATGGGGGCGGGCTGACCGCTTCGGGACGGCTGCGCCGGGAAGCGGTGCGGATGCAGGCGGCCGAGCTGTTCGAGCAGGGGACCAAGCCGTCGGAAGTGGCGCGGCGTCTACGGGTGAGCCCGAAGTCGGCTTACCAGTGGCACCAGTTGTGGCGGGATGGCGGTTGCAGGCTCTGGCCTCCCGAGGCACGAGCGGATCGCAGTGCCGTTTGTCGTCGCGCTGCCTGGAGAAGCTGTCCGCGTATCTGGAGCAGGGCCCGGCCGCGCACGGCTGGGTGGAGGACCAGGTGTGGACCGCGGCGAGGGTGGCCACCCTGATCGGCCGGAAGTTCCACGTCTCCTACAGCGTCTCGGGCGCCACGAGGCTGATGCACCGGCTCGGCTGCAGCCCGCAGGTCCCCGCGCGTCGGGTCGCCGAGCGCGACGAGCAGGCCGTGACCGCATGGAAGGAGGCGACCTGGGCGGAGGTAAAAGAGCCCGGGCGGCCTGCGGGGGCTACATCTGCTTCGAGGACGAGGCAGGCTTCACCCGCCGTCCGCACAAAGGACGCACCTGGGGCCAGCGCGGCCGCACCCCTGTCGTGAGGGTCAGCGGCCGGCGCTCGGGACGGTTGTCGGTGGCCGGGATGATCGCCATGCGGCCCGGCTCCCGCACCCGGCTGTGCCATCGCCTGCGCACCCACCCCGCTGGCAAGGGGAGGCGCCGCAGCCTGGGCGAGCGCGACTTCATCGCACTGATCGACGGCGTCCACCAGCTCGTCAAAGCGCCGATCGTGCTGGTCTGGGACCGCCTGAACACTCACGTCTCCCACGCCATGCGCGAGTTGATCGCCGAGCGCGCCTGGCTGACCGTGTTCCTGCTCCCTGCCTACTCGCCCGACCTCAACCCCGTGGAATGGGTCTGGGCACACGTCAAGCGCAGCCTGGCCAACCTCGCCGTGGTCGCCCTCGACCGACTCGAGGCCTCGTACGCAACCGGCTCAAACGCCTCCAGTACCGGCCCGACATCCTCGACGGCTTCACAGCCGGCATCGGACCTGACCCTCGACACCCCAACATCACCCTGACAAGCCGAAGTCAGATATCCAGGTGAAGTTGGGGAGCGTTCGGCTGTGCACGTTCACGGTCGCGTCATCACGCTTCCAGCACGGAGGCCTGCCAGGCCTCGCTAGGAAGCGTATGGATACCGGGGGCGTGGTTGGTGTCCTGGAGGACCATCCAGCCGACGGACGAGACCATCAGGGCCGCTGTGATGTCGAAGGAGTTGAGCGTGTCCCCGTCGCCCGCGACCAGATTGACGATATGTCCGCCCGCGACCAGCAGGATCTCGTTGCCGTAGGGCCGATGGCTGGTGACGTGCGGCAGCACTGCTGTGCCCGTCCCGAGCGATTCCAGATCGACCTCGGTGGCCGAGTGCCCGGCGTTGAGCAGGAAAGCCCCGTCGGGCAGCATTTCCATGATCCTCGCCGATACGACGCCACTGTGTCCGGTGGCGGTCACCAGGACGTCGGCCCGCGCGGCCGCGGAGGGCAGCGGCGCGGTCTCGTATCCCTCGTAGGTGGCGATCACACAGCGGATGGGATCCTGCTCCACGATGATCACCCGCGCACCGAGCGACCTGGCGGCGGATGCCAGCCCCGAGCCGACTTCGCCGAATCCCACCACGACCACGACCCGGCCGTGCAGGGAGAGGTTGGTGCGGCTCATGAACGCGTGCCACGTACTGAGTCCGACGGCGTACCGGTTGTGGATATTGTTCTTGAGCGGTACGCGGTCGAGATCGAAGACGGGATGGGTGAGATCAACTCCGCCGAGCCGGTTGATGCCCGTACGGGTGACCTCGATCCCCGCGATGATTCCGCGGTAGTCCGACGCGACGGCTGCCGCAGTGATGTCGCCGCCCATCTCAAGCGTGTGCGTGGGGCCCCAGGCGACGCAGTCCGCCCCGGCGTGAGCGTGAGCGTCCGCTGCTACGCCGAAGATGTCCATCTCGTGCGCCATGTACTCGGCCACGTCTGCCCGGGTGGTCCGTACGTCGGCCGGCATCACCGCCACTTCGGCACCTGCGGCGCGGAAAGCGTGCAGGTACACCGCCGTCTTGACGTCGATATGGACGCAGGTGGCGAGCCGGGTCCCAACCATGGACGGGAGGCGACGAGCTGCCTCCGCGGTCTTCTTCATGTGGCGCTCGCCCCACTCCAGACGCTCTGGTAGCGGAACGTTCTGCCATGCGCTTGCCGTGCTGGCCATGGGTTCCTCCATCCCGGCTCTGCCACTGACTTCCTGGTGCCGAGGAAAGCCGGGGCGAGCCGCACGGCATGGTGCCAACCGGTGCGCGCTGCTGGCATGCAAGAGCCTATGGCCGGCAGCGGTGACAAGCAGGCATCTGCCCAGGTCGACACGCTCTACCGGTTCCCAGAAATCCCGCAGGGCCGCCACCGGGATCGGGGGACTGGTCATTCTCGACGGCTTCACAGCCGGCACCGGCCTGACCCTCGACACCCCAACCTCACCCTGACAAGCCGAAGTCAGTAACGCCCTGCGCTGACCCCATTTTCCGGCTTGAGTTGGCTCCATCGCGTCGGGGCGTATACGAGCGTTTGGGGGGGTGTTCCGGTCTCATCTGGCCCCACCCGGCCGAGCGGGGTGGGACCGCCGCGACCGTCGAACACGGCCGCTCCGTCCTGCCCACCCTGATCGCCGAACTCGAAGCGCCGATCTTCCTCAACACCGGAGCCGGAGCGGGCTCCGAACTCCTGGACGTCCTCGCCTCCCGCGTCCTGACCCGCGGTTTCTCCCCCCGTCGGCCGGATGCGCCAGGCCCCCGCGCACGCGGACCGCTGGCTGGCCACCTACAGCACCCCCGCCGAACCGGGCCGCATCGCGCAGCTGACCGTCATGGAGCCCCACGGGACGCTCTTCTACACCGGCACGATCGATCCCCCGCCCAGTGGATCGCCGGGGTCGAGCAGTACGGTTGGAGCGTGCTGTACGTCGGGAAGATCAGCCTCTCCGGAATCCCCGCCAGCAACCAGAAAGCCAAGACACGGCTCCTGCGTGAAGCCGCCACAGCCGGACAGTTCGTCGGTGCCCGCATCGCCGTCCGCCATCTCGGCTGACCGTCGGGCCAGGGGGCGGCGCTGATGTCCCGGGAGCGGTGGCGTGCGCCGGCCTCGGCCCGCGCGGCGTGCATGAACCCGAACTCAGCTCGGGGTACCGGGTCGTGGCCACCAGACGCCAGGAGGCGGTTTACGCGGTCGTGGCGGGCTTGCTTCTTGGGCGCGTGGCAAGGAGGGCGGGGTTCGGCGGAACAAGCGGGCGACCCCTGCGGTACGACTACTCACCGTTACGAGTGATGCCTGATGGTCACGACGCGTACCTGCGCCGATGCCATGGAAGATAGCGCCTGCCCCGTCCATCCTTCGCATCCGGAGAACGAATTGCGGCGCACAGCACTCGCCTTCTCCAGCGTCGTGGCAGCGCTTGCCCTGACCGCCGCGCTCCCGCTCACGCATCCGGCCCAGGCCCTGCCCGGACACGTCTGCTTCTGGCCCGAACCAGGCGAGACGGGCCCGGGCGGCGGCTGGTGCTACGACCCCGCCAGGGGCGGGTTCGCCGTGCCCGAGGACCGCGTGCACCGGCACGCCAAGTCGTTCAGCTCGCAGGTCGACAGGACCGTGTTCGCCCTCCACTTCCCCAGCCAGGGCCCCTGCCTCCAGCGCACGCTCTACGGCGGTGACTACTCGGAGAACTGGGAGTGGTGGGACAAGCTCGACGCGGTTGACACCAACGCTCACCCCGACTGCGAGCCGGGATGAGCGGGACGCGGCGTCCGCTCACCGCCGTCTGCCTGCTGGCCGCGCTCACGGGCCTGACCGGCTGTGGCGCCCCGCGCGAGCCATCCGTCTCGCTCAACCCGGACGACACCCTCAAGGCCGCCCAGGCCCTGCTCACCGACCGCTGTCTCACCGGCCGAGGGCTTTCCCCGCCGCGCCCCGGCCAGCCGACTCCGGACGCGGCCGAGGCCCGCCGTGTCGAGGACGCTCTGTTCGGCACCGGAAGGGCCGAGCTCACGCTCAAACTGCCCAGCGGACACGTCATCAGCCACCACACCGACGGCTGCCTGGCCGCTGCGGAGCGCCGCCTCTACGGCGACCAGCGCCGCTGGTTCCAGGCGGTCACCGCCGTCAACAACCTCAAGTCCAAGGCCCCACCGCGCGACCGCGCCGCCCACCGAGAGCTGCGCGCCCGCGCACTCACCGAGGCGAGGGCGCTACTCGCCGCCGAAACACGACGAACGGTCAGGTGACCACGGCAAACAGTCCGCTGAACACGACGAACGATCCGCGACCCACAACGATTTCACCCCCGCAGGGACCGCAACGTAAGGACCTCTCATGAAGCAACGCACCGCACTGACCGCCGCCGCCCTGATCGCCGTAGGCGCAGCCTTGTCCACCGCCCCGCCCGCGTCGGCCGCGAACTGCCCCAGCGGCAACTTCTGTGTCTGGACCGACGCCAACTACGGCGGCCAGCGCATGAATGCCTCCGGCGACGACGAGTGGTGGGAGAGCTGGATCGCCGACGAGGACTCCTCCTGGGCGAACCACGGGATCTCCGGCCCCGGTGTCAAGGACCACGTCAAGGTCTACGAGCAAGCCATCCAATGGCCCTCCACCGGCGGCGACGCGACGATCTGCCTCCGCCCCGGCGACGAGGTCGCCTACAACGCCACCGCCAACGACCGCGGCGACGCCCATGTGTGGGCCATCGGCTGCTGAAACACCACACGCGGTCATCCTGGAGCATCGAGGTCTGACCGGTACGACGCAGTGGACGCCGGCGATCAAGTCACCGCCGGCGTTCCCTGCCGTTCAACCCGACCGGAGTTACCACGGTTCCGTGGTGGCCAGATGTCAGAAGCCGTTGCCCTATCGATCTTGAGTACGGCTTGATCGAAAGTGGCCGGTGGGCGGGTGACTTCCCTGTGGCCGTGCATGAACACATAGGGCCTCTGGTGCAGTTCGGAGTTGCTGAGACCACGAACACATCCCGGGAGGCCCTGTTGTCCTTGTTGTACGCGGTCGAGAGCGATGACTTCAACTCGGCGGGCACGGTGTGCGATTGCCTCGCTCACCGGTTCGGGAACGCAGCCGGCCACCCCGACCGGGTCCGGGCCCACGACACCGACATGACCGATGAACAGTGGCAGGCCATCCGTCCGCTGCTGCCGGTGCCGGCCTGGCTGGAGGTACCGGGGCGGCCGGCCGGAGGGCTACTGCCACCGTGTCATGCTCGACGCCGTGTTCTACGTGGTCGACAACAGCGTCAAGTGGCGGGCGCTGCCGGTCGACTTCCCGGCCTGGGACCGGGTCTACACCTTCTTCCGGCGCTGGTGGGCCGGCGGGTTGATCGGCGAGCTCCACGGCCGGCTGCGCGGGAAGGTCCGCGAGGCGGCCGGGCGCGATCCGAAGCCGAGTGCCGCGGTGATCGACTCGCAGGTCGGTCAAGGGCGACGCGGTCGTGGGCGCCGGCAGCCGGGGCTACGACGGCGGCAAGACGTCAACGGCCGGCGTCGGCACCTGATCTGCGACACGATCGGGCTGCTGCTGGCGATCCGGGTGACAGCCGCCGATGTCACCGACCGCCAGGCCGCCGTCCACGACGGCGCGTTCTCCGCGATGGACCTCACGGCCCGCCACCCGCGCACGGGTGAGCTGCTGCCCACCGTGAGGTTCATGGTCCAGACCCTGGCGGCCGCCGGCGAACTCCAGCGCGACCTCCAGCGCGAGCTGACCTACGACGGACTGCGCGCAGCCGAGGCCAAGGGCAGCAAGGGTGGACGCCGCCCCGCCGTGGCGGCCGACAAGACCGGCGACGTGCGCACCGCGTACCTGGAGGGCCGCTCGATCGTGGCCCTCGCCCGCGACCACGGCGTCAGCCGCGGCGCCATCCGCACTGCCGTCGCCGACCTCATGCCCGACCACGCCGCCATCGAGGAGGCCGCCCCGCCCCGGAGCTGCCGGTTGCCCTCGACATGCCGGGCAATGTCGCCGACTTCCTCCGCACCGCCGAGCTGGAGCCCGCCGAGCGGGCGGCGCTCGACCAAGGGGTGACCGTACGGCGCGGCCAGGGCTACACCCTGCACGTCACCGCCGCCCCGGCCGTGCACCATCGTCTCCTCGCCCGCTGCCAGCCGCTCGACGGCGCCCCGGGCGCTCCGGCCCAGGTCCTCGATGTCGGCGGCGGCCCCGGCGCCCATGCTCGCCGCTCGTTCGTCGCGAGCGCCAGATGGCCCCCCGTTACCGTCTTCGTGGCTCCACAATGGGGCCTCCGACCTTCGGGTCCGGCATGACTTCCCCCCTTGTTGTTCATGATCCGGGGGGGGTGTCACCGGGCCCGGAGGCATCGACGGACCGCTGATGAGGGGCTTGAGCACCAGCTTCACCCGAGCCGGAAGAGTTCTCCGTAACGTGGATGTGGCAGCTCGGTGCCGAGGCAAGGCCGGACGAAAGCGTGATGGAGGGGCCTGCACGTGATCGACACCGGCGACATCGACGTCTTCCTCGGCCTGGACGTCGGCAAAGGCGAACACCACGCCACCGCTGTCACCCCGGCCGGGAAGAAAGCGTTCGACAAGCGCCTGCCCAACACCGAACCCAAGCTCCGCGAGCTGTTCGCGAAACTCCAGGCCAAGCACGGAACAGTGCTGGTCGTGGTCGACCAGCCGGCCTCGATCGGCGCCCTGCCGCTCGCGGCCGCAAGGGACATGGGCTGCCCAATCGCCTACCTGCCCGGACTTGCGATGCGGCGGATCGCCGACCTCTGCCCGGGCGAGGCCAAGACCGACGCCAGGGACGCGTTCATCATCGTCGATGCGGCCCGCGCGATGCCCCACACGCTGCGGGCGATCGACGGCGAGGACGAGACGATCGCTGAGCTGGAGATGATCGTCGGCTTCGACGACGACCTGGCCGGCGAGGCCACCAGGGTCGCGAACCGGCTGCACGGCCTGCTGACCCAGATCCATCCGTCGCTGGAACGGGTCCTGGGGCCGCGGTTGCAGCACCCGGCCGTCTTGACGCTGCTGGAGCGGTTCGGGTCACCGGCCCAAATACGCAAGGCCGGACGGCGGCGGCTGGTCACCCTGCTGCGGCCGAAGGCGCCGAGGATGGCCGAGCGTCTGGTCGAGGAGATCTTCACCGCTCTGGACGAGCAGACCGTCACCGTTCCGGGGACCGAGGCCGCCGCACTGATCGTCCCGAGCCTGGCCGCCTCACTGAAGGCCGTCCTTGACCAGCGCAAATTGCTGGCCGCTCGGATCGAGGAACTCCTGGACGCCCACCCTCTTTCGAAGGTCCTGACGTCGATGCCGGGAGTCGGTGTCAGGACCGGAGCCCGCATCCTGATGTCCGCGTACAAGCTGATGCACAGAGGCAGGTACGGGCTCATGTACACACTCGATCGGGTTGATCTTCGGCGTGTCGTACGTGGGTTGTGAGTA
>NZ_JBFBLP010000035.1:0-22636 GCF_040686775.1 Streptomyces sp. NPDC079141 | reverse complement strand
CGGGTGAGGGCGACGTAGAGCACGCGCAGGCCGGCCGGTGACTCGTCGGCGATCTGCCTCACCCCCCTCACCCCCCTCACCCCCCAATGAGGCCCCCCATGCGCGTCCCCCGCACCCCCGCCGCCCGGCTGCGCCCCAGATCCGTGCGCGCGAAGATCGTCTCCCTGCTGATGCTGCCCATCGTGTCCCTCATGGCGCTGTGGGGCTTCGCCGCGGTGACGACCGCGTCCAGCATCGGCGACACCGAACGGGCCAAGGACGTCAACTCCGAACTCCTCACGCCCGTGGGGGACTTCGTCACCGCGGTGCAGGCCGAGCGGACCGCCGTCGCGCGGCACGCGGCCGACCCCGCCGCCTTCACCACGGCCCGCAGGGCCACCGACCGGGCCGTCGCCGCCCTCCTCGACGGCATCAACGCCTCCAGCTCCGACGCCGGGCTGCTCGACGCGAGCCTGCCCGAGCGCCTCGACCGGCTGAAGGCCGACGCGGGCGGCCTCACGGCGCTGCGGTCCGCGGCGACCGGGAAGACGGCGACGACGACATCGGCGTACACGAAGTACTCCGCGATCGTTCAGCACGCCTTCTCCGTCACCGGCGCGCTCACCGGGGACCGGGGCACCGACGCCGCCTCCGAGGCGCGCGTGGTGCTCGAACTCGCCCGCGCGCGGGAGGCACTCGCGCGCGAGCGCGCGCTCCTGGGCGCCGTCAGTGCGCGCGGGGAGCTCACGCAGGGGGAGTACGCGCTGTTCATGGGCGCCGTCGCCGCACAACGCGAGCTGCTCGCACCCGCGGTCGCCGACCTGAAGGCCGCGCACCGGACGGCGTACCGGGAGATCCTGGACGGCGAGGCGTACGCGCGCGTGCAGGCCGTCGAGAACCGCGTGCGTGACACCGGCCCCGGTGCCGTCACCGCGCAGACGCTCAAGGACTGGGACACCGCGGCGGCCGGAGTGCTGACGCAGCTGGCCGCGGCCGAGACGGCGGCGGGGACGGGCGCCACCGCGAAGGCGGACCCGTTCGGCTGGGACACGCTCGGCGCCTCCGGCGTCGCGATGGTGCTGGGCCTGGTCGGCGTGCTGCTGTCGCTGCTGGTGTCCGTGCTCGTCGGCCGCGGCCTCATCGTCGAACTGCTCGACCTGCGCAACGACGCCCTGGAGGTGGCCGGCCGCCGGCTGCCCCAGGCCATGCGCAAGCTGCACGCCGGCCAGGGCGTCGACATCGACGCCGAGGCGCCCATGCGACGGCTGATCGGCGACGAACTGGCCCAGGTCGGCACGGCCCTCACGGCGGTCCAGCGGGCCGCGCTGAAGGCGGCCAGCGAACGGGCCGAACTGCTCAGCGGCATCTCCGGGGTGTACGTCAGCCTGGCCCGCCGCAGCCAGGTGCTGCTGCACCGCCAGCTCGACCTGCTGGAGGGCATGCAGCAGCGGCAGCAGGACCCGGCGGAGCGCGCGGACCTGCACCGGGTCGACTACCTGGCCACCCGGATGCGCCGGCACTCCGAGAGCCTGCTGATCCTGTCCGGGATCGCCCCCGGGCGCGGCTGGCGCGACCCGATCCCGCTGGCGGACGTGGTGCGGGCCGCGGTCGCCGAGATCGAGAGCGCGCAGCGCGTGCAGATGTGGGCGGTGCCGCGGGTGTCGCTGGTCGGCGGTTCGGTCGCCGATGTCATCCACCTGCTCGCCGAACTCGTCGAGAACGCCACCGCCTTCTCGCCGCCGAGCACGAAGGTGCAGCTGCGGGCGGCACGCATGCGTGACGGTGTGCTCATCGAGGTCGAGGACAGCGGCTTCGGCATGAACGAGGAGGCCCTGGCCGAGGCCAACCGCAAGATCCGGTCCGAGCGGGTCGACCTGCTCGACGCCAAGCAGATCGGGCTGTTCGTGGTGAACCGGCTGCGCGAGCGCCAGGGGCTGCGGGTGGAGCTGCGGCCGTCCCCGAACGGCGGCGTGACCGCGTCCGTGTTCATCCCCGAGCCGCTCACCCGGGACGACATGCCCCAGGGCGAGCAGCCGGCGGGCCGGGGCCGCGGGCTCGCCCCGGCAGCGGCGCTGATCCCGCAGCAGCGGAGGCAGTAGGAGAGCGCCGGCGGAGGCGGTGGTGGACTCCGCGGCCGTCTGTCACACCAGCCGACTACCCTGGAGGGTCGATCGATCCCCCTGGGCAGGAGAGAAATGGCCGTCAATCTGGTCAATGTCGAGAACGTCAGCAAGGTGTACGGCACCCGTGCCCTGCTCGACGGCGTCTCGCTCGGCGTCTCCGAAGGGGATCGGATCGGAGTCGTCGGCCGCAACGGCGACGGCAAGACGACCCTGATCCGGATGCTGGCCAAGCTGGAGGAGGCCGACACCGGGCGCGTCACGCACTCCGGCGGGCTGCGCCTGGGCGTGCTCACGCAGCACGACTCCCTCGACCCGGCCGCCACCGTGCGGCACGAGGTCATCCGGGACCTGGCCGACCACGAGTGGGCCGGCAACGCCAAGATCAGGGACGTCCTGACCGGACTCTTCGGCGGTCTCGACCTGCCCGGCTTCCCGCAGGGCCTCGACACCGTCATCGGGCCGCTCTCCGGCGGCGAGCGCCGCCGTATCGCGCTCGCCAAGCTGCTCATCGAGGAACAGGACCTGATCGTCCTTGACGAGCCGACGAACCACCTCGACGTCGAGGGCATCGCCTGGCTCGCCCAGCACCTGCGCGAGCGGCGCTCCGCGCTCGTCTGCGTCACCCACGACCGCTGGTTCCTGGACCAGGTCTGCACGCGCATGTGGGACGTCCAGCGCGGCGACGTCTACGAGTACGAGGGCGGCTACTCGGACTACGTCTTCGCGCGCGCGGAGCGCGAGCGCATCGCCGCCACCGAGGAGACCAAGCGGCAGAACCTCGTCCGCAAGGAGCTGGCCTGGCTGCGCCGCGGCGCCCCCGCCCGTACGTCCAAGCCGCGCTTCCGGGTGGAGGCCGCCAACGAGCTCATCAAGGACGTACCGCCGCCCCGGGACAGCAGCGAGCTGATGAAGTTCGCCTCCTCGCGGCTCGGCAAGACCGTCTTCGACCTGGAGGACGTGACGGTCCAGGCAGGACCGAAGGTCCTGCTCAAGCACGTCACCTGGCAGCTCGGCCCCGGCGACCGGATCGGCCTCGTCGGCGTCAACGGCGCCGGCAAGACCTCCCTGCTGCGCGCCATGGCCGAGGCCGCACGCACGGAGGGCGAGGCGCAGCCCGCGGGCGGCCGTGTCGCCGTGGGCAGGACCGTCAAGCTCGCCTACCTCTCCCAGGAGGTGGGCGAACTCGACCCGAATCTGCGGGTCCTGGAGGCCGTTCAGCGGGTGCGCGAGCGCGTCGACCTCGGCAAGGGGCGCGAGATGACCGCCGGACAGCTGTGCGAGACGTTCGGCTTCAACAAGGAGAAGCAGTGGACGCCGGTGGGCGACCTCTCCGGTGGTGAGCGCCGCCGCCTCCAGCTCCTGCGTCTGCTCATGGACGAGCCGAACGTCCTCTTCCTCGACGAGCCCACCAACGACCTCGACATCGAGACCCTCACCCAGCTGGAGGACGTCCTCGACGGCTGGCCCGGCTCGATGATCGTCATCTCTCACGACCGGTTCTTCGTCGAACGCACCACCGACCGTGTCTTCGCCCTGCTCGGCGACGCCACCCTGCGGATGCTGCCGCGCGGCATCGACGAGTACATCGAGCGGCGCCACCAGATGGAGGAGGCCGCGGCCGCCGCCTCCCCGGTCGTGCAGAAGAGCGCCCCCGAGAAGAGCGCCGCCGACCAGCGCGCCGCCAAGAAGGAACTTCAGAAGATCGAGCGCCAGCTCGACAAGGTCTCCGAGCGGGAGACCAAGCTCCACGCCCAAATCGCCGAGAACGCAACAGACTTCGCGAAGGTTGCCGAACTCGACGCCGAACTGCGCGACTTGGCGGGCCAGCGCGAGGAGCTGGAACTGCGCTGGCTGGAACTCGCGGAGGACGCGTAGCCGCAGGACGCGCGGGCCGGGGGCGCGTGAGTGGGGGGCGCGCAAGACGCGTGAAGGGCGCGTGAAGGCGCGTAACGGCGGTATCACGAGCCGGTCGTCCCTTGGGAACAGGGGTTGACCGGCCCCGTGGTCTGTCGGTCCCGAGTGATAGAAAGGGCCGTCTGAGAACCGTCTGAGAGAACAACGGGTGTGGCGGAAACGCAGCGCCACAGAGCGCGGCGCCACATCGGTCACAAGGGGGAACCGCTGATGAGCCAGCCGCCCAGCCAGCCGCCGAACGGCGGCTTCGGAGCACCGCAGGACCCGCCGCCGCAGGGCGGTTTCGGGGCACCGCAGTCGCCTCCGCCCGCACCGGCCGGCCCCCCGCAGACCCCGCCGCCCGCCGGCCCCCCGCAGCCCGGCTACGGCTACCCGCAGCAGCCGTCCACCCCGGCGCCCGGCCCTTACGGCCAGCCGCAGCAGCCGGGCCCCTACGGGCAGCCCGGCCCGTACGCCCAGCCCGGCCCCTACGGCCAGCCGCAGCAGTCGGGCCCGTACGCCCAGCCGCAGCAGCCCGGCCCGTACGGCCAGCCCGGCTACGGCTACCCGCAGCAGCCCGGATACCCGGGCGCGCCCGGCACCCCGCCGCCCGGCTCCGGCTCCCGCAACCCCTTCAAGGGCAAGCCCGCGCTCGTCATCGGCGCCGCGGTGGCCGCGCTGCTCGTCATCGGCGGCACCGTGTTCGCCGTGACCGGCGGCGACGACAGCGGCAAGAAGAAGAAGCCCGTCGCGGGCAAGAGCGACGACGCCAAGCCCACCGGCAGCGACGCCCCGGTCAACCCCGGCGACGGCGGCGGCGACAAGGGCGACGACCCGGAGAACCTCAACGAGGGCCGCAAGGCGGGCGAGTCGAAGGTGCTCTGGTACAAGGAGGCGCCCGACGCGCCCGGTTCCGGCGCCGACGCCCCCGGCCTGTGGATCACCGACAAGACGGCGGTGAAGGCGGCGTACAAGCAGGTCTTCGCCTACAACGTCGGTGACGGCGACCCGACCTGGGACGCGATCACCTTCCCGCAGAAGATCTGCGCGGTCACCCCGGAGAAGACGTCCGACGACAAGGTCGTCATCGCGTACATGAGCGGCAGCAGCGACCGCGCCGAGTGCAACCAGCTCCAGCAGCTCGACCTCAACACCGGTGAGAAGGGCTGGAAGGGCGAGGTCGCCGACGGCGAACTGTTCGACAGCACGCTCACGATCCAGCTGAGCATCACCGGCGAGACGCTGATGGTGGGCCGTTCGCAGTCCGGGACGGCGTACGACGTCACCACCGGCGACAAGCTGTGGGACAAGAAGAAGTACGGCGACGCCTGCTTCCCGGCCGCCTTCGCGGGCGGCGAGAAGCTGATGGCCGTGTCGTCCTGCGGCGCGGGCGGCGACAACGAGCACGACGAGGTCCAGGAACTCGACCCGAAGACCGGCAAGGCCAAGTGGACCTGGAAGCCGGACAAGGGCTGGCGGGTGGAGAACCTCTACTCCCTGAACCCGGTGGTCGTCTACAGCACCAACGAGGACAAGAACGCGTGGAACATCTCCACGATCAGCTCGTCCGGCACGATCACCTCGCAGGTCGACGTCGACGAGACGTTCGCCCCCGAGTGCGGCTGGGCCATCCTCTCGCGTGACCTCCAGGGCTGCACCGGCGTGGCCGCCGACAGCTCGACGCTCTACCTGCCCACCGAGGCCACCACCGGCGCCAACGAGATCGTCGCGATCAGCCTCGCCAACGGCAAGGAGAAGTGGCGGGTGAAGTCCCCGCTGGAGGAGTCGATGATCCCGCTGCAGGTCGAGGGCGGAAAGCTCATCGCCTACGTCAAGCCGGGCTGGGAGTCGGGCGGCCAGGTCGTGTCCATCCCGACCACGGGCAGCAGCCACAAGCCGACGAAGCTGCTCCAGAACCCCCAGGGCATCTCGGACATCGAGGACAGCTTCTACTCGGGGACCTACGACTGGGTCGACGGCCGCTTCTACCTGACGTCCACGCGGCTGTCCGGCAGCGACGAGACGAAGGAGAAGCTGATGATCGCCTACGGCAAGTGAGGCACCCACAGCACTTCGCGGGCCCCTGCCCTCTGTCCGTAGTCCCCACCGGCATCGCCGACCCCGTCTCCGAGGTAGTCACGTCATGACCCAGCCCCCGCCGCCGCCCAACCAGCCCCCGCCCTTCGGCCCACCCCAGGACGAGCCGCCCCAGCAGCAGCTCGGCCAGGGCCAACCGGCACCGCAGCAGGGCGCGTTCGGAGCCCCGGAGGGCCAGCAGGCGCCGCAGCAGGGCGGTTTCGGCGCGCCTCAGGGGCAACCGGCCCCGCAGCAGGGTGGCTTCGGTGCGCCGCAGCAGCCTGCTTTCGGTGCCCCGCAGGGCCAGCCGACGCCTCCGCCGCAGGGTCAGCCGACCCCGCAGCAGCCCGGTTTCGGTGCGCCCCAGGGCCAGCCCGCACCCCCGCAGCAGCCCGGGTACGGCGCCCCGCAGGGCCAGCCCACGCCTCCGCAGGCACCTTTCGGCGCGCCCCAGACACCCCCGCAGCCCCCACAGACCCCCGCTCCGGGCCCGGGCTACGGCTACCCGCAGACCCCGCCGGCGCAGCAGCCGTCGGCCGGCTACGGCTACCCCCAGGCCCCGCAGCCGCCGCAGCCCCCGACCCCGGGCTACGGCTACCCCGGCCAGCCGCCGACACCGCCGTACGGGCAGCAGCCCGGCTACGGCTATCCCGCGGCGACCGTGCCGATGCAGCCGCAGGCCGGACAGGCGGCCGGCGGGCGGAAGATGAACACGTCGATGCTCATCATCGTCGCGGCCGTCGTGGCGATCGCGCTGATCGTCGGCGGCGGCGTCTGGTACGCGTCGTCGTCCGGTGACGACGGCGGCAAGGACGACACCGCCAACTCCAGCGGCGGCACCGGCGGCGGTGGCGACAAGGGCGGCGCCGGCGGTACGGGCGGCGGCACCGCGAACGCCAAGGCCGTGGAGAAGGTGCCCGCGGACCCCAACTCCCAGGTGCTGTTCCAGGTCCCGGCCCCCACGGTGAAGGACCACACCTACTCCGCGGCCGGCTCCTGGCTCACCGACAAGGTGTACGCCAAGGTCGGCGTCGCCGAAGTCGTCGGCTACGACCTCGACAAGGGCAGCAAGCTCTGGACGATCGAGCTCCCCGGCCCGGTGTGCCAGGGCAGCAACCACGTCACCGAGGACAACAAGACGGCGATCACCTATCAGCCGAAGATGCCGACCAAGGCCAACCCCTCGTGGGGCTGCACCCAGGTCGCGGCGATCGACCTCGACGCCGGCAAGAAGCTGTGGACCAAGACCGCCGACTCCGGCGACCAGGCGATCAGCTTCGACAACGTCACCGTCAGCGCGAGCACCATCGCCGTGGGCAGCACCAGCGGCGGCGCCGCCTTCGACATCGCCAACGGCGAGCAGCTGTGGGCCCCGAAGCCGACCGACACCTGCTACGACGCCGGCTACGGCGGCGGCCCGAAGCTGGTCGCGGTGCGCAAGTGCGGTCAGTACGGCCAGCGCCAGCTGCACATCCAGACCATCGACCCGAAGTCCGGGAAGGTGATCTCCGAGTACAAGATGGCCGAGGGCATCGAGTACGCGAGCGTCGTGTCCACCGAACCGCTCGTCGTGGCCGCCGATGTCGCCGACGCCGCGGGTGACGCCAGCGGTATCTCGGACTTCTTCTCCATCGACAACAAGACCGGCAAGCTGCGGGTCCGCATCCCCGCGCCGGGCGACCAGTACGCGGCCAGCTGCGACGGCATCAGCAAGGTCGAGGAGTGCCGCGAGATCGCCGTCGGCAACGACCGGATCTACCTGCCGACCGAGGAGCACGAGGGCTCCGGCGAGTTCATCGACACCAACGAGATCATCTCCATCGACCTCGCCACCGGCAAGGAGACCGGCCAGCGGGCGGACGCGGGCGACGACCACACGCTCTCCCCGCTGCGCATGGACGGCCCCAACCTGATCGCGTACAAGCGCGGGCCCTACGACAAGGGCGGCCAGGTCGTGAGCATCGACGGCAGCTCCTTCAAGGAGACGAAGCTGCTGGAGAACCCGGCCACGGAGGCGGTGCTGGACGTGGAGCGCAGCTTCCTGCCGAACTCCGCGGAGATCCTCTACGGGCAGGGCCGGCTGTTCATGTCGGACGTGTACGTGAGCGACATCGGCAGCAGCGGCGACGAAGTGGAATACCTGGCGATCGCTTTCGGCGCCAACTGATCACTCCTCCTCACCGTTGACACGGCCCCGCCCCTGCTCAGGGGCGGGGCCGTGCATTTACCGCTCATCACCCTCGAATGCGAGGAATTTCGGCGATCCGGGGCACTTCTCACCAGTAGGGGGAGCGCAACGTCGAACAAGCGTGTAGCTTCCGGGGGCAAGAAGGACCGGGGGGAGCCGGGAGGGGGCTTCTGTCCGTGCGGACCAGTGGGCATCCATAGTGGTGCATCCCTGTGGGACAGCCACTGGGGGTGTATGGGGACGGGGATCCATTGGGGGGACTGGGGGGTTGCTCGATGGGAGTGCGGCTGATGGTGGTCGACGACCACCGACTGCTCGCCGAGGCACTGGCCTCGGCGCTGAAGCTGCGAGGACACCGGGTGCTGGCCGCGGCGGCGCCCGCCGCGGGGGCGGCGGAACTGGTGATCACGCGGGCACCGGAGGTGTGCCTGCTGGGAACGGCGACACCGGCCGAACCGGGCATGTTCGACCCGGTGGTGAAGATCAAACGTGAGCGGCCGCAGGTCGCCGTACTGGTACTCGGCCCCGTGCCGAGCCCGCGCGGCATCGCGGCGGCCTTCGCGGCGGGAGCCTCGGGCTACGTCCGCCATGACGAACGCATCGAGGGCGTCGAGCGAGCGATCATGAAGGCCAGGGCGGGAGAAGCGGCGGTGGCACCGCAGTTGCTCCAGGGCGCCTTCAGCGAACTGCTCAACCCGGCCGCCCAACCCGACGACGAGGGCCAACGCCTCCTCCAGATGCTCACCCCGAGGGAGGTCGAGGTCCTGGTCCGCGTGGCCGACGGCGAGGACACCCGCCTGATCGCCGCGGGCATGGGCATCGCCCCGTCCACGGCCCGCACCCACGTCCAACGCGTCCTGATGAAACTCGGCGTCGGCTCCCGCCTGGAGGCAGCGGCACTGGCAGCACGCACGGGCCTGCTGGACCGGGCGGGCCCCGTACCGCACTCTCCCCCGGAGTCCGAGGCGTAGGCCGACGTGGGGCCGGACCGCCGACAGGGGCCCGGCCCCACTCGCCGGCCCGACCTCACTCGGGCTTCTTGTCCTCCACCAGCTCCGTCGGCGCAGGCGGCACCGAAGGCCGCAGCCGCAGCCACGCCAGGAAGAACACCCCCAGCGCCAGCATCCCCAGCCCCGTCCACAGGTTGATGTACACGCCCTCCGCCTTCTCCAGGTCGGCGTCCGAGGGGGAGATGCCGGCGATCGTGACGATCACGCCGTAGACGACGAACAGGGCGCCGATGATGCGGCGCAGGTCGAAGATGCGGGCCGCGGTGGCGGACTTGGCCTCCAGTTCGGTGACTTCCCGCTGGACGTCCTCTTCGGAGTATTCGTGGTGCTCGGACATTCTCAGACTCCTGCCGTCAGAACGAGAACGGGATGTAGCAGGCGGCCGCCAGGATGATCGCTCCCCAGCCCAGCAGGGCCGGCTTGCGGTACCAGGCCTCGTCGCCGGGGGCCGGCGGTTCGGCCATGCCGGGGGAGCGGGTGCCGTAGACCAGGCCCTGGAGTTCCTCCATCGGCTTGGGGGCCGTGAACAGCGACACCGCCACCATCACCACCGCGCCCGCCACGAAGCCCACGATCGCCGAGACGAAGTTGGCGCCCTGGTCGGTGGGGATGTCGATGACGCCCTGTTTGTAGATCCAGAAGTAGTTGAGCATCGCGGCGACCGTGCCCGCGAGCAGGCCCCAGAAGCCGGACTTCACCGAGGCCCGCTTCCAGAACATGCCGACGATGAAGACGACGAACATCGGCACGTTGAAGAAGGAGAACAGGGTTTGCAGGTAGCTCATGATGTTGGAGAAGGAGGAGGCCAGGAACGCCGTTCCTACCGACGCGCACACGCCGATCACCGTGATCAGGCGGCCGAAGCCGACGTAGTACGTGTCCTCCCTGCCCTTCATCACGTACCGCGCCCAGATGTCGTTCGTGAACACCGTGTTGAAGGACGACACGTTGGCCGCCATGCCTGCCATGAACGCCGCCAGCAGGCCCGTCACCGCCACACCCAGCACCCCGTTCGGCAGGAGCTGTTCCATCAGGTACGGGATGGCGTCGTTGTACTGGTAGCCCGACTCGTCGGTGCCGAAGCCGGGGACCAGGGCCGCGGCCGCCAGGCCCGGGATCATCACCAGGAAGACGATGAAGATCTTGGGGTACGCGGCGATCAAGGGTGTGCGCTGGGCCGCCGAGAGGTTCTTCGCCGACAGAGCGCGCTGCACCTCCGCGAAGTTCGTCGTCCAGTAGCCGAAGGACAATACGAAGCCCAGGCCCAGCACGATCGTCAGCCAGTTCGCGCCCAGCGGGTTGTCGCTGCCGATGCCCGTGCCGCCCCACGCCGTCGTGAAGTCGGCGCCGTGGGACTTGGTGAGCGTGTCCGACAGGCCGTCCCAGCCGCCGACCTTCTTCAGGCTCAGCGCGACGATCGGGATGAGCGCCGCGAGGATCACGAAGAACTGCAGCACCTCGTTGTAGATGGCCGACGACAGACCGCCCAGCGTGATGTACGCCAGCACGAAGGCGCCGGCGACCACGATCGCCACCCACTGCGGCCAGCCCAGCAGCGCCTCGACGACGATCGCGAGGGCGTACAGGTTCACGCCGGAGATGAGGATGGCGGCGAAGGCGAACAGCGCCGAACTCAACAGATGCGCCCACTTGTCGAAGCGCAGGAGCAGCATCTCGGGGACCGAGCGCACCTTCGACGAGTAGTAGAACGGCATCATCACCAGGCCCAGGAAGACCATCGCCGGGATGGCGCCGATCCAGTACCAGTGCACGGTGTACACGCCGTACTGCGCGCTGTTGGCGGCCATGCCGAGGATCTCGGTGGCGGCCAGGTTGGCGGAGATGAAGGCGAGACCGGTGATCCAGGCGGGCAGTGAGCGGCCCGAGAGGAAGAAGTCGAGGCTCGTTCTCACCGAGCGGCGGGCCGCGAAGCCGATGCCCAGGACGACGACGAAGTAGATGCCGAGGATCGTGTAGTCGAGCCAGTTGGTGGGGAGCTGTAGCTCGGCGGCCAGGAATGCGGCTTTTGCGGGCATTTGCATCCCGTCATTGAACACTTCTGTTGGTGCTCTTTGTTTGATTCTGCCGTTGACGCACCTGTCGAGTTATGGTTACTTGTGTTTACTTATGTTTGAGTGAAGGAGTCCGGCGGTGAAGAAGACCTCGACCCGGCTGGCCGACGGTCGCGAGCTCATCTACTACGACCTGCGCGACGACAGCGTGCGGGACGCGGTCGACCGGCGCCCGCTGGAGCGGACCGTCACCACGTCCGAGGTGCGCAGGGACCCGCTGCTCGGCGACTCCGTGGCGATCGCCTCGCACCGGCAGGGGCGGACCTACCACCCGCCGGCCGACGAGTGCCCGCTGTGCCCCTCGCAGGGCGAGCGGCTGAGTGAGATCCCGGACTCGTCGTACGACGTCGTCGTCTTCGAGAACCGCTTCCCCTCCCTCGCCGGGGACTCCGGCCGCTGCGAGGTCGTCTGCTTCACCTCCGACCACGAGGCGTCCTTCGCCGACCTCACCGAGGAGCAGGCGCGGCTGGTCCTGGAGGCGTGGACCGACCGGACGTCGGAGCTGTCGCATCTGCCCTCCGTGGAGCAGGTGTTCTGCTTCGAGAACCGCGGCGCCGAGATCGGCGTGACCCTCGGGCATCCGCACGGGCAGATCTACGCGTACCCCTTCACCACCCCGCGCACCGCGCTGATGCTGAGGCAGGTGGCCCAGCACAAGGAGGCGACCGGCGGGGAGAACCTCTTCGACGCCGTAGTGGAGCGTGAACTCGCCGATGAGCGGGTCGTCCTGGAGGGTGAACACTGGGTGGCGTTCGTGCCGTACGCCGCGCACTGGCCGTACGAGGTCCACCTGTACCCGAAGCGCCGTGTGCCCGACCTGCTCGCCCTCGACGAGGACGCACGCTCAGAATTCCCCCAGGTTTATCTGGAACTCTTGAGGCGCTTCGACCGGATCTTCGGTGAACAGGAGACTCAGACGCCGTACATCGCCGCCTGGCACCAGGCGCCGTTCGGCCAGCTGGAGGAGTTCGAGGGAGTCAACCGCGACGACTTCGCGCTTCACCTTGAGCTTTTCACCATTCGCCGCACCTCCGGCAAGCTGAAGTTCCTCGCGGGTTCCGAGTCCGGCATGAGCGTGTTCATCAACGACATCCGGCCGGAGGCCGCGGCCGAGCGACTGCGAGAGGTAGCGAGTTCATGAGCGGTAAGTACCTGGTGACGGGTGGAGCGGGTTACGTCGGCAGTGTGGTCGCCCGGCATCTGCTGGAGGCGGGCCACGAGGTCGTCGTCCTCGACAACCTCTCCACCGGCTTCCGCGAGGGCGTCCCCGCCGGTGCCGTCTTCGTCGAGGGCGACATCCGCGACGCCGGCAAGTGGCTGGACTCCTCCTTCGACGCCGTGCTGCACTTCGCGGCCTCCTCGCAGGTCGGCGAGTCGGTCGTGAAGCCGGAGAAGTACTGGGACAACAACGTCGGCGGCTCCATGGCGCTGCTCGGCGCGATGCGCGAGGCGGGCGTCAAGAAGCTCGTCTTCTCCTCCACCGCGGCCACCTACGGCGAGCCCGTCAGCTCGCAGATCACCGAGACCGACCCCACGGCGCCCGCGTCCCCGTACGGCGCCTCCAAGCTCGCCGTCGACCACATGATCACCGGCGAGGCGATCGCCCACGGCCTGGGCGCGGTGTCCCTGCGCTACTTCAACGTCGCGGGCGCCTACGGCGAGTTCGGCGAGCGCCACGACCCCGAGTCGCACCTCATCCCGCTGGTCCTCCAGGTCGCGCAGGGCCGCCGGGACGCCATCTCGGTCTTCGGCGAGGACTACCCGACCCCGGACGGCACCTGCGTCCGCGACTACATCCACGTCGCGGACCTGGCCGAGGCCCATCTGCTGGCCCTCAAGGCCGCACAGCCCGGCGAGCACCTGATCTGCAACCTCGGCAACGGCAACGGCTTCTCGGTGCGCGAGGTCATCGAGACCGTGCGCAAGGTGACGGGGCACCCGATCCCCGAGGTCGTGGCCCCGCGCCGGGGCGGCGACCCGGCGGTCCTGGTGGCGTCCGCCGCCACGGCCCGCGAGAAGCTGGGCTGGAATCCGTCGCGCGCGGACCTCGCGGGGATCGTCGCGGACGCCTGGGAGTTCGCGCAGCGGCGCGGCAAGTAGTTGTCTGAGTACGGAAAGGTCAGGGGACAGGGGATGAGCGAGGCTGTCGCCGAGCGGTTCAAGGAGCTGTACGGGGCCGAGCCGGAAGGGGTGTGGGCGGCGCCGGGCCGGGTCAACCTGATCGGCGAGCACACCGACTACAACGACGGCTTCGTCATGCCGTTCGCCCTGCCGCACACCGCGGTCGCGGCCGTCGCACGGCGCACGGACGGCGTGCTGCGACTGCACTCGGCGGACATCGAGGGCGGCGTCGTCGAACTCCGGCTCGACGAACTGACCCCGGAGTCCGACAAGAACTGGACGGCGTACCCGGCGGGCGTGGTGTGGGCGCTGCGCGAGGCCGGCCACCCGGTGACCGGCGCGGACATCCACTTGTCCTCCACCGTCCCGACGGGCGCGGGCCTGTCCTCGTCGGCGGCGCTCGAAGTCGTCGTGGCGCTGGCCCTCGACGAGCTGTACGAACTCGGCCTCCAGCGCTGGCAGCTGGCCCGCCTGTGCCAACGCGCCGAGAACGTCTACGTCGGCGCCCCCACCGGAATCATGGACCAGACCGCGTCCGCGTGCTGCGAGGACGGCCACGCCCTGTTCCTCGACACCCGGGACCTGTCCCAGAAGCAGATCCCCTTCGACCTGGCCGCCGAGGGCATGCGCCTGCTCGTCGTGGACACGCAGGTCAAGCACTCGCACAGCGAGGGCGAGTACGGCAAGCGCCGCGCAGGCTGCGAGAAGGGCGCCGCGCTGCTCGGCGTGGACGCGCTCAGGGACATCCCCTACGGCGAACTCGACGCGGCGCTGGAGCGGTTGGGCGACGAGGAGGAGGTCGCCCGGCTGGTCCGCCACGTCGTCACCGAGGACGAGCGCGTCGAGCGGGTCGTCGCCCTGCTGGAGGCGGGCGACACCCGGGCGATCGGCCCGGTTCTGGTGGAGGGGCACGCCTCGCTGCGCGACGACTTCCGCATCTCCTGCCCCGAGTTGGACCTGGTCGTCGACTCGGCCCTCGCGGCCGGTGCGCTGGGGGCCAGGATGACCGGCGGCGGCTTCGGCGGCTCGGCGATCGTGCTGGCGGAGGCCGCCGACGTGGACACCGTCACCAAGGCGGTCCAGGAGGCCTTCGCCGCGGCCGGCTTCACGGCCCCGCGGGTCTTCGAGGCGGTCCCGGCACCCGGCGCGCGCCGCCTCAGTTGAGCTGCTTGGTCAGGGTGAACTCCGTGATCCCCGGCGGATAGTCGGGGATCACGCACACCACGTCGTACCCCTGCTTCTGGTAGAACTCCGGCGCCTGGAAGTCCCAGGTCTCCAGGCGTACGGCGGTGCAGTCCCGCTCGTCGCGGGCCATGCGCTCCGCCGTCGCGAGCAGTTGCGAACCGAGCCCCGTGCCGCGGTGGCGTTCGTCGACCCAGAGGTAGGTCACATGGAGCCAGCTCGTCCAGGTGTGGCCGACGAGGCCGCCGGCGAGCGCGTCCGCCTCGTCCAGGGCCCAGACATGGAGCGGAAGTTCGCGTTCACCTGGGGTTCCCCGCAGGGCGCGGAGGACCGGCGAGGCCGCCGTGTTGGTGTCCATCAGCCGGCTGCGGAGCAGAGCGCGCCGGTCTTTGTCGACTTCTGTCTCCATACGAAACATACGGCTCACCATAAACGCGTCGGACAGCCAGTTCTGCAAATTACCTTCCGCTCCCGCCCCCCGGCCGTACTCTGATGAACAGCGCCGGTGGGGGCCGGTGCTGATCAGGGGGCGAGACAGTCGGGTACGACGCCCGTGGTGGGGGTACCAGTTTCTGCATGGCGGCGGCTGTGCGGCTGCGACCACCCCTGGGGCGTCGTACCCGCGCCGGTCGTCGTTCTCCGGACCAGTGGGGGTTTCAGTGGTTCGCATCCGAGTCCTGGTCGTCGACGACCACCGCATCTTCGCCGAGTCGCTCGCCGCGGCCCTGGCCGCCGAGCCCGACGTCGACGTCTCCGCCGCGGGCAGCGGCCCGGCAGCGCTGCGCAGCCTGGAGCGCGCGGTCGCCGAGGGACGCCGCTACGACGTGCTGCTCGTCGACGCCGATCTGGGAGGCAGTGTGCCGGGCGTACGGCCCGCCGTGCCGGTCCAGGAGGTGGGCGAGGACGGCCTCGTCGACGGGATCTCGCTCGTTGTCGGGGTGCGTTCGGCGCAGCCGGGCGTGCGGATCGTGGTCCTGGCCGAGAAGGACGACCCGCGCCGCGCCGCGCTCGCGCTGCAGGCCGGGGCGTCCGGGTGGGTGGCCAAGGACTGTTCCCTGTCCCGGCTGCTGACGGTCATACGAGGGGTGCTGCGCGAGGAGACCCATCTCCCGCCCGCCCTGCTCACCGGAGTGCTGCGCGAGCTGACCGCCGCGCGCAAGCACCGCACCGAGAGCGAGCGGCTGGTGGAGTCGCTGACCCCGCGCGAGCGGGAGGTGCTGCGGTGCATGGTGGCGGGCCTCGGGCGCAAGGCCGTCGCCGAGCGCCTGTACCTCTCCCCGCACACCGTCCGTACGCATATGCAGAACGTGCTGGGGAAGCTGGGCGTGCACAGCACGCTGGCGGCGGTGGCGCTCGCGCGCAGGGCGGGTGTGGGGCCGGTTGACCTGGCCGGGGATGTTGTCGAGCGGGGCGGGCAGTTGGCGTAGGTCCGGCTGGCCCTTACCCCGGGATGTTGTCGAACGGCGCCGTCAGCTGCCGCAGCAGACCCGCGAGTTCACCCCGCTGAGCCCGGGAGAGCTCCGCGAGGATCGCGCGCTCCTGGTCCAGCAGGCCGGCCAGTGCCTGGTCCGCGCGGTCGCGGCCCTCGTCCGTGAGGCGGACCAGCACCCCGCGCCGGTCGCTCGGGTCGGGGAGACGCTCCACCAGGCCCTTCTTCGCCAGCCGGTCGATGCGGTTGGTCATCGTGCCGGAGGTGACCAGGGTCTGCGTCAGCAGCTGCCCCGGTGAGAGCTGGTACGGCGATCCCGCGCGCCTGAGCGCGGTCAGGACGTCGAACTCCCAGGGCTCCAGGCTGTGCTCGGCGAACGCCAGCCGGCGGGCGCGGTCCAGGTGCCGGGCCAGTCTGCTGACCCGGCTGAGCACTTCGAGTGGTTCCACGTCGAGGTCCGGGCGCTCCCGGCGCCACGCTGCGACCAGCCGATCGACCTCGTCCTCCATGACGATCAGTGTAGTGGTTGTGTCGACATGAAGTCTCTTGATGTCGAGTCTCTTGACATCAAGATAATTCGAGGAGGAAGGTGGATGCCATGACCACCGCCTCCTGGGACCCCGTCCAGTACCTGCGCCACGCCGACCACCGGGCCCGCCCCTTCACGGACCTCCTCGCCCGCGTGCCCGACCTGCCCGCGGCAGCGCCCCGTATCGCGGACCTCGGCTGCGGACCGGGCAACGTCACCGCCGTCCTCGCCGAGCGCTGGCCCACCGCCCGCGTCACCGGCTACGACAACTCCCCGGAGATGCTCGCCAAGGCCCGCTCCCACGCCGGCCCCCGCCTCGACTTCGCCCACGCCGACGTCCGGACATGGATGCCGACGGAGCCGTACGACCTGATCGTCAGCAATGCCACGCTCCAGTGGGTCCCCGGGCACGCCGACCGCTTCCCGGACTGGATCGCCGGACTGGTCCCCGGCGGCACGTTCGCCTTCCAGGTGCCCGGCAACTTCGACTCCCCGAGCCATCGCCTGATGCGCGAGCTGGCAGACCGGTACGGCCTCACCGGCGCCCTGCGCCACGACGACGCCGTGCTCACCCCGCAGGCCTACCTGGAGCGGCTGACCGCGCTCGGCTGCACGACGGACGCCTGGGAGACGACGTACATCCACCTTCTCCCCGGCGAGGACCCGGTCCTGGACTGGGTGAAGGGGACGGGGCTCAGGCCCGTGCTGACCGCGCTCGCGGACGACCCGGAGACCAGGGCCGCGTTCCTGGACGAGTACCGGGCGGCCCTGCGTGAGGCGTATCCGGCGGGGGCCCACGGGACGGCGTTCCCGTTCCGCCGGATCTTCGCGGTCGCGCGGAAGGAGGCGTGATGATCACTGCCGTGGACCACGTCCAGCTCGCCGCGCCGCCCGGATCGGAGGAGCGGCTGCGGGCGTACTACGTCAGCGTCCTCGGGATGACCGAGATCCCCAAGCCGCCGGTCCTCGCCGCGCGCGGGGGCTGCTGGTTCCAGGCCGGGCGGGTGCAGCTGCACCTGGGGATCGAGCAGGACTTCCGGCCCGCCAGGAAGGCGCACCCGGGGCTGCGGGTCACCGGGATCGGGCAGTACGCGGCCCGGCTGCAAGCCCTCGGGGCGTCGGCGGACTGGGACGAGAACCTGCCGGGACACAAGCGGTTCTACTCCTACGACCCAGTCGGGAACCGGCTGGAGTTCCTGGAGCCGACAGGCTGACGTCCGGCTCGGATCGCGATCACAGCCCCAGCGGACGTCGGTTCAGCTCTTCCGTCGTCCTATCAGGTGCGGCTTCGCCTCCAGGCCGTCCAAGCCGTGCCAGGCCAGGTTCACCAGGTGCGCCGCCACCTCCGCCTTCTTCGGGCGGCGGACGTCCAGCCACCACTGGCCGGTCAGGGCGACCATGCCGACCAGGGCCTGGGCGTAGAGGGGGGCCAGCTTGGGGTCGAAGCCGCGGCTCTTGAACTCGCGGCCCAGGATGTCCTCCACCTGGGTGGCGATGTCCGAGATCAGCGAGGCGAAGGAGCCCGTCGACTGGGGGATGGGGGAGTCGCGGACCAGGATGCGGAAGCCGTCCGTGTACTCCTCGATGTAGTCGAGGAGCGCGAAGGCCGCCTGTTCGCACAGCTCACGGGGGTGGCCCGCGGTCAGGGAGCTGGTCACCATGTCCAGCAGGCGGCGCATCTCGCGGTCCACGACCACCGCGTACAGGCCTTCCTTGCCGCCGAAGTGCTCGTACACCACCGGCTTGGACACCCCGGCCTTCGCCGCGATCTCCTCCACCGACGTGGCCTCGAAGCCCTTGGCGGCGAACAGGGTGCGGCCGATCTCCAGCAGCTGGGCACGCCGCTCGGCGCCCGTCATACGAGTGCGACGGGCGCGCCGCGGCTTTTCATTGCTCGGGGTGCTGCTGGAGTCGGTCGCCACGGCGTCAATCATGCCGCCTTCGCGGCCTCCGTCCCGCGTCGGGAGTCGTCTTCACCGGTGTTCCGGCGTGAATCGATACGCGAGCGTGACGGCCAGCGCACGTCGTACGCCCAGCCGAGCTGCTCGCACCAGCGGATGATCCGGGCCGAGGAGTCCAGCTGACCGCGCTCCACACCGTGCCGGGCCGAGGTCGGGTCGGCATGGTGCAGGTTGTGCCAGGACTCGCCGCAGGACAGGATCGCCAGCCACCAGACGTTGCCGGAGCGGTCGCGCGACTTGAAGGGCCGCTTGCCGACCGCGTGGCAGATGGAGTTGATCGACCAGGTGACGTGGTGCAGCAGCGCCACCCGGACGAGCGAGCCCCAGAAGAACGCGGTGAACGCGCCCCACCAGGACCAGGTGACCAGGCCGCCGATCAGCGGGGGCAGCGCCAGGGACAGCGCCGTCCAGAAGATGAACTGGCGGGAGATGGCCCGCAGCGCCGGGTCCTTGATCAGATCCGGCGCGTACTTGTCCTGCGGGGTCTGCTCCTCGTCGAACATCCAGCCGATGTGGGCCCACCACAGGCCCTTCATCAGCGCGGGCACCGTCTCGCCGTACTTCCACGGCGAGTGCGGGTCGCCCTCGGCGTCGGAGAACTTGTGGTGCTTGCGATGGTCGGCGACCCAGCGGACCAGGGGGCCCTCGACCGCCATCGAACCCGCGATCGCCAGCGCGATCTTCAGGGGCCGCTTCGCCTTGAAGGAACCGTGGGTGAAGTGACGGTGGAAACCGATCGTGATGCCGTGGCAGCCCAGGTAGTAGAAGAACACCAGCAGGCCCAGGTCGAGCCAGCTCACTCCCCAGCCCCACGCCAGCGGCACCGCCGCGAGCAGTGCCAGGAACGGGACGGCGATGAAGAGGAGCAGCGTGATCTGTTCGATCGACCGCTTCTGCTCGCCGCCGAGGGTCGCGGAGGGGATGGAGGTGTCGTCGGTCGCCTTCGGGGCGTCTTCGATCACATCGGAGCTCGTGGTCATGGGCGTCCCCTGTGGGGTCGAGGGTCGAGGCGGATACCGGGCCGGAAACCGTGCACCTGTTCCTACGGTTCCGTAACCTACGGCGTCGTAAGTATGGCAGCGTGTCGCCCGGCGGCAAGAGCCCGTGAGCCTGCGCGTCCGACCGGACACCTATCCTTGGAGTCGGTCGGACAGCGCGGTCCGCTCTGATTTCTTCCCGGATGCCCGGCCCGTATGCGGCGCCCGCCGCGCGAGACGGACTTCGGACTTCCCTCCCGGACGAGCTTCAACACTGCAAGGAGCCGCACCTGTGAGCAGTGCCGACGACCAGACCACGACGACCAGCACCGAGCTGCGCGCCGATATCAGGCGCCTCGGTGATCTCCTCGGCGAGACTCTCGTCCGGCAGGAGGGTCCAGAGCTGCTCGACCTGGTCGAGAGGGTGCGCCGACTGACCCGCGAGGACGGCGAGGCCGCCGCCGAGCTGCTGCGCGGCACCGAGCTGGACACCGCGGCCAAGCTGGTCCGCGCGTTCTCCACCTATTTCCACCTCGCCAACGTCACCGAGCAGGTGCACCGCGGCCGCGAGCTGCGCGCCAAGCGTGCCGCCGAGGGCGGTCTGCTGGCCCGCACGGCCGACCGGCTCAAGGACGCCGACCCCGAGCACCTGCGCGAGACGGTCAAGCACCTCAATGTCCGCCCGGTGTTCACCGCCCACCCGACCGAGGCCGCGCGCCGGTCGGTGCTGAACAAGCTCCGGCGCATCGCCACGCTTCTGGAGACCCCGGTCATCGAGGCCGACCGCCGCCGCTACGACACCCGTCTGGCGGAGAACATCGACCTCGTCTGGCAGACCGACGAGCTGCGCGTCGTACGCCCGGAGCCCGCGGACGAGGCCCGTAACGCGATCTACTACCTCGACGAGCTGCACGCCGGCGCGGTCGGTGACGTCCTGGAGGACCTCACCGCCGAGCTGGAGCGGGTCGGCGTCAAGCTCCCCGACGACACCCGTCCGCTGACCTTCGGCACCTGGATCGGCGGCGACCGCGACGGCAACCCGAACGTCACCCCGCAGGTCACCTGGGACGTGCTGATCCTCCAGCACGAGCACGGCATCAACGACGCCCTGGAGCTGATCGACGAGCTGCGCGGCTTCCTGTCGAACTCCATCCGCTACTCCGGCGCCACCGAGGAGCTGCTCTCCTCCCTCCAGGCCGACCTGGAGGCGCTGCCCGAGATCAGCCCCCGCTACAAGCGGCTGAACGCCGAGGAGCCCTACCGGCTCAAGGCCACCTGCATCCGGCAGAAGCTGGAGAACACCAAGCTGCGCCTGGCCAAGGGCATCCCGCACGAGGCGGGCCGCGACTACCTGGGCACCGCCGAGCTGCTGCGCGACCTGACGCTGATCCAGAGCTCGCTGCGCGAGCACCGCGGCGGCCTGTTCGCCGAGGGCCGGATGAACCGCACGATCCGTACGCTCGCCGCGTTCGGTCTGCAGCTGGCCACCATGGACGTGCGCGAGCACGCCGACGCCCACCACCACGCCCTCGGCCAGCTCTTCGACCGCCTGGGCGAGGAGTCCTGGCGGTACACCGACATGCCGCGCGAGTACCGGGCCAAGCTGCTCGCCAAGGAGCTGCGCTCCAGGAGGCCGCTGGCGCCGACCCCGGCCCCGGTGGACGCGGCCGGCGAGAAGACCCTCGGCGTCTTCCAGACCGTCAAGCGGGCGCTGGAGGTCTTCGGGCCCGAGGTCATCGAGTCGTACATCATCTCGATGTGCCAGGGCGCGGACGACGTGTTCGCGGCGACCGTGCTGGCCCGCGAGGCCGGTCTGATCGACCTGCACGCCGGCTGGGCGAAGATCGGCATCGTTCCGCTGCTGGAGACCACGGACGAGCTCAAGGCCGCCGACACGATCCTGGAGGACATGCTCTCCGACCCGTCCTACCGGCGTCTGGTGGCGCTGCGGGGCGATGTCCAGGAGGTCATGCTCGGCTACTCCGACTCCTCCAAGTTCGGCGGCATCACCACCTCGCAGTGGGAGATCCACCGGGCCCAGCGGCGGCTGCGTGACGTGGCGCACCGGTACGGCGTGCGGCTGCGGCTCTTCCACGGCCGCGGCGGCACCGTCGGCCGCGGCGGCGGCCCCTCGCACGACGCGATCCTTGCCCAGCCCTGGGGCACCCTGGAGGGCGAGATCAAGGTGACCGAGCAGGGCGAGGTCATCTCCGACAAGTACCTGGTGCCGTCGCTGGCCCGGGAGAACCTGGAGCTGACCGTCGCGGCCACGCTCCAGGCGTCCGCCCTGCACACCGCCCCGCGCCAGTCCGACGAGGCGCTGGCCCGCTGGGACGCGGCGATGGACGTCGTGTCGGACGCGGCCCACGCCGCCTACCGCAAGCTGGTCGAGGACCCGGACCTGCCGACGTACTTCCTCGCGTCGACGCCGGTGGACCAGCTCGCCGACCTGCACCTGGGCTCGCGGCCCTCCCGCCGTCCCGGCTCCGGTGTCTCCCTCGACGGCCTGCGCGCCATCCCGTGGGTGTTCGGCTGGACCCAGTCGCGGCAGATCGTGCCCGGCTGGTTCGGCGTCGGCTCCGGCCTGAAGGCGCTGCGCGAGGCGGGCCTGGACACCGTCCTGGACGAGATGCACGAGCAGTGGCACTTCTTCCGCAACTTCATCTCCAACGTCGAGATGACGCTCGCGAAGACGGACCTGCGCATCGCCCAGCACTACGTCGACACCCTCGTCCCCGACGAGCTCAAGCACGTGTTCGACGCCATCAAGGCCGAGCACGAGCTGACCGTGCGCGAGGTGCTGCGGGTGACCGGCGAGCAGGAGCTGCTGGACGCCACCCCGGCGCTCCGGCAGACCTTCACCATCCGCGACGCCTACCTGGACCCGATCTCCTACCTCCAGGTCGCCCTGCTCAAGCGCCAGCGCGACGCGGCGGCCGCGGGCGAGCAGCCCGACCCGCTGCTGTCGCGGGCGCTGCTGCTGACGGTCAACGGTGTGGCGGCGGGCTGCGGACCGGCGACTCGATCGGCTCGTAGTGCTCGGGGAACGGCCCGTCCGCCACCCCGTTGCTGAACAGCCGGCCCAGGCCCTCCCCG
>NZ_JBFBLP010000034.1:0-24628 GCF_040686775.1 Streptomyces sp. NPDC079141 | reverse complement strand
AGCTTCCAGTTCGCCTTCACGTCGTAGGTGATACGGCGGCCCAGCTTGAGGTCCTCGATGCCGTAGCGCTCGATCGACTCGACGTCGCCGAGGCGCTCCACGACAGCGCCCATCACGTCCGCCTCGAAGGAGGGCGGGTCCTGCGCGAGGGACACCCACACATACCCGAGCCACTCCCGGACATGGACGTTGATCAGGCCGTACTCGGTGCGGTCGATGTCCGGCATCGACGTCAGGTTCGGCGCGGCGACCAGCTTGCCGTCCAGGCCGTAGGTCCAGGCGTGGTACGGACACTGGAAGGCCCGCTTGACCTCGCCGGACTCCTCGGTGCACAGCTTGGCCCCGCGGTGCCGGCAGATGTTGAGGAACGCCTTGACCGAGCCGTCCCGGGAGCGGGAGATCAGCACGCTCTCGCGTCCGACCTGGTAGGTGCGGAAGGCGCCGGGCCTGTCCAACTCGGCGGCGCGGGCCACGCAGAACCACATGGCCTCGAAGACCCGCTCCTGCTCCTGGGCGAAGATCTCGGGGTCGGTGTAGTACTCGCCGGACAGCGTGGGGATCAGGCTGGGCGGCAGGTTCGTGATGGTCATCGTGTCACCTTCGGAGGATGTTCAGACGCGCACGCGGCGAGGGTCGAAGAGGGCGATGGGGTGGTCGGTGGTGCCTTCGGTGGCCAGGTCGGCGAGGATCTCGCCGATCACGGGCACGAACTTGAACCCGTGACCGGAGAAGCCGCAGGCCACCGTCACCTGCGGGTGCTCGGGATGGTGGGCGAGGACGAAGTGCTCGTCCGGGGTGTTGGCGTACATGCAGGCCGCGCCCTTGAGGAAGCGGCCGGGCAGGGTGGGGATGCGCGGGCGCAGGTACTCGGCCATGGCCGCGATCTCGTCGGGGTGGATCTCCCGGTCGAGGGTGTCGGGGTCGCAAAGGCCGCCCCTTCGGAAGAAGGCGACCTTGGCGCCTCCGTCGGGGCCGTCGAGGGAGGGGAAGCCGTAGATCTGGGTGCCGTCCGGGTCCTCCCAGATGTAGACGGGGTGCCGGTCGTGGGTGAACGGGCCGGTTCCGCCTTCGGGTTGGAACCAGTACATGACCTGGCGTTCCACCGTCACCCGCACGCCGAGGTCGGTAAGGAGCTTCGGCGCCCAGGCCCCGGGGGCGATGACCAGCCGGTCGGCGGTGTAGGCGCCGCGGTCGGTGACCACCCAGGCCCTGCCGCCCGGGCCGTCGGCCTCCCAGCCGAGGACCATTTCCGCGAAGTGCAGGTCGGCGCCGTGGGCCCGGGCCAGGTCCAGGTGGGCCGCGACGGTCGCCTCCGGCCGCGCGATGCCGGCCTTGCGCTCGTAGAAGGCGACGTCCTCGGCCGCCGGGGTGAAGGTGGGGAAGCGGCGCCGGATGTCGGCGGCGCCCAGGACCTCGTGGTCCAGGCCCCATTCGTGGGCGCTGCGCAGGGTGCCGGCGAAGGCCGTGCTGTCCTCGCGGCCGATCATGAGACCGCCGGTCTCGGTGAAGACCTCGCGGCCGGAGTCGGCGGCCAGCTTCCCCCACAGCTCGTGAGCGCGCAGCAGCAGGGGCACGTAGGCGGGGTCCTCGAAGTAGGCCTGCCGGTAGATGCGTGAACCGCCGTGGCTGGAGCCGAGGTTGTGGGCGGGGCCGAAGCGCTCCAGGCCGAGCACGCGCTGACCGCGGGCGGCGAGGTGGTAGGCAGCCGCGCTGCCCATCCCGCCCAGGCCCACGACGATCACGTCGTACGAAGAGGCCATGTCCATCTCCTGGGAATCTTGCCGTTGAGGTCGGGGTCTGCCGGTGCTCCCGCCGGTTCAGCGGCGGATGCGGGACATCTCGGGGTCGAACAGCGGCTCGGCGGCGGTGACGGGTGCGCCGATGGTGTAGCCGTAGGCGGCGCTGGTCACGTAGCCGACCGGGCGGCCGTCCGCGTACACCGGCTCGTGGCCCATCACCACGGACTGCTGGTCCTGGACGACCAGCGGAGTGAGGCGGCGGGTGACGGGCCCTGTTCCAGGACGGTGACGTCCGTCCAGCCACGTGCGGTCAGTTCGTCGCCGAGTGCGCACCCGACAATGCCGGCGCCGATGACGACCACCTTCGGCTGTGCCGCCGTGGGCTTCGTCCGCGCGGTCACAGGACCACCACCGAGCGCAGGACCTCGCCGTGGTGCATCCTGACGAACGCGGCCTCCACGTCCTCCAGGGAGATCGTCTCGGTGACGAAGCCGCCCAGGTCGAAGCGGCCCTGGAGGTAGAGGTCGATCAGCGCGGGGAAGTCCCGGGAGGGCAGGCAGTCGCCGTACCAGGAGGACTTCAGCGCACCGCCGCGGCCGAAGACGTCCAGCAGGGGCAGGTCGAGGGTCAGCTCCGGGGTGGGGACGCCCACCAGGACGGCGGTGCCGGCCAGGTCGCGGGCGTAGAAGGCCTGTTTGAAGGTCTCGGGGCGGCCCACCGCGTCCACCACGACGTCGGCGCCGAAGCCGCCGGTGAGTTCGCGGATCGCCTCGACGGCGTCGGTCCTGGAGGAGTCGACGGTGTCGGTGGCGCCGAACTGTTCGGCCCACTTCAGTTTCCGCTCGTCGACGTCCACGGCGATGATGCGGCCGGCGCCGGCCACCTTGGCGCCCGCGATCGCGGCCATGCCCACGCCTCCGCAGCCGATCACCGCGACGGAGTCGCCGCGGCCGACGCCGCCGGTGTTGACCGCGGCACCGAACCCGGCCGTCACACCGCAGCCGAGCAGGCCGGCCGCGGCCGGAGCAGCGGTCGAGTCCACCTTGGTGCACTGCCCGGCGGCGACCAGGGTCTTCTCGGCGAAGGCGCCGATGCCGAGCGCCGGGGACAGCGGGGTGCCGTCGGCCAGGGTCATCGGCCGGGTGGCGTTGTGGGTGGCGAAGCAGTACCACGGCCGGCCCCTGCGACAGGCCCGGCAGGTGCCGCAGACGGCACGCCAGTTGAGGACGACGAAGTCGCCGGGTGCGACCTCGGTGACGCCCTCGCCGACCGACTCCACGACTCCCGCGGCCTCGTGGCCGAGCAGGAAGGGAAACTCGTCGTTGATCCCGCCCTCCCGATAGTGCAGGTCGGTGTGGCAGACGCCGCAGGCCTGCACCCGCACCAGCGCCTCACCGGGGCCGGGGTCCGGCACCAGGACGGTCTCCACCGAGACCGGCGCGCCCCGCTTGCGGGCGACGACGCCGCGTACCTCGTGTGTCACGGTCGATCTCCTCGTCGGGCAACGGCCGAACGCGTTCTTCGGCCTGATGTTCTGCAATGGCGGGAGGACGTCGATCACTCCCCGGATCGATCGGCGAGGGGAGGAACAGAGGTTGCGTATTGAGCAACATCGTTCGCCATAAGCAACGACTGCCCAAACTGTCTCCTCGCGGACACCCACTGTCAAGGGGTTGACTCCGCGAAGTTGTCCGTCGCCTTCCACCGACGGGCAGGCGGCCCTAGGGTGTGGAGGGAGAGTCGGCGTCAAGGCCCCAACGGGCCACCTTTTCCGTCGCTGCGGCCCCTCCCCGTGCACCTACCCGCGCGTATAGTTGCGCCATGAGCAACCACACCTCACATAGCGAAACGGTAGGCCCCGCGGTGAACGGGGTGCAGTCCGTCGACCGAGCCGTCAGCGTCCTGGAGATCCTGGCCCAGCGGGGCGAGGCGGGGGTCAGCGAGGTCGCCGCGGAGATCGACGTCCACAAGTCGACCGCGTTCCGTCTGCTCGGGGCACTGGAGGCGCGCGGTCTGGTCGAGCAGACGGCCGACCGGGGCAAGTACCGGCTCGGCTTCGGGATCGTGCGTCTGGCCGGCGCGGTCACGGGACGTCTCGACATCACTCAGCAGGGCCGACCGGTGTGCGAGCGGCTCAGCGAGGAGATCGGCGAAACCGTCAACATCGCGGTCCTGCAGGAGCACTACGCGGTCAACCTCTACCAGGTGCGCGGTCCGGGCGCCGTCGGCACCCACAACTGGGTCGGGCAGCTCACCCCGGTGCACGCCACGTCGAGCGGCAAGATCCTGCTGGCCCACCTGCCGGAGAAGCAGCGCAAGGACGTGCTCGCGGCCTCCGGGACGCAGAAGCTGACGCCGCACACCCTGACCGCCAGGACGAAGCTGGAGAAGAACCTCGCCGAGGCGCGCGAGCGCGGGTACGCGGTGACGCTGGAGGAACTCGAACTCGGCCTGCATGCCATGGCGGCCCCGATCCGCTCCCGCGACGGCGAGGTCGTCGCCGCGCTCAGCGCCTCCGGCCCCGCCTACCGCTTCACCGAGGAGCGCATCCACCAGCTCGCGCCCGCCCTCGTCAAGGGCGCGGAGGAGATCAGCCGCCGGATGGGCTACCTGGGCTGAAGCCTCCCCGGAGCAGAGAAGGCCGCCTCGACGCCCCAGCGAGCCGTCACCCGCACCGCGTCCAGCGTCGAGGCGACGTCGTGCACCCGCAGACACCAGGCGCCCTGCGCGGCGGCGAGCACCGACACGGCGGTCGTCGCGGCGTCCCGCAGCCGTGCCGGACGCGGCTCTCCCGTCGTCCGGTCCGCCAGCACCTGCCCGAGGAACGACTTGCGTGAGGCGCCCACGAGGACGGGGTGGCCCAGTGCCCGGACCTCCCCGAGCCGGGCGAGCAACTGCCAGTTGTGCTCGGGCGACTTGGCGAATCCCAGGCCGGGGTCGACGATCAGGCGGTCCGGCGGGATCCCGGCCTCCAGCGCGGCCGCGACGCGCAGCCGCAGCTCGTCGAGCACGTCGGTGACGACGTCGTCGTAACGGGCGTTCGCCTGCATGCCGGCGGAATGTCCACGCCAGTGCATCGCCACGTACGGCGTGCCGGCCCGGGCCATCAGGGGCAGCATCGCGGGGTCGGCGAGGCCCCCCGAGACGTCGTTGACCAGCCGTGCACCCGCGTCCAGCGCGCGGGCGGCGACCTCGGCCCGCATGGTGTCGACGCTGACGACGGCGCCCGCCGCGGCGAGTTCCCGGACGACGGGCAGGACGCGTCGCAGTTCCTCCTCGACGGGCGGACGTGTGGCGCCGGGCCGGGTCGACTCACCACCGACGTCCACGATGTCGGCTCCTTGCTCCAGCAGGGCGAGTCCGTGTGTGACGGCGGCGTCCGCGGCGAACGACCGTCCGCCGTCGGAGAACGAGTCCGGGGTGACGTTCACGACGCCCATGACCAGGGCCCGGCCGGGCCGCGGCAGCCCCTGCGGGTGGATGTCGGGCGTGCCCGGGTGGGGTGGAGTGGTGGCGTGGGCCGTGGCGGTCACAGGCGTCAGACTTTCGATGCGTACGGCGGAACCAGGACCTGTGGGAGTCCGCAGCAGGGGCCCCCACAGAGGTCCTCCAAGGTTGCTCAGATGTACTCCGTGGCCGCGTCGAGCAGCCACTGGGCCAGATAGCCGGCGAACGACGAACGGACCAGGACCCAGAATCCGGCCCTGGGTTCGTCCCGGGCGACCAGGACGACCTGCGTGCGGCCCAGGGTCGTCTGGGCGCAGCGTCCGGAGCCGAAGGCCCGTGGATGCAGGTCCAGCGCGCAGCCGTGGGCCAGCAGGTCGTGGGCGCGGGGGCCCGTGACGAGCAGGGTGGTGCGCTGGGCGGAGACGTCGCTCACCGAGACCGGCTCGTCTCCCGCCGCCTCCCGGACCCGGCTCTCCAGGTCCCGTTCGCTCCCTGGCGGCCCCACCAGCAGCCATTCGTCCGGACCGAGCCAGAGCGCGGTCAACTCCCCGGCCCGGACGACGGTGTTGGGCTGGAGGGGCAGCTGGAGGTCCAGCGCCAGGCCGACGGCCTCCGCCGCCGCTCCCTTGGCGTCGAGGCGCACGCTCACCTGGGCCAGGAAGGGGAGTTCGGCCAGCCGGACCTCGCCCCCGGAGGAGCGTGTCGCGGCGGCCAGGCGGTCGGCGACCTGCGCCAGGGGGCTGCGCAGCGGGACCTTCAGGGCGGTGTCAGCCATCGCGACGGGCTCCCTCGGGGTCGTAGAGGACGGGGCTTGCGACGGTCACGGGGACCAGCCGGTCGCCGACGGGTGCGTAGAGGCGTTCGCCGATGCGGTCGCGGCCGCCCTTGACCAGGGCGAGCGCGAACGTCCTGCCGAGCGCCGCACTGCGGTAGCTGGAGGTCACATGGCCGAGCATCGGTACGGGCGGAGCGGGCAGTTCGCTGCCCGCGACCAGGTGGGTGCCCTCCGGGAGGAAGGCGGCCGGGTCCTCGGGGAGGAGGCCGACGAGGTGCTTGCGGTCGGGACGCGCGGTGTCGGCACGGGCGTAGGAGCGCTTGCCTATGAAGTCGGGCTTCTTCTTCGACACCGCCCAGCTCATGCCGAGGTCCTGTGGAGTGACCGTGCCGTCGGTGTCCTGGCCGATGATCGGGTAACCCTTCTCGGCGCGCAGGACGTGCATGGTCTCGGTGCCGTAGGGGGTGATGCCGTACGGGGCGCCGGCCTCGTACAGGGCCTCCCAGAGGGCGAGGGCCTGCCACGGTGACACGTTGATCTCGTAGGCGAGTTCGCCGGAGAAGCTGATCCGGCAGACCCGGGCCTCGATGCCGGCGACGGTCGTCTCGCGCCATGACATGAACGGGAAGTCGTCGTTGGCGACGGCCAGTCGGGGCGCGAGCGAGCCGAGCACCTCGCGGGACTTCGGACCGACCAGGGCCACCGTGGCCCACTGCTCGGTCACCGAGGTGCAGTGGACCTTGAGCTCCGGCCACTCGGTCTGGAGCCACTCCTCCATCCAGTCCAGTACGGCGGCGGCGTTGCCCGTCGTCGTGGTGACCAGGAAGCGGTCCTGGGCGACGCGGATGACCGTGCCGTCGTCGAAGACCATGCCGTCCGGGCGGCACATCACGCCGTAGCGGATCATGCCGACCTTCAGGGTGCTCATCATGTTGGTGTACAGGCGGTCGAGGAAGACGCCGGCGTCCGGGCCCTGCACGTCGATCTTGCCGAGGGTGGAGGCGTCCATGAAGCCCACGCTCTCGCGGGTGGCCCGGCACTCGCGCAGCACGGCGGCTTCCATGTCCTCGCCGTCCTGCGGGTAGTACCAGGGGCGCTTCCACTGGCCGACGTTCTCGAACAGGGCGCCGTGCGCGACATGCCAGTCGTGGATCGCGGTCGTGCGGACCGGGTCGCTCAGCGCGCCCCGGTCCCGGCCCGCGAGGGCGGCGAAGGAGACCGGCGTGTAGGGCGGGCGGAAGGTCGTCGTGCCGAGCGCCGAGATGTCCACGCCGAGCAGTTCGGCGACGACGCCACTGGCCAGGACGCCGGAGGTCTTGCCCTGGTCGTTGGCGGTGCCGGCCGTGGTGTAGCGCTTGGTGTGCTCCACCGAGTTCAGGCCGGCGCCGGTCGCGCGGGCCAGGTCGTCGACGGTGACGTCGCGTTGGAGGTCGACGAAACGGGGGGCGTCGCCGGTGCCGCCCGGGACGACGTACACGTGCATCGGCGGTGTCTGCTGCGGCTGCACGGCCACCTGCGGGAGGCGGGGCGCCTCGGGCATGTAGCCCTCGGCCTCGACGGCACGGGCGCCGGCAGCCGCGCCCTGCGCCAGGACCGCGGCCTGGTCGAGGACGCCGCTCGCGCTGCCGACGACCTCGACCTGCTGGCGGGTGGTGTCGGGGACGAAGGAGCCCAGTGTCTCGTCGTAGCGCAGCTTGCCGCCGGACTGGCTGAACAGGTGGGCCACCGGGTTCCAGCCGCCGGAGACCAGCAGCAGGTCGGCGGCGAACTGCCGCTGCCCCGTGGACTCTCCGTACGGGGCGACGGTCACGGCGGTGAGGCGTGCCTCGCCCTCGGTGCCGATGACGGCGTGGCCGGGGAGGACTTCGATACCGGCTGCTCTTGCGCGGTCCGCCCACTTTGCCGGTTCGGGGCGGGTGTCGACGATCGCTGTGATGGCCAGGCCGGCCGCGGCGAGGTCCAGCGCTGCCGCGTAGGCGCTGTCGTTGGTGGTGAAGACCACCGCGTGGCGGCCGGGCAGGACGCCGTGGCGGTTGGCGTACGTACGGGCCGAGGCGGCCAGCATGACGCCCGGGCGGTCGTTGTCCGCGAAGGCCAGGGAGCGCTCGTGGGCGCCGGTGGCGAGGACGACGCGGCGGGCACGGATGCGCCAGACGCGTTCGCGGGAGACGTTCTCGGGGGCCTCGGCGCCGAGGTGGTTGGTGCGGCGTTCGACGGCGAGGAGGTGGTTGTCGTCGTAGTGGCCGAAGACGGTGGTGCGGGGCAGGACACGGACCTCGGGGGCGGTGTCGAGCTGCTCGGTGATCTCCCGTACCCAGTCGAGGTGTTCGGCCGTGCCCAGGAGGCTGCCGCCCGGCTCCGGCTGGTCGTCGGCGAGGATGACCCGGGCGCCGCTGTTCGCTGCCGCGGCCGCGGCCGCGAGGCCTGCCGGGCCCGCGCCCACGACGAGCAGGTCGCAGTGGGCGTGTACGGCGTCGTAGCGGGCGGGGTCCGGTTCGGTGGCGAGGCGGCCCTGGCCGGGGAGGCTGGTCGCGACCAGGCCGTCGTAGAGCTCGACGGTCGTCGCGGGGAGCATGGGCTCGGGGAAGGGTTCCTCGATCTGGATGACCGCGTTGGGCTCTTCGACGCCGGCCGAGAAGATGCCGCGGGGGCGGCCGAGCCGGATGCTGGTGCCGGCCTGGATGACGCCGTTGGCGAGGAGGGCGGAGGCGAGGGTGTCGCCGCGGTAGCCCTGGTATTCGGTGCCGTCGAAGGTGAAGGTGAGGGGTTCGTCGCGGTGGATTCGGCCTCGGGTGGGGTGGCGGAACGGGGTCTTTTCGCCCCCGCCGCCCCTACCCGTCCCATCCTGAAGGGGCGCTGCCCCTTCTGCCCCGCTGGGGGCTGCGCCCCCAGGCCCCCCTTCGGCCTGAACGGCCTCGTCCTCAAACGCCGGACGGGCTGAAATGGCCGGCCTCGGCTCAACAGCTGCCGGGCGTTCCTCACCCGCCCTATACACCGCCAGGATCTCGTTCGTCGACGTGTCCCGCACCGCGTTGAACCAGCGGCGGCAGCCCGCCGCGTGGGTCCAGCGCTCGGCGAAGGGGCCCTTGGGGTTGTCGCGGAAGAACAGGTAGCGGGCCCACTCCTCGTCGGTGAGGGATGCCGGGTCCTCCGGGTAGGGGACGTGGGCCTGGCCGCCGTAGTGGAACTCGGCCTCGTCGCGGGGCCCGCACCACGGGCAGGAAATGAGCAGCATGGATCGGCTCCCTAGTGGGCCACCGCGGCAGCGCCGTGCTCGTCGACGAGCGCGCCGGTGGTGAAACGGTCGAGCGAGAAGGGGGCGTTGAGGGCGTGGGGGGTGTCATGGGCGATGGTGTGGGCGTAGACCCAGCCGACGCCCGGGGTGGCCTTGAACCCGCCCGTGCCCCAGCCGCAGTTGAGGTAGAGGTTGTCGACGGGGCTGAGCCCGATGATCGGTGAGGCGTCGGGGCTGGTGTCGACGATGCCGCCCCAGGTGCGCAGCACATGGGCGCGGGCGAAGACCGGGAACAGCTCCAGGGCCGCCGCCATCTGCTCTTCGATGATGTGGAAGGCGCCGCGCTGGGTGTACGAGTTGTACGCGTCGATGCCCGCGCCCATCACCAGCTCGCCCTTGTGCGCCTGACTGACGTACACGTGGACGGCGTTGGACATGACGACGGTCGGGTGCACCGGCTCCAGGAGTTCGGAGACCAGGGCCTGCAACGGGTGGCTCTGGACGGGCAGTTCGATGCCCGCCATAGCGGCGAGGACCGAGGTGTGGCCCGCCGAGCAGAGCGCCACCTTGCCGGCCGCGATGGGGCCGAGGTTCGTCCGGACTCCGACCACGCGGTTGCCGACCACGTCGAGGCCGGTGACCTCGCAGTTCTGGATGATGTCGATGCCGGCGGCGTCCGCGGAGCGGGCCAGGCCCCAGGCCACGTAGTCGTGCTTGGCGATGCCCGCGCGCGGCTGGTACGTGGCGCCGAGGACCGGGTAGCGCACGTCCTGCGAGATGTTGACGATCGGGCAGACTTCCTTGACGCCGTCCGCGTCGAGCCACTCCGCGTCCACCCCGTTGAGGCGGTTCGCCTCGACGCGGCGCACGCTGTCGCGCACGTCCTGGAGGCTGTGCGCGAGATTGAGCACGCCTCGCTGGGAGAAGAGGATCGGGTAGTCGAGTTCCTCCGCCAGCCCCTCCCACAGCTTGAGTGCGTGCTCGTAGATGCCCGCGCTCTCGTCCCACAGGTAGTTGGAGCGGATGATCGTGGTGTTGCGGGCCATGTTGCCGCCCGCGAGCCAGCCCTTCTCCAGCACGGCGACATTCGTGATGCCGTGGTTCCTGGCGAGGTAGTGGGCGGTGGCCAGGCCGTGTCCGCCACCGCCGACGATCACCACGTCGTACGACTTCCTCGGCTCGGGATTGCGCCACAGGAAGTCGGGGTGGTCAGGGAGGTCGGCGCCGGGTGTGCGCGGGCTCATCGGGCGTCTCCGTTCAGCACGTTCATACGGGGTTCGCGTTCCTCTCGGCGGCCTCGACGACGTTGGCCAGCAACATCGCCCGGGTCATGGGGCCGACGCCCCCGGGCATGGGGGCGAGCCATCCGGCCACCTGGGCGGCGTCCGGGTGGATGTCGCCGACCAGACCCTGGTCGGTGCGGGTGATGCCGACGTCCAGGACCGCCGCGCCGGGGCGCAGCATGTCCTTGGTGACCAGTCCCGGCGAGCCGGCGGCCGCGATGACGATGTCGGCCTCGCGCACGTGCCAGGCCAGGCCCTGGGTGCCGGTGTGGCAGAGGGTGACGGTGGCGTTCTCGGAGCGGCGGGTGAGGAGGAGGCCGATCGGGCGTCCTACCGTGATGCCCCGGCCGATCACGCACACCCGTGCTCCGGCCAGCGGCACGTCGTGGCGCCGGAGCAGTTCCACGATGCCGCGCGGGGTGCACGGCAGCGGTGCGTCGACGCCCAGGGTGAGCCGGCCGAGGTTGACGGGGTGCAGGCCGTCGGCGTCCTTGGCCGGGTCCATCCGTTCCAGTACGGCGTTGGCGTCCAGGTGGCGCGGGAGCGGGAGTTGGACGATGTACCCGGTGCAGGCCGGGTCGGCGTTGAGTTCGTCGATCGCCTCCTCCACCTGCTCCTGGGAGGCGTCGGCGGGCAGGTCCCGGCGGATGGAGGCGATGCCCACCTGGGCGCAGTCGCGGTGCTTGCCGGTGACGTAGGCGTGAGAGCCGGGGTCGTCGCCGACCAGGACGGTGCCGAGGCCGGGTGCGCGGCCGGTGGTGGCCGTCAACTTGGCGACGCGCTCGGCGAGTTCACGACGGATGTCGGCGGCGGTCGCCCTGCCGTCGAGTGTCTGCGCAGTCATCGGCTTCCCTCGGTCAGCCACGGAGGCGGGACATCGTCGGGTCGAACAGGGGTTCCTCGGCGACGACCGCGTCGATGCGCCGGTCGAAGTAGCCGATCTGCACGGTCGTGCCGGGGGCGGTGAGCTCGGCCGGGAGCCATGCGTAGGCGATGCCCTTGCCGATCGTGTAGCCGTAGGCGGCGCTGGTGACGTAGCCGACCGCGCGGTCGCCGTCGTACACCGGCTCCTTGCCCAGGACGACCGAGTGCGGGTCGTCGATGGTGAGGCAGGTGAGCCTCCGCCGTACGTCGGACTTGCGGCGCTCCAGCGCGGCCTTGCCGATGAAGTCGTCCTTGTCGAGCTTGACGGCGAAGCCGACGCCGGCCTCGTAGGGGTCGTGCTCGTAGGTCATGTCGGTGCCGAAGGAGCGGTAACCCTTCTCCAGGCGGAGGCTGTTGAAGGCGCCGCGGCCGGCGATGACGCCGCCGAGGGGCTTCGCCGCCTGCCACAGGGTGTCCCACAGCTTCTGGCCCTGGTCGGCGGTGGTGTACAGCTCCCAGCCGAGTTCGCCGACGTAACTCAGGCGCATCGCCGTGACGGGGACGGAGCCTATGTAGGCGCGCTTGGCGCGGAAGTACTTCAGGCCGTCGCCCGAGAAGTCCTCGTCCGTCAGCGGCTGCAGGACCTTGCGGGCGAGCGGGCCCCACAGGCCGATGCAGCAGGTGCCGGGCGTGATGTCACGGACCTGGACCGTGCCGTCGGCGGGCAGGTGGCGGGTGAACCAGTCGAGGTCGAGGTTGCCGTTGGCGCCGACCTGGAAGAGGTCACGGCCCAGGCGGGCGACGGTGATGTCGCTGCGGATGCCGCCGTCGTGGTCCAGCAGCAGGGTGTACGTGACCGAGCCGACGGACTTGGCGACCTTGCCGGTGCACAGGCGCTCCAGGAAGTCCGCCGAGCCGGGCCCGCTCACCTCCAGGCGCTTGAGGGCCGTCATGTCGTACATCGCGACGGTCTCGCGGGTGACCTGGGCCTCGGCGCCGACGATCGGCGACCAGAACTGCGCGGCCCAGTCGCCCGGGGTGGGGATGCTGCGGCCCTCGACGAGGCGGGCGTTGGCCTCGTACCACTGCGGGCGCTCCCAGCCGTTCGCCTCCAGGAAGAAGGCGCCCAGCTCCTGCTGGCGGGTGTGGAAGGGGCTGGTGCGGATCGGGCGCGGGTCGCCGGAGGGCTGGAGGGGGTGGAGGATGTCGTAGACCTCGACGAAGTTCTGGCAGTCGCGGGCCAGGACGTACTCCGGGGACAACTGGTGCGGTTCGAAGCGGTTGACGTCGCACTCGTGCAGGTCGAAGGACGAGCAGTGGCCGTCCACCAGCCATTCGGCCATCGCCCGGCCCACCCCCGCGGAGTGGGTGACCCAGACCGCCTCGGCGACCCAGAAGCCCTTGACGTCCGGGGACTCGCCGAGGAGGGGGAAGTTGTCGGTGGTGAAGGAGAACAGGCCGTTGATGCCCTCCTCGACCTTCGCCTCCTGCGTCGCGGGGAGCAGGGACTGGGTCTCGGTCCAGGCGGGCTCGAAGTCCTCCTCCGTGAACTTCAGGACGGACGGCATCTCGGCGGCCTCGTCCACGGAGAGGATGTCGTCGGCGGAGATCGGCATCGGGCGGTGCCCGTAGTAGCCGATGCCGATGCCGTCGTAGCGGTCGCGGTAGTAGAGGTCGGCGTCCTGGTGGCGCAGGATCGGGCGGACCGCCTCCTCGGTCTGGCCGGCGAGCGCCGGGACGGGGCCGGTCCAGGCGAGCTGGTGGGCGAGCGGCGTGAGCGGGAGGTTCATGCCGGCCATACGGGCGATCTTCGGGCCCCAGATGCCGGCGCAGCACACGACGATGTCGGCTTCCAGATCGCCCTGGTCGGTGCGGACGCCCGTCACCTCGCCGTCGGCCTTCAGGACGTCGAGGACCTCGTGGCGGGCCAGGAAGGTCACGCCGCGCTCGGTGGCCCGGCGGATCTGCGCCTCAACGGCGAGGACGGCCTTGGCCAGGCCGTCGGTCGGGACCAGAAGGCCGCCGAGGACCTTGTCGCGGTTGACCAGCGGGTGCTGCTCGACGCACTCGTCGGCGGTCAGCAGGCGGGACTCGATGCCCCAGGCGGTGATCCAGCCGTGGCGGCGGTGCAGTTCCGCCAGGCGCTCCGGGGTGGTCGCCACTTCCAGGCCGCCCACCTGCAGGAAGCAGGGCTTGCCGTCGACGTCGAGGGAGCAGAACTTCTCGACGGTGTAGCGGGCCAGCTCGGTCATGGTCTTCGAGGAGTTCGTCTGGAAGACCAGGCCCGGGGCGTGCGAGGAGGAGCCCCCGGTGGCGGGGAGCGGGCCCTGGTCGACCACGGTCACTTGGGTCCATCCGCGCGCGGAGATCTCGTCCGCGAGGGCCGCTCCCACGACGCCCGCTCCGATGATGACCACTCGGGGTCCCGCCATCGCCGCACCTCCGGTTGAGTTGCTTTTTACGCAACGTGATTCAGGTTGCGCAACTCAATGTGCCTGCCGTGCGGGTGGGTGTCAAGGGGTCCGTGACGTCGGAAAACAGCCCGAAACACGGCAATGCCCGGTGAGCGGTGCGCGTCCGTGCGCATCGCCCACCGGGCATTCGTGAAGGGCTGCGTGAAGGGCCTGGGGGAACGGCCTACTTGATCCAGGCCTCCACCTTGTCGCGGTTGGCCTCGACCCACTTCTCCGCGGCCGCCTCGGGGGTCATCCGGTCCACCGCGATGTACTTCGCCACGACGTTCTGGTCGTCGTTGGTCCAGGTGAAGTTCTTCACCAGGTCATAGGCCGGGCTGCCCGACTCGGCGAACTTCGCACTGACGATCTTGTCCAGTTTGTACACGGGGTAGTCGCAGTCGACCTTCTCCGCGTCGGCGTCGCAACCCTCCTTGTACTCGGGCAGCTTGACCTTCTCCAGCGGCACCTCGGACATGAACCACTGCGGCTCGTAGAAGTAGCCGATCACCCATTCCCTGTCCTTCTCCGCCTTGCGGAAGGCCTGGATGAGGGCGGTCTCGCTGCCCGCGTACACCACCTTGTAGTCCAGCTTGAGGTTCTTCACCAGGGCCTCGTCGTTGGTGACGAACGACGGGTCGCCGTCGAGGAGTTGGCCCTTGCCGCCGGACTCGGACGTCTTGAACTCGGCCGCGTACTTGTCGAGGTTGTTCCAGTCGAGGATGTCCGGGTGTTCCTTGGCCAGCCACGGCGGCACGTACCAGCCGATGAGGCCTTCGTTGCCGGTCGGGCCGGCGTCGACGGCGGTCTTCTGGTCGGTGATGTACTTCTTCTTCAGGTCGTCGTGGCCCCAGTTCTCGACGACGGCGTCGACCTCGCCCGTCCCGAAGCCCTGCCAGGCGATCTCTTCCTTCAGGTCCTTCTTGTTGACCTTGCAGCCGAGGTCGTGCTCCGCGACGTAGGCGATGACCGCCGCGTTGGCCTCGTACCCCACCCACGGGTTGACCGCGAGGTTGAAGGTGCCGCACTTGCCCGACTCGCCCGAGCCGCCGGCGCTGTCGTCACCGACCTTCGCCCCGCCGCAGGCCGTCAGGGTGAGACCGAGGATCGCTGTGCCGGCCGCGCAGGCCCGCCAGTGTCTTGCCATGGTGTGGTGCTCCTTATGCGCCGGCGCGGCGAGCCGCTGCCTGAGTGATCCGGTCGAACATGACTCCGAGAAGGACGATGGCGAGCCCGGCGGCCAGCCCCTTCCCGTACAGCTGCCCCTGCGAGAAGCCGGCTACGACGTCGTAGCCGAGGGCGCCCGCACCCACCAGGCCGCCCACCACGACCATCGAGAGCACGTAGATCAGGCCCTGGTTGGTGGCGAGCGTCAGGGCTCCGCGTGCCATCGGCAGCTGGACCTTGGTGATGATCTGCCAGGTGTTGCACCCGGCGGAGGTGGCCGCCTCCACGGTGGTGGCGGGTACGTTCCGCACCCCGTCCGCGATGATCTTCATGGCGACGGGGGCCGCGTAGACGACGGCGGCGACGATCGCCGTGAAGCGGGTCGCGCCGAACAGCGCCAGGAACGGCACGAGATAGACGAACGGCGGCATGACCTGGGCCGCGTCCAGGGTGGGCCGCAGCAGCCGGTCCACGAGCGCGCTGCGTCCCATCCACACGCCGAAGACGATCCCGAGCAGCATCACGAGCACGGTGGCGACCACGGTCGACGCCAGCGTCGTCATGCTGTCCGACCAGACTCCGGTGCCGACCAGCAGGGCCACGCACACCGCCGTGGTGAGGCCGGCGCGCAGGCCGCCGAGGACGACGCCGAGCGCGATCAGGGCCGCGCCGACGAGCCACCACGGGGAGTCGGTGAGCAGGGTCTGGAACGGGTTGAGCAGCCCGTTGGTGATGGCGTCGCGCAAGGCGTTGGTGAGGCCCGACAGGTTGTCCTGCGCCCAGGTGGTCACCGAGTCGGCCCCGCGGGCGATGGCGCTGCCGGTGTCACCCTCGCCGGGGAACTCCGCCGCCCATACATAGGTGTGGGAGAGGTAGACCAGAACGGCCGTGACCGCCGCGCCCACGCCCACCAGCGGACGCCGCCAGGCCAGGAAACGGTTCTTCGAACGCCGGGCCGCCTCCGCGCGTCCGCTCGCCGCGGTGGTCACCCGGTCCAGCACGATGGCCATGACGACGATGGCCAGACCCGCGTTGAAGGCCGTGCCGACGTCGAGCGACTGCAACGCCTGGATGACCGTCTTGCCGAGGCCGGGAGCGTCGATCAGGGCGGCGATGGTCACCATGGCCAGGGCGGCCATGATGGTCTGGTTGACGCCCATCACCACGGTCCGCCTGGACATCGGCAGCAGGACCTTCGTGAGGGACTGCCGTCGGGTGGCACCCAGCGACTCGGCCGCCTCGACCGTCGTCTCCGGCACGGTGCGGATGGCGTGCGCGGTGATGCGGATCGTCGGCGGCGCCGCGTAGATCAGCGTGGCGATCGTGGCGGAAGCCGGGCCGATGAGGAAGAAGAGGGTCAGCGGGGCCAGATAGACGAAGGTCGGCATCGTCTGCATGAAGTCCAGGAAGGGCGTCACGATCCGGTTGAACCGGTCGGACAGCCCCGCCCACACGCCCAGCGGGATCGCGAACAGCAGCGCCACGAAGACGGCCGAGACGGTCAGCGCCAGGGTGTCCATGCTCTCCTGCCACAGACCCTGAAGGCCGAGGAAGGTGAAGCCGGCCACCGCCAGCAGCGCGACCCGCCAGTTGCCCACGGCCCAGGAGACATAACCCGCGATGCCGACGACGCCGAGCCACCCGATCTGCGGCAGGGGCCGGTCGGCGGAGGGCTGCGAGATCAGCTCCTGCACGAAGGTCACCACGGAGTCGATGACCAGGCGGATCTCGTTGAAGAAGTACAGGAACAGCGGGTTGGAGTTGCGGTTGGCGCCTATGGAGTCGTTGACGTCGTTGAACCACCGGTGCAGATCGGTCAGGTCGGCGGCCGCCAGGGCGAGGGTCTGCTTGCCGCGCAGCACGGCGAAGAGCACCAGCCAGACGACGAGGATCGCGCCGACGAGCATGGACCGGCTGATCCTGCGCGGAGTCCTGGCGGGCGCCGCCGGTTTCCCGACGGGCCCGGTCTTCTGCGGTTTCTCCATGACGACGGTCATCACGCGCCGCCTTCCTGCCCGGCGACCACCGCGAGGATCTCCTCGTCTCCGACGATGCCGAGCAGCTTGCCGTCCTCGACGACCTTGACCGGCCTGTCGGCCGCGAGCACCGCCCGGGTGGCCTCCTTCACCACGACGTCCGGGCCCAGCTCGGGGCCGTCCAGGGCGTCGCCGTCGGCCGGCGGACGCATGATCCACCGCAGGGTGAGCACGTCGCCGCGCGGCACGTCCTTCACGAACTCGCGCACGTAGTCGTCCGCCGGGGCGCCCACCAGTTCGTCGCCGGTGCCGCACTGGACCATCTTTCCGTCGCGCATGATGAGGATGCGGTCGCCCAGCTTGAGGGCCTCGGAGAGGTCGTGGGTGATGAACACCATCGTCTTGCCGACCTCGTGGTGCAGCCGGATGACCTCGTTCTGCATGTCGCGGCGGATCAGCGGGTCGAGCGCCGAGAACGGCTCGTCGAAGAAGAGCACGTCCGGATCGCCGGCCAGCGCACGGGCGAGGCCGACGCGCTGCTGCATGCCGCCGGACAGCTGGTCGGGGAAGGAGTTCTCGTAGCCCGCGAGGCCGACCAGCTCGACGACCTCCTGGGCCCGCCTGGTGCGCTCCGCCCTGCCCATCCCCCGGATCTCCAGCCCGAACGCCACGTTGTCGAGGACGCGGCGGTGGGGCAGCAGACCGAAGTGCTGGAAGACCATGGAGAACTTCCGGCGGCGCAGCTCGCGCAGGCGCCCCGCGTCCGCCTTGCGGATGTCCTCGCCCTCGAAGACGACCTCGCCGGCGGTGGGTTCGATCAGCCGGGTCAGACATCGCACCAGCGTGGACTTGCCCGAGCCGGACAGGCCCATCACGACGAAGACCTCGCCGGGTGAGACGTCGAAGTGGACGTCGCGTACGGCGGCGGTGCATCCGGTGCGGTCCATCAGCTCGCGGCGGGTGAGCCCGCACAACTCCTCGGAGTCCGGGACCTGGTCGGCCTTCGGCCCGAACACCTTCCACAGCCGGCGCACGGAGATGACCGGGGTGGAGCCCGAGTCCTGGGACGTGCCGCGCCGCTGCGGCACCTCGGTCTGTGTGGTCACGTTCGACCTTCTTTCGGCGTTCAGCCGCGGAACCAGTGCTGCGGCCGGGGTTGGATGTTCTGCCAGATGTGTTTGGGCTCTCGGTACTCGTTCAGGCCGGTCGGTCCCAGCTCCCGGCCCACGCCCGAAAGCCCGAAGCCACCCCATTCCGCTTGCGGCACATAGGGGTGGTAGTCGTTGATCCACACGGTGCCGTGGCGCAGCCGCCGGGCGACCCGCTGGGCCTTGCCGCCGTCCTGCGTCCACACGGCTCCGGCGAGTCCGTACTCGGTGTCGTTGGCGATGCGTACGGCGTCGTCCTCGTCGGTGAAGCGCTCCACGGTGAGCACGGGCCCGAACGACTCCTCGTGCACCACGCGCATGTCCTGCCGGCACTCGTCGAGCACGGTAGGCAGATAGAAGTGACCGTGCCCCAGCGCGGCGTCGTCGGGGCGTGCGCCGCCGCAGCGCAGTACGGCGCCTTCGGCGAGGCCCGCGGCGACGTACGCCTCGACCTTCGCCAGGTGCTGTGCGGAGATCAGCGCTCCGGTCTCGGCCTCGGGGTCGAAGGGGCCGCCGAGGCGGATCTGCCGGGCGCGGCGGACGACCTCGTCGACGAAGCGGTCGTGCAGGCCGTCCTCGACGATCAGCCGGGCCCCGGCCGAGCAGACCTGCCCCGAGTGCAGGAAGACGGCCGTGAGGGCGAAGTCCACGGCCGCCTCGAAGTCTGCGTCGGCGAAGACCACGTTGGGGTTCTTGCCGCCGAGTTCCAGCGCGACCTTCTTCACGGTCGCGGCGGCGGTGGCCATGATGCGCCTGCCCGTCTCCAGGCCGCCGGTGAAGGAGACCATGTCGACGTCGGGATGCTCGCTGAGCGGTGCGCCCGCCTCCGGCCCCGCGCCCAGGACGAGATTGGCGGCGCCGGCCGGGAGCCCGGCCTCCTCCAGTGCCCGCATCAGCAGGATCGAGGTGGACGGGGTGAGTTCGCTGGGCTTGAGGACGATCGTGTTTCCGGCGAGGAGTGCCGGGGCGACCTTCCAACTGGCCTGCAGCAGGGGGTAGTTCCAGGGGGTGATGAGCCCGCACACCCCGACCGGCTCGTACACCACGCGGCTGACGGCGTCGTCACGGCCGGTGTCGATCACCCGTCCGGCGTCGGTGCCGCCGAGGCCGCCGTAGTAGCGGAAGCAGGAGACGACGTCGGCGATGTCGTACTCGCTCTCCACCAGCCGCTTGCCGGTGTCCAGGGACTCCGCGCGGGCGAATTCCTTGGCATCGCGCTCGACGATGTCGGCGGTGCGCAGCAGCAGTTCACCCCGCTGCCGCTCGGAGGTGGCCGGCCAGGGCCCCTCGTCGAAGGCCCGGCGGGCCGCGGCGATCGCCGCCTCGGTGTCCGGGCGCGTCGCCTCCGAGACGGTGGCGACCGTCTCGCCGTCGGCGGGACATCGGATGTCCCGGTGCCCGCCGGCCACCGGGTTCCGCCATGCGCCATCCACATACAGGTCTGCCACGCGCCGAGCCTTTCAACTGAAGTCGTTGCGCATCGTGCACCCAATTGCTTGTGGTGGAACACCCTGGCGAATGTCCGGAGAGACGTCAAGAGGTTGGCAGATGACGATTTCGCAAGGGGCCCATTGACCCTCCTCTCTTGACCACGGCCCCCCATCGAGCCGAACATGTTGCGTATCGCTCATCGTGTTGTGTAATGCGCACCGACGGAGGCCGACGTGTCCCCCAAGTTCCCCCGACCGCAATCTGGCCGCGAGTACGTCCTCACCCTCTCCTGCCCCAACAGCGCCGGACTGGTCCACGCTGTGAGCGGCTTCCTCGTCCGGAACTCCGGCAACATCCTGGAAAGCCAGCAGTTCGACGACCGACTCCAGGGGCGCTTCTTCATGAGGGTCCACTTCGACGTCGCCGATCCGACGGCCGACCTGGAACAGCTGCGTTACCGCTTCGCTCCCGTGGCCCAGGCCTACGGCATCTCCTGGAGCCTGAGCGACGCGGCCACGCCGACCCGGACGCTGATCATGGTGTCCAAGTTCGGCCACTGCCTGAACGACCTGCTCTTCCGCCGGCGCACCGGCGCCCTCAACATCGAGATCCCCGCGATCGTCTCCAACCACCGGGACTTCGAGGAGCTCGCGGAGACGTACGACATCCCCTTCCACCACATCCCGGTGACCAGGGAGACCAAGCCCGAGGCCGAGGCCCAGCTGCTGGAACTCGTCCGCGAACTGGGCGTCGACCTGGTGGTTCTGGCCCGCTACATGCAGGTCCTCTCCGACGACCTGTGCAAGGAGCTGGAGGGCCGCGCCATCAACATCCACCACTCGTTCCTCCCCAGCTTCAAGGGCGCACGCCCCTACGAGCAGGCCTACCAGCGCGGAGTGAAGCTCGTCGGCGCGACGGCGCACTATGTGACACCGGACCTGGACGAGGGTCAGATCATCGAGCAGGACGTGGTCAGGGTGGACCACTCGCTCGACCCCGGCGACCTGGTCACGGTCGGGCGGGACGTGGAGGCGCAAGTCCTCGCACACGCGGTGAAGTGGCACAGCGAGAGCCGCGTGATGGTGGACGGCAACCGCACGGTGGTCTTCCGCTGAGCCGCACGGAGATGGGGGGCGGGACCGGATCGCGGTCCCGCCCCCGTCGTGTGCGAAGCGGGTTCAGCCGCCGAGGCGGTCCAGCAGCGCGCGGCGCCACCGCTCCGTCTCGGCGATCTGGTTGAAGGTGAACAGGTGCAGACCGGCCACCCCCGCCGAGGGGGCGGTGAGGGCCTTCTCCGTGCGGGAGAGCAGCCGCTCGGGCGCATAGCCTCCGGGTGCCGCGAAGCGCGCGAACCAGGAGGCGTGTTTCGTCAGGAAGCGCGTCGACTCCCCCACCCCGATCTTCGTCGCCATCGCCAGCAGCTTCGCCCGCTGCACAGGTCCCGCGACACCCACGTGGACCGGCAGAGTGACCTCCCGGCGCCGTATACGAACGATCCACTCCCCCAGCACCCGCGGGTCGAAGCAGAGGTTGCTCACGATGTACGTGGCGTGCTCGCGCTTGTCCCACATCGCCTGGACGGTGACGTCGTCGTGGATGAGCGGATGGCTCTCGGGGTAGCCGGTGACGCCGACGCGGGCGAAGGGCCTGCCCAGCTCGCTCAGCCCGCGCAGCACCGGCAGCGCCCCGTCGTAGACCCCGGCGGGCGGGTCGGCGTCACCGGCCGGGACGAAGACGTCGTCCACGCCCGCCTCGCGCAGCCGGCCCGCGACCTCCTTCAGGTGCACCTCGTCCCGCAGCAGCCGCGCCGGCACGTGCGGGACGACCCGGTAGTCGTGCGCGGCGAGCCGGCCGGCGAGGTCGAGGGTCGGCTCCAGGCCCTTGACCGGCGACGCCGTCACGGTGACGACGACGTCGCGCGGGACATGGGCGAGGACCTTTTCCTCGGTCGCCCTGGCCGGCAGCACCTCGTAGCGGACGCTGCCCAGCAGCGCCCTCAGCCCCGCGGCGCCCAAGGCCTACCCGGCCTGCTTCTGGGCGTCGCGATGGCGGTAGTACGCGGCCTTCGACGGCGCCAGGGGTGCCTTGCCGAGGATGAGGTCGGCGGCCTTCTCGGCGATCATCATCACCGGTGCGTAGATGTTGCCGTTGGTGACGTAGGGCATCACCGACGCGTCCACCACCCGCAGGCCCTCCACGCCGTGCACCCGCATGCTGGCGGGATCGACCACCGCCATCTCGTCCGTGCCCATCTTGCAGGTACAGGACGGGTGCAGGGCGGTCTCGCCCTCCTTGGCGACCCAGGCGAGGATCTCCTCGTCCGTCTCGACCTTCGGCCCGGGCGAGACCTCGCCCCCGTTGTACGGGGCGAGCGCGGGCTGGTCGAGGAGCTTGCGGGCGACCCGGATCGCCTCGACCCACTCGCGGCGATCCTGCTCGGTGGAGAGGTAGTTGAAGCGCAGCGCCGGGTGCTCGCGCGGGTCCCTGCTCTTGATCTTCACCGAGCCGATGGCGTCGGAGTACATGGGCCCGACGTGCACCTGGTAGCCGTGGCCACCGGCCGGCGAGGAGCCGTCGTAGCGGACCGCGACCGGCAGGAAGTGGAACATCAGGTTGGGGTAGTCGACGTCCTCGTTGCTGCGGGCGAAACCGCCTGCCTCGAAGTGGTTGGTGGCGGCCGGCCCCTTGCGGAAGAGCCACTGCAGCCCGATGAACGGGGCACGCCACTTCGCCATGTACGGCTGCATGGAGACGGGCTGCTTGCAGGCGTACTGGACGTAGACCTCCAGGTGGTCCTGCATGTTCTCGCCGACGCCCGGGAGGTCGTGGACGACGTCGATGCCGAGGGCGCGCAGCTCCTCGGCGTTGCCGACGCCGGAGAGCTGGAGCAGCTGCGGGGAGTTGATGGCGCCGCCGCAGAGGATGACCTCCTTGGCCCGGACCTTCTGGAGGGCACCTCTGCCGCGCCGGAACTCGACGCCGACGGCGCGCTTGCCCTCGAAGAGGACGCGCGTGACGAGGGCACGGGTCCTGACGGTGAGGTTCGGCCGCTTCATCGCGGGCTTGAGGTACGCCTTCGAGGCCGACAGACGACGTCCGCGGTGGACGTTGCGGTCGAACTTGGCGAAGCCCTCCTGCCGGAAACCGTTGACGTCGTCGGTGGGGGCGTAACCCGCCTCCTGGGTGGCCTTGAGGAAGGCACCGAAGAGTGGGTTGGTCGCCGGGCCGCGCTCCAGGACGAGGGGCCCGTCGTGGCCGCGGAACTCGTCGTCCGGGTCGGCCGCCAGGCAGTTCTCCATACGCCGGAAGTACGGCAGACAGTGCGCGTAGTCCCAGCTCTCCATGCCCGGGTCGGCCGCCCAGCGCTCGTAGTCCATGGGGTTGCCGCGCTGGAAGATCATGCCGTTGATGCTGCTGGAGCCGCCCAGCACCTTGCCGCGCGCGTGGTAGACGCGGCGGCCGCCCATGTGGGGCTCGGGCTCGGACTCGTACTTCCAGTCGTAGAACCGGCTGCCGATCGGGTAGGTCAGCGCCGCGGGCATGTGGATGAAGACATCCCACGGATAGTCCGACCGGCCGGCCTCCAGGACCAGCACCCGGTTGGCCGGGTCGGCGGAGAGCCGGTTGGCCAGTGCACTGCCGGCCGAACCGCCACCGACGATGACGAAGTCGTACTGCACAGGAGCCATGGTGCCTCGTCTCGCTCGCGCCGTAGATACGCGAGGAATGCTAGACCCGGTCCCGCCATACGCACCAGGTTGCGGATGACACAACTTCGAAAGGCTTCGTTTCGGCGCCGTTACTTGCAGGAAAGTTGTTTACTGCGCGTATAGTTTCACTGTGAGCAACTACAGCCATGATCCGGAAACGTCGAATTCACAGGCCGGCGGCGTGCAGTCGGTCGACCGCGCCATCAGCGTCCTGGAGATCCTCGCCCAGCGTGGCGAGGCGGGCGTCAGCGAGGTGGCGGGCGAGATCGAGGTGCACAAGTCCACCGCGTTCCGCCTGTTGGGCGCCCTGGAGGCGCGCGGTCTGGTGGAGCAGGCCGGCGAGCGCGGCAAGTACCGGCTCGGTTTCGGCATCGTCCGCCTGGCGGGCGCGGTCACTGGCCGTATCGACATCACGCAGCAGGGCCGCCCGGTCTGCGAACGGCTCGCCGAGGAGATCGGCGAGACCGTGAACATCGCCGTCATGCAGGAGCACTACGCGATCAACCTGTACCAGGTGCGCGGCCCGGGGGCGATCACCGCGCACAACTGGGTGGGCCAGCTGACGCCGCTGCACGCCACCTCCAGCGGCAAGATCCTGCTGGCCCACCTGCCCGCGACCGAGCGCGCCACGGTGCTGTCCGACGCCGGCATGAAGAAGGTCACCCCGCGCACCATCACCGCGAAGACGAAGCTGGAGAAGAACCTCGCCGAGGCGCGGGAGCGGGGTTACGCCTTCACCCTGGAGGAGTTCGAGCTCGGACTGCACGCCATGGCCGCACCGGTGCGCAACCGGGACGGCGAGGTCGTCGCGGCACTCAGCGCCTCCGGACCCTCCTACCGGTTCACCGAGGAGCGCCTGCACGAGCTTGCTCCGGTGCTGACCAAGGGCGCCGAGGAGATCAGCCACCGCATGGGCTACCTGGGCTGAGTCACCCCTGAGGGGTGCCCAGGCGCTCGTTCACCCAGTCGTGGAAGGCGCCGATGTGGTGCTCGCTGGGCACCAGGACACCGCCCTTGGCGTACATCCGGGAGCTCATGCCGGGCTGGGTGCGTTCGCAGGCGTCGAAGTCCTGGCGGTTGACCCGGTCGAAGAGTTCCACGGACCGGCTGACGTCCTTGCCGCTCTCGACGACGTGCGGCAGATACAGCCAGTCGCACTCGACGATCGTGCGGTCCACGGACACCGGGTACATCCGGTGGAAGATCACATGGTCGGGGACGAGGTTGATGAACACCTGCGGCCGGACGGTGATCGCGTAGTAACGGCGGTCCTGCTCCTCGGCGACCCCCGGAATGCGGTCAAGACCCTCGGAGCCGTCGACGGTGAAGCCCTGGACGTCCTCGCCGAACTCGGCACCGTGACCGACGTAGTACTGCGCGGCATAACCGTCCGCGAACTC
>NZ_JBFBLP010000033.1:0-28146 GCF_040686775.1 Streptomyces sp. NPDC079141 | reverse complement strand
CTTTCCAGGTTCTCGCTTTCGCGTTTCCCTTTCCGGCGGTTCCGACTCTATCAGATCCTTTCGGGCCTGACTCCCAGTCAGCGGGGCTTGTCTTCACGGCTGTTGGGCCGTTCCGACGTCTCAAACCTTAGCGGATCCTCCCGGCAGTTCCTAATCGAGCTGCCGAGCCCAAATCGAATTGAATTCGGGCACGCCGAATTCGCTCCGAGTGGGAGATCGTGCTGGTGGTTTGAAGTGCCGCTCCAGGCGGCGGAGGTGTTGTCGAAGAACCGTTACGGCTCGGCGGCAACCCGGAGAACTTTACGGATCGGGGAGGGGGGTGTCAAGCGCCCCCTGTCAAGATCTTTAATCGAGGTCGCTGAGGCGGCCGCCGGCGTCCGGCTGGGCGTGTTCCACCCTGCGCAGCAGGCGGGTCAGGACCTCGCCGAGGGCCGTGCGCTCGTCCGGGGCGAGGTCCTGGAGCAGGTCCTCCTCGAAGACGGAGGCAAGGCGCATTGCCTCCATCCACTTCTCCCGGCCCTCCACCGTGAGCTCCACGATGACGCGGACCCGGTTGGACTCGTCGCGCTGCCGGGTGACCAGGCCCTCGGTGACCATGCGGTCGATCCGGTGGGTCATCGCGGCCGGCGTCAGGCCGAGCCGCTTGGCGAGGTCGCTGGGGCCCAGGCGGTACGGGGCGCCGGAGAGGACGAGGGCCTTGAGGACCTCCCACTCGGCGTTGCTGATGCCGAGGGCGGCGGTCTGGCGGCCGTAGGCGACGTTCATGCGGCGGTTCAGGCGGGACAGTGCCGAAACGATCTTCTCGACCTGGGGGTCGAGGTCCTGGAACTCGCGCTGGTAGGCGGCGATCTGCTCTTCGAGTGTCGGCTCACTGCTGATGCTGCCGGAGGTGTCGCCCATGCCTCGCAGTATGGCACGGCAGTGATTGGCGTTGAAGTCCTTCTCTGTGTACTCTTTAGCTTCGAACTTTAGCTTTGAAGTCTTCAGGTCTAACCACTTCAGAGCTAACTACTTGAGAGAGGTGAACGTGACCAGGGCGATGGGCGCAGCGATGCGCCGGATCCATGTGGGCAATGCACTCAGCGCGTTCGGGCTCGGCTTCACCGTCCCGTACCTGTACGTCTATGTGGCGCAGGTGCGAGGGCTGGGGGCCGTCACGGCGGGTCTCGTACTCGCCGTGTTCGCCGTGGCCGCGCTGGTCGTGCTGCCGTTCGCCGGGCGGGCCATCGTCCGGCGGGGCCCGCTGCCGGTGCTGCTCGCCGCTCTGGTCACCGCCTCGCTGGGCGCACTGAGCCTGGGGCTCGCGAGCAGTGCGGTGACCGTGCTGTTGTCGGCGGCGGCGCTGGGCGCGGGGCAGGCGGTGATGCAGCCGGCGCTGGCGACGATGATCGTGGACTGCTCGACGGCGGAGACCCGGTCGCGGGCGTTCGCGACGCAGTTCTTTCTGCAGAACCTGGGGCTGGGTGTCGGCGGGCTCATCGGCGGTCACCTCGTCGACACGACGCGGGTTTCGTCGTTCACGCTGCTGTTCGCGATCGAGGCGGCGATGTTCCTGCTGCTGGTCGTGGTGATGGCGACGGTGCGGATGCCGCGTGCGCCGCGGATCGAGGGGGCGCCGGCGTCGGCCAGGGGCAGCTGGAAGCAGTTGCTCGGGAACCGGGCGATGGTGCAGCTGTGTGTGCTGGGCTTTGTGCTGTTCTTCGCCTGTTACGGGCAGTTCGAGTCGGGGCTGAGTGCGTACGGCGTGGAGGCCGCGGGGATCTCGACGTCCGCGCTCGGGACGGCGCTGGCGGCCAACACGGCGATGATCGTGGTGGCGCAGTTCGCGGTGCTGAAGTTTGTCGAGCGGCGGCGGCGGTCGCGGGTGATCGCGGCGGTGGGGCTGATCTGGGCCGTGGCTTGGGTTGCGGCGGGGTATGCGGGGCTTGGGCATGGGAGCCAGGAGATGGCTACGGCTGCCTTCGTCTCCACGTATGCGCTGTTCGGGCTGGGTGAGGCGATGTTGTCGCCGACGGTTGCGCCGTTGGTGGCGGATCTGGCGCCTGTGGGGATGGCTGGGCAGTACAACTCGGCTTTCGCCCTGGTGAAGCAGTTGGCGCTGGCTGTGGGGCCGGCGGTGGGTGGGCCGATGGGGGCGTCGCTGCATGCGCCGTATGTCGTGACGTTTCTGTTGTTCTCGCTGGGGATCACGTATCTCGCGCTGCGGCTGGGGCGTGAGCTGACGGCCGTGCAGGATCAGCCGTCGCTGGCGAGGAGTCGGGTGGTGACGACGGGCGGGGCGAGCTCGGCGGACACGGCGCGGGCCCACGCCTGAGTTTCCTCGCCCCCGCCGCCCTTACCCATTCCCATCCCCTGGGGGCTGCCGCCCCCAGACCCCCGCTTCGGCCCTGAACGGCCTCGTCCTCAAACGCCGGACGGGCTGACTACTCAGCCCCTCCGGCGTTTGAGGAACGGGGGTCCAGGGGGCAGAGCCCCCTGGGGCGGGGCGAAAACAACCCGGCGTCGGCCCTCAGGCCTTCGGCAACGCGAACTCGCACCACACCGCCTTGCCGCCGCCCGGCGTCCGTCTCGAACCCCACGCCGAGGCGATGGTTGCGACGATGGCGATGCCTCGGCCGGACTCGTCGCCGGGCTCGGCGCGGCGGCGGCGGGGGAGGTGGTCGTCGCCGTCGGTGACCTCGACGATGAGGCGGCGGTCGGTGCGGCGCAGGCGCAGGCGCATGGGCGGATGCCCGTGCTGGAGGCTGTTGGCGACCAGTTCGCTGGCCGCCAGGACGCCCAGGTCGTGGAGGTCCGACGGGAACCGCCAGCTGGTCAGCACGCCGGAGGCGAACGCACGCGCGCGTGGGGCCGCTTCCACGCCGCCCAGCAGCTCCAGTGCCGCGTTGCGGAAGAGGTCGCCGTCCGGGCCGTTGCGGGCCGGGTGTTGCAGCACCAGGACCGCCACGTCGTCGTCGTGGTCCGCGGTGACGCCCGCCGAGCGGACCAGGCGGTCGCAGACCACCTGCGGGGTGCCCGTGGCGCCGGCCAGGGCGCGCTCCAGGGAGGCGATGCCCTCGTCGAGGTCCTCGTCACGGCGTTCCACGAGACCGTCCGTGTAGAGGACGGCCGTGGAGCCGGGGCTCAGCGGGATGGAGCCGGACGCGTGCATCCAGCCGCCCGTGCCCAGGGGCGGGCCGGTCGGCTCGTCGGCGCGCAGCACCGTGCCGTTCTCGTCGCGGACGAGGATCGGGAGGTGGCCGGCGGAGGCGTACACCAGCCGCCCCTCGTTCGGGTCGTGGACGGCGTAGACGCAGGTGGCGATCTGGTTGGCATCGATCTCGGTGGCGAGGCCGTCGAGGAGCTGGAGAACCTCGTGGGGAGGCAGGTCCAGGCGGGCATAGGCGCGAACCGCCGTGCGGAGCTGGCCCATCACCGCCGCCGCGCGGACGCCCCTGCCCATGACGTCGCCGATCACCAGGGCCGTGCGGCCGCCGCCGAGGGTGATCACGTCGTACCAGTCGCCGCCGACGGCCGCTTCGGTGCCGCCGGGCTGGTAGGTCGCCGCGATGCGCAGATCGTCCGGCTCCTCCAGTTCCTGCGGGAGCAGTGATCTCTGGAGGGTGACCGCGGTCTCGCGCTGACGGCGTTCGCTGGCGCGCAGGCGCTCGGCGGCCTCGGCGTGGTCGGTGACGTCGGTGGCGAAGACGAGAACCCCGCCGTCGCCCTCGGTCACCGGGCTGCACGTGAAGGTGTAGGAGCGGCCGTCGGGGGCCTTGCGGGACTTGACCGTGCGTGGCTTGCCGCTGCGCAGGACCTGGTCGAGGAGGGGGAACAGGCCCAGCTCGTCGAGTTCCGGCATGACCACGCGGGCCGGTTCGCCGAGCGCGCGGTCGCCGAAGGCCGTGGCGTAGGCGTCGTTGACGTAGGTGAGGCGGTGCTCGGGGCCGTGGACGAGGGCGACGAGGGCCGGCACGCGGTCGAGGACCTCGCGCACGGGCAGTTCGTCCACGGCGGGGACGGGCGGGGTCTCGTCGGTGAGCTGTTCGGCTCTGGCCGCGGGGACTGAGCTTGCGCTCTCCCCCCGCCGCTCCGGCGTGACCGTGTGTTCGGTCCGCGCTGCGGCGCGGCGCTGCGTTCCGGGGAGCCGGGCGCTCCAGCGCGTGAAGTTCACGAATCCTTGCCTCGTGTCGTCGTCTTCGGCCAGCTCCGGACCCGGCCGGGGCGGGCTGTTGCCCGTCCGTTGGTCGTCCAGGGTCGTCCAGGGGCGGGGGTCAGTCTGGCAGTGTGGCGGACCGGGCCGACATCCGTCAGACGCCTGCCCGCGCGGTGGAGTTCCTCGGTCCGGTCAGGACGACCCCTTCGGGTCGTCGTTCGGTTCGTGAGGAGGCTTTCCACCGGCCGCGAGTTCGAACTCCGCTCGGGGATGTTCGAGTGAACCGAGGGAGACGATCTCCCGTTTGAAGAGCCCCGACAGCGTCCATTCGGCCAGGACACGGGCCTTGCGGTTGAAGGTGGGCACCCTGCTCAGGTGGTAGACGCGGTGCATGAACCAGGCAGGGTAGCCCTTCAGCTTGCGCCCGTAGACATGGGCGACGCCTTTGTGCAGCCCTAGGGAGGCCACCGAGCCGACGTACTTGTGGGAGTACGTCTCCAGGGGCTCGCCGCGCAGGGAGTGCGCGATGTTGTCGCCGAGGAGCTTGGCCTGGCGCAGGGCGTGCTGGGCGTTGGGGGCGGTCTCGCGGCCCGGTTCGGCGGCGGTGACGTCGGGGACGGCGGCGGCGTCGCCCGCGGCCCACGCGCGCGTGGTGCCCTCGATCGTCAGCTCGGCGGTGCACTTCAGCCGTCCCCGGTCGGTGCGCGGCAGGTCGGTGGCGGCGACGAGGGGGTGGGGTTTGACGCCGGCGGTCCACACGAGTGTGCGGGTCGGGAAGCGGGCTCCGTCGCTGAGGACGGCGATCCGGTCGGCGCAGGATTCCAGGCGGGTGCCGAGGCGTACGTCGATGTTGCGGCGGCGCAGTTCGCTGACGGTGTAGCGGCCCATCTCCTCGCCGACCTCGGGCAGGATGCGCTCGGAGGCCTCGACGAGGATCCACTTCATGTCCTCGCGACGGACGTTGTGGTAGTACCGCGCGGTGTAGCGGGCCATGTCCTCCAGTTCGGCGAGTGCCTCGACGCCGGCGTAGCCGCCGCCGACGAAGACGAAGGTGAGGGCCGCGTCGCGGATCGCGGGGTCGCGGGTGGAGGAGGCGATGTCCATCTGCTCGATGACGTGGTTGCGCAGGCCGATGGCTTCCTCGACGGTCTTGAATCCGATGCCGTGCTCGGCGAGGCCGGGGACGGGGAGCGTGCGGGAGACCGAGCCGGGGGCGAGGACGAGTTCGTCGTAGGAGAGCTGTTCGGTGCCCGTGCCCTCGTCCTTGGTGGCGAGGGTGGTGAGGGTGGCGGTGCGCTTGGCGTGGTCGATGGAGTGGACCTCGCCGATGACCAGCCGGCAGCGGTCGAGGACGCGGCGCAGGGGGACGACGACATGGCGGGGGGAGATGGAGCCGGCGGCGGCCTCGGGAAGGAACGGCTGATAAGTCATGTACGGGTCGGGAGTGACGACCGTGACCTCGACTTCTCCGCGCTTGAGTTCCGGTTTCAACTTTCGCTGGAGTCGCAGTGCCGTGTACATCCCGACGTAGCCGCCGCCGACAACGAGAATGCGCGCACGTTCCTTCACCATCCCATGACGCACCCAGCGCTTGAGTTTGTCCACAGCCTCGGCAATTTGTGTGACCGCAAGCCTTCGGCGGCCGGGGTTGGCCGAATTGCCGGAGTGCGTGGAAGGACCGCAGGTCAACAGGTGTGCGCCGGGGGATCCCAGGGGGTGCAATCGGGACGTATACGGTCCGTACTCCGATCGGGGGGCGCTCCGTGCGGAACCTGCCCCTTCTGAATTGACTGCCTCTCAACTATGTTCGTGTGTCGACGGGGTGTGGGGGATGCGCTCGTCGGGCTCTACGGGTTCGCGACGGGCGGCTCGTGGTCCGGGCTCGTTCCACAACGCTCCGGCTTATCGATGGCGGGGAGAGTCTCCGGGGGGAGACGTCATTACCGGGGGATCGCTTATGCATGTTCAGGACTCTCATTGGTCGTCCGCGTCTGCCATCGCACCCGGTGGCGGGGCGATGGGCGGCGCCATGAGCGCGGCGGGGAACGGACGCGGGGACGGTGCGCGGACAACGCCGCTGCGTGTGGACGCACAGCGCAATCTGGAGCACGTGCTGCGTGCGGCGCGCGAGGTCTTCGGCGAGCTGGGGTACGGCGCGCCGATGGAGGACGTGGCGCGGCGCGCGCGGGTCGGTGTCGGCACGGTGTACCGGCGCTTCCCGAGCAAGGACGTCCTGGTGCGGCGGATAGCCGAGGAGGAGACCTCCCGGCTGACCGAGCAGGCCCGGGCGGCGCTCGGGCAGGAGGACGAGCCGTGGTCGGCGCTCTCGCGCTTCCTGCGCACGTCGGTGGCGTCGGGTGCCGGGCGGCTGCTGCCGCCGCAGGTGCTGCGCGTCGGCGTCGCGGACGAGCGCTCCGACGGCGCCGGGTTCGACGAGGCGCGGGTGCCGCAGCAGCGGATGCAGCCGGGCGCGGGTGAACTGCGGCTGGTGCCGGGGGAGCCGGTGGCGCCCTCGACGGCGTCCGGGGTCTCCGGGGACGACGACGCCGGTGCGGCCGCGCTGCTCGACGTCGTGGGGCAGCTGGTGGAGCGGGCGCGGGCGGCGGGTGAGCTGCGGGCCGATGTGTCGGTGGCGGACGTGCTGCTGGTGATAGCTACGGCGGCGCCCTCGCTGCCGGACGCGGCGCAGCAGGCGGCGGCCTCGGCACGACTGCTGGACATCCTCCTGGAGGGGCTGCGCTCGCGGCCGTCCTGACGCCTCGGGCACGACCGGAAGCCCTTCGGGACATGTCGGTCATTTCGGGCGGACGGCTCGATTCCCCTTCCGGGAACGCCAGTTGAGCCTTCCCCGCACGTGTGACGGCTAGTACTACGTTGCGGAAAGTCCCCACGGACGAGTGGATGGCCCCCGCCACCGGGTCCCGGCCAGATCGGATATGGCACTCTGACCCGGTGGTCGGGACTGGTTGGGCAGGCGGCGGGGGCTTTCCGCGATGAGCGTTGACGGGCGGGACGAGTCACACGGTGACGCGGAGGGCGGCAGCCCGGCCTCGCCACAGGTGCCGAGCCAGGGCGGACGACCGGACGTACCGGTGAGCGGCGAGCCCCCGACGGCGTCCGTTCCCGCGCAGGGCGGCGAGCCCGTGGAGGGCAGCGTCCCGGCGCAGCGCGACTGGCGCGAGGACAGCGTCCTGCCCCCGCCCAGGGACCTGCCGCCGTCCGACGCCGACCTGATCGAGCGGATGCGCTCGGGCGACGACACCGCCTACGAGGAGCTGTACCGGCGCCACGCGGAAGCGGTCCGCCGGTACGCGCGCACGTGCTGCCGCGACGGCCACACCGCCGACGACCTCACCGCCGAGGTCTTCGCCCGTATGCTCCAGGCGGTCCGCGGCGGCTCCGGCCCCGAGCACGCCGTACGCGCATATCTGCTCACCAGTGTCCGACGCGTCGCCGCCACCTGGACGAAGTCGGCGAAGCGGGAGCAACTGGTCGACGACTTCGCGGTGTTCGCCACCCAGGCCGCGCGCTCCTCCGAGGTCTCCGACGACACTGCATCCATTGGCTCCTTCGGAGCGGGGCTCGACCTGGGCGCGGACGTGCGCGCGATGCACGAGGCCGAGCAGTCGATGGCCATGCAGGCCTTCCGCTCGCTGCCCGAGCGCTGGCAGGCCGTGCTGTGGCACACCGAGGTCGAGGACGAGTCGCCGAGCGAGGTGGCCACGCTCTTCGGCCTCGACGCCAACGGCACGCGCGTGCTGGCCAGTCGCGCCCGCGAGGGCCTCAAGCAGGCCTACCTCCAGGCCCACGTCAGCGCCAGCCTCGCCAGCGACGAGGAGTGCGCACGCTACGCCGACCGGCTCGGCGCCTACGCCCGTGGCGGCCTGCGCACCCGCGCCGAGCGGGGCCTGCGCAAGCACCTGGAGGAGTGCGCCAAGTGCCGGCTGGCCGCGGGCCAGATCAAGGAAGTCGCCAGCGGTATCCCCGCCGTCGTGCCGGTCGCGGTCATCGGTTGGTTCGGTGCCGCCGGGTACGCCAAGGCGGTCGGGCTCATCGCGGGCGGTGCCGGAGCAGGCGCCGCGGGTGCCGCGGGCGCGGCCGCCGCGGCGGGCGGCTCCTCCTCGGGCGGGGCGAGCGCCGGTGGCGGCGCCGCGGCCTCCGAGGGGCTCGGCGCGCCGGTGAAGGCCGGTATCGCCGCCGGTGTGGTCGCGGTGGCCGCGGCAGCGGTGGCGCTCGCCCTGGTCGGCAACGACGAGAAGCCGCCGAAGCCGGACGCCAAGCCGCCCGTGTCCTCCCCCGCGCCCGTCGTGGAGGAGTCCCCCACCCCGAAGCCCCCGAAGAAGCAGCCGCAGCCGGCGCCGCCGGTGATCGCCCCGGAGCCGACCCCCACTCCGACGCCGAAGCCCAGCCCGACCCCCACCCCGAAGCCCAAGCCGAGCCCCACACCCACTCCTACGCCGACTCCCACCCCCACGCCCACCCCCACACCGACGCCCACGCCGCCGCCCCCGCCGGCCGTCTACCAGTGGAGCGAGCTGTCGTACGACGTCAACGGCGACGGCACCGAGCCGGAGATGCGGATCGGCGAGAGCAGCTGGGTGTGGCAGCGCTACGGCGTGACCATCGACGGCAGGCAGTACGCCCACGGCGTCACCGTGCACGGCGAGTCCTCGGTCACCATCGACCTCAACCGGAAGTGCACCTCGTACCAGGCCATGGTCGGCGTCGACGACATGAACATGGGTCTGGGCAGGGTGTACTTCTCCGTCTACGCCGACGGGGTCCGGCTGTGGCGCTCCGACATGGTCCACGGCAATGACCCGGCGGTCCCCGTCTCGGTGAACATCTCCGGGCGCAAGACCGTCCGGCTGGTGGTCGAACCGCACAACCACCTGGACAACCTGATCCTCGCGGACTGGGCGGAGTCGAAGTTCGCCTGTTCCTAGGCGCGTCGGGCCGCCGCCCCCGCCCCCAGCGCGCCCCTTTGGGGCGTGATCCCGGCGGGGACCGCACGCGCGCGTGCCGGTGTGCCCGTCCAGCAGGTGCCGCGGCGGGCGAGCAGGCGGCGGAGCCACAGTTCCAGCGAGACCAGGTCCGCCAGGCCGTCCAGGGGCAGCGGTTCGCCCTCGGCCGCCGCGCGCAGGGCCTTGCGGACCACGCGCGCCTCCACCAGCCCGGCCTCGGCGAGCAGGGGCGTGCCGAACAGGGCCATCAGGTCGTCGGTCGCCACGCGCAGCCCGGTGCGGGCCGCGACCGCCGCCGGGGCGTGCGAGGGGGCGCCCCAGCCGGGCGGGAGGTCGGCGACGCCGGCGCCCTCCAGGACCGTACGCAGGATCGCGGCGCGCGCGCCGGGCTGGACGCGCAGGGCCTCGGGGAGCGCGCGGCAGGCGCGTACGACCTGGTTGTCCAGGAACGGAGCGTGCAGGCGCTGGAAGCGGATCTCGGCGGCCTGCTCCAGGATGCGCAGGTCGGCCGCGTGGCGGGCAAGGGCGGCCCGCGCGCGGTAGTCGCCGGGGCGCTGGCCGGGGCCGACTCCGGAACGGCCCGGACCGCCCTGGAGGCGAACCGATACTTCAGCGAGTGCCTCGCCGGTCAGCCAGCGCGCCGCTGGGCCCGGTCTGGCCCAGGCGAGCGCCGCGAGCGACGCGCCCACGGCGCCTCCGGGGTCGTCGAAGCGGCGTTGCAGCAGGCGCTCGGCCAGGGCCTCAAGGCCGGTGCGGTAGGGCGTGCGCGCGAGCTTGCGTGCCGCGCCGTACACGCGCGCGGGGACCAGCACCGAGCCGTCGGCCTTGGCGAGTGCGGCGACCGGGCGCACCAGGTGGCGGCGCTTGCGGTCCATCAACAGGTCGGTCAGGCGCGCGGGATGGGCGTCGAGGACCTGGCGGGCGCCGTAGCCGGTGAAGTGGTCGGCGCTGCCGGCCGCCAGCCGCGCCCGGTGCCGGGCCGCCGTCACCAGGGACGGTCCGGGCTCGTCCGTGAGGGGGCCGTCGAGGTCGGCGTACGGGAGTGTCTCCTCGCCGCCGGTCACCACGACGTGGTGCAGCCGCGGATTGGCGGCGAGGGTGCCCGCCCGCTCCAGCTCGGCCTCCCTGCCGCCCACGGCGAGGTCGTTGAAGGTGACCGCCAGCAGCCGCTCCCCCGCGCCCGTGCCGTGCCCCAGGACCGTGCCCGGCATGCCCGGCAGGCCGGCGGCGAGCAGCGCCAGCGTGCCGGAGGCCGGGCCGCCGGACAGGTCGGCGCCGATGCCCGGAACCGGCATCCCGCGCGCGGCACGCCGTTCGGCGGGCCCCATCCCCGGGACCGGCCCGGGGTCGATGTCGGCGCCGGGGACGTGCCGGGGCGCGGACAGCCGGGCGCGCACCGCCTCCACGAGGGCGTCGCGCACACCGTCGACCGCGCTGTCCGGGTCGGCCGAGGGGGCCGCGACCGCGAGGGAGGCGACCGGCTCGTACCCGGCGATCTCCCGCGCCCCGGCGCGCAGGATCAGCGCGTGCCCCGGCGGAATGCGCCGTACGCCGTCGTAGGGGGTGGAGTCGTGCAGGGCGGCCGGTACGTCGGGGGCGGCCAGAAGCGCCGCCAGGTGCCCGAAGTCGAGGTTCGCCTCGATGAGGTCGGCGAGCGGCAGCGCGGCCGTCGAGTACGCCGTACCGCCGGCCCAGGGGGTGTAGAACACCGGCCGGGCGCCCGCCAGATCGCCGCACACCATGACCCTGCGGCCGACCTGGACGACGGCCGTGTAACTGCCCGGCCAGGCCGTCAGATGCCGAAGTGCCCCTCCGCGCGCGGCGAACAGTCCGACCCGCAGCTGCTCGTCGCTCGCCCCGCAGGTACCGAGGACGGCGATGCGGTTCTGCGCGTCGGCCTTCACCACACGCACCTCGTCCGGACGCCAGTCGCCGACCGCCCACAGGGGATCAGGATCGCCCCACAGGAGTTGGGACCCCACCGGGTGCACGGTCTCGCCGTCGTGCCCGGTGGCCCCCGCGGAGCCGATCTCGGCGGCTCCCGCGGCGGTGCTGCTCCATCCCACCAACCACCGCATCGACGCCTCCACAGCCTGTGGACAACCAGTGCACCGCACGAACCGGTTCACCATGCTGCCATGAAGGACGCGCTGTGGAGGGGCGGTGGAGCCGCTTGAGATCCGCTAAATGCGCCCCCGTGGGCGCCCCCGTGCCGGGCCGAACACCCGGGCGGGACAAGGGAACCGCCCCGCGCCTGCGACGCGAATGCGCCCCCGATTCGCTCCCCCAGGACACCCTTCGCGCCCTCAAGTTCCGTGGTGGGAGCGGTATTCACCCCTGAGAGGCGGGGTCGATTTTCAGCCAAATCGGCAGACCGAAGCCAGCGTCGGACACGCTCCGTACAGGCCCTGCGCACTACTTGGCGTGCGCGCAGTCCGAGGGGCGGGACTCGCCCCCCGGACCGTTCCGCCGCCCGCGGGGATGGAGGCGGCGGTGTCCCCCAGCCCACTGGATCCAGTACAGCGGGCCGACCCACGCGCGTTCCATGGAAGCGCTCCCCGGATGGCCGGAGAAGAGCGCACGCACGGGCGCACGGCCACACAGCGGGAGCACAGCGCAACCGTCCGTACCTGAACCGCACTTCAGTACGGACCACAATCCCGCCATCCGGAACAATGCCCCTTAACGCTTGGGATGCGGCGAACTACGCTGGGTTTACGAATGCCGCGTGGTTATGCCAGCGCGGCAGCCGTCTGTGTCGAGGGGTGGCGCATGTCCAGGGAGCAACGCGGGCCGAACGAAAAACTCGGCGCCGTTCTCGCCCTCGCGGGAATCAGCAACGCAGGACTCGCGCGACGCGTCAACGATCTTGGCGCTCAACGCGGGTTGACTCTTCGCTACGACAAGACGTCGGTGGCGCGCTGGGTGTCCAAGGGCATGGTGCCGCAGGGCGCCGCGCCGCACCTCATCGCCGCCGCCATCGGCCAGAAGCTCGGCCGCCCGGTGCCGCTCCACGAGATCGGCCTGGCGGACGCGGATCCCGCACCCGAAGTGGGCCTCGCCTTCCCCCGTGACGTCGGCCAGGCGGTGAAGTCGGCCACGGAGCTCTACCGGCTCGACCTCGCCGGCCGGCGTGCCGGCTCCGGCGGCATCTGGCAGTCGCTGGCCGGATCCTTCGCAGTCAGCGCATACGCAACGCCCGCCTCACGGTGGCTGATAACCCCGGCCGACAGCTCGGTGGCGCGCGAGGTGAGCCCGTCCGAGGGTTCCGGCGCACCGGCCAAAGTCGGCCACAGCGATGTGCAGAAGCTGCGGGAGGCAGCCGAGGACGCCAGGCGCTGGGACTCCAAGTACGGAGGCGGCGACTGGCGTTCGTCCATGGTGCCCGAGTGTTTACGGGTGGAGGCGGCGCCGCTGCTGCTCGGCTCCTACTCCGACGAGGTGGGCCGGGCACTGTTCGGTGCGAGCGCGGAACTGACCCGGCTGGCCGGGTGGATGGCCTTCGACACCGGTCAGCAGGAGGCCGCGCAGCGGTACTACATCCAGGCACTGCGGCTCGCGCGCGCGGCGGCAGACGTGCCCCTCGGGGGGTACGTCCTCGCGTCGATGTCGCTGCAGGCGACGTACCGGGGCTTCGGCGACGAGGGGGTCGACCTCGCCCAGGCCGCACTGGAGCGCAACCGGGGCCTGGCCACCGCCCGCACCATGAGCTTCTTCCGTCTGGTGGAGGCACGCGCACACGCGCGCGCGGGTGACGCGCAGGCGGCGGGCGCCGCGCTGAAGGCGGCGGAGGGCTGGCTGGAGCGGTCGAGGGAGGGTGACAACGACCCGTCCTGGCTCGGCTTCTACTCCTACGACCGCTTCGCCGCGGACGCCGCGGAGTGCTACCGCGACCTGAAGGCGCCGCGGCAGGTACGGCGCTTCACGGAGCAGGCGCTGTCGAAGCCGACGGAGGAGTTCGTGCGGTCGCACGGACTGCGGCTGGTCGTCTCGGCGGTGGCCGAGCTGGAGTCGGGCAACCTCGACGCGGCGTGCGAGCAGGGCGTGCGGGCGGTGGAGGTCGCGGGGCGCATCTCCTCGGCGCGCACCACCGAGTACGTGAAGGATCTGCTGCACCGGCTGGAGCCGTACGGGGACGAGCCCCGGGTGGTCGAGCTGCGGGAGAGGGCCCGGCCCTTGCTGATGGCTCCGGCGTAGGACTTCCGCCTCCGGGTTTGAAGGCATTGTCAGTGGCGCAGTGCACTATCGAAGCCGGAGGTGGAACGCGTGCGGAAGATCGCTTACGACTGTGACGTGCTCGTGGTCGGCGGGGGGATCGTCGGGCTGTCCACCGCGTATGCGATCACGCGGGCCGCGCCGGGGACGCGGGTCACCGTGCTGGAGAAGGAGGCCGGGCCCGCCCGGCACCAGACCGGGCACAACAGCGGGGTGATCCACAGCGGGATCTACTACCGGCCCGGCTCGCTGAAGGCGCGGTACGCGGTGCGCGGGGCCGCCGAGATGGTGAAGTTCTGCGCCGAGTACGACATCGACCACGCCGTCACCGGGAAGCTGATCGTCGCGACCGAGCGGGCGGAGCTGCCGCGGCTGCATGCGCTGGTGCAGCGCGGGCGGGAGAACGGCATCCCGGTGCGGGAGCTGGGCCCGGCGCAGATCGAGGAGTACGAACCGGAGGTGCGCGGGCTCGCCGCCATACATGTGGGGACCACCGGGATCTGTGACTTCGTGGGGGTCGCGCGGCGGCTGGGCGAGGCGTCCGGGGCGGAGATCCGGTACGGCGCCGAGGTCGTACGGGTGGATCGGCGGCCGTCGCTCGGGGTTGCCGTTCTCACGGCCGGCGGGGACGTCGTCCGCGCGCGGGTGCTGGTGAACTGTGCCGGGCTCCACTGCGACGAGATCGCGCGGCTCACCGGGGACGAGCCGGGGATGCGGATCGTGCCGTTCCGGGGGGAGTACTACTCGCTGGCGCGGCCCTCGCTGGTGCGGGGGCTGGTGTATCCGGTGCCGGATCCGGCGTTTCCGTTCCTCGGGGTGCATCTCACGCGCGGGATCGACGGGGATGTGCACATCGGGCCCAATGCGGTGCCGGCGCTGGCTCGGGAGGGGTACGGGTGGGGGGTCGTGCGGCCGCTTGAGCTGGCCGGGACGCTCGGGTGGCCGGGGTCCTGGCGGATGGCTCGGCAGCACTGGCGGTACGGGGTGGGGGAGCTGCGGCGGTCGGTGTCCAAGGGGGCGTTCACGGAGGCCGTGCGGCGGTTGTTGCCGGTGGTGGAGGAGGGGGATCTGGTGCCTGCGGGGGCGGGGGTGCGGGCGCAGGCGGTGTTGCGGGACGGGACGTTGGTGGACGACTTCTTGATTCGGGAGGGGGCGCGGGTGGTGCATGTGCTGAACGCGCCTTCGCCTGCGGCGACCGCTTCGCTGCCGATCGGGCGGGAGGTTGCGCGGCGGGCGTTGGGGGTGCTGGGCGGGGTGTGACGGGCCGGGCTCGGGTGCGCCAAGGGTTTCTCGCCCCCGCCGCCCCTACCCGTCCTCCAGGGGCTCGACCCCGCCCAGGGGCTCCGCCCCTGGACCCCATCGGCCTGAACGGCCTCGTCCTCAAACGCCGGACGGGCTGGTGGGTCCTCCTCCCGTAAAATCAATCCCACTGTGTCTGACTCCATCAACGCCCCCGAAACCCCCCAGCCCCCCGCCCACCGGCCAGGGGTGTCCATTCGGCATACCCGGGACAAGGGGGAGCCGCGGTTTCCTGATGGGCCCAAGGCTGATCCGGCCGGGTCGCACTTCGAGCGGCGGATTCGGAGTTTTCAGCCGCGGCGGAGTCGGGTGACGGCCGGGCAGGCGGACGCGTTGCAGCGGCTGTGGCCGAAGTGGGGGCTGGACATCGACGGGCAGCGGGTCATCGACCTGGGTGAGCTGTTCGGGAACGACAACCCCGTCGTGCTGGAGATCGGGTTCGGGATGGGCGAGGCCACCGCGCAGATGGCCGCCGCGGATCCAAGGACCAACGTGCTCGCCGTGGACGTACACACCCCTGGGCAGGGCAATCTGCTCAACCTCGCCGATCACCATGGTCTGTCGAACGTCCGCGTCGGCAATGGCGACGCCATCATCCTGCTGCGCGAGATGCTCGGCCCTGACTCGCTGGACGGTCTGCGCGTGTACTTCCCGGACCCCTGGCCCAAGAAGCGGCACCACAAGCGGCGGCTGATCCAGCCCGAGTTCCTCAGCCTCGCCGCGACCCGGCTCAGGCCCGGCGCGATCGTGCACTGCGCGACGGACTGGGAGCCGTATGCCGAGCAGATGCTGGAGGTGCTGACCGCGCATCCGGAGTTCGCGAACACCCAGGCCGACGGCGGTTTTGCGCCGCGTCCGGAGTTCCGGCCGCTGACCCGTTTCGAGGGCCAGGGACTGGACAAGGGACATGTGGTGAACGACCTGCTCTTCCGCCGCGTACAGCACGCATAACGAACCCCCCACCGGCGCCTGAGTCCAGCTCGCCCTCCTGCGGGCTGCGCCCTTCCCTCGTTAGGGTCAATGCCGTGGCCACCTGTCCCCCGTACCCGACGCAGCCCACCGGTCCCGCCGGCGGCGCACTGCGGCACGCGCACTGGTGGCAGCGATGGGGGTCCCCCCGAGACCGAGCGCAGTCGAGGGCTTGGGGGAGGGTGCGCTACGGCGCGCTGATCACTCTTCTGACGCTCTCCGGGCTGGTCATCCTCGCCCTGGTGCGCGAGCAGACCGGCACGCAAGGGTTCCTGGTCGGTCTCGGCCTCGCCGTCCTGCCCGTGCCGCTGCTCATAGCCGCCTTCCGCTGGCTGGACCGGGTCGAGCCGGGCCCGTGGCGGAATCTGCTGTTCTCCTTCGCCTGGGGCGCCTGCGCGGCGGCGCTGATAGCGATCGTCGCCAACAGCTTCGCGACCAGATGGATAGCGACGGCCACCGCCGATCCGTCCAGCGCGGACACCCTCGGGGCGACCGTCATAGCGCCGATCGTGGAGGAGTCGGCCAAGGCCGCCGCCGTACTGCTCGTCTTTCTCTTCCGGCGGCGCGACTTCACCGGGATCGTCGACGGGGTGGTGATAGCCGGGGTCACCGCCACCGGCTTCGCGTTCACCGAGAACATCCTCTACCTCGGTACCGCCTTCGGTACCGACCAGCTGACCGGCGACTCGGGCATCGCCTCCGTCACCGCGGCGACCTTCTTCGTGCGCATCGTGATGTCGCCCTTCGCGCACCCCCTCTTCACCGTCCTCACCGGCATCGGCTTCGGCATCGCCGCGCTCTCCGGCGACCGGCAGCGCTGGCGGCGTGTCCTGCTGCCGCTGTCCGGGCTGCTGCTCGCCATGGGCATGCACGCGATGTGGAACGGCTCGTCCACGTTCGGGCCGTACGGCTTCTTCGCCGTGTACGCGGCGATCATGGTGCCGGCCTTCGGGCTGCTGACCTGGCTGGTGATCTGGACGCGGCAGCGCGAGCTGCGCACCGTGCGGGAGGAGCTGCCCGCCTACGCCGTCGCCGGGTGGCTGACGCCGGGCGAGCCGTTCGCGCTGGCCTCGATGCGGGCGCGGCGCCTGGCCCGGCAGTACGCGCGGCGCCACGCCGGGAAGCGGGCGGCGCGGGAGGTGGCGCAGTACGAGGCGTACGCGACCTCCCTGGCGTTCCTGCGGCACCGGGGGCGTCGCGGACGCGCGGGCGCCGACTTCGTCGTACGGGAACGGGAGCTGCTGCACGAGCTGTGGCGGCGCCGGGAGATCGCCCGCCCGGCCCTCGACCACGCCGCCCGGGTCAGCGCGCCGCCGGTGGCCGCACCGCCCTGGCCGGTGCACGGCGTGCACGGCGTGTACGGGTATCCGGCGCAGCCCGCCTACCCCGCGCAGCCTGCGTACCCCGCCTATCCCGCGTACAACCCGTACCGGTCGTAGGACAGCTCACCGGCCGTGCCACGCGAAACCGGCAGCCCTGACGTCGGGGGGTGAGCGTCAGGACTGCCGGGGTTCAGTGAGCGCGTGCGTTCAGGGGGTGAGGCCCTTGCTGCGCAGCCAGGCCAGCGGGTCGATGCCGGAGGTGGAGCCCTCGGGGTGGACCTCCATGTGCAGGTGCGCCCCGGTCACGTTGCCGGTCGCGCCGACGCGGCCGATGACGTCGCCCGTGGTGACCTTCTGCCCGACGCTGACGCTGATCGACGACTGGTGGGCGTACCAGATCTCGGTGCCGTCCTCCAGGGTGAGCACCGTCTTGTAGCCGTAGGAGCCGTCCCAGCCGGCCGAGGTGATCGTGCCGGTGTGCACGGCCTTGATGAGCGTGCCCGTGGGCGCCGCGAAGTCGAGGCCGGTGTGGTACCCGGAGGACCACAGCGAGCCGGCCTGACCGAAGGTCGAGGTGATCGTGTACGAGGAGGTCGGCAGCGCGAACTGCTTGGCGAGGGCGGCGAGGCGCTCGGCCTCGGCCTTCTCGCGGGCCTCCTCCTCGGCCTTGGCCTTGGCGGCGGCGGCCTTGGCCTCCGCCTCCTTCTCGGCCTTCTCCGCGGCTTCGGCGGCGGCCTTCTCGGCGGCAGCGGCGGCGGCCTCGGCGGCCTTGGTGTCGACCTGGTCCTGCTGCTGCTCGGCCTGGGCGATGATCCGGGCGCGCAGCGCCTCACCGGCGTCGGCGGCGCCCTGGTCGGTGTCGGTGGAGGTGACGCCGATGTTGCTGAGCGGGGTGGCCTCGGTCGCGGGGGCCTCGTCCGCGGAGTCGTTGATCAGCGGCAGGTCGGGCATGGTGATCGCGACCGGCGGCTTGCCGGACTGCGCGCTGGCCATGCCGCCCGCGCCGACGGCGGCTATGACGCCGACGCCGAGAACCGTGGAGCTGCGGGCGAGTCCCCCGCCGCGCTGCTTGGCGACCCGGTGCTTGCCGCGTACCGGGCGAATGGATTCCGCGGTCGGGTTCCACTCCTCCCACGGGCCCTCGTCGGTGCGGTAGCCGCCGTAGCCGAAGGTGTCGTCACTTCGCTGGCTCGGCACGAACGGGGCTTCAGGGGCAGGGCGGTTGGACGCCACGTGGGCGTGCTCCTTTCCTTCCTTCTCGCCTACCGGGTTAGCTGACGGGTTCGGAGCAGGAAGGTCTCCTACGCGCGTATATCAGCCGCTTCCGCATGGCTGACTACGCCCGATTCACCCCAAGTTGGTGGTTCCCCGGTTCCCTTGCAGGATTCGGCGCGTGCGCACGGAGCCGACTCTTGTGACGGCTGGGACGACCGCGCTGCGTTATCGAACGTTAATAGACCCGGGGCTCGGATTCCAAGCCGTTCCACTTGATCGTTAACGTTTTCAGCCTGGACTTTCGGGTCACCGGGGGTCTAAATCGGGCGAGTTGGCCAAGGCTCAGGAGCCACACAGGTAATGACGGTATGTCAGTTGTTATGCGGAGGGCGCCCACGCGATCACCCCCGGTGACAACGATCAAGGGCGGCGTACGGCCAGCAGTGCCATGTCGTCCGTCATGCCGCCCCCGGAGTGCAGGCGCACCTCATCGGCGAGGGTGGCAAGAAGTGTGCGGAGCTCGGGGAAGGTGCGGCCGGTGAGCCGCTGCTGGGGGTCGTAGAAGGCACCGTGCCGGTCGCGGGCCTCGGACAGGCCGTCGGTGTAGAGCAACAGGGTGGCGCCGGCCGGGAAGACGGCCTCCGCCGCGCGGTCGGGCCAGCTGCCGAGGTCGCCCATGCCGAGCGGCAGGGCGGGCTCCGGGGCCGGCAGCGGGCGCAGGGTGCCGTCGGCGTACAGCAGCAGCGGGGGCGGGTGGCCGCGGTTGACGATCCGTACGGCCCCCTCGCCGTGCGGGATCTCGGCGAGGACGGCGGTGGTGAACCCCTCGAAGGCGTCGGTGCCCTCGCGCCGGGTGCCCTCGCGCGCCAGCGCCCGCTCCAGCCGCTGCGCGACCCCTTCCAGGCTCGCCTCCTGCTCGGCGGCCTCCCGGAAGGCCCCGATGACTACGGCGACGGCGGCCACCGCGCCCATCCCCTTGCCGCGCACATCGCCGACCACGAGCCGTACGCCGTACGGGCTGTCCTGCACCGCGTACAGATCGCCGCCGATGAACGCGTCCGCCTGCGCGGCCTCGTAGCAGGCCGCGATGTCGAAGCCGCCGATCCGTTCGACGGGCCGGGGCAGGACGGCGCGCTGGGCGGCCTCGGCGATCTCGCGGGCGGAGGCGAGCCGTTCGTCACTGCGGCGCACGAGCTGGTTGATGAGGACGGCCAGGACGGAGACCGTCGCCACGGTGACCAGCTCGGTGACCGCCTCGACCTCGAAGACGATGTCGAACCTGATGTGCACCGCGAGAACGACCAGGATCGACAGGACACCCGTGAGCACGGTGCCGCGGCGGGAGAAGAGCGGGGCGGCGACCAGGGGCGCCGCGGTGAAGAAGGGGGCCGCTGAGAAGGTCTCCGGGGTGGTGTAGTCGTAGACGGCCCCGCCGACGATCAGCAGGGCGGGCAGCAGCCGGACGAAGGTACGGGCGTACGAGATCCGCCGCCGCTCGCCGGGGCCGGGGCCGGCGTCCTCGGCGAGGGTGCCGGCATAGGGCGCCTCCTCGTCCACGTCACCACCAGGCCGCACCAGTCGTCTCCCACCATGCACGCCCGCCCTCGGCGGTCACCGTCCCGTCCGTCCAGGGTTCACGGAGCGGGGGCGGGGGGCGAGCGGTGAGGGCCGACCGGATGACCGTGCGCGCACGGGAAAAACACCGAGGGCCGGAACCCTTTCGGATTCCGGCCCTCGGCCTTCAGTAGCGGGGACAGGATTTGAACCTGCGACCTCTGGGTTATGAGCCCAGCGAGCTACCGAGCTGCTCCACCCCGCGTCGGTGAAACCAATAGTACGCCATCCGCAGGCCGCAAAGCACATCGGTTTCTCAGGCGGCCGGATTGGCCGCGTGGGTGAGGGTCTCCCAGGAGACGAAAAGGCCGTCGGTGCCGGCGGGCCGGGTCTCCTCGGCGAGCCTGCGGGCGGCCGGGACGGAGCCGTGGCGGCGGTCCTCCAGGTGGTTGAGGGCGACCTCCAGGTCGGGGCCCATGGTCCGGGTGACCTTGCCGCCGCACAGCCAGGCCGGCGCGGACTCGCCCATCTGGTGGCGGGAGTGGAGCTCCAGCGCGGCCTTGAGCCGGACCTCGACCTCGCCGTAGAGGTCGACGCCCTGGTGCCAGGCGGTCTCTGCGATGTGGGCGGTGGCGGCGATCGCGTAGCCGACGTGCTGGAGGTTGCGGCAGGTCTCCTGGGAGACGCCGTCCTTGTAGGTGGCCTGCCGGAACCAGTACGAGGCGAGCTTCTGCGGGGTGTTGACGGTCGATCCGGCCGGGGTGAGCGGCAGCTTGCCGTCCTTCTCCAGGTAGAAGTACGCGGGCACGCGCTCGCGGAAGCGTTCCAGGGCGTGGGCGAAGGTCTCGCGGTCGTCGAGGAAGACGGCGATGCCGATGGCCGCGTCGGTCGTGACGAGGTCCCAGTTGCCGTTGAAGTCCGGGACCTTCCTGGCGACTTCGGGGAGGTGGGCGGTGCGGAGCATGGTCTCGAAGCGGCGCACCCGGTCGGCGGGCCAGCCCGCGCCCTCGCTGTGCCGGACGATCTCGGCGGCCCGCGCCCAGGACGACCCCGCCCAGCCGGCCTGCAGCCCGGCGTTCTCCCCGGTGTGCCGCTTCAGCTTCGCCGACCAGGCGTCCATGATCTCCCTGGCCTTCACGGCGTGCTGCCGCTTGCCGGTCACCGTGAACAGCAGGGCCTGCGTATAGGCGGCGATGGCGTCCTCGCGCTCCTCGACACACCCGCGTCCGGCCTTGTCCCCGGCAGGACAGTTGACGGTCTCGTACGGCTCCGCGCGGTACTTGTACGCGCCGTACTTGCTGTCCCGCATCCCGAGGTAGGCCTTCAGCCAGGGCTGCTTCCCGGCGGTGGCGTTCTTCCGTACGGCATCCAGCTGGGCATTGCTGACGAGAACCCCGGGATGCGTGAACGCCGCGTCCGCCGGCAGCGCACGGGCCATGGCCCGACCATCGGCCCCGGTCGCCGCGCAGGCGGTGCCGAGGAGGGGGGCGAGCAGGAGTACGGCGACAAGTCGAGCTGACCTCATAGAGGGAGCGTGGGCCTCCGGCCGGGGGTGCGCAGGTTGGGTTGGGCCGATTGGACTGGGGGGCGCTGCACCTGCATAGCTGCGGGCAGTCGTGCCGCTGGGGCGGCCCGCTGCCAAAGAGAGGCGGCACCCCGTTAGCGCCGGGTTGCGCACCCACCCCCGGTCAGTCGAACCCCGGTTCAGCTCACCAGATGCCGGTTCGGGGCCTTCGCAAAGCCCTCGTACTCCGGCAGCACCACCACATCCACCCCCGCCGCAGCCAGCACCCCGCTCCCGTCGGCCCCCGCCACAAACGTGTCCGGCTCCCGCCAAGCGGTCACCACCCTCCGCACCCCCGCATCCAGGATCAGCCGAGAGCAAGCAGCCGGACGGGACGCCCTCCGGGCGCACGGCTCCAGGCTGCTGTACACCGTCGCGGACACCAGCCGCGGATCGGCGGCGTCGATCTTCGCCAGCGCGGCCTCCTCCGCGTGGACGACCGGATCGTCCCCCTCCCGCGAGTGCCCGCGCGCGAGTTCCGTGCCGTCGGCGGCGACCACGACCGCCCCGACGCTGAACGCCGTCTCCGAGGGCGGGCACAGCTCGGCCAGTTCGCAGGCGAGCCGCAGCCAGTGGTGGTCGGCGGCGGAGGCCGACCCCCCGGTTCCGGGGGCGGTCGGCAGGTAGCGCATGAGGACCACGTCCTGGATCTGCCGGGTTTCGACGAGCCGGAGCCGGCCGGACTGGTAGCCGCCGGGGCCGAAGAGGCGCGGGGCGGCCGGGTCGCCGACGAAGAGGGGGGCCAGCACCAGCTGGAGTTCGTCGGCCAGCCCCTGCTGGAGCAGCTGGGTGTGGATCCGGCCGCCGCCCTCGACCATGAGACGGCGTACACCCCGGGCGTACAGGTCCGCCAGCAGCAGCCGCCAGTCGAGGTCGGGGCCGCCCAGCGGGACCACGTCCGCGGCCAGGCCCAGCGCGCGTGCCCGCTCCGCGCCCTTCTCCGTCGTATAGACGACCTTCTCGCCGCCCGTGTGCCAGAACCTCACCGCCGGATCCAGCTCGCCCGTGCCGCTGACCGTGACCTTGAGGGGGTACTCCGGCCGCCCGGCCGCCACCCGCGCCGCGCGCCGCTCCGGCGAGTTCACCAGCAGCCGCGGGTTGTCGGCGCGGATCGTCCCGGCGCCGACCAGGATCGCGTCCACGGAAGCCCGTACCTCGTCGACCCGGTCGAAGTCGGCCGGGCTGGACAGGAGCAGCCGCTCGGGGCCGGTGTCGTCCAGGTAGCCGTCGAGGGAGACGGCGGCGGACAGCAGGACGTACGGCTTGGGCATCGGCGCGCTCCTGAACAGACGACTGCTTGGTTCAAGTTTGAAACAAACCTACACTGGGGACATGACGACCCGCTGGCTCAACCCCGAGGAGCAGCGCGCCTGGCGCGCGTACATCGGCGCCGCCCATCTCCTGGAGGACGCACTCGACCGGCAGCTCCAGCAGGAGGCCGGCATGCCGCACCTCTACTACTCCATCCTGGCAACCCTCTCCGAGGCCCCGGAGCGGCGGCTGCGCATGACCGATCTCGCGGAGCAGCTAAAGATCACCCGGAGTCGGCTGACGTACGGGGTGACGCGGCTGGAGAAGGACGGGATGGTGCGGCGCGAGGCCTGCCAGTGGGACAAGCGCGGCAGCATCGCCGTACTGACCGAAGACGGGATGGCCGTCCTGGAGCAGGCGGCGCCCGGGCATGTCGAGACGGTCCGCAGTCATCTCTTCGACCGGCTCAGCCCCGAGCAGGTGGCGCAGCTGGAGCAGATCTTCACGGCGGTCTCCGAGGGGTTCCGGCAGGAGGAGGCCGAGGCGGCACCGTGGCGGCGGCGGTCCGGCACCTGTTCATGAGCCCGGCCACAAAATGAGCCCGGCCACAAATCCGTTGCTTCAAATTTAAAGCATGGGGTAGGGTCGGCGACCGTAGAGCTGTTTCAAATCTGAAGCAGATATGCCTACGGACCGGAGTACCCGCATGACCGACTTCCCCGCCGCCACCCCGCGCTCCCGCGTCCGCGTCCCGCTGCGCTTCGGGGACGGCTACGGCGTCGACGCCGAGCTGGTCACCTTCCACGGCCTGGCCGACGGCCAGGAGCACCTCGCCGTCGTCCTCGGTGAACCAGGACCCGTCCCCCTGGTCCGGCTGCACTCCGAGTGCCTGACCGGCGACGTCTTCGGCTCGGCCCGCTGCGACTGCGGCCCCCAGCTGCGCGAGGCCGTCGAGCGCATCGCCGAGCGCGGGGGCGTCCTGCTCTACCTGCGCCAGGAGGGCCGCGGCATCGGCCTCTACAACAAGCTCGACGCGTACGCCCTCCAGGACCAGGGCCTCGACACCTACGCCGCCAACACCGCCCTCGGCCTGCCCGAGGACGCCCGCGACTACACGGTGGCCGCCCAGATGCTCACGGCGCTCGGCATCACCGACCTCGACCTGCTCTCCAACAACCCGGACAAGGCCGACCAGCTCCGCGACCTCGGCATCGGTGTCCGCGACCGCGTGCCCACCGGTGTCTTCACCACCGCCCACAACGTCCGCTACCTGCGCGCCAAGGTCCTGCAGACCCAGCACACCCTGCCCCTGGCCGAGCTGACGGAGCGTACGGCCGGCTGACCTCCGTACAGCCGGGTCCGGTGCCCCTCGTACACCCGGGTCCGGCCAAGTTGCCCGAACGGCTGGTGTGCAGTCGTTCGACTACGTACAGTGCTGCGGCCGGGCTGTGACTGGGGGGTTGCCGTGGTGCGATTAGTGCGTGCGGGGCGAAGAACGGCGCTGTTGTGCGGGGGACTGGTGCTGCTGGGCAGCCCCTGGGCGCGGGAGCCGCTGGCAGATCTGTATCCGGACGACGGATCCGGGCTGACGGGCCTGGTGTACCGGGCCCTGTACGTGCCGTCCTGGGATCTGGCGCCGAGTTCGGAGGGCATCAGCGCGCCGCTGTACCGCGCGGGCAACGCCGCCCTGATCACGCTGGTGATCGGTGTCGTGCTGGCGCCCTGGCTGCTGACCCGGAGCCCGGTGTCCCGCGGGGTGCGGTGGCTGGCCGCGCTCGGAGCGGGCACGTTCATCTCTCTCGTCGCCGCGGTGGTGTCCTGGGCCGTTCTTGAGGCCGACGAGGACGGGGCCCGGATGGTCTTCGGCGTGTCCGGGGAATCGGCGCTCGTCCGGTTCCTCGTGGACGGCCTGGTCTTCGGTGTGCTGCTGGGCCTGGTCCTGGCAGTCGCGTTCGGCGGGACCGGTACCCGCGCAGCCATGTCCCGTATCCGTGAACGGAGCAGCACCGTGGCCCTCTCCCCGCCCGACGCCCACGGCCGTGTCCTGGGTCCCACCGCGCCCGACGACACCACACGTCAGCTCTGCGCGGCCGCCTACACCGACTCCGCCTTCACCCGGCACGTCGTCGAGGACGTCCTGCGCGACGAGCTCGGCGCGGTCGCGTCCTCGCCGGGCGTGAATCTCGTGCCTGTCGTAAGGCACAGCCTGGCGGCCCGCCGGCTGCACCAGCAGCGCGACCGCACGCTCCTCGCGGTCTACTGCCTGATCGTGGCCTTCGGCCCGCTGTGGCTGGTCTTCGCCAAGCTCGCCTTCAAGGCGCTGGCCGCCGCCTCCCGGGTTCCGCAGCGCACCGTGCGCGGGCGCGAACCGGTGGCCGCGGCATCCGCCGTACGGTGGCTGGTCGCCACGATCGCCGGACTGCTGCTCACGGGCGTCCTGCTGGGCCTCGGTCTGTCGGCGCTGCCGCTGCCGGGGTGGCTGAGCTGGCTGTTCGGCGGCTATGCGCTGGGCATCCCGCCGCTGCTGGCGGTGGTCGCGGGCGGGGCGTGGGCGTTCTGGACCATGGCCCAGGAGGAGCGGACCGTCGACGCGCGCCTGCGCGAGAAACTGCGGCGCGACACCTTCGACGCGGAGGCCGTGCCCGAGCCCGTCGAGCCGTGGGCCGCCGCCGGGGTGCGGTCCGTGGCCGAGGCACAGCACGGCAACGTCACCGTCTACAGCGGGTTCTCCCCGTTCGTCGGGCAGGGCGTACGGCAGTCCCAGTGGGCGCTGTCCCTTCCGCTGCTGCCCGCCCAGCCCGGAACCGCACTGCCCGGAACCGCCCTGCCCCTGGCCGGCTTCGACACCTGGGACGTGGTGCAACGGCTGCGCGCCCGGCTGAAGGAGGCCGCCGAACGGCACGCCGTCGCGCTCTCCGACGGCGGGCCGAACGGGCAGGCCGGCAAGCTGCCCGACGGCGCCCCGAGCCTGGCGGGCCTGCTCGTGGAGGACCGCGTCTTCGTCAGCGGCAACCGGCTGAGCGACGACCGCCGCCTGCTGCCCGGCCTGCTCCAGGCGCCCGCCGCCCGGCTGTCCGAGTCCGTCGTACGGGACATCGCGCTGGACCCGCAGGGCGCTCCCCGGCACTGCCTGGCCGCCCATCTGCCGCTGTGGGGCGGTGCGGTGGTGCCCAGTCAGCTGCTGCACATAGCCGTGGTGGGCCGCACCCTGCACCTGCACTGCGACCGCCACGTCCTTACCCCGCTACGGCCCGCTCTGCGCGGCGTCGACCTGCTGCCGGCGTCCCCGACCCCGGCGCACCGGGCGGGCCTGCTGCTGTCGGCCCTGCGGCGCAGCGGCGACGCCCTGTTCGGCGCGCCCCGGGCGGTGCTGGGCGACGCCTACCGCGAGTGGGCCAGACCGCGCCGCCTGCGCCGGGAACAGGCCGCGGCCGGCACGGACCCCGCGTTCGACCGCGGAGCACGCACGAGCATCCGCGAGCGCGCCCAGAGCGCCGAGTACCTCGACCATTTCCAACGCGTCGACGCCGAGCGGGCGTTCGCCGCCCTGGACCGGCACGCCCTGGCCGCCGTACGGGACTTCCTGGACGAGCACGGGGTGGACACCGCCGACTTCGGCACCCAGACGCAGACCATCCTCAACCACGGCGTCCTGCAGACCGGCGGGGTCAGCGTCGTGGGCAACCAGGCCGTCGGCCAGGGCGCGCAGGCCACCACCCAGAAGGCCACGGCCCCGCAGTAAGGAGCACAGGATGACCCAGCAGCCCCCCGAGAGCGCCAACTTCGGCGTCCAGCAGTACGGCGGCCAGAGCCAGGTCGCCAACCAGGCCGTGGGCCCCGGAGCCCGGGCCGTCGCCGGCCACGTCTCCTTCCAGTCCCTCACCGCCGACCAGCGCACCCAGATCCACGACCGGCTGGCCCTGATCGAACGCCTCCTGGACGAGCACCGCGCCGGCCTCCCCGACCAGGACTCCCCGCGCGCTGAACTGCGCCGACTCCGCGAGGAACTCGACGAGCCCACCCCCGAGCCGGGCGTCGTACGCCGCGCCCTCGACCGCCTGACCGCCTTCGCCGAACCGGTGGCCCCGCTGGCGGCGGCGGTGGCCGCGCTCACCCAGGCGGTCGGCACCTTCTGACGCGCGCTGGTGCGCGCCTGCGCCCTCGGCGCAGGAATCCTCCCGGACGAGCTGCGAGGAGAACTGACGGCTGCTCTGCGTGCCGGCGACGGCATGCCTGGAACCGTACTTCCAGACGGAGGTTGGTGGTGCAGGCCCGGAAGTTAGGGTTCGCTCATGACGACTCGAAGCATCGCGGTGACAGGAGCATCGGGGAACGTCGGCGGCGCTGTCGTAAAGGGTCTCGTGGACGCCGGGCGCACGGACGTAGTCGCGCTGGTCCGAGACCCGTCCCGAGTGCCTGGTTTCCAACGGGTGGCGGAGGTGCGCCGAGCCGACTACGGGTCGCGTGAGGAGTTCGGAGAGGCGCTCGGCGGTGTCGGCACGCTGGTCTTCGTCTCCAGCGATGGTGAGGCGGCCACAACGCTCATCCACCACGGCAATGTGCTGAACGCCGCCGTGTCGGCGGGTGTCGAGCATGTGGTGTATCTCAGCATTCTCGATCTGGAGGAGGAGTCACCTTTCTGTTTCGCGCCGCTCCACCGTGAGACCGAAAGGATGCTGCACGACCTGGGACTCTCCCACACCGTTGTGCGCTCTTCCGTCTACAGCGAATTCTTCAGCCGCTGGGTCCTCACATCGACATCAACCGGCGAGCTTGCTTTGCCCATGGGGGACGGAAAGGTCTCCCTGGTCTCGCGTGATGACGTTTCGCGGTGCCTGGTCGAGTGCGCCGTCCGCCGCCCTGGCTCATTGGTGAAGGCCACCGGCCGGCAGAGCTACGCTCTCCCCGAACTTGCCGACCTCGCCGCACGGTTGGGCACCCGGCCCATCAAACCCACCGACATCGATCCGGTGGAGTTCTGCGTACGGCTTTTGCAGCAAGGCGTGACACCGTGGTGGACCTACGCCTTCAGCAGCATGTTCGAGTCAGTGCGCGAGCAGCGCTTCGCAGAGGTCACCGCCGACATCACCAGCCTGACGGGGCGCAACCCTGTCGGATTCCACGAAACCGCCCAATTTGCTCTTCAGGCATCGCTTTCCGGAAACCGTGGCAGTGGGAGTGACTGAAACCCGGCGCCCCACGTCGAGCTGGAATCCGGCAAGCGCCCGAAGCCCCTCCTCTGATGGTGTGGACCCCCGAAGCACCTCCGTCGCGGCGAGGCGGTCGGCCAGGACTGGCACGAGGTCGACCTCGACGCCGGCCTCATCACTCCTGCCAACGACGCAGCGTCCGAGTCGACCGAAGCCGACCCGGACGCTGCGTAGCAGGTCAGAGGGGGTACCCCCTCCCCCGCACCCGTAGGCCCTGTGGGACTCGAACCCACAACCAATGGATTAAAAGTCCTGGCCAGAGCTTGATGGGTGGTTCCGGACGCTTCTTGGGTGTCCGGAACCAACAGGTCGGAGAGGACTTCGGAGGATGCACGATCCACTCGGTGATCGTCGGGCCTTCCCCCGTGATGGTGGACACGCTTCGTTGATCACGCGGCGAGCGTGAGCTTAGCCGCGTGGTGCCGGCGTTCGTATTCGTTGGGGTTGA
>NZ_JBFBLP010000032.1:0-33923 GCF_040686775.1 Streptomyces sp. NPDC079141 | reverse complement strand
GGCCCGCGCGGCGGCATCATCCTCGCGAAGCAGGACTTCGCGAAGAAGCTGAACTCCTCCGTCTTCCCGGGCTTCCAGGGCGGCCCCCTGGAGCATGTGATCGCGGCCAAGGCGGTCTCCTTCAAGGTCGCCGCGAGCGAGGAGTTCAAGGAGCGTCAGCGGCGTACCGTGGAGGGCGCGCGCATCCTCGCCGAGCGTCTGACGGCCGACGACGCCCGCGCGGCCGGCGTGAACGTTTTGTCCGGCGGCACGGACGTCCACCTGATCCTGGTGGACCTGCGCGAGTCCGAGCTGGACGGCCGGCAGGCCGAGGACCGTCTCCACGAGGTCGGCATCACGGTCAACCGCAACGCCGTCCCCAACGACCCGCGCCCGCCGATGGTGACCTCGGGTCTGCGGATCGGCACGCCCGCTCTGGCCACCCGCGGCTTCACGGCCGAGGACTTCACCGAGGTCGCGGACGTGATCGCGGAAGCGCTGCAGCCGTCCTACGACGTCGAGGCACTGAAGGGCCGGGTCAAGGCGCTCGTCGCCAAGCACCCGCTGTACCCCGGCCTGTAACCGACAACCTCCCGCAGGGGCGTGCCCGCGACCGCTCGGCACGCCCCTTCAATCCCACGGAGTATGGCGTGGCAATCAGCGTCTTCGACCTGTTCTCGATCGGCATCGGCCCGTCGAGCTCGCACACCGTCGGCCCGATGCGTGCCGCCGGGATGTTCGTCGCCCGGCTGAAGCAGGACGGAGTGCTCGCCCAGACCGCCGCGGTGCGGGCGGAGTTGTTCGGCTCCCTGGGCGCCACCGGCCACGGACACGGCACCCCCAAGGCAGTGCTGCTCGGCCTGGAGGGCAACGAGCCGCACACGGTCGACGTCGCCCAGGCCGACCTGGACGTCGAACGGATCCGCGGCACCGGTCGCATCCGGCTCCTGGGCGCCGAGATCGGCCCGGCCCACGAGATCGACTTCGACGCCGCGACCCAGTTGGTCCTGCACCGCAGGCGGTCGCTCCCGTACCACGCCAACGGCATGATCCTCTTCGCCTACGACGGCGACGGAGTGCCGCTGCTGGAGAAGACGTATTACTCGGTGGGCGGCGGCTTCGTGGTCGACGAGGACGCCGTCGGCGCGGACCGGATCAAGCTCGACGAGACCGTGCTGCCCCATCCGTTCGGCACGGGCGACGAACTGCTGCGGCTCTCCCGGGAGACCGGCCTGTCGATCTCCGCGTTGATGCTGGAGAACGAGAAGGCCTGGCGCCCCGAGGAGGAGATCCGCACGGGGCTGCTGGAGATCTGGCGGGTCATGGAGGCCTGTGTCTCCCGGGGGCTGGGCCGCGAGGGCATCCTGCCCGGCGGCCTGAAGGTCCGGCGCCGGGCCGCGGCGGCGGCTCGGGCACTGCGCAGCGAGGGCGACGCGGTGAGCCGCGCCATGGAGTGGGTGACCCTCTACGCGATGGCCGTGAACGAGGAGAACGCCGCGGGCGGCCGGGTCGTCACCGCCCCGACGAACGGCGCCGCCGGCATCATCCCCGCCGTACTGCACTACTACATCAACTTCGTGCCGGGCGCCGACGAGGACGGTATCGTCCGCTTCCTCCTCGCGGCGGGCGCGATCGGCATGCTCTTCAAGGAGAACGCCTCCATCTCCGGCGCCGAGGTCGGCTGCCAGGGCGAGGTCGGCTCGGCCTGCTCCATGGCCGCCGGAGGTCTGGCCGAGGTCCTCGGCGGCAGCCCCGAACAGGTCGAGAACGCCGCCGAGATCGGCATGGAACACAACCTCGGCCTCACCTGCGACCCGGTCGGCGGCCTCGTGCAGATCCCCTGCATCGAACGCAACGGCATGGCCGCGGTCAAGGCCGTCACCGCCGCCCGGATGGCCCTGCGCGGCGACGGCCGCCACCACGTCTCCCTCGACAAGGTCATCAAGACCATGAAGGAGACCGGCGCCGACATGAAGGTCAAGTACAAGGAGACCGCCCGCGGCGGACTCGCCGTCAACGTCATCGAGTGCTGAGCAGGGGAAGCGACACGGCATGGGACGAGTCACCGAGCGACGGCGCGTGCTGCGGATCCGGGACGGCGCGCCGAGCACGCGCCCGGACACGCTGGTCGCCGAGGAGCCCCTGGAGATCCGGCTGGGCGGCAGGCCACTGGCCATCACCATGCGCACGCCCGGGGACGACTTCGCGCTCGCCGCGGGCTTCCTGGTGAGCGAGGGCGTCCTGGGCGGCGCCGAGGACGTGGCGAACATCGTGTACTGCGCGGGCGCGACAAAGAACGGTTCCAACACGTACAACGTCGTCGACGTGCAGCTCGCTCCCGGCGTGCCGGTCCCCGACATCACCCTTGAGCGGAACGTGTACACCACGTCGTCGTGCGGCCTGTGCGGGAAGGCGAGCCTGGACGCCGTACGGACCACCGCGCGGTGGCCGGTCGCCGACACGCCCCCGGTCCGGGTCACCCCCGGCCTGCTGGCGGCCCTGCCCGACCGGCTGCGGGCCGCGCAGCGAGTGTTCGACCGCACCGGTGGCCTGCACGCCGCCGGGCTGTTCTCGCCCGAGGGCGAGCTGCTCGACCTGCGCGAGGACGTCGGCCGGCACAACGCCGTGGACAAGCTGGTCGGCCGCGCGCTGCGGTCCGGGCGACTGCCACTGTCCCGGAGCATCCTGCTGGTGTCCGGACGGGCCTCCTTCGAGCTGGCGCAGAAGGCGGTCATGGCGGGCATCCCGGTGCTGGCGGCGGTCTCGGCACCCTCCTCCCTCGCCGTGGACCTGGCCGCGGAGACGGGACTCACGCTCGTCGGCTTCCTGCGCGGCGGCTCCATGAACGTGTACGCGGGCGAGCAGCGCCTCGATCTGCGAGGCGGGGCCACGGCAGGAGCCGGTACTTGACCCGGCCCGACCCGCTCCGCCGCGTCGCGATGCTCAGCGTGCACACCTCACCGCTGCACCAGCCCGGCACCGGCGACGCCGGCGGGATGAACGTCTACATCGTCGAACTCGCCAAGCGCCTCGCCGCCACCGGCATCGAGGTGGAGATCTTCACCCGGGCCACCTCCGCCGCGCTGCCGCCCCGCGTCGAACTCGCGCCCGGTGTCCTGGTCCGGCACGTGGCCGCCGGACCCTACGAGCCGCTGGCCAAGGAGGACCTGCCCGCACAGCTGTGCGCCTTCACGCACGGCGTGACACAGGCCTGGGCCGGCCACCGGACGGGCCACTACGACCTGGTCCACTCCCACTACTGGCTCTCCGGCCACGTCGGCCGTCTCGCCGCCGAGCGGTGGGGCGTCCCGCTCGTCCACGCCATGCACACCATGGCCAAGGTCAAGAACGCCTCCCTCGCCGAGGGCGACACCCCCGAGCCCGCGGCTCGCGTGTGCGGTGAGACCCAAGTCGTGCGCGCCGCCGACCGGTTGATAGCGAACACCGGGAAGGAGGCGCAGGAACTCCTGCGCCACTACGACGCCGACACCGGCCGGGTCGCCGTCGTCCACCCCGGTGTCAACCTGGAGCGCTTCCGGCCCGACGCCTCCGGCATCGAGGCCGGCCGGGCGGCGGCCCGGTCCCGCCTCGGCCTCCCGCAGGACGCGCTGATCCCTCTGTTCGTGGGCCGCATCCAGCCGTTGAAGGCGCCGGACGTCCTGCTGCGTGCGGTGGCACGGCTGCTTCGGGAGCGGCCGCGGCTGCGTGAGCGGATTGTGGTGCCGGTCGTGGGCGGGCCCAGCGGCAGCGGTCTGACCGAACCGGAGGGGCTGCAGAAACTGGCGGCCCGGCTCGGCGTCTCGGACGTCGTGCTGTTCCGGCCACCGGTCGGCCAGGACCGGCTCGCCGACTGGTACCGGGCGGCGTCCGTGCTGGTCATGCCGTCCCACAGCGAGTCCTTCGGCCTGGTGGCCGTCGAGGCACAGGCCTGTGGCACCCCGGTGATCGCCGCGGCGGTCGGTGGGCTGCCGGTGGCCGTACGGGACGGCGTGAGCGGCGTCCTCGTACCCGGGCACGACCCGGCGGACTACGCGCGGGCGCTGCACGGCCTCGCCGCGAACCCGGCCCGCCTCACCCGCATGAGCGAGGCCGCGGTCCGGCATGCCCGCTCCTTCGGCTGGGCCACGGCCGCGGAGGCGACCTTGGACGTCTACACGGCGGCCCTGCACGAGCGCGGGCTGCGCCGAATCCCGAGGGCCGCGCGGGCTACGGCAGCCGGAGCAGGCTGAGCCGGTACTCCTCGACCTGGGGCAGCTGCTGTGCGGCCAGACCGGCGAGCATCTCCTGGTAGGCGGGCGGCAGTTGGTCGCGCATCGGGGCCGGGAGGGTGCTGAGGGTGTGGGAGGTCAGCACCTGTGCGCCTGGGCGCCACTCGGAGAGTACGGCCGGGGTCGCGCAGGACCACCGCATGCGTGCCTCGACCTTGCTCAGCGCGTCGTGCCGGTCCTGGGTGGAGACGATGCCGGGGCCCGCGGTGTCCAGGGCCAGCAGCGAGCCGGGGAAGCGGTCGGCGACGAGGTCGACGACGAACCGGACGTCGTTCTCCTCCAGGAACGGCAGAACGGCTTCGGCGGCGAAGAAGTACGGTCCGCCCGACTGCTCCGCCACGGTGTCCGCCCATGTCGCGTCGGTGACGGACGCGGCGATCATGGTCCGCCGCGGGGTGTCGGCGAAGAAGGTCCGGCGCAGGTCGATCACGTCGGGCAGGTCGAGGTCGAACCAGCGGACCTGGCCGTTGTCGAGCCGCTCGAACCGGGTGTTGAGGCCGGTGCCGAGTTCCACGACGGTGCCCGCGGGGTGCTCAGTGAGGAAGTCGCCGGCCCAGCGGTCGAACAGGCTGGTGCGCAGCACGGTTCCGATCAGGCTTTGCAGGCCGTCGAACCGGGTGAAGTCGTAGTCGATCGCGGCGACGATCTCCTCGGCGCGGGCGTCCCGCAGGGCGGCGTCCGGCTTGCCGTTCTCCACGGCGCGGCCGTAGAGGGGGATCAGAAGGGTTTCCTGGACCGCGCCCAGGGTGATCTGCTGCGTCATGACGGCCTCCCCGCGGCAGACTATATGAAAATGGATCCCATTTCTATGGTCCTGTGCGGGGCCCGGCTCCTCAGAGACGCACCGTCAGCTCCACCGCCACCTCGTCCCCGGCCGAGAGGCACTGCGGCCTGCGCACGGCGCTCTTGAGGGGCAGCAGATAGCCGCCGTCCTTGGGGAAGAGCGACGTGCTGAAGGTGGTCGCGCCAATACGGGCGTCGACCGGGATCACGCCCCAGCCGTACGTGGCCATCGCGGCCACCTCACGGATGTCGGCGGACTCCTGCTCCGGGACGGGCAGGAAGTAGTACGGCGACGGCCCGCGCCACTCGATCACCTGGGCGGTGAAGGCGAGTTCCAAGAGGTCGGCCTCGTTTCGGGAAGGTCCGGGAAAGGACGACCGGGCCGGCCGACGGGTGTCGGCCGGCCCGGACATCATGATCGGGAAGCTCAGACCAGGTCGAACCGGTCCAGCTCCATGACCTTGACCCACGCCGCGACGAAGTCGTTCACGAACTTCTCCTTCGCGTCGTCGCTCGCGTAGACCTCGGCGAGCGCGCGCAGCTCGGAGTTCGAGCCGAAGACCAGGTCGGCACGGGTGCCGGTCCACTTGACCTCGCCGGAGGCCAGGTCACGGCCCTCGAAGGTGGTCTGGTCGGAGGACGTCGACTTCCACGCCGTGCCCAGGTCGAGCAGGTTGACGAAGAAGTCGTTGGTCAGCTTGCCCGGCGTCCCGGTGAGGACGCCGTGCTTCGACCCGTCGTGGTTGGTGCCCAGGACGCGCAGACCACCGACGAGAACGGTCATCTCGGGGGCGCTCAGCGTGAGCAGGTTCGCCCGGTCCAGCAGCAGGTACTCGGCAGGCAGGCGGTTGCCCTTGCCGAGGTAGTTGCGGAACCCGTCGGACGTCGGCTCAAGCGCGGCGAACGACTCGACGTCGGTGTGCTCCTCGGTCGCGTCGACACGGCCCGCGGTGAACGGCACCTCGACCTCGACGCCGGCGTCCTTGGCGGCCTTCTCCACGGCGGCGGAACCGCCGAGGACGATCAGGTCGGCCAGGGAGACCTTCTTGGCGCCGGAGTTGAACCCGCTCTGGATGCCCTCCAGGGTGCGCAGCACCTGAGCGAGCTCGTCGGGGTTGTTGACCTCCCAGCCGCGCTGCGGCTCCAGGCGGATACGGGCACCGTTGGCGCCACCGCGCTTGTCGCTGCCGCGGAACGTCGCGGCGGACGCCCACGCGGCGGAGACCAGCTGGGAGACGGTCAGGCCCGATTCGAGGATCTTGGCCTTGAGCGCCGCGACGTCGGCGGCGTCGATGGCCTCGCCCTCGGCCTGCGGCAGCGGGTCCTGCCACAGCAGCGTCTCCTCCGGGACCTCCGGGCCGAGGTACAGCGACTTCGGGCCCATGTCACGGTGGGTCAGCTTGTACCAGGCGCGGGCGAAGGCGTCCGCGAACTGGTCCGGGTTCTCGTAGAAGCGACGCGCGATCGGCTCGTAGACCGGGTCGAAGCGCAGCGACAGGTCGGTGGTGAGCATGCGCGGGCGGTGCTTCTGCTCCGCGTCGAACGCGTCCGGGACGATCTCGGGGGCGTCCTTCGCGATCCACTGGTGGGCGCCGGCCGGGCTCGTGTCGGGCTCGTACTCGTACTCGAACAGGTTCTTGAAGAACCCGTTGCTCCACTGGGTCGGGGTCGTGGTCCAGATGACCTCAAGGCCACTGGTGATCGCGTCCTTGCCCACGCCCGTGCCGTAGGTGCTCTTCCAGCCCAGGCCCTGCTCCTCCATGGAGGCGGCCTCGGGGTCGTTGCCCACGGACTCGGCCGGGCCGGCGCCGTGGGTCTTGCCGAAGGTGTGACCGCCCGCGATCAGGGCGACCGTCTCCTCGTCGTTCATCGCCATGCGGCGGAAGGTCTCGCGGATGTCGCGGGCCGCCGCGATCGGGTCCGGGTTGCCGTTCGGGCCCTCCGGGTTGACGTAGATGAGGCCCATCTGGACGGCGCCGAGGGGGTTCTCCAGCTCACGGTCGCCCGTGTAGCGCTGGTCGTCGAGCCAGGTGGTCTCGGGGCCCCAGTAGACGTCCTCGTCGGCCTCCCAGACGTCCTCGCGGCCGCCGCCGAAGCCGAAGGTCTCGAAGCCCATCTGCTCCAGGGCGACGTTACCGGTGAGGATCATGAGGTCGGCCCAGGAGATGGACTGGCCGTACTTCTTCTTGACCGGCCAGAGCAGACGGCGGGCCTTGTCCAGGTTGCCGTTGTCCGGCCAGCTGTTCAGCGGCGCGAAGCGCTGCTGGCCGGCACCGCCGCCGCCGCGGCCGTCGCTGATCCGGTAGGTGCCGGCGCTGTGCCAGGCCATACGGATCATCAGCGGGCCGTAGTGGCCGAAGTCGGCGGGCCACCAGTCCTGCGAGGTGGTGAGCACCTCGGCGATGTCCTGCTTCACGGCCGCGAGGTCGAGGTTCTTGAACGCCTCGGCGTAGTCGAACTCCTCGCCGAGCGGGTTGGTCGCCGGCGGGTTCGTGGCGAGGATCTTCAGGTTGAGCCGCTCCGGCCACCACTGGCGGTTTCCACCACCCTGGGTCGGGTGTGCAGCGCGCCCGTGCGCGACGGGGCAGCCCCCTGTGCCTTCCTCCGTCTTCGAGTCGGTGACGATTGCGTCCGGGTTCTCAGCCATGGGAATCCTTCCGGGCTTCATAAATCTTGTGCTCAGGCACTGCGGGCGGTGGAACAGCCGGGGCACAGGCCCCAGTAGATGACTTCGGCCTCGTCGATCGAGAAGCCGTGGTCCTCGGTGGCGGTCAGGCAGGGGGCTGCGCCGACCGCGCAGTCGACATCGGCGAGGACACCGCACGACCGGCACAGGACGTGGTGGTGGTTGTCGCCGACGCGTCCCTCGAATCTGGCCGGGCTGCCGGCCGGTTCGATACGGCGTATGAGTCCCGCCGTGGTGAGGGCGTGGAGACCCTCGTACACGGCTTGGAGAGAGAAGTGGCCCACGCGGTCGCGCACCCCTGAGGCGATCGCCTCGACACCCAGGTGGTCACCGTCCCGGACGGTGTCGAGCAGCGCGACACGAGCAGCCGTCACCCGCAGGCCGGCACCACGCAGCTCGTCTGCGGTGGTCGGAGTCCGGGATGAGGTCATGCCTCCGAACCTACCCTCAAAAACACGAATGCCTCAAGAAAACGACAGGTTCTAATTTGATGGCTTGTACATGCCGAAGGGGAGTCCCGTCCCCGACGTCGTACAAACAAGCCTCTCGCAACGACCTCTATCCCGCCTCGCGACTCGCACGAGAAACCAAGGGTCATAAAGGAGTTACGGTGAGTGACGGTGCGACGGCATCTGGTCCGCTTCGGCACCAAGGACGAACTGGTCGTCGAGTGGCGCCGGGACACCGGCGAGCCCGGTTCCACGCAGCGCAAAGCCGCCGACGAGGGCTGACTGCCTCGCCGGCGGCTTCGCGCGGTGGTCAGACCGCGCAGCCCACGTGCGCCAGCGCCTGCTTCAGCAGTACCCCGTGTCCGCCCGGCATCTCGCTCTGCACCGCGAGCGACAGGGCCTCCTGGGGGCTGAACCACACCAGGTCCAGCGCGTCCTGGCGGGGACGGCAGTCGCCGCTCACCGGGACCACGTAGGCCAGGGACACCGCGTGCTGGCGCGGGTCGTGGTACGGCGTGATGCCCTGCGTCGGGAAGTACTCGGCGACGGTGAAGGGCTGCAGGGAGGCCGGGACGCGGGGGAGGGCCACCGGGCCGAGGTCCTTCTCCAGGTGGCGCAGCAGCGCGTCGCGCACCCGTTCGTGGTGCAGCACGCGGCCGGACACCAGCGTCCGGCTGACCGTTCCGTCGGGCCCGATGCGCAGCAGCAGGCCGACGCTGATGACTTCGCCGCTGTCGTCGACACGCACGGGCACCGCCTCGACGTAGAGGATCGGCATGCGGGCGCGTGCCATGTCCAGCTCGTCGGAGGTCAGCCAGCCGGGCGTGGTTTCGGTCATGTCAGACATCGCTTGATCATACTTTCCAGGAATGACGCGCGCTCAGTCGCGAGGGTGGGGGACGGGGTCGGCGGAGGGAAGTCCGTACAGGCGGCGGGCGTTGTCGGCGCCGGTCCACGCCGCTAACCGCAGCGCGTCCGGCAGGCTCAGTTCGTCGGCGTCCACCCGGTCCTGGAGCAGCGAGGCCAGCCCCTGCCGGAAGGCCAGCGCGCCGAGCCCGTAGAACTCGGCCAGACCGTAGGCGTCGGAGCTGTACAGCAGCTTGCGGAACGGGGTGATCTCAAGGGCCTCCGCCAGGACCGCGCGGGCCCGGGCGGGACCGACGTGATGCAGTGTGAGGCCGACGTCGAGGTACACCTGCTCGAACACGGCGGCCAGGTAGGAGGCCTGGCGCTGGTACGGCCAGCAGTGCAGGAGCAGTACGGGGATCGTGCCGGCGGTCAGGTGCAGCCAGTCCGTGAGGTGGGTGGGGTCCGCGCGGTGCAGCCGGATGTCGTTGTCGCCGAACCCGGTGTGCAGTTGGAGGGGCAGGCCCAGGTCCACGGCGGTCCACAGCAGATGCCGTACCAGCACCGGGTCGGCCAGCCGGCCGCCCTGCGCGAGCCAGCGCCGGGCCGCCTCGGTGACCTCCGCGTCCGTGGGGCGGGCCGGGTCCAGGTCGAAGCCGGTGCGGTAGGCGGCGACGGATTTCACCGCCACCACGCCGGGCCGGCGTACGGCGTCCTCGGCGGCCGCACGGAACACCGTGCCGTACGCGTCCGCGTCGATCCCCGCGTCGGCGACCGCCTCGGCGACGGCCTCCAGGCGTACGACCTCGAAGGCGCTGCCCGCGGTCAGTTCCTGAGGTGGGGTCAGGGGCTGCGGGGCGTAGCCGGTGTCGACGCAGAAGACCTCGGTTCCGGCGGCCGTGAGGAACCGGCGTGCCACCTCGCGTCCACCGAGTTCGGCACGCCGGGCCAGGTACTCCTCGGCCGGGGCGTGCCGGGGCAGGTCCAGCAGGGGTGCGCAGTGGCGGCGGACGGCCACGCCGACCGGGCTGTCGAACGGCGAGATCCCGGGCCACGCCTCGCCCTCCGTCAGCAGCGCCTCGAAGCCCGCCCGGTCCAGGGTGCCGGTGACCACGCCGTGGCAGTGGTGGTCGACGAGGGGCAGCGCGGCGAGGGCCTCGTGGACCGGCCCGGGGGCGGTGGCCGCCATGTCAGTACCGCCACCGGTACGCCGCCGCGATGTGCTCGTCGTCGAGCCCGGACACGGCCGCACTCTCCCCCTGCCGTACGGCGATCACCGCGTCGGCGAGAACCGGCCCCAGCGCGGCGCGCAGCCGGTCGTCCGCGCGGAACGCCTCGACGGCCTCGCCGAGCGAGGTGGGCAGCCGTCGAACGCCCCGGGCCCGGGCCTCCTCGGCGGCCAGCCGGGCCGGATCGCCGGTGATCTCCTGCGGCAGGGGCGCGGCCGACGCCATGCCGTCCAGCCCGGCGGCGAGGATGCAGCCGAGCGCGAGGTAGGGGTTGGCGGCCAGGTCGACTGGTTTGACCTCCAGGTTCGCCGCCTGGTCGTGCACGCCCGCGCTGCCGGTGATCACCCGCAGGGCCGCCTCGCGGGTCTCCCGCCCCCAGGCGGTGAACACCCCCGCCCACTGGGAGGGCTTGAGCCGCAGATAGCTGGCGGGACTGGGCGCGGTCACCGCGGTGAGCGCCGGGAGGCGGTTGAGCACCCCGGCCGCGAACGACTCGGCGTCGGCCGTCATGCCGTGGCGGCCCTCGCCGCCCGCGTGCAGATTGACGCCGTCGCGCCAGGCGGAGAGGTGGATGTGGCCGCCGTTGCCGACGCCCTGCGCGAAGACCGCCGGGGCGAACGACACCACCAGCCCGTGGCGCTGGGCCACCGCCCGGATGGTCTGGCGCACGAGCACACTGCGGTCGGCCGCCGCCACCGGGTCCAGCGCGCCCACCGACAGCTCGAACTGCCCGGCCGCGTACTCCGGATGGATCTGGTCGACGTCCACGCCCTGCTCGGCGAGCGCGGCCAGCAGCTCGGCGGTGCAGTCGCTCAGCTGGACCTGCCGGACGGCGCCGTACGCCGGTCCTGTCACCGCGGGCACGAGGTCGCCGTCGGCCAGCGGGCCGCGTCCGACGGCCCACTCGATCTCCACGGACGCCTTGAAGGTGATCCCGTGCTCGTGGGCCGCGCGGGCGACGACGTGCCGCAGGAAGGTGCGGCTGCATCCCGGATGCCGCTCGCCCTCCTGCGTGATCCGGTCGACCGGCGCCCAGGCCCAGCCGGGCTGCCCGGCCAGCACCACCAGCCGGTCCAGGTCCGGGTAGAGCCGCAGATCGCCGTCCGGGGAGCCGAGGACGTCGGTGGTGACGATGGAGTCGTTGGCCAGGAACGTGTCGAACACCGGTGACATCCCGACGCCCCAGGCGGCCGCCGAGGGCAGCTTCGCCGTCGGGACCGCCTTCACCCTGGTGATCCCGGCGGTGTCCACATAGGCCAGCACGATGCCGTGCACGCCCCGCCCGGACAGCTCCCCGCTCAGCGCAGTGGCCCGCTCGACGTCACCGGGACGTCCGCCGGGGACGGGATCGGCAAGCGTGGTCATGCGTACTCCTCGACGAGGACGAGCGGGGCCGTGCCGCGCTGTGGGCGTCAGGGTTTCACGGCCACCGCGCCGTACTGCGGCACCGTGACGGGAGAGTCGGACTCGGCGCGCCACACCGAGCAGGACACCAGGCCCGGTTCGAGCAGTTCGAGGCCCTCGAAGAAGGCGGCGATGTCCGCGCCGCTGCGCGCGGTGATCGGCGGCGTGGCGTTCTCGTTCCAGAACTTCATCGCCGGGATCTGGCCGGCGCCGCCCACCTCGTCGTCGTGGGTGGGGTGGGTCAGCACCAGGTAGCTGCCGGAGGGGGTCGCGGCCATCACCCGGCGGGCGATGTCGCGCGCCTTCTCGACGTCCAGCACGAAGTTGAGGATGCCCAGCATCATCACCGCGACCGGGCGGGTGAAGTCGAGGGTCTGCGCGGCGCGTTCGATGATCGCGTCCGGGTCGTGCACATCGGCGTCGATGTAGTCGGTGGCGCCCTCGGGGGTGCCGGTGAGCAGGGTGCGGGCGTGCACCAGCACGATCGGGTCGTTGTCGACGTAGACGATCCGTGACTCGGGGGCGACGCGCTGGGCGATCTCGTGGGTGTTCTCCGCCGTCGGCAGCCCGGTGCCGATGTCGAGGAACTGGCGCACCCCGCGCTCCTCGGCGAGGAACCGCACCGCCCGCCCGAGGAAGTCGCGGTCCGCGCGGGCGATGTCCCGGATGATCGGGAACATGCCGGCGACGTGCTCGCCGACCCGCTGGTCGACCTCGTAGTTGTCCTTGCCGCCGATCCAGTAGTTCCACACGCGCGCGTTGTGCGCCACACCGGTGTTCAGCTTGGCCGACCCGCCCGCCGGGGTGTCGCTCTCACTCACGTCTCGTCCTCTCCTCGCACATGCGGCCGACACCGGCCGCAAGGGCCATTGTGCCGCCCCTTGATCACGCTGTCCCCCGAATCGGTGGAGGAGAGGCGGCGGTTGACCTGCGGGAGTGTGAACGGCCGGGAACGTCAGCGGAATTCGCCGGGGCCGGCCGCGGGCGTGTTCCCGGCGAGTACGTCCTTCAGGCGCTGGGTGCCCTTCGTGACCGCGTCCTCCACGGCGTCGTCCTCGTCGCCGTCCAGGCCGCCGGCCGTGACCGTGATCGCGTCGGTGCCCACGCGTACGGCGGCGACGTCCAGGGTGAGCGTGGCGGGCGAGCCGTCGACCGTGCCCTGCACCGTCACGTGCAGCCCCTGGCGGGCGTCGCCCTCGTCGGGCAGCGAGGTCTCGGTGACCTCGACCGTGCGCTCCGCTCCCGTGTCGTCGGTCGCGGTGAACCGGTCGCACTTGACGGGCAGGGTCTTCAGCCAGGCCATGGAGGCGGCGAGGTCCGTCCGGTCGTAGGCCGCGACCTGGTACAGCAGCCGCGAGTCATCCTCCTCGAAGCCCCGCAGCGCCGACGCCCCCGACGGCGTGCCCAGCAGGTCGTCGCCGTACAGGCGGTCCAGGAGCCGCTGGCAGTCGGCGGCGTTCGCTTTCGCGGTGAGGAAGTCGGCGACGTCGACCCGTCCGACGACCAGACTGTCGCTCCAGCCGGAGGCGTCCTTCACCTGCGTCCAGTCGTCCTCGATGTCGGCCTCGGTGATCAGCGCGGCCCGCGCCCCGGCCTGCGTGAGACGTGCCGCGGGGGTGGGGGACTTCGCGGCGAGCGGGGAGGCGGAGACCTCCGCGGCGCCCGCGTCGCTGTCGCCGTCGTCCGAGCAGCCGGCGCAGGTCAGCAGGGCGCCCGCCGCCAGGACCGGGACCAGGGCACGGACGAGAGGGCGGTGGATCATGGCGGAGGCCTCCTTGGGACGCGGATCTGCCCCCAGCGCAACACCGGCTCTCCGCGCCCACCAGCGGCACCGGCCCGTTCGGGTGAGCGCCCACCGCCCGGCGTGCCCGCCCGCGGCCCCGGCCCGACACTGACCCCATGTCGTGCCCGCACCCGAAGGAGTCACCATGCTGCCCGGATTCCTCACCAGGGCGGTCCAGGCGCTGCTCGCCCGTGAGGGCCGCTCCCTCCATCTGAAGGCGGCGAGCGGCGCGACGGCCGTCCTGGTCGTGGTGATGCTCACCGGCTCCTGGGCGGTGGTGGCCGCCGAAGAGGGCGCCAGGGGCGCCAACCTGACGACGTATCCGAAGGCTCTGTGGTGGTCGGTCGAGACCGCCACCACCGTCGGATACGGCGACTTCTACCCCGTGACCTTCTGGGGCCGCGTCGTCGCCGCCGTCGTCATGGTCGTCGGGATCACCACATACGGCATGGTCACCGCGGCGCTGGCCACCTGGTTCGTCGGCCGCGAGCAGAAGCGTCGGCACCGACTGGCGCACGACGCCCACGAGTTGCGCGACGAGACGGCCCGCGAGCTGCACGAACGCTTCGACCGGCTGGAGCGGATGCTGGCCGGGAAGGGGGAGGGCGGCCCCTAGCCGCACGCGAGGGGAGTCAGCGCTTGATGCCGGCCCCGCCGTACAGAGACACCGGCCCGTCCCCGAGCGGTGTCTCGCCCTCCGCCAGGTCCGGGCGCCAGTCCTTCACCGAGACGATGCCCGGCTCTGCCATCTCAAGTCCCTTGAAGAAGCGGCCCACTTCGGGGTGCGAGCGGGCCACGAGGGTCACGCCGCCCGCCCGGTAGCGCTCGATGCCCTGGCGGACGTTCTCCGGCTCGAAGTCGGCGGTCATGCACGACAGGACCAGGCAACTGCCCGGCGCCAGCGCCTCGACGAGGGTGTCCACCAGGTCGTAGGCGCCGTCCTCGTCCGCGACGAAGTGCAGCAGGGCGATGAGTGACAGGGCGATGGGGCGGTCGAAGTCGAGGACGTGGGCCGCCTGTTCGAGGATGCGGTGCGGATCGCGGGCGTCGGCCTGGAGGTACTCCGTCCTGCCCTCCGGGGTGCCGCGCAGCAGGGCCTCGGCGTGGGCCAGGACGATCGGGTCGTTGTCGACGTAGACCACGCGCGCGTCCGGCGCGAAGGACTGGGCGATCTGGTGGAGGTTGGGCTCGGTGGGTATGCCGGTGCCGATGTCCAGGAACTGGCGGATGCCCGTCGCCCCGGCGAGGTGGCGCGTGGCCCGCTGCATGAACCAGCGGTTGCTGCGGGCGGCCCGCGGAGCACCGGTGTCGATCGCCATGATCTGCCGGCCGAGCGCCTCGTCGACCGGGTAGTTGTCCTTGCCGCCGAGGTACCAGTCGTACACCCGGGCCGGATGCGGCCGGGTCGTGTCGATGCGGACGGCCGGCTCGGTCCCGGTCACGCGGTGCTCCTCTGCTCGCTGGCCAAGGTGTGCGCTGCGGGCAGTCTTTCACGATCATCCGGCGCGGCGGAGACTGTCTTCGGCCACCTCCTTGTCGAGCGCGCGCGGCACCAACGCGGCGGTGAGGGAGGCGGGTTCGGTGTCCTCGGCAAGCTTCACCAGGTGGTTCAGACCGGACCGCTCCGCCCCCGACCGTGCCTTGGGGGCGAGATGCGTCGAGGATCGGGGCGACTTCCGGCCGGCCCCGCCCGCGCCGAGGCCCCCTGCCGGTCATGGCTTCAGCGGGTCGTGGCCCAGCGACATCAGCAGGTGCCTGCGGCGGGAGTCCTCCGCCTCGGGCTCGTTCTCCACGTCCGCCTGCTCGGCGACGGTGTCGACCACCTCGTACATCACCTCGATGTCGTCGTCGGTGAGGTCCGTGCGGCGCTTCTGGAGGATCGCCAGGACATGCTGTCCCGTCGGTGTGCCCGCGTGCTCCGGCAGCGGTTCGGTCTCCTCGGAGGCGTCGCTGACGCGCAGCCACGCGGCCAGTTCCTGCGAGGTCATGTTCACGGCGCGGTGGAAGTCCTCCCACAGTGTGTCGAGTTCGAGCCTGTCGGTCATCGCGCACTCCTCCTTATCGCGTCGTGCCTGGACGTCCGGAGCAGCGCGGCGCGTTCCTCCTCGCACGTTCCGCCCCACACGCCCGAGGACTGTCCGCTGCTCAGGGCGAAGGCCAGACACTGGATGATCACCGGGCAGCGGGCGCAGACCCGTTTCGCGGCGGCCACGTCCCGCAGCGCCGGCCCCTTCGTGCCCACGGGGAAGAACAACTCGGGGTCCTCGCCCACACAGGCCGCTCCGCGCAACCACTCCATGCGGGCGCGGGTGCCCGGGGCGAACCGGTGCAAACGCCCCGGCGTTTCACCCCTTGAGCACGTCGTCCAGGAAGCGGACCAGGTCCGCGAACACCTCGGCCTTGTTCGTCTCGTTGAACACCTCGTGCCGGGCGCCGGGGTAGATGCGCTCGGTCAGCCCGCCGCCGTTCAGCTCCGCCACGCCCACCCGGCTGCCGGACAGCGGCACCAGCCGGTCGTCCTCGCCGTGCAGCCACAGCAGCGGCAGCGGCCCCACGTCCCCGCCCTTGGACACGGTGTCCAGAGTGAGGGCGAACGCCTCGACCGTCGGCCGTTTCATCGCGCCGTGCCAGACCAGCGGATCCGCCGTGTACGCGGCTCCCACTGCCGGATCACGGGAGAGCGAGGCCGGGCTGATCGGCGTGTCCGGGATCTCGTCCAGGGCGAGCAGTTGCCGCGGCAGTTCCCAGTCGCCGATCACCGGCCCGGACAGCACCAGCGCGGCGAGGGTGTCGCCGTAGCGCTGGGCGTAGCGTGCCGAGATCAGGCCGCCCATGGAGTGCCCGACCATGACCAGCGGAAGGCCGGGGTGGGCGGCCCGGGCCAGCTCGGACACGGCGTGCACATCGGTGACGACGTCCTCGAAGTCCTCGATCAGCACACGCTCGCCCGCCGACCTGCCGTGCCCCATGTGATCGGGGCCGAACACCGCCGCGCCGTGCGCCGTCAGGACGTCGGCCACCTCCTCGTACCGGGCGATGTGCTCCCCGTAGCCGTGCACCACGAGCGCGAGGTAGCGCGGCTCCTGCTTTCCCCGCCATTCGCGTACGACGATGGGGCCGCGGGTTCCGGCGAGGATGTGTTCCAGGGTGTCGGCCATGTCTCCTCCGGCTGCGTCGGTGAAGCTTCCCGGGGGATCTTCCCAGGGGGACGGTCGGCGGTCTATAGTCCAAAACTAGCAGTGCTAATTAAGAGAGTCGCTGGTCAAGGCCGATCGAGAGACCGCCAGCGCTGTCGGTCAGGAGTTCTGTCGTGCGTCCCGTCCACTTCGCGGCCGCCCGCCGCACGCCCATCGGCAAGCTGCGCGGAGCCCTGTCCTCCGTCCGCCCCGACGACCTTGCCGCGCAGGTGATCCGCGGTCTGGTCGCCGATCTGCCCGCGCTCGACCCGGCGCGCATCGACGACGTGTACTGGGGCGCGGCCAACCAGGCGGGCGAGGACAACCGCAACGTCGCCCGCATGGCCGCGCTGCTGGCCGGCCTGCCCGAGTCGGTGCCCGGCGCCACCGTCAACCGGCTGTGCGCCTCCGGCCTGGAGGCCGTCACCACCGCGGCCCGCACCATCGCCGCAGGCGAGGCGGACATCGTGCTCGCGGGCGGCTCGGAGTCGATGAGCCGCGCCCCCTTCGTGCTGCCCCGCCCCGACGAGGCCCTGCCGCACCGCATCGAGACCGCCGACACGCGCCTCGGCTGGCGCCTGGTCAACCCGGCCATGAAGGAACTGCACGGTCTGCTGTCCATGGGCGAGACCGCCGAGGAGGTCGCCGAGCGGTACGGCATCGCGCGCGAGCGGCAGGACGAGTTCGCGCTGCGCAGCCACCGCCGGGCCGCCGACGCCCGCAAGAACGGCCACTTCGACGACGAACTCCTGCCCGTCGAGCGCCCGGACGGCGTCGTCGTGGACAGCGACGAGTGCATCCGCGAGGACACCTCGTACGAGAAGCTCGCGCGGCTCAGGCCCGTCTTCCGCGAGGGCGGCACGGTCACCGCGGGCAACGCCTCGCCGATGAACGACGGTGCCGCGGGGCTCCTCCTGGTCAGCGAGGAGGCCCTCAACGACCTCGGCCTGGAGTCGCTCGGCCGTTATGTCGCCGGCGCCTCCGCGGGCGTCCACCCCGATGTGATGGGCATCGGGCCGGTCCCCGCCACGCAGAAGGCGCTGGCCCGCGCCGGATGGGGCGTCGACGAGCTCCAGGAGGCCGAGTTCAACGAGGCGTTCGCGGCCCAGGCCCTCGCCTGCGTCGACCGCCTCGGCATCGACCCGGACCTGGTCAACCCCAGCGGCGGCGCCATCGCCCTCGGCCACCCGCTGGGCTGCTCCGGCGCCCGCATCCTGACCACCCTGCTGCACCGCATGCGCCGCACGGGCGCACACCGCGGGCTCGCCACGATGTGCGTGGGCGTGGGGCAGGGGAGCGCGGTGCTGGTCGAGCGGCATTAGACGCCATGAACAACGCCCCACGGCACGTGAACAGGTGATGTGGGGCGCCGGCGGCAACGTCAGGCGACCGTCACGAAGAACGGCAGGTCGAAGAGATCGTTGGCCTCGTTCATGGTTGCGACGGTGATCGCTGCCGGGTCGTTGCCGCAGTCGGCGAACGGGTGGGTGCGCACCAGGATCGTGGAGCCACGCGGAGTGCCGGATGTGGGGTTGGTCGAGTCTCCCGCCGCGATGAGCGTCGCCTGGACGATGAGCTTGTCCGGGGTGAGCCGGTCGTCCTTGAACGTGATGCAGTAGATGCCGGTCGTAGGCCTGGTAACGGCCTTGATGCCCTTGGCCTGAAGCAGGGAGCCGTCAGTGTCGACGAGGGCGGCTGCCTGAGCGAAGGGCGCCCGGGCAGGAGTCTCCGTGGCCGCCACGGCGACGGTGACGGTAGCGGCCGCGCATGCCGTAGCGGCGGTCAGGGCACGAGGAGCTTGAACGCCCTGTCGGCCAACTGCCCCTGGCCGTCGTGGGTTTGTACGAAGTACGTGTCGGCGGCGTTGCCGCACTGGGAAGTCGGGGTGGCGATGGCCCATGCGTCCCCGACGCTCGTGTGCTCGGTGACGACGGGAATGGTCTTCGGCACGTCGATGTTCGCGTCGGCGGTGACCTTGACGCAGTACCTGCCGAGGCTGGCCCTGGTGACCGTCTCGGTGTTGTGCTGCAGATTGATCGTGCCGTTCGCGGAGGCGAAGACCGCGGCCTGCGCGTAGAAGGTTTCCACTCGGTTGGCCGTGGTTCCGGCGTCCGCGACGGCGTAGCCGGCCGTGCCGGCGAGGCCCAACCCGGCGGCTGCACCGATGATCTTGCGGCGACGGGTGTCGAAGAGGCGCACGTGCACTCCGATGTCTTGAGATCAGTGCTGGCCGCACCCGCAGAAGTAAGGGACTGGTGTTCGCCGCCCGCCGACGGGAGACGGCCTGACGGTTGGTCACGTTGCGACGCGGGATGTCCGGAATCTGCTCACCCGTCCGCGACCAGGTGTCTGAACGCGGCGCCGACGGCACCTGGCACGACGGCCCGCTGATGGACCTGCCGGCGGACGAACTCGTACGGTGAAGCCACCGCTGCCGAACCGACTGACATCCAACTCGACTCGATCTAGGCTGTGTTGGCAGGCGACGAGGTACGAGCGGCACGGGGGCAGGGCATGGATCCGAGTACGGTCGCACAACTGGCGGGGTCGGCGCTGGTCGCCGCGATGGCCACGGACGCGTGGCTGCAGGCGCGGACCGGGGTGGTCTCGCTGTGGCGGCGAGTACGTCCCGAGGAGGCGCCGGCCGTGGACGACGAGCTGGCCGAGGCCCGCACGGTGCTGCTGGCCGACGACACCCCGTCGACCACCGGTGAGCTGACCGCGCTGTGGCAGCGCAGACTGCTGGATCTGCTGCTCGCCGACGCTGTGCGGACCGAGGAACTGGCCCAGGAACTGCACCGGCTGACACAGCGCCTCGACTCCGCGCCTTCCGCGCCGTCCATCGGCTCGATCCGGATGCAGGCCAGGGCGACCGACGGCGGCCGCGTCTACCAGTCGGGCCGCGACATCAACATCACCGAGCGCTGACGGAGCGGCCGGTGGCGTCGCCCGACAGATCTGACAGGTCCGACGGATTCGACAGCCGCACGCCCGCCGACGCGGTACGGCTGACCGCCCTCGCGACCTCGGGCGGCAGGGTCGTCCAGGCCGGGCACGACGTGCGGATCACCGAGGTGCACCACCATGCGCAGGTGCCGGACGCGGTGGCCCTGGTGGAGCGCGTCCAGCCGACCGCGGAGGCGGTCGGGGAGGTCTTCGTCGGCCGGGACGCCGAGGTGGAGTCCGTCCTCGGCGTGCTGGACCCCACACACGAGGCGTCCGCGATGGTGGTGGTGTCGGCCGTGGCCGGGCTCGCCGGGATCGGCAAGACCGCGCTGGCCCGGGTCGGCGCCGCCGAGGCGGTGTCCCGCGGCTGGTTCCCCGGCGGCGCGGTCTTCGCCGACCTCAACGGCTACGCCCTCCAGCCCGAGCAGCGCGTGCGGCCGCACCAGATGTACGGCCCCCTGCTGCACGCGCTGCAGGAGGGAGCCGCGGACACGGTCGCCCCGCAGCATCAGGCGGTGCAGTACCACCGGCTGCTCGACGACCTCGCGGAACGGGGCCGCAGCGTCCTGCTCGTGCTGGACAACGCCTCCACGAGCGAGCAAATCGCCGCCCTGCTGCCGCGGTCCCGCCGACACCGGGTGCTGATCACGTCACGGCACACGCTGGCCGTACGGGGCTCGCGCACGCTGGACCTCAGGACGCTGGCCGGAGCGGACTCGCTGACACTGGTCAGACGGCAGTTGGAGCAGTTGTCGAGCTGGGACGCCCGCCTCCACGACGACCGGGCGGGCCTGGAACGGCTGTGCGACCTGTGCGGGCATCTGCCGCTGGCGCTCCACATCGCCACGGCCCTGCTGGCGGGTGCCCCCGGGCTGGGGCCCAGCGAGCTGGCGGACGAGCTGGCGCGGGCACACAGCAGGCTCGACGTGCTGGACGACGGGGAGCGCGCCGTGCGGGCCGCCTTCGACCTGTCGTACCGCCGGCTGCCAGCCGACCCGGCCCGGCTGTTCCGGCTGCTGCCACTCAACCCCGGCCCCCACTTCGGCATCGAGACCGCCTCCCGACTCCTGGACCTCCCCACGCCCGAGGCACGTCCCCTGCTGCACGAGCTGGGCCGGGCCCACATGATCGAGCATGTCGGCGCGGGCGCCTGGCGGCAGCACGACCTCATCCGTGACTACGCCATCGAGCTGATGGCGAGCAACGGGGACGATCAACAAGGCCCATCGGACAGGTTGTTGAACGACTACGCGGTCAGGGCGACTGAAGCCGGGCAGGTGCTGCGCGGCGGGCGCACGGCCGAGGAGTCGGAGCCCGTGCGGAACGCGTTGGCGTGGTTCGACCAGGAGCTGCCCAATCTGCAGGCGGCGATCGGCCTGGGGGTGACGTTCGACGACGCCGACGCCGCGCTCCGCATCCTGGAATGTTTCGTGCATCTGCACCGGCATCGCGGCGAGTTGGGCGAACTGGCGGCGGTCGCCGACCGCATCGCGGACGTGGCGTCGGCGTCGACCGACGCCCACAGCACCCCGTGGGCCCTGGTGGGCCGGGCGTGGGAGCTGGGAGCGCGGCTGTCCGAGCACGACACGGCGGCGCGGCAGCTGCTGGACTTCGACGCCGGGGCGCTGCGTTGGTCTCTGGTCCACGACAGGCACGTGGCCCGCGACCAGGTCATCGCCCTCTGGCGGACCGCCCAGGAGGTCGTCGACCGGTCGGCGGGCACTGAACAGCTCGCTGTCGTCCCGCTGTTGCACGAGATCGCCCGCACGGCGTCCGTGGCGGCCCTCGACAAGTTCCTGGTGACCGCGCCCCTCAGGAACGCGCTGCGTCTGGCCCGGCTCCACGGGGACGGCCTGCTGGAGGCCCTCACACACCTGGTGAAGGCGCGTCATTGGGTCCTCCAAGGTCGCATCGTCGCGGCCCTGGACCGTCTCGACGCCGCCCTGGAACCTTTCACGACCTCCTTCGCCGACGCCACCGCCGACGCCGCGCGGCGGGAGCACGTCTGCCGCCTGCTGACGACGACCGCGTTCGACGTGGCGAGGACGGCTGTGGACCAGCGGGAGCGACTGAGCGACCTGTCCGGCCATCTGGCCCGCGCCGCACACCTGTCTCTGACGGCCTGGAGGGCCTTGGCCTCCCCCGAGCAGGTGGCGACGGCTCTCACCCATTTTGCCGAGCTGCGTCACGAGGCCGGTCACTACGCCGAGGCGACCGGCCTGTATGAGGAGGCGATCGGCGCCTACGACAGCCTGCTGACCGGTCTCGACGAGGAGGTCGTCAACGCACACGAAAGCCTGAAACGGCGCAGGTATCTGGGGCGAACGCTGGTCAACCTGTCGGCGGCCCGTGCGGCGCTCGACGACCACGACTCGGCCGTCGTCGCGGCGCGGCGGGCCGCCGCCCTGTTCGCTACGGACCGGGACCTGTCGGCAGTGGCGCAGGCCAAGACCCTGCTCGCACACAGCCTGCTGAGGCTGAGCCGGGTGCAGGAGGCGGTCACTGCCTCCACCCAGGCGGAGGACGCGGCCGTCGCAGCGGGCGAACCGGAGCGACAGGTGTCCGCCGGTGTCGCCGTCGCCCTGGCCCTCAAGGCTTCCGGGCGGCGCAGGGACGCGAAGCGCGCGGCGCTGCGGATCGTGCGGCTGGCCCAGGGCATCGGGGACGGGAGCCTCTACTACCCGACGTTCTCCCGGTTCAGGGAGAACGGCCTTCTGGTCGACCACTGGTGAGCATGCCCACAGGCGAACCGTGCGTACGAGAGCGCTTTGAGTGTTGCCCTTGTGACCCGGTCATCTGCAGGGGGCGATTCGGCATGCCATGCTGTGGCGGTTTCCGAAGGGGAGGATGCTGATGACGGATACGGCACTGACGCACAAGCAGGCGCTCGCCGCAGTGATTGAGGCCCTCGGCGGTACATGGGACACGCAACGCGCCGTCCTGGCCTTGCGCGTCGCCGGCTACGAGCCGACGAGCGATGAGGCCGCGGGCAAGGCCGCCCGTAGCAGGCTGCGCGAACTCGCCGAGGACGGCCTGATCGTGAGGCCGGATCCGAACCAGGCCGTCTACCGACTGGCCTGATCGCTGAGTCCCGCTGTCCGCGCCGTGCGGGCGGCGGGGGCTGCAAGGTCATGCTCGGACTTGGGCGTTCATGACCTGTCAGCTCTCGCAGGCGACACCGTCCCCACAGCGGTCGAGGTGCCGTCCGTACCGGGGTCGCCTGCGTAGACGGGCGCGGCTCCAGCGGCGCGGGCTTCGGTGCAGTTGGTGCAGTAGGCGCTGCCCTTCTTCAGGAAGCCGGCGTACGAGAAACGCGGACGGAGCAGTAAACCACTGCCGTTCGGCCGCTCGACGCGCCCATTCGCAGGTGACACCGTTCGCCGCGCCCCCTCCGCGCTGTCAGTGAGGCTGGCAGCATCCTGCGAAGCAGGCGAGGCCGGGCAACAAGTGCAGGAGGTCGCCGTGTCGTCGATCGCGGTGAACGGGGCGGACATCTACTACGAGCTGCGGGGCGCCGGCCCGCCGGTCATGTTCATCTCTGGCGCGACCGGTGATGCCGGACATTTCGAGCGCGTTGCGGACCTGCTCGCCGATGAGTTCACCGTGCTCACCTACGACCGGCGAGGCAACTCGCGCAGTCCCTGTCCCGACGGCTGGGAGACGACGTCGGTGGCCGAGCAGGTCGACGACGCGGCGGCGCTCCTCTCTGGCCTGGGGCTCGCTCCCGCCGCCGTCTACGGCAACAGCTACGGGGCGATCTTTGCCCTCGACCTGTTGCTCCGCCGGCCTGGCGTGGTCCGCTCCGCGGTATTGCACGAGCCTCCGATGATCTCGGTGTTGGACGACCCGGTGGCGGCGCAGGCGAGCGTGGGGGCGGCCGTTCAGGAGGGGATGGCACAGGGCGGGCCTCCGGGAGCCGTCGACCGCTTCTTCCGCCTGGCAGTGGGCGATGAGACCTGGGATCGTCTGCCCACGGGCCTGCGCGACAGAATGACGTCCAACGGTGAGACGCTGGTCGGCATGGAGCTGGGTACGTTCGAGTCCTATCGCCCTGACGATTCGGCGCTCGCCGGCATCACCACGCCTGCCCATGTCCTGGTCAGCGAGGATTCACCGGGCTTCTTCCACGAGGTCGCCGCGTGGCTGGCCGCGCGGGCGGGGGTCGAGGTGGTACGGACGCCCGGCTCGCACACACCGCAGTTCGACCACCCGGATGAGCTCGTCCGGACCATCAGGCCGCTCCTACGCGGGCGCACATAGCCACCGGCTGTGCCGTCGCGGCGCCGTCCGGGCGCAAGATCGCGAGGTCGGACTGGAGCACTAGGCGCCATCTGGCGAGACCGCCCTTACCCATGCCGGATGCATGGACATAGCATCGGTCCCCGCATGGACACGATGACACTCTGGAACATCACCGGCTGGGAGTTCGCCGCTCTCGCCGCCGCCGCGCTGCTCGTCGGCTTCTCCAAGACGGCCGTGAGCGGGGCCAACACCGTCAGCCTGGCGATCTTCGCCGCTGTGCTGCCCGCCCGCGCCTCCACCGGCGTACTGCTTCCGATCCTGATCGCCGGGGATGTGCTCGCGGTTCTCACCTACCGGCGGCACGCCCACTGGCCCACGTTGTGGCGGCTGTTCCCGGCGGTGGCCGGGGGCGTGGTCGCGGGCACGCTGTTCCTGATGTGGGCGGACGACGGGATCGTACGGACCTCGATCGGCGCGATCCTGCTGTTCATGGCCGCGGTGACGGTGTGGCGGCGGCGCGCGGCCGACGCCGAGCGGAGCCCGGACGCGGTCCTCACCCGCGGCGGCCGGATCAAGGCCCGCTCCTACGGCGTCCTCGGCGGCTTCACCACCATGGTCGCCAACGCCGGTGGCCCGGTGATGTCGATGTATCTGCTCTCGGCGGGCTTCCGGAAGCTCGGCTTCCTCGGGACCTCCGCCTTCTTCTTCCTGATCGTCAACGTCTCCAAGGTGCCCTTCAGCGTGGGCCTCGGCCTGATCGACGGCTCCTCGCTGCTGCTGGACGCGGCGCTCGTGCTGTTCGTCGTGCCCGGTGCGCTGATCGGCAAATGGGCTGTGCACCGGATCAACCAGCGCCTGTTCGAGCAGCTCGTCATCGCCGCGACCGTGGTGGGCGGGGTGCAGCTACTGCTGCCCTGACCCCCGCAGCAGCTCCGGCAGGTCGGCGAAGGAGTCAATGACTTGGTCGGGTGTGCCGCTCGCCTCGCGCAGGGTCTCCGGGAGGAACTTGCCGGTCCTGACCAGCACCCCGGTGATCCCGGCCCGCTGGGCCGCCAGTACGTCCGACTCGACGTCGTCCCCGACCATCAACGCCTCGCCCGCGCCCACCCCCAGTCGGGCCAGCGCCGCCTCGAAGAACGCCGCCGACGGCTTGCCCGTGATCTCGGCCTCGGTACGCGCCGCCTGCTCCAGACCGGCCAGGAAGGCGCCGGAGTCGAGCTGCAGCCCAGCGTCGGTGCGCCAGTACAGGTTGCGGTGCATGGCGACCAGCCGGGCCCCGCGCTGAAGGTGCCCGAAGGCCCGGTTCAGTGCCGCGTAGCCGAACTCCTCCCCGGCGCCGCCGACGATGACGACGTCCGGGTCCTCGTCGACCAGCGTGACCCCCTCCAGGTCCTCCGCGACATCACCGCTGTTCAGCAGCGCGCACCGCGCCCCCGGGAAGTGCTCGGCGAGATACGCCGCCGTCACCGAGGGCGCCGTCAGGATGTCCTGCGCCGACACCGGGAACCCCGCGTCCGTCAGCGTGCGGGCGATCGACGCCCGCGTCCGCGAGGTCGTGTTGGTGACCAGCGCGACCCCCAGTCCGGCCTCGCGTAGCTCCCGCAACGCCTCCACCGCACCGGGGAGCGGCTGCCACGAGACGGTGAGGACACCGTCGATGTCGATGAGCACGGCACGCACGGATTCCATGCCCGGACCCTAGCGATCCGGAGGCTTCAGGGCGCGATCCCGACCCCCGCGACACGACTCCACGCCTCCTCCTGCGCCCCCGTCATCGCGGGCCACCGCAGCCCGCCCGGCCGGGGCTCGACACGCGAGGCGTACGGAGCAGGCCGGAATTCGGGGTCGTAGAAGCAGCCGCCCACGCACGCCTCCGCCACGGACCGTGCCGTCGGCCGGACCCCCGTACGCACCCACTGGTCGAGGGCCGCGATCGACGCCGCGTACTCGGCACCGCTCAACTCGCTGTGCTCCCGTTCGCGGGTGAACGTCTGCACCAAGTACCGCTCCCTGCCCGCCCCTTGGAGCGTCTCCCGGTACGCGGCCTCGTGCTCGACGAACGCCGTCGGATCGTCGATCGCATGCAGGGTGAGCACGGGAATGGCGACCTCGCCGGTCAGATCACTGTCGTACGACAGGTCGCGCACGGCCGTCGGATCGGCGGCGAACCGCTCGACACCGGCGTTCAGCGCCTGGTCGTCGTGCGAACCGGAGTACCACACACCCCGGTTGCCGAACGGGTTACGACCGCCCAGGCGTTCGTGCACGATGTCGCGGAACGTGAAGGTCGCGAACCGCAGATGCGACTCCAGGGTGCGCTCCGGGATCCCGGTGACGGCGAGGATGTCGTCGAGGTTGCGCTGCTGCACCGCCGTCCGCTCCTGCGGGGCCGAGGCGTAGCCCGTGCACTCCTGGAGCCGGGCGCGCAGCCCGGCGGAGGTCATCGTCGAGTCGGCGCGCAGCCCCTGCCACAACGGGTACTGCGGCTCGCTCGGGCGCGGGTGGTTGCGGCAGTAGTACTGGTAGACCACGCGCAGGTCGACGCGGTAGTCGTAGCCGCGCGAGCCGCCGGCCAGGACGCCGTTGGTGAGCAGCGCCCCGTCATAGGCGTCGTACGTCTCCGCGACCTTCGCGGCGACGTTCCCGCCCCAGGACTGGCCGTGCACATACGTCCGTTCCGGCTCGCCGAACTCCTCGACGAACGCACGGCGTACGTTCTCGGTGTCCGCGGCGGCCATGCGGGTGCCGTAGCCGCCGCGGCGGTACGACGACCCCGCCCACGCGTACCCCTGGTCCACCAGCACCGACCAGCGGCCCAGGTCGTCGAGGCTGCGGCCGGGGTCGGAGCCCGCGCCGAGGTCGGGGCCGCCGTGGGCGTGCACGACGAGGGAGCCGTTCCAGCCGTGCGGGACGGCGATGGCGTAGTGGGCGCCGTTCGCGTCCTGGCCGGTGTAACAGGTGGCCCTGTCGGCGAGTTCCGCCGGGCAGGCGGCGGACACCGGTGCGGTGGTGCCCGCGTGGGCCGGTGGGGCGCCGGTCGACGCGCCGATGGCCAGGGCCGCGAGGCAGGCGGCCAGTCCCCGTCTCCGTGTGCTGCTCAAGACGCTGCTCCTCGCTCTCCGCGGCGCACCCTTGCGCCGTGGGCCGCGATGCTAGGGAGGGCGGGGGAGGAGCAACACCGTCTGATCGTTTCTGTTCATAGAGTTCGCCGCCGTAGGCTCGGCGCATGTCCCCGCACGTCCTGATCCTCGGCGGCACCACCGAGGCCCGCGAACTCGCCGCCGCGCTCACCGCGCTCCCCGGCGTCCGTGTCACCACCTCGCTCGCGGGCCGAGTGACCCGGCCCGGAGCCGTCACCGGGGACGTGCGCATCGGGGGCTTCGGCGGCGCGGACGGGCTCGCCGAGTGGCTGCGCGAACAGCGCGTGGACGCACTCGTGGACGCCACCCACCCCTTCGCCGCGGCCATCACCGCGAACGCGGCCCGCGCCGCGGCGGCGACCGGCGTCCCGGCGGTCGTGCTGCGCCGTCCCGGCTGGCGGCCCGGCCCCGAGGACCGCTGGCACCCGGTCGCCTCCCTGGACGCGGCCGCCGACCTGCTGCCGGGGCTCGGCCGGCGGGTGTTCCTCACCACGGGCCGCCTCGGCCTCGCGGCCTTCGCCCATCTGACGGATCTGCACTTCGTCGTACGGTCCGTGGAGCCCCCAGAGCCGCCGCTGCCACCGCGCACCGAAGTCCTGCTGGCGCGGGGCCCGTTCACGGTCGACGACGAGACCGCTCTGCTGTCCACGCACCTCATCGACGTGGTGGTCACCAAGGACAGCGGCGGCACGGCGACGGCCGCCAAACTCACCGCCGCACGGCACCTCGCGCTGCCGGTGGTGGTCGTCGTACGCCCGCCGCTGCCGGCGGACGTCGTCGCGGTGCCGGACGTGGCCGGGGTGCTGGAACGGCTGGACCTCAGCCCGTGATGACCGAGGCCCGCAACCGGTCGATCACCCGCAGCACTTCGGCACGGTTCTTGGCGCTCTTCATCCAGGCGGGCAGCCTGGCGACGCAGGTCGTGTTCCGGGCGCGCTCGTACGAGGTGCCGCGCTCCCGTAGGTCCGCCGCGACGAACTGCCTGATCAGGTCAAGGTGTGCGAGGTTGTAGGCCCACAGCTCGCCGTGCCGGGTCTCCGCCCGGAGCCACAGGCCCGGCCAGGGCCCCTGGCCGACGGGCCCGCACCGCCCGCACGACCGGCAGATCACGCGGGACCGCTCGAAGTGGGCGATGCGGTCGCAGCGCGGGCAGCGCACGAGCACCGAGTCCCGGAAGTGCTGGGCGGTCAGGCCGGGATCGTGGAAGCGGACGGACATGGTCCCAGTGTGACGGCGGACGACGTCTTGGAGCATCCGCCTTTTCAGGCGACCGCGGTCGCCTCCGGCTGCGCGGTCCGGGACGGCAGGCCGGTGCTCAGGTCCTCGACCAGCAGACGCTTGGCGATCGTGTCGACGGCGGCGCGCAGGTCGGTGCCGGACGGGCGGCCGATGTCCTGCTGGACCCGGTCCTCCAGCCAGGACGCCCAGGCCCGGGTGATGACCCCGGCCTCCCGGGCACCGGCCTCGGTGTGGGACAGCAGCGAGCCGTCGCGGGTCAGATAGCCCTCGTCCACCATCCGGTCGAAGACCGGGAGCAGGACCTCCGGCGGCAGGTGACGGCGGGCGGCGATCAGGCCGAGGCTGGCGTGGCCCACCACCCGGGTGAGCAGCTCGACCTGCATCACGGCCCAGGCCCCGGCCACGTCGAGCCGGGTGTCCGAGGACTGGAGCAGACGGCGTGCGGTGTCGAGGTCGGTACTGCCGATGATCTTCGCGACGGACGCCTCCAGGACCTGCTGGGAGTCGGCGCCGCGCGGCTGCGCGAACCCCTCGCCCATGTCCGTGGACCCCATTCGGGCGCTGTCGCGCAGCTCGACCTGTTTGAGGAACAGGGCGATGACGAAGCCGAGCGCCGCGACCGGCACCGTCCACAGGAACACCGTCTGGATCGTGTCCGCGTAGGCGTCGATGATCGGCGCGGCCACGTCCGACGGCAGCTCGTGCACGCCCTCGGGGCTGGTCGCCGCCTTGGCGACGGTCGCCGGATCCCCGCCGCCGACCGCCGCGGCCGCCTGGACGCCCTCGGTGAGGTTCGGCTTGAGCGCGTTCGTGTAGATCGTGCCGAACACGGCCGTACCGAACGAACTGCCCAGCGTCCGGAAGAAGGTGACACCCGAGGTCGCGGTGCCCAGGTCGGCGTACTCGACGGTGTTCTGCACGGCGATCGTAAGGACCTGCATGGACAGACCGATGCCGGTGCCCAGCACGAACATGTACAGGGACTCCAGCCAGGCCCCGGTCGACGGCCCCATCAGGGACATCAGATAGAGCCCGAGGCCCATCACCGCGGTGCCGGCGATCGGGAACACCCGGTACTTCCCGGTCTTGCTGACCACGTTGCCGCTGAAGACCGACGCGATGAGCAGGCCGATCACCATCGGCAGCGTCCGCACACCGGAGACCGTGGCCGAGTCGCCGTCGACGTACTGGAGATAGCTCGGCAGGTACGTCATCGCGCCGAGCATCGCGAAGCCGACGATGAAGCTGAGGATCGAGCAGACCGTGAACACCGGGTTGGAGAACAGCCGCATGGGCAGCATCGGTTCGGCCGCGCGCGTCTCCACCCAGCAGAACAGGCCGAGCGCGATCACACCCCCGGCGAACAGGCCGATGATGACGCCGGAGCCCCATGCGTACTCGTTGCCGCCCCAGCTCGTGGCCAGGATCAGCGCACTGGCACCGATCGCGACGAACGCGATGCCGAGATAGTCGATGACGGGCCGGGAGGCCGACTTCACCACGGGGATGGTGCGGGCGGCGGCGAAGACGACGACGATCGCGATGGGGACGTTGACGTAGAACGCCCAGCGCCAGGACAGATGGTCGGTGAACAGCCCGCCCAGCAGCGGCCCGATGACCGTGGCCACCCCGAACACCGCGCCGATCGCGCCCTGGTACTTGCCGCGCTCGCGCAGCGGGATCACATCGGCGATCAGCGCCATCGACGTGACCATGAGCCCGCCCGCGCCGATGCCCTGCATCGCCCGCCACACGATCAGCAGCGTCATGTTGTCGGCGAGGCCGCACAGGAACGAGCCCGTGATGAACACGATCGCCGAGACCTGGAAGACCACCTTGCGGCCGAACAGGTCGCCGAACTTGCCGACCAGCACGGTCGCCACGGTCTCGGCGAGCAGATACGACGTCACCACCCACGACATGTGCGCGGCACCGCCGAGATCCGACACGATCGTCGGCAGGGCGGTGCCGACGATCGTCTGGTCCAGGGCGGCCAGCAGCATGCCCAGCATGATCGTGACGAAGACGACATTGCGCCGACGCGCGTCCAGCACGGGAGGCTCTGCGGCGGGCGGACGTGCGGTTTCCTCGGCGATGGTCACGAGGACACGATCACACCGGGGGGTCGCCCGCGCACGCGGGACGGGCCTTAGGTGTGGTCCGGGTTGCGGCGCAGCAGATACGTGTCCATGATCCAGCCCTTGCGCTCGCGGGCCTCGGCGCGCAGCCGCTCGATGCGGGGCGCGGCCTCGGCGATCGGGCCGGAGGCGAGGATCTCGTCCGGGGTGCCGATGTAGGCGCCCCAGTAGATGTCGATGTCCTGGTCGGCGTACTGCCGGAAGGTCTGGTGCGCGTCGAGCATCACGACCACGTCGTCCACGCCCTCGGGGAAGCCCTCGGCGAGCCGCCGGCCCGTGGTGATCTGGACGGGGCGGGCGACCCGGTTGAGGCCGGTCCGATGCCGGGCGACGAGCGCGGACACGCTGCTGATGCCCGGAACGACGTCGTACGCGAAGTCCACGGCGCCCCGGCCGAGCACCTCCTCCAGGATGGCGAGCGTGCTGTCGTACAGCGCGGGGTCGCCCCACACCAGGAACGCGCCGGTCTCGTCCTCGCCGAGCTCCTCTGCGATCAGCCCCTCGTAGATGTCGGCACGGGCGCTGCGCCAGTCGCCGACCGCGGGGGAGTAGGCGTTCCCGCCGGCGGCCCGGTCCCGCTCGGGGTCGCGCGCCTCGACGATCCGGTACGTCCCCTCCGGCACATGCGTCCGAAGCATCTCCCGGCGCAGCCCGGTGAGGTCCGACTTCACCTCGCCCTTGTCGAGGACGAAGAACACGTCCGTGCTCCGCAGCGCCCTGACCGCCTGCAGGGTCAGCTGGTCGGGGTCGCCCGCGCCGATACCGATGACATGAATCTTTCGCACGCCCCGAGTCTGCCGCACGGGGCCGGCGGGCCGGACACCGCGTCGGCGATCACCGCCTCAGCCGCGGCGCCCGCTCCCCGGCGTCCACCGGTGCCGAGCCGCCCTCGACGATGTCGGCCAGCTCCCGCGCCCAGGCCGTCACACCCGCGAGGTCCATCCCGTACGGCTGCCGCCGCGCCGAGAGGGACGTCCACTCCTCCAGCGCCCCGGCCCCGCGCCGCAGCAGCCGGGCGCCGCCCGTGGTGTTGCCGCGGGCCGCGTGGGTGAGGCCCACCGCGAGCTGGGCCAGACCGCGCCACAGGGCGCGCTCCTCCTCCGGACCCGACTTCCAGGCGTCCTCGAAGACCTCGTGCGCGTGGAACGGCTTGCCCGAGTCCAGCAGCTCCTGCGCCTCGGTGACGGTCCGCTCCGGTGCCCGCACGACCCCCTCCGGCTGCCGGTCCACGCCGTCCGCGCCGTACGGCAGCGGCCGCCCGAGCCCGTCCCGGGGCCGCGCGTTGCGCGCCCGCCCCTCGTTGTCCCGGTCCCGTGCGTCGGCCGGCCGCCCCGAAGAAGTACTGCCCATGAGCCGATTGTCCCGCGATCCGCGCCCCCTTCGGCGCCGCCCCCGGCGTGGGGTAAAGTTCTGTTCGCGCGATCACGCGGATCACTCCGGGTGAGCGCATCGGGACGTGGCGCAGCTTGGTAGCGCACTTGACTGGGGGTCAAGGGGTCGCAGGTTCAAATCCTGTCGTCCCGACTACTACAGAGCTATGTAGTCGCAGGTCAGGGCCTTGGATCACATAATGTGAGACGAGGCCCTTGATCATTTCTGGGGCTCTTGTCTCACGATTTCTCACACCATGGGTGACCCTCACTCTGCGTAATGAGATTTGCACACAATGAACCCGTTCCGATAGCTTCCTGAAGCGAGCGGACCACGCTGAAGCGTGGTGGTGCCTCTCTGGTTCGCGACAGTCCTCTAGGGCGTGAACAGGCAGTCCAAGCCGCTCACATGACAAGGAAGGCGACAGACGCCATGACCAGCAGCAGTCAACTTTGGCTGGGCAGGCAGGTGTCGACTGTCTCCTGACTGCTCCAGCCTTGATCAATTAAAACAAGGTAGGAGTAACTAGGCAGTGTCTAGAGATAACAAGGCATTACTGCTTCTGGGAGCGGTTGTGGTGTCGCTCGTAGTCGCACAGGTAGCGAAGGTGATCTCCGGGGCGACTGGCAAGACAGAGCTTGAAGCCCTGCTGTATGGAGGTGGAGCGTTCGGCGCCTCGATGCTCGTATGCATCGGGGTGATCGCAGTGCTCTAAAGAAGTGGGAAGCACACAGGAGCGAGCTGCTCACGGCCTCACCCGAGCAGCTCGCTCAGCTTCTCCGAACCGGCCTTGAGGCTTTGCGGGTCAGGGTGGACGTAGACCCGCTTAGTGAAGGACAGGTCGCTGTGCCCAGCCCAGGCCGAGACGACCGTGTCGGGCACGCCGTTGTTGGCCATCCAGGACAGACAAGCATGCCTCGCGTCGTACAGACGAACCCTGCGTACGCCTGCTGCCTCCATCAGCTTCTGTGCCTCACGACGGAGCTTGTCCGTCTTGAACGGACGACCCAGCTCATCGACCACCAGATAACCTGAATCCTCATACGCCTCCCCTGCTCGCTCCTTCTCCTTCGCCTGGAGGCCACGAAGCACCACGAGCGCGCTATGAACAGGCTTGGGCAGCGGCAAGACCCGCTTGCCGTTTACGGTCTTGGGCTCTTTCTCTACGACCTTGTTTCGTAGACCGCGCTGCTGACTGCGGTCGTAGACGATGGTTCGGGTGTTACCAACGGCAATAGTCCCCGAGCCTTCAAGGTCAACATCCTCTTTCCAGCGTGCTCCGCAGACCTCAGCGGGACGCTCGGCAATGAGCGTGAGGAGCATCGGGCCAAAAAGCCGGTGGTTCTTACTCGCCTCGATGAAGGCCTTCACCTCGGACTCATCCCAGGGGCGCCGCTCGGGCGCATCTCCTGACGCTGCCTTTCGGGAGAGAAAGCTAGCATTCGCTCAAATCGATCACGATATGACTCGGAGTCTTGCGCTAAGTCCTCGTGTGAGCTACGAGCCTGACTGATCTCTGGGGCAGGTGAAAATGTAGGATCCTCGGGGGTATCCGCTGTCTGAGATAATTCTGCGCGAATGTTGGCAATGGCTTGCTCAGCATCTGGTAACGGTCTAGGTGCTTCCCCTCCTTCTGGCATATATCTTTCTATATCTCATATCGGGGCGTTGGAGTCAAGATGCAAAAAGGGGACGGATGCAACCGTCCCAATGACTGCGCAGAAGAAGAGCACGCTCGTATTATGGTAGAACGAGAACCGGAGGGAATCCGGGAGTGCGTGCTCCTCAACGACGTTTGACCGCAACTGAGTTAATCTCCCGCGCCTTCTTGGTTTCCCCGTTTCGTGCCTTGTATTCCCGCTCGTGCATGTAGCCCACGACCTCGACCTCACGGCCCTTCACGAGCTCTTCTGCTTCCGCTCGCTCCTGAAGGGCGACTGCACGGTCGCCGAAAGCCAAGATGTCGTGCCACTGCGTCTCACCGTTCTCCAGGTGGACAGCGAGAGGGAACTTCCCGATGAGCTTGCCTGAAGCGGTGGTTCGGAAGGTTGGGGTCCGTCCGAGCCGGCCAACCAGCTTGACTCGCTGGCTGTCAGCCTCCTTGGTCTCCGCGGCGTCGGCCGTGGCCTTCCTTCGCTCCTGTTCCTGTGTGTCGGCGTACTAGCTCATCTGCAGAGGGAAGTACGGGCTCAAGTGCAGAGGTGTGTACAAAGTTTTGGCCGGGGCGAGGGCGTCAGCCCTCGC
>NZ_JBFBLP010000031.1:0-34813 GCF_040686775.1 Streptomyces sp. NPDC079141 | reverse complement strand
TGCGGCTGCTCGGGGGTGCCCTCGGAGCGGGGGAAGAACTCGTACCAGGCGCCGTACAGGGCGCGTTCGCGCTCCACCAGCAGCGGCAACGGGTCGGAGACGGTGACCAGCTCCCGCAGCGGATACCGGGACAGCACCTCATCCACCTCGGGAGTCAGCGCCGCCGCCAGCCGTGCCATGGGCGGGCGGCTCTCGTCCCGCAGCGCGTCCACGGCCGCGAGGACCACGTCCCGCGAGCCGCCGGGGGCCGAGGCCGCCGCACGCTCGTACAGCCGCGCCCCCTCCTCCAGCACCAGGTCGGTGTCCATCCCCGCCGGGATCTTGATGCGGGCGGTGTGCCGCCAGGTGGAGACCGGGTCCCCCCAGGCCTCGACGTGGAACGTCCAGTCGCCGGGCGCGGTGGGGGTGACCTCGGCACCCCAGCGGTCGGTGCCCGGGGCCAGCTCGCGCATCGGCGTCCACGGGCCCGCACGGCCCTCGGGATCCCGCAGCACCACATTGGCGGCCACGGCGTCATGGCCCTCGCGGAACACGGTGGCCGAGACCTCGAACGTCTCACCCACGACGGCCTTCGCGGGCCTGCGGCCGCGCTGGACGAGCGGGCGGACGTCGAGGACGGGTATGCGCCCGATACCGGGAGCGTCGCCCGCGGAGGGTGGCTCCGGGGCCGGCGGTCCGGCGGCGGCCGGGCGGCGTACGGGGGGTGCTTCGGACTTGCGCGTCGGGGGTGCTGACGAGTGGTGCGTGGCGGGCATGACCGCTCCTGTCCGCGTCAACGTGGGTGGGCGGATGGCTGTGGGGAGGTGGGTCCTGCAGGATGCTGCTGTGGCATGTCTGTGAGGTGTACCGGAGGAGCCTTCCCACCCTATTCGGGTGGGCAATCCGGCACTTTGTTAACTACTCACGCGTATGTCAGTACACAAGTCCGGCCCCGCCCGTGACGGACGAGGCCGGTTCCCGTGCCGTGCTGTCGAGCGTCCGCTACGACCCCGGTACTTGCAGCAGTTTGTTCGGTGAGCCGAGTCCACGCCCGGATATCTTGCCGCTCGCCGCCTTGGCGACGAGAGCCTTGGACACCTGCGCCGGGGTGGACTTCGGGTGGCCGGCCAGATAGAGCGCGGCCGCGCCCGCCGCGTGCGGCGCCGCCATCGACGTACCCGAGTAGGTCGCCCTGGCGGTGTCGCTCGCGTACGACGTCGAGGTGATCGCGACGCCGGGGGCGAACAGGTCCAGGGACGAGCCGTAGTTGGAGAAGCTCGCCCGGTCGTCCTCACGGTCGCTCGCGCCGACCGTGACGGCCTGGCTCACGCTGGCCGGCGAGTACAGACCGGCCGGGAGGCCGTCGTTGCCCGCGGCGACCGTGTAGGTGACGCCGGAGGCGATCGAGTTGCGTACGGCGGCGTTGAGCTGGGCGTTGTAGTTGCCGCCGAGGCTGACGTTGGCGACCGCGGGCTTCCTGGCATGCCGGGTCACCCAGTCGATGCCCGCGATGACCTGGGCCGTGGTGCCCGCGCCCGCGTTGTCGAGAACGCGGACGGAGACCACCTTCGCCTTCTTCGCCACGCCGTACTTGGAGCCGGCGATCGTGCCCGCCACATGAGTGCCGTGACCGTTGCCGTCGCCCGCCGACCCGTCGTTTCCGACGAAGTCCCAGCCGTGGCTCGCACGGCCGGCAAAGTCCTTGTGCGAGACGCGGATGCCGGTGTCGATCACGTACACCGTCACCCCGGCGCCCGCGGACTCCGGCCAGGTGTAGCTCTTGTCCAGCGGCAGATTGCGCTGGTCGATGCGGTCGAGCCCCCAGGACGGCGGGTTCTTCTGGGTGTGTTCCAGCGACACGCGGGTGTCCTGTACGACCGAGGCGACGCGGGAGTCCGCCGCGAGCCGCTTCGCCTGTCTCTCGTCGGCCCTGATCGCGTAGCCGTTCAGCACCGTGCCGTAGGTGTGGCTGATTTTCGCCCCGTACTTCTCGGCGAGGCTCTTTCCGGCCGCCGACGGAGCCGCTGTTCCCCCCTTGAGTGTCACCAGGTAACTTCCGCTGACGGAGCCGGGCCGGCCGGCGCCGAGTATCTGCCCCTCCGGTGCGGCGTGCGCGGGCAGGCTGATGGCCGAAAGTGCCGCGGTACAGGTCACCGCGGTCAGGCCCCCCGCCCAGCGCAGACGCCGGGTACGCGTCTGTGCCATGGTCCGAGTTCCCCTCCTCGACTCGGCGTCCGGCAACCGCTGTCCGCCAGGTGCACTGGGCGCGGGCCGGTACGCCATGAGCAGCCTCTCGTGACGGGTGAAGTCACCACAAGGACGCCTACAGGGGCGGAATCGGCCATATCGCCGATGGGGGACCCGTGAAGGTTGCGGCGGTTTTCGGACGGAGTGTGCGTCGAGTCCCGGTCGAGAACGGGCACAGCTCCGGTGGAAGCGCCGGAAAAGGCGCCGTGGTTAGCAGGCGCTCGCACCGATACCGTCGACATGATGACGGGACGCACATTGCCGTGCGTCCTCTTCCGCACGCCCTGCCGAGGTGGAATGTGAAGGCGATCCGTCGATTCACCGTCCGTCCCGTTCTCCCCGAACCCCTCCGGCCGCTCAGCGACCTGGCGCGCAATCTGCGCTGGTCCTGGCATGCGGAGACGCGCGACCTCTTCCAGTCCGTCGATCCCGAACGCTGGGCTTCCTCGGACGGTGATCCCGTACGGCTGCTGGGCAGTGTGTCGCCGGGACGGCTGGCGGAGCTTGCCGAGGACCGCCGCTTCCTGCGCCGGCTGACCGCGGCCGCCGACGATCTGAAGGACTATGTCTCCGGCGACCGCTGGTACCAGTCCCAGTCCGCCGAACTGCCCGCCGCCATCGCCTACTTCTCGCCCGAGTTCGGCATCACCGCCGCCCTGCCCCAGTACTCCGGCGGCCTCGGCATCCTGGCCGGTGACCACCTCAAGGCGGCCAGCGACCTCGGAGTGCCGCTGATCGGGGTCGGGCTGCTGTACCGGCACGGCTACTTCCGGCAGAGCCTGTCGCGGGACGGCTGGCAGCAGGAGCACTATCCGGTGCTCGACCCCAACGAACTGCCGGTGGCCCTGCTCAAGGACGCCGACGGCACCCCGTCCAGGGTCTCCATCGCCCTGCCCGGCGGCCGCTCGCTGCACGCCCGCATCTGGCTGGCCCAGGTCGGCCGGGTCCCGCTGCTGCTCCTCGACTCCGACGTCGAGGAGAACGACCTCGGCGAGCGCGGGGTGACCGACCGGCTCTACGGCGGCGGCAGCGAGCACCGGCTGCTCCAGGAGATGCTGCTGGGCATAGGAGGGGTACGGGCGGTACGGACGTACTGCCGCCTCACCGGGCACGCGGAGCCGGAGGTGTTCCACACCAACGAGGGCCACGCGGGCTTCCTCGGCCTTGAGCGGATCGCCGAACTGTGCGACCAGGGGCTGGACTTCGACGCCGGCCTGGAGGCCGTACGGGCCGGGACCGTCTTCACCACCCACACCCCCGTCCCCGCCGGCATCGACCGCTTCGACCGCGAACTGGTCGCCCGCCACTTCGGCTCCGACGCCGAGCTGCCGCGTATCGACGTCGAGCGCATCCTGCAACTGGGCATGGAGACGTACCCGGGGGGCGAGCCGAACCTCTTCAACATGGCCGTGATGGGGCTGCGCCTGGGCCAGCGGGCGAACGGCGTCTCGCTGCTGCACGGGAACGTCAGCCGGGAGATGTTCTCCGGCCTGTGGCCCGGGTTCGACGCCGACGAGGTGCCGATCACCTCGGTGACGAACGGGGTGCACGCCCCGACCTGGGTCGCCCCCGAGGTCTTCCGGCTCGGCGCCCGGCAGATCGGCGCCCAGCGCACCGAGGACGCCCTCACCGTCGGCGGCTCGGACCGCTGGGACGCGGTGGCGGACATCCCCGACCAGGACATCTGGGAGCTGCGCCGGGTGCTGCGCGAGCAGCTCGTGGTGGAGGTGCGGGAGCGGCTGCGGGCGTCTTGGCGGCAGCGTGGGGCGGGCAGCGCCGAGCTGGGCTGGATCGACGGGGTGCTCGATCCCGACGTCCTGACCATCGGCTTCGCGCGCCGGGTGCCCTCCTACAAGCGGCTGACGCTGATGCTGCGCGACCCCGACCGGCTGATGGACATGCTGCTGCACCCCGAACGGCCGATCCAGATCGTGGTGGCAGGAAAGTCCCACCCGGCCGACGACGGCGGCAAGCGCCTCATCCAGGACCTGGTGCGGTTCGCGGACGACCCGCGGGTCCGCCACCGGATCGTCTTCCTGCCCGACTACGGCATGGCCATGGCGCAGAAGCTGTACCCCGGCTGCGACATCTGGCTGAACAACCCGCTGCGCCCGCTGGAGGCGTGCGGCACGTCCGGCATGAAGGCGGCGCTGAACGGCTGTCTGAACCTGTCGGTGCTGGACGGCTGGTGGGACGAGTGGTTCCAGCCGGACTTCGGCTGGGCCATCCCCACGGCGGACGGCAGCGGCACGGACCCCGACCACCGGGACGACATCGAGGCGGCGGCCCTCTACGACCTGCTGGAGCAGCGGGTGACACCGCGGTTCTACGAGCGCGGGCAGGCCGGGCTGCCCGACCGGTGGATCGAGATGGTCCGCCAGACGCTGACCCTGCTCGGCCCGAAGGTGCTGGCGGGGCGCATGGTCCGCGAGTACGTCGAACGGCTCTACACCCCGGCCGCGCAGGCGCACCGCTCCATGGACGTGGAGTCGGCGCGTGAGCTGGCGGGGTGGAAGGCCCGGGTGCGGTCGGCCTGGCACGGGGTGACGGTGGACCATGTGGAGACGTCGGCGGCCACGACGACGCCGGAGCTGGGCACGACGCTGAGCCTGCGGGTGCGGGTCGGTCTCGGCGACCTCGGCCCCGACGACGTGGAGGTGCAGGCGGTCTCCGGCCGGGTGGACGGGGAGGACCGCATCACGGACGGCGAGACGGTCCCGCTCAAACCGGCCGGCGGCCCGGGCCCGGACGGCCGCTGGGTCTACGAGGGTCCCCTCTCCCTGGACCGCACGGGCCCCTACGGCTACACGGTCCGCATCCTCCCCACCCACCGCCTGCTCGCGTCGAGCGCGGAACTCGGCCTGGTGACGGTGCCGTCGGAGGACGTGGTGGAGGCGGCAGGGGTGCTGATGAGGTGAGCGGTGCAACCTGCGGGCGCGTGGGGGCTGGTCGCGCAGTTCCCCGCGCCCCTATCGGGGCGCCCACCTTGCTACTCCGGTACGTCGCACAGCCGGCGCAGAACTACCCCGCACCGGCGTGCGTACGCCTGCTGCAGCCCCCTTGTGGCAGGCCCACCCGCACGCGCGTACCACTTGGCCGCGCGGCTGAAGGCGTTGATCGTCAGCCAGACCGTGCCGTCCCCGGTGCGGTCGACGACGAAGGCCTCCTCGCCGCACTCCGGGTGGCCGGTCAGCGTGCCGTACGCCCAGCCCGCGCGCCGGCGTTCCTCCACCGTCCAGACGATGCGGCAGGGGGCCTTGATGACGCCGGCCAGGGTGACCGTCACGTCCACCCCGGGGGCCGCCCGTTCCGCGGCCGCGTCGACGCCCACGCCCATCGCGCGGTGCATCTCCCAGGTCAGGACGGCCTCCGCCGCTCTGTGGAAGACCTCCTCGCCCTCTCCGATGCGCGTGCGCACATGCAGGGGGTGGAAGCCGGGCGGGCAGAAGCCGGTCTCCCGGGTCGCGCCGACGTCGTCGTACGTGAAGGACATGGGTCCCTAGCGTAGGGCGGCACCCGGGGATGCCTTCGCCCCGGGTGCCGCCCGTCAATGCCTCAACCGTCAGCTGACGTTGACCGCCGTCCAGGCCGCGGCCACCGCGTTGTACTCGGTGCTGCCGGAGCCGTACAGGTCGGCCGCCGCGCTCAGTGTCGCGGTGCGGGCGCCCTTGTAGTTGGTGGTCGACGTCATGTACTCGGTCAGCGCCTTGTACCAGATCTGGACGGCCTTGTCCCGGCCGATCCCGGTGAGCGTGGAGCTGTTGTACGTCGGCGAGCTGTAGCTGACGCCGTTGATCGTCTTCGATCCGCTGCCCTCCGAGAGGAGGTAGAAGAAGTGGTTGGCGGGGCCGGACGAGTAGTGCACGTCCAGGCTCGCCAGCGACGACGACCAGTAGTTCGCGGAGCTGCCGTCCTTGCTCGGCTGGTCCATGTACCGCAGCGGCGTGCCGTCGCCGTTGATGTCGATCTTCTCGCCGATGAGGTAGTCGCCGACGTCCTTGGTGTTGGCGGCGTAGAACTCCACGGCCGTGCCGAAGATGTCGGAGGTGGCCTCGTTCAGGCCGCCCGACTCGCCGGAGTAGTTGAGCCCGGCGGTGTTCGAGGTGACGCCGTGCGTCATCTCGTGGCCCGCGACGTCCAGGGACGTCAGCGGCTTCACGTTGCCCTCGCCGTCGCCGTAGGTCATGCAGAAGCAGCTGTCGGACCAGAAGGCGTTGACGTAGGCGTTGCCGTAGTGGACCCGGGAGTACGCGGCGACGCCGTTGTTCTTGATGCCGTTGCGGCCGAGGACGTTCTTGTAGAAGTCCCAGGTGACCTGGGCGCCGTAGTGGGCGTCGACGGCGGCGGTCTGCGAGGTGGAGGAGCTGGAGGCGGCTCCGGTGCCCCAGGTGTCGTCCGCGTCGGTGAAGAGCGTGCCGGCCGAGGAGGACGTGCTGCGCGCCTTGTTGTACGTCTTGTGGGCGCCGCGCGAGGCGTCGTTCAGCTGGTACGTCGAGCCCGACAGGGAGGTGCCGATGGTCACCGTGCCGCTGTACTGGCTGTTGCCGGTGCCGGTCTGGACCGCTTCCCACTCGTACAGCTTCTTGCCGCTCTGCGCGTCGGTGATGACGTGCAGTTCCTGCGGGGTGCCGTCGTGCTGGAAGCCGCCGACGACCGTCTCGTAGGCGAGGGCGGGGGTGCCGCTCGCGGCCCAGACGACCTTGCGCGGGGCCTTGTCGGCCGCGGACTTGGTGGAGCCCTCGGCCTTGGCGGCCCTGACCGCCTGCTTCTCGGCGGCGGCCTTGGTGATGTCGGCGCTCAGGTCGGCGACCTTCACGGCCGCCTTCGTGGCCTTGGTGACGCCCTCGGTCGCGCCGGAGGCCGTCTCGTGGACGACGAGGTCGCCGCCGAGGACGGGCAGGCCGGCGTAGGTGCGCTCGTAGCGCGTGTGGGTCGAGCCGTCGGCGTCCTTGACGACGTCCTTGACGACGAGTTCCTCCTGGGCGCCCAGGCCTATCTCGTCGGCGGTCGCGGGTGCCGCGGCGGCCGCGTCCTTGATCAGGGCGGTGCGGGCGGCCGTGGTCAGCTGGACCGGCGCGGCGGCGAGCGGGGCGGAGCCGGACGGCTCGGGCTGTGCGGAGGCACCGGTGGTCAGTCCGGTGGTGAGCAGGGCTCCGGCCGCGACGGCGGTGGCGATGGCCAGAGTGGTGCGCTTGTGACGCGCGTAGAGGGGGGTCACACAAGCTCCTTATGTGGGGGAGTTGGGAAGTTGTGCGGCGGGTGAGGGAAGAGTGACATGAGGGCCTGTACATGTCAGGACCCTGAAGTGATGTTGGCCGAAAGTCGATTGACCGGTAAACGTTTCGGGAATGTAAAGCGGGCGCCGCCCCGGGGAGTTGAACCACCGGGGCGACGCCCTGACTCGGGAGCCGTTTCGCCGTAGGGCCTACGGGAAGGTCAGCTTCCAGCTGTTGATGTAGCCGGTGTCGATGGCCGCGTTGTCCTGGACCCTCAACTGCCAGGTGCCGTTGGCCACTTCGGCGGAGGCGTTCACCGTGTAGGTGGTGTTGAGGTTGTCCGAACTGCCACCGGTGCCGTACGCCTTCAGCGTGTACGCCGTGCCGTCGGGGGCCACCAGCTGCACCTGGAGGTCACCGATGTAGGTGTGCACGATGTCCACCGCGACCTGGAGGTTGGTGGGCGCGTTGCCGGTGCGGCCGGTGACGCTGATCGCGGAGGTCACGGCAGCGCCGTTGTCCGGAATCGAGACGTCGGCGGTGTTCTCGAAGGAGGTGCCGCCACCGCCGCCGCCACCGTCGGAGCGGGAACCGACCGCGACGCCGGCCCACGCGTCCTGCACGGCCTTGTACTCGGCGCTCGTGGTGCCGTACAGCTCACCGGTCGCCGCCAGGGTGCCGGTGCGGGCGCCCGCGTAGTTGGTGGTGGACGTGAACTTCGTGGTCAGCGCCCGGAACCAGATCTTCTCCGCCTTGTCGCGGCCGATACCGGTGACCGGAAGGCCGTCCGCGGTCGGCGAGTTGTAGCTGACGCCGTTGATCGTCTTGGCGCCGCTGCCCTCGCTGAGCAGATAGAAGAAGTGGTTCGCGGGACCCGACGAGTAGTGCACGTCGATGGACCCGATCCCCGAGTACCAGTTGTCCTTGGACGAGCCGTCGCTGCTGGGCTTGTCCATGTAGCGCAGCGGGGTGCCGTCGCCGTTGATGTTGATCTCCTCGCCGATGAGGTAGTCACCGACGTCGGAGGAGTTGGCGGCGTAGAACTCGACCGTCGAGCCGAAGATGTCCGAGGTCGCCTCGTTCAGGCCGCCGGACTCGCCGCTGTACTGCAGGCCCGCGGTGTTGGAGGTGAGACCGTGGGTCATCTCGTGCGCGGCCACGTCGATCGAGGTGAGCGGGTTGGCGTTGCCCGAGCCGTCGCCGTAGGTCATGCAGAAGCAGCTGTCGGACCAGAAGGCGTTGACGTAGTTGTTGCCGTAGTGGACCCGGGAGTAGGCGCCCACACCGTCGCCGCGGATACCGCTGCGCCCGTGCACGTTCTTGTAGTAGTCCCAGGTCAGCGCGGCGCCGTAGTGCGCGTCGGCGGCGGCCGACTCCAGGTTGGACGGGCTGCCGTTGCCCCAGACGTCGTCGGAGCCGGAGAAGAGCGTGCCGGTGCCGGACGTGCCGCGGTTCAGGTTGTACGTCTTGTGACCGCCGCGCGCGCCGTCGGTGAGGTTGTACGTCGAGCCCGACTGCGTGGTGGTCAGCGTGACCGTGCCGCTGTACACCGTGTTGCCGGTGCCGGTCTCGATCGCCTCCCACTCGTACAGCTTCTCGCCGGTGGTGGCGTCGGTGATGACGTGCAGCTCCTGCGGGGTGCCGTCGTGCTGGAAGCCGCCGACGACCGTCTCGTACGCCACGGTCGGGGTGCCGTTCGCGGCCCAGATCACCTTGCGCGGGGCGCGGTTGACCTCGGGGCTCTTGGCGTCCTCGGCCTCGGCGGCCTTCAGGGCCTGCGTCTTCGCCTTGGCGGCCGGAACGGCGGCCGTGGTGGTGGCCGGCTTGATCGCGGCACGGGTCGCCTTGCGGACGGCCGCGGCCGCGTCGCTCTTCGTGCTGTCGACGATCAGGTCGCCGCCGAGGACGGGCAGGCCGTCGTAGGTGCGCTCGTAGCGGGTGTGGACCGTGCCGTTGCCGTCCTTGACGACATCACGGACGACCAGCTTCTCCTTGGCGCCGAGGCCCAGCTCCTGGGCGGTCTCCGCCTTGGTGGCGTTGGCCGTGCGGATGAGTTCGGCGCGCTGGGCCGGGGTGAGCTTGACCGACTCGGCGCCCGGTATGACCTTGCCCGCGGCCGACGGTGCCTTCTCCGGGGCTGCGGTGGCGGCGCCCGACTGGACGGCCGTGGCGATCAGGGCGGACACGCCGACCAGGGCGAGGGCGGCGGCGCGGCGGTGCATGGTGTGGGAGGTGCGTCTGTGGGAGGAACTGTCTCTCAACACTGACTCCTTCTGCGGGCCGCGGATCGCGCGGCCGGGGGAGACCGTCCGGCGGGTGGGCCGGGCGGGCAGAACGGGGCGGTACGCGGAACCACGTGCGGGAGCTCGGCCGCGCACAGCACAGCGATGACACATGTGGGGTTGCTGTGAAGCGGCCGTGGGAAGAGTGGCAGGAGATCCGTGGTCCTGTCAGGGTCGCGTCAGAAAGTTGGCCGGAAATCGTCCGTTGTCCGGGAGTTCACGTCCGATATACGGACCAGTCCCTTCAGGGCGTACGGTCCCCGTGCCACGTCCGCCACAGCCGCGCGTACGCGCCGTCCGCCGCCACCAGCTCCTCGTGCGTGCCGAGCTCGGCCAGCCGGCCCTCCTCCATCACGGCCACCCGGTCCGCGTCGTGCGCGGTGTGCAGCCGGTGCGCGATGGCGATGACCGTACGGCCTTCGAGTACGGCGGCCAGGGCGCGCTCGGTGTGCCGGGCCGTCGTCGGGTCCAGCAGCGCGGTGGCCTCGTCCAGGATCAGAGTGTGCGGGTCCGCCAGGACCACCCGGGCGAGGGCCAGTTGCTGCGCCTGCGAGCCGTCGGTGCGCCAACCGCCCTCGCCGAGCGCGGTGTCGAGGCCCTCGGGCAGCTCCCGTACCCACGTCTCGGCGCCGACGGCACGCAGCGCCGCCCACAACTCGTCGTCCCCGGCGGTTGGTTCGGCGATCAGCAGATTGTCGCGGACCGAGCCGAGGAAGACATGGTGCTCCTGCGTGACCAGCACGACCTGGCGGCGCAGCTGCTCGGGACCCAGCCGCACGACCGGCACACCGCCGACGGTCACCGAACCGGCGGTGGGCGCGTCGACGCCCGCCAGCAGTCGGCTCAGGGTGGTCTTGCCGGCGCCCGACGGTCCCACGACGGCCAGCCGCTCCCCGGGGCGCACGGTCAGGTCGACCCCGTGCAGCACCTCGCCGCCACGGCCGTAGGAGTAGTGCACGGCGGTGACGTCGATCCGGTCGTCCGCCGGCGCGGGCGCCTCGGTGCCGGTGCCGTGCGGGGCCTGCGCCAGGCCCTCCACCCGGGCGAACGAGGCGCCGCTGCTCTGGAGTTGCTCCACCCGGACCAGGATCTCGCCGAGCGGCCCCTCGAACTGCCGGAGATACAGCCCGGCCGCCACCACCGCACCGAGGCTCACCGCCCCGTGCGCGTGCAGGACCCCGCCGATCAGCAGCACGCCCGCCACCGGGAACAGGTGCGACAGCTCCACCACCAGGAAGAAAACCGTACGCAGGAACAGCGTGTGGAAGCGCCGGACCCGGGACCGCTCCAGCGCCTCGCGGCTCGCCGCGACCCGTTGCTCCTGGAGCCCGAACGCCTCCACCGTGCGGGCGCCGGCCGCGGTCGCCGCGACGATCTCGGCCACGTCCGAGTTCGCAGCGCCCTCGTCGAGATAGGCGTCCCGGGCCCGGCGCAGATACCAGCGCAGCGCGAACCAGATCGGGGTGAGGCCGAACACGCCCACCGCGCCGAGCAGCGGGTCGATCACGAAGACCGCCCCGAGCAGGAACACCGCCTGCACGATGTTGATGAGTATCTCCGGCCCGGCGTCACGCAGCGTGGTGCCGACGGTGGCCACGTCGGCGGTGCCGCGCGCGGTCAGGTCGCCGGTGCCGGCGCGCTCCACGACGGAGGCGGGCAGGGCGAGCGCCCGGTCCACGAACTCCTCGCGCACGCGGGCGAGGGTGCGTTCGCCGAAACGGTGTCCCGCGTAGCGCGCCCAGCGGGCGAGCAGGAGCTGGGCCGCGGCGCAGACGAGGATGCCGAGCGCCGCGCGGTCCACGGCGGCCACTCCGGCGCCGGCCCGCACCTCGTCGATGATCCGGCCGAGGAGATAGGGGCCGGCGAGCCCGACGGCCGCGGCCGCGGCGTTCAGGGCGAGTACGCCGAGGAAGGCCCGCCCGTCGGCCCGTACGAGCCGTAGGGAGGCCCGGCGTACGGCACTCGCGTCGGCGATGGGGAGCTGGGCGTCGGTCATCGGGCGGGCTCCTCGGCGTCGCGGGCCACGAGTGCGCGGTAGCCGGGTTCCTCCGCGAGGAGCCGCTGGTGGGTGCCGGTGGCCGCGACCTTGCCGTCGACCAGGTAGTGGACGGTGTCCGCGCGGTCGAGCAGGAGGGGGGAGGTGGTGGTGACCACGGTGGTACGGCCCTTGCGGGCGTCCCGCAGGCGCTCGGCCACGCGGGCCTCCGTGTGGGCGTCGAGGGCGGAGGTGGGTTCCACGGCGAGCAGGATCTCCGGGTCGGCGAGGAGGGCTCGGGTGAGGCGGATGCGTTGGCGTTGGCCGCCGGAGAGGTTGCGAGCGTTGGCTTCCAGCGGGGAGGCGGCTTCCTGTGGCAGTCCCTGCACGATGTCTTCGGCTGCGGCCGCGTGCAGCGCCTTTGAGAGTGCCTCGGGTTGTTGTGTGGCGTCTGCGGGTTCGTTGTGGCTTGTCGCGCCCCGCGGCGGAGCCGCAGATTGAAACAGCCCCGCGCCCCTTTGGGGCGCTACTACCTCTCGGAGTTTTCCTGCGAAGAGATCCGCCTCGTGGTCGGCCACCAGGATGCGGGAGCGTACCTGGGGCAGGGGGATTTCGCTCAGCGGGATTCCGCCCCACACCGCATCCGACCGCTCGTAGCGGCCCAGGCGGTCCAGCACCGACGTCGCGTCCGCCGGGCGGGCGCCTGCCAGGGCTGTCAGTCGGCCCGGCAGGATTCGTACGCCGGACTCCGGGTCGTACAGGACCGACGGTTCCGCGGGCGGCTCGCTCGTGCCGGTGTCCGGTTCTGGCTCCAGCCGCAGCAGTCGTACGACGCGTCTCGCGGCCACCACGCCCCGGCCCAGCTGGTAGCCCCAGTCCACGAAGTACGACACCGGGCGGACCAGGACCGCGACATAGCCGTAGACGGCCACCAACTCACCCACGGTGATGGTGCCCTGGGCCGCCATGCGGGCCGCCATCCAGGTGACCAGGGCGAGGTACAGGGTGGGCAGGCCGAGGCCGAGGGCCTGCATCCAGCTGGTCACCGAGCCGACCCGGTAGCCCTGGCGGCGCAGCCGGGCCGAGTCGTGGCGGAAGGCGTCGGCGACCAGGCTCTTGCCGCCGAGGCCGTTGAGGACGCGCAGGCCGGCCGCGAGGTCGCCGATGCGGGCCGTCAGTACGCCCTGGCGCTCCCGGTACTCGGCCTCCGTGCCCTGGAGGCGGAGCATCAACGGGCCTACGAGCAGGGCGATCACGGGCATCCCCAGCAGCACCACCACGGTGAGCTGCACGGAGACGGTCAGCAGCAGCCCGCTCACCGCGAGGTAGGCGACGACCGCGCCGATGCCGGGGCCGATCACGGTGAGCGCGGACGCGATCTGCTGTACGTCGCCCACGCCGATGGTCACGATCTCCCCGGCCTTGACCTGCCGGGGCAGCGCCGCCCCAAGTCGCACGGTGTGCCCCACGACGACCTTGACCGTGCGGAAGTTGGCGTCCATCCGCACCCGTGTCATCGTGCGGTGCCGCATGATGCCCAGCCAGGCGTTGGCCGCCCCGACCACGACCAGCAGCCCCGTCCACCGGGCGAGGGCGCCCATGTCGTCCTGCTCCAGGCCCTCGTCCACCGCCCGGGCCATCAGGAACGGCGTCGCCGCGAGCAGCACCATCCACACGCTGCCCAGCAGCGCCCCCGCGACCGACCGCCCCGGCTGCCGCAGCACCAGCCACAGCAGATACCGCCAGCCGCCACGGCAGTCGGGCGTGCCCGGATCCTCGTACGCGTCGATCACGCCAGGCTGTCCCGCCACGCGCGGTGCAGATCGGCGAACCGCCCTGTTCCGGCGCTGAGTTCCGCCGGTGTCCCGTCCTCGACGATCCGCCCGTGCTCCATGACGAGCACCCGGTCCGCGATCTCCACCGTGGACAGCCGGTGCGCGATCACGACCGCGGTACGGCCGTGCAGCACTGTCGACATCGCGCGCTGCACGGCCCGTTCACCGGGAATGTCCAGGGAGCTGGTGGCCTCGTCGAGAATCACCACCGCCGGATCGGCGAGCAACGCCCGGGCGAAGGCGACCAGTTGGCGCTGTCCTGCCGAGATACGGCCGCCGCGCTTGCGGACGTCCGTGTCGTAGCCGTCGGGCAGGGTGCTGATGAACTCGTGCGCGCCGATCGCCTTCGCGGCCCGCTCGATCTCCGCACGGGTCGCGTCCGGCCGTCCGATGGCGATGTTCTCGGCGACCGTGCCGGAGAACAGGAACGCCTCCTGCGTCACCATCACCACCCCGCGCCGCAGCTCGGGCACGGACAGCTCGCGCAGATCGACGCCGTCCAGCAGCACCCGGCCCTCGGAGGGGTCGTAGAACCGGGCGAGCAGTTTTGCCAGCGTCGACTTGCCGGCGCCGGTCGAGCCGACCACCGCGACCGTCTGCCCGGCGGGGAGGGTGAGTGCGAAGGACGGCAGCACCTCGCCGCCGGTGCGGTAGCCGAACCGCACGCCGTCGAAGACGACCTCACGGCCGGGGTGCTCGCCCGCCGGCGGCGGGAGCTGACGCGGGGTGGAGGGTTCCGGCACGGACGGTGTCTGGGCCAGCAGGCCCGCGATCTTCTCCAGGGACGCGTACGCCGACTGGTAGGAGTTGAGGAACATGCCGAGCCGGTCGATCGGGTCGTACAGCCGCCGCAGGTACAGCACCGCCGCCGCCAGCACACCGAGGGCCAGCGAGCCGTCCGCGACCTGGTAGGCGCCCCACAGCACGATCCCCGCGACGACCGTGTTGGCGACGAGCCGGGAGCCGATGACGTAACGGGCCATCTCCAGCAGCGCGTCGCCGTTGGTCCGCTCGTGCCGCTCGTTCAGCACGCGGAAGTCGGCGTCGTTGACGGCCTCGCGGCGGAACGCGCGCACCGGCCGGATGCCGTTCATCGTCTCGACGAACTTCACGATCACGGCCGCGATCGCAGTGGACCGCAGCCGGTACACCCGCTTCGCGCGCCGCTGGTAGGACCGCATCAGGAGGTACAGCGGCCCGAAGGAGGCCACCGCCAGCGCCCCGAGCCCGAGGTCCAGCCACAGCAGCAGCGCCGAGATGTAGACGAAGGACAGGATGACCGTCACGAGCTCCTGAAGCCCCTCGCTGAGCAGCTCGCGCAGTGACTCCACGTCCGTGGTGGAACGCGAGATGAGCCGCCCGGAGGTGTACCGCTCGTGGAAGTCGATGCTCAGCGCCTGCGCATGGCGGAAGATACGGCCGCGCAGATCCAGCAGCACGTCCTGGTTGACGCGGGCGGAGGCCCCGATGAACGCGTACTGGAGCGCGCCGGACGCCAGCGAGCACAGCAGATAGCCGACGGCGACCGCGATCAACGGACCGTGGTCCTCGCGCCGGAACGCCGGTACGGCCTCGTCGATGGCGTACGCCACCAGCAGCGGGCCCGCCTGGACGGCCGCCTGCTGGAGCAGCAGCAGAAGCGTGGTGAGCGCGACGCGCGCCTTCATCGGCGCCAGCAGCGAACGCAGCAGTGCGGCGGTGGCACCCGGGGGAGTGGGCAGGGAGTCCTGGTCGAAGGGGTCGCCGGGCCCGCTCCTTGAGGTGTCCTTCGCCGGTGCCGTCGTGGTGGGCGCCGTCATCGGTGGTCCTCCTCGTCCGCGCCGGACATCAGGCGGTCGTACTCGGCGTTCGTACGCAGCAGTTCGTGGTGGGTGCCGACGGCGGCGATCCGGCCGCCGGACAGCAGGGCGACCCGGTCGGCGAGCAGCACGGTGGACGGGCGGTGCGCCACGATCAGGGCGGTGGTGTCCGCGAGGACCTGCCGCAGCGCGGCCTCCACGGCGGCCTCCGTGTGCACGTCGAGCGCCGACAGCGGATCGTCGAGCACCAGGAACCGCGGCCGCCCCACCACGGCCCTGGCCAACGCCAGCCGCTGCCGCTGCCCACCGGACAGGCTCAGCCCCTGCTCGCCGACCTGGGTGTCGGTGCCCTGGGGAAGGGCGTGCACGAAGTCGGCCTGGGCGACGGCGAGCGCGCGCCGCAACTCCTCGTCACCGGCGGCCTTGCCGGCCCCCATGAGCACGTTCTCGCCGACGCTCGCGGAGAAGAGTGTGGGCTCCTCGAAGGCGACGGCGACCATCGAGCGCAGCTCCTCCCGGGACATGGCGGTGATGTCCGCACCGTCGAGCGTGATCCGCCCGTCGGTCGCTTCGTGCAGGCGGGGGACGAGCGCAGTGAGCGTGGTCTTGCCACTGCCGGTGGCCCCGACCAGGGCCATGGACTCACCGGGCCGGATGTGGAGGTCGATGCGGTCGAGAACGGGCGGGGAGCCGGGAGGAGCGTCGGGGTAACGGAAGGAGACGCCGTGAAACTGCAGTCCGGCGGTGCCATAAGCCGCCCCGGCCCCCACCAGTTCCGGCCCACCAGAAACCCGCGGCCCCTCCGACTCCGGCACCTCGTCCAGAACCTCGAAGTACCGCTCCGTAGCCGTAGCCGCCTCCTGGCTCATCGCCAGCAGGAACCCGATCGACTCCACCGGCCACCGCAAGGCAAGCGCCGTGGACAGAAACGCCACCAACGTCCCCGCGGACAACGCCCCGTCGGCCACCTGCACACACCCCAGCACCAGCGCCGCCCCGATCGCCACCTCCGGCAGCGTCACGATCACCGCCCAGATGACGGCCAGCAGCCGGGCCTTGTGCAGCTCCGTCCCCCGCAGCGTCCGCGTCAGCTCCCGGAACGCCTGCGCCTGACTCCGGTGCCGCCCGAAGCCCTTGATGATCCGGATCCCGAGCACGCTCTCCTCGACGACCGTCGTCAGATCACCGACCTGGTCCTGCGCCTGCCGCGCGACCTGCGCGAACCGTTTCTCGAAGACCAGGCAGGTGATCATCAGCGGTATCGCGGGCCCGAGGATCACCAGCCCCAGCGTCCAGTCCTGGAGCAGCATGATGACCACGCCGACCAGGATCGTCACCCCGTTGACCAGCAGGAACGTCAGCGGAAAGGCGAGGAACATACGCAGCAGCATCAGATCCGTCGTCCCCCGGGACAGCAACTGCCCCGACGCCCAACGGTCGTGGAAGGCGACCGGCAGCCGCTGCAGATGCCGGTACAGATCCGCCCGCATCTCCGCCTCGACATGCGACAGCGGCCGCGCCACCAGCCACCGTCGCAGCCCGAACAGCAGCGCCTCGGCCAGCCCGAGCAGGAGCAGGTACAGCGCGCCGAGCCACACCCCCGCCGGATCCCGGTCGGCGACCGGCCCGTCCACCATCCACTTCAGTACGAGCGGAATGACGAGCCCGGTGCACGAGGCGAGTATCGCCACGAACGCGGCGGTGAACAGCCGCGCCCGCACCGGCCGCACATACGGCCACAGGCGCAACAGGCTTCTGACAGTGGAACGTTCCGGGGTGGTTGCACGTGTCGTCGGCATCAGCAGCGAGCCTACAAATCGCCACTGACACTGCCCACCGAGTTTTGGCCGGGCCGGCGCGGCCACGACCGCCCGCCGGCGACCGCCGCGAAGCGGCCCGCACACTGCCGGAACCCGGCATTGACCAGGACCGTCGTGCACTGTGATGCTCCCGGCACCGGCCGAAGGAGGAGCGTCATGGATTGGGTCGTCGGAACCGGCGTGGTCCTCGGTCTGCTGGCGCTCGCCACGGGCGCGGCGACGATCCGCACGGGCTGGCTGCCGCCCCTGGCCCGCCGGCGCGTCTTCCGCCCCCGCCCGTACGGCACGGGGGCGATCCTGGTCGGCGCGTCCTGTGTGACGCAGGGGCTGTTCTACTTCGAGGTGCTGCCGGTCCCGTCCTGGGAGGTCCGCTTCTTCAGCATGAACGCGCTGATGCTGTCCGGCCTGGTCCTCATCGGCTTCGGTCAGCTGAGTCCGGGCCGCCCGCCGCGCTGATCACCCGCAGCAGCAGCACGGACCGGGCCGGCACCGTGATCGCGGTGCCCGCCCGCTCCACCACCACCGGAGCCTCCTGCTGTTCCTCGCTGGACGTGTCGACGACCACCTCGTACCCCTCCGCCCACGGCGGCCCCGGCAGCGTGAAGCTCGCCGGGCGGTCACCGGCGTGCAGCACCGCGAGGAAGCTGTCGTCGAGGAAGGGCGCGCCCCGCTCGTCCCGGCCGGGAATGTCCCGCCCGGACAGATACATCCCGAGGGTTGCCGCGGGCGCGTACCAGTCCCGCTCCGTCATCTCCGTGCCCCGCGCGGTGAACCAGGCCAAATCCCGCAGCCCGTCCGCCGAGTGCGCCCGCCCGGAGAAGAAGGCCCGGCGGCGCAGCACCGGGTGCCGGTGACGCAGCTCGATCAGCCGGGAGGTGAGGTCGAACAGGGCCTTCCAGCCCGGGTCCTCCAGCAGCCCCCAGTCCAGCCAGCTGATCTCGTTGTCCTGGCAGTAGGCGTTGTTGTTGCCGCGCTGGGTGCGCCCCAGCTCGTCGCCCGCGACCAGCATCGGCACGCCCGTCGACAGCAGCAGCGTGGTCAGCAGGTTCCGCAACTGCCGCCGCCGCAGCGCCCGTACGCGCTCGTCGTCCGTCTCGCCCTCGGCGCCGCAGTTCCACGACCGGTTGTCGTCCGTGCCGTCCCGGTTGCCCTCGCCGTTCGCCTCGTTGTGCTTGCCGTGGTACGACACCATGTCCCGGAGCGTGAAACCGTCGTGCGCCGTCACGAAGTTGACCGAGGCGTACGGGCGCCGCCCGCCCCACGCGTACAGGTCGCTCGACCCCGACAGCCGGTAGCCGAGATCCCGCACGTCCGGCAGCGCGCCACGCCAGAAGTCCCGTACGGCGTTGCGATAGCGGTCGTTCCACTCCGTCCACAAGGGCGGGAAGGCGCCGACCTGATAGCCGCCCGAGCCCACGTCCCACGGCTCGGCGATCAGCTTCACCCGGCGCAGCACCGGGTCCTGGGCGATCACGGCGAGGAACGGCGAGAGCATGTCGACGTCGTGCATGGAACGCGCCAGCGCGGCCGCCAGATCGAAACGGAAGCCGTCCACGCCCATCTCCGTCACCCAGTAGCGCAGGGAGTCGGTGATCAGCCGCAGTACGTGGGGCTGGACGACGTGCAGGGTGTTCCCGCAGCCGGTGTAGTCGGCGTACCGCCGCGCGTCCGACTGGAGCCGGTAGTAGCCGCGGTTGTCGATGCCCTTCAACGACAGCGTGGGGCCCAGCTCGCCCGCCTCCGCCGTGTGGTTGTAGACCACGTCGAGAATGACCTCGATCCCGGCCTCGTGCAGCGCGCGCACCATGCGCTTGAACTCCCCGACCTGCTGGCCGGTCGTACCGGAGGCCGCATAGCCGGCGTGCGGGGCGAAGTAGCCGATGGAGTTGTAGCCCCAGTAGTTGCGCAGGCCCCGGCGCAGCAGATGGTCCTCGTGCGCGAACTGGTGCACGGGCAGCAGCTCCACCGCCGTCACCCCGAGCTTCACCAGGTGCTCGATCGCCGCCGGATGCGCGAGACCGGCGTAGGTGCCGCGCAGCTCCTCCGGGATCCCCGGGTGCAGCTTGGTGAAGCCGCGCACATGCAGTTCGTAGATCACCGAGTCCGCCCACGGCGTCTTCGGCCGCCGGTCGTCCATCCACTCGTCGTCCGGCGCGTCGTCGTGCACCACCACGCCCTTGGGGACGAACGGCGCCGAGTCCCGGTCGTCGCGGACGGTGTCGGCGACCTGCTGCTGCGGCCAGTCCCGGACATGCCCGTACACCTCAGGCGGCAGCCCGAAGTCCCCGTCCACCGCGCGCGCGTACGGGTCGAGCAGCAGCTTCGCAGGGTTCCAGCGGGCACCCGTCCAGGGATCCCAGCGGCCGTGCACCCGGAAGCCGTAGCGCTGCCCGGGCATGACACCGGGCACGAAACCGTGCCAGATCTCGTGCGTCAGCTCGGTCAGCCGGGCCCGGGTCTCCTTTCCCCGCTCGTCGAACAGACAGAGCTCCACGGCCTCGGCCCCGCCCGCCCACAACGCGAAGTTGGTTCCCGCCACCCCGTCCGGACCCACCCGGAACCGGGCCCCGAGCGGCGTCGGCGCCCCCGGCCACACCGGCACAGCCGGAGGCCGGCGCCGCGCGCCGTTCACTACGACCCCCGTGCCCTCGGTGGCACGCTCCTGAGGCACTGCCTCACGCTCGGCTGCGCTGCTGGACACGCTCGGCCTCCCACGGCTCGCGGAACGACGTGAAAGCGGGCAGGCAGAGTCCCGGGCCGCGGCTCCCCGTCGCGTCGTCCTCCCCACTGTTCTGCCCAGCGCTTGGCTCGCACTCACGTTTCCCCGGAGCGTGCCCGGTCGTTGGGCACCTCGTGAGGCATGCACAAGGGCGCGCGCGGCGCGCAAGGGCCGGGCTGGTCGCCGTACTGACATGGGCAGGACTGCTGGCGGGAGCCGCCGGCTGCACTTCGGAGACCGGCGGCGGCATCGGGCTCGGCGGGCTCGGCAAGCCCCCGGCACCCGAGGACGTGATCCGCGTCTGGCCGGACGACGGCAGCAAGGGCGTCGGCCAGGACAACGCACTGCGGGTACGGGTGCCCAGCGGGCGCCTGGAGTCGGTGAAGGTCGTCAAGTCCCAGGACGCGCACGAGACCCCGGTACCCGGACACATCTCCGCCGACGGCCTGCGCTGGGAACCCGACGACCACACACTGGCGCTCGCCGCCCGCTACACGGTCGACGCGGTCGCGCTCGACGGCCACGGGCGCCGCTCCGCCCGCCACACCACCTTCACCACGTACGTCCCGGAGGAGCGCTTCATCGGATACGTCTCCCCGGAGAACCGCTCCACCGTCGGCACCGGAATGATCGTCTCCCTGGAGTTCAACCGGGAGATCGAGAACCGCGCCGCCGTCGAACGCGCCGTCCACGTCACCGCCAAGCCGGCCGTCGAGATCCGCCCGCACTGGTTCGGCAAGGGCCGCCTCGACTTCCGCCCCGAGCACTACTGGAAGCCCGGCACCCAGGTCACGGTCGCCCTCAAACTGCGCGATGTCGAGGGCGCCCCGGGCGTCTACGGCCTCCAGTACAAGACGTTCTCCTTCACCGTCGGCCGCCACCAGATCTCCACGGTCGACGCCGCCGAGCACACCATGGAGGTCCGGCGCGACGACGAGCTGCTCGCCACCGTGCCCATCACGGCCGGCGCCCCCAAAACCACCACGTACAACGGCAAGATGGTCGTCACCGAGATGCTGGAAGTGACCCGCATGAACAGCCGCACGGTCGGCTTCGGCGGCGAGTACGACATCCCGGACGTGCCGCACGCCATGCGGCTGACCGAATCCGGCACCTTCCTGCACGGCAACTACTGGGCCCCGCACGCCTTCGGAAAGGTCAATGTCAGCCACGGCTGCGTCGGACTGAGGGACGTCAAGGGCGGCGGTTCGGACACCCCCGCGGGCTGGTTCTTCGACCGCAGCCTCATCGGGGACGTCGTCGAGGTCGTTCGCAGCGATGACAAGAAGGTGGCTCCTGACAACGGCCTCGGCGGGTGGAATATGGGCTGGAAGGCGTGGAAGGCCGGTAGTGCGGTGAAGTAACCGGACAGGGAGGCGCGTTGACACACCTTTCCGCCGAAGTCGGTACTGGACTCGGTACGGAACTCGGTACGGAACGGTGACAATCGCGGACGCCGACGCAGATGACCTTGTGGTTAATATGCGCCGAGCGCGTGCGGGACGCGCGGGGGCGGGGGCCTGACCAGGCCCGGCGAGGGGAGACGACTTGAACGTGCGACCGATATCGGGGGCGTCGGTTGACGCACGGGTGCGGCGGAGGCTGACGGCGGTGCTCGCCGGCGGACTGCTGCTGGCCGTCACCGCGTGCGGTGGCGGCTCGGACTCGGGGTCCGGGGACGGCAAGGGCGGCTCCGGCGGAGGCTCCGGTCAGGCCGAGAGCAAGCAGTCGCAGGCGGTTGTCTCCATAGCCCCCAAGGACGGCGCCAAGTCCGTCGAGACCAGCGGCGCCCTCAAGGTCGGCGCCGCGCAGGGCAAGCTGACCGAGGTCGAGGTCAAGGACACCAAGGGCCGGGCGATAGCCGGGAAGATCACCGACGGGGGCGCGAGCTGGACGCCGTCCACGCATCTCGCGGCGTCCACCAAGTACACCGTGCACGCGGTGGCGAAGGACTCCGAGGGCCGGGCGGCGGAGGAGGAGTCCACCTTCACCACCCTCACTCCCCAGAACACCTTCATCGGCACCTTCACTCCCGAGGACGGCTCGAAGGTCGGCGTCGGAATGCCGTTCTCCGTCCGCTTCGACCGGGGCATCACCAACCCCGACGACGTCGAGAAGGCCATCAGCATCAAGACCGAGCCGGCCGTCGACGTCGAGGGCCACTGGTTCGGCAACGACCGCCTGGACTTCCGCCCCGAGAAATACTGGAAGGAAGGCACCAAGGTCACCGTCGACCTCAACCTCGACGGCGTCGAGGGCCGCGACGGCGTCTACGGCGAGCAGGCCAAGACCGTCTCCTTCACCATCGGCCGTGACCAGGTCTCCGTCGTCGACGTGAAGACCAAGCACATGAAGGTCATGCAGGACGGCAAGGTCGTCAAGACCATCCCGGTCACCACCGGCAAGCCGGGTTACGACACCTGGAACGGCCAGATGGTCATCACCGAGAAGTTCGTCGAGACCCGGATGAACGGCGACACGGTCGGCTACGCCGGCGAGTACGACATCGACGACGTCCCGCACGCCATGCGCCTGACCCAGTCCGGCACCTTCATCCACGGCAACTACTGGGGCGGCGGCGCCTTCGGCAACTACAACGCCAGCCACGGCTGCGTGGGCCTGAGCGACGTCAAGGGCGCCTACGACGGCAGCACCCCGGCCGCCTGGTTCTACAACCACTCCATGATCGGCGACGTGGTGGTCGTGAAGAACTCCAACGACGCGACGGTGGCTCCCGACAACGGCCTGAACGGCTGGAACATGTCGTGGGAGCAGTGGAAGAAGTAGCTCCTGGATGACGTACGGCCCCGGATACACCGGGGCCGTTGTCGTAGGCGCCCGAGTGTGAGGCACCGCACCTGCCCGCCCCCCGTTAGTCCTCGTTAGTCCCCGTTAACCTGCCTGCATGACCGTGACTCTCGAAGTGGCCGAAGGCGTCGGCACCCTCCGCCTGGACCGCCCCCCGATGAACGCGCTGGACGTCGCCACGCAGGATCGCCTCAAGGAGCTCGCCGAGGAGGCGACCCGCCGTGAGGACGTGCGTGCCGTGGTGATCTACGGCGGCGAGAAGGTGTTCGCGGCCGGCGCGGACATCAAGGAGATGCAGGCCATGGACCACACGGCGATGGTCCTGCGCGCCCGCGCCCTCCAGGACTCCTTCACCGCCGTGGCCCGCATCCCCAAGCCGGTCGTCGCCGCGGTGACGGGCTACGCCCTCGGCGGCGGCTGCGAACTTGCGCTGTGCGCGGACTTCCGCATCGCCGCGGAGAACGCCAAGCTGGGCCAGCCGGAGATCCTGCTGGGCCTGATCCCGGGTGCGGGCGGCACCCAGCGCCTGTCCCGGCTGATCGGGCCCTCGAAGGCCAAGGACCTCATCTTCACCGGCCGGATGGTCAAGGCGGACGAGGCGCTGACCCTGGGCCTGGTGGACCGCGTGGTCCCGGCCGAGGAGGTGTACGAGCAGGCACACGCGTGGGCCGCGAAGCTCGCGCAGGGCCCGGCGATCGCGCTGCGCGCGGCGAAGGAGTCGATCGACACGGGTCTGGAGACGGACATCGACACCGGCCTCGCGGTGGAACGGAACTGGTTCGCGGGCCTGTTCGCCACGGCGGACCGGGAGACGGGCATGAAGAGCTTCGTGGAGGACGGCCCGGGCAAGGCGAAGTTTCTCTGAAATCCCGCCAACCCGCTTGCAATTGACGTGATGTCTGATCCGGGTCCCTCGTTGGGGCGGTTTATGGGAGCCTTAAGTCAACCTTAAGTCTGTCTTGCCGAGGGAGCCGGTCGATTGCCTCCGATCGAGCCATTACCGCAGCTCAGGCGGGCTGCATCCGCCTCTGAACTGCCAATGGCATATGCCGATCGGCCGCTGCGGAATGGTGGATTCCGGGGGGCGTATTCCGCAGGAACGACCCCGGATGGTGCCCTGGGCGGCCATGATGGGGGCATGGCGGGGCTGGAGGGTATCGAACAGCCGCGGGGACACGGCCGTGCGACCGCGGCGCGCTGGTCGCCGGCGGTAGAGGACGAACACGCCCTGAAGGCACTGGAGTTGTTCGGCAACCCGACGGAGGCGGAGGTTCCCCTCCCCTCCCGCCCCGAGTCCGCGGCCACGGCCCGCCGGCTGGCCCAGGTGGTGGTCCTGCGCCAATGGGGCCTCACCCCCAAAATGACCGAGGACGCCGTTTTACTGGTCTCGGAACTGGTCGGCAACGCCGTACGCCACACCGGCGCCCGAGTCTTCGGCCTCCGCATGCGCCGCCGCCGAGGCTGGATCCGCATCGAGGTCCGCGACCCCTCCCGAGGCCTCCCCTGCCTGATGCCGGTCCAGGAAATGGACATCAGCGGCCGAGGCCTGTTCCTGGTCGACAAACTGGCCGACAGATGGGGAGTGGACCTACTCCCCAGAGGCAAGACAACCTGGTTCGAGATGAGAGTGGCGGACCGCTGAGCCACAGCGACCCACGACATGCAGCCCGACCGCGCCAACTCACCCGGCCCGCTGGGCGCGCAGCTTCGGGGCGGGCATATCTGAGCGCTGGTTGGCAGTTCCAGCCGGTCCGGCGCCCGAGGCTAAGCCTGCAACGATCCCGAGCCCTCACCCACCTGTAGAGGCGCAGCCCCAGGGGTGGGCACGTCTGGGCGTCGGTCGGTGGCTCCGGCCCGTAACGATCCCGAGCCCTCACCCACCCGTAGGGGGTGTAGCTTCAGGCCGGGCACGTCTGGGCACTGGTAGGCATCCCCCGGCCCGTCCAGCGTTCGGCGGCAAGTCAGCAGCCGTCCCGAACCCCCACCCACCCGCAAGGGCGCAGCCCCAAGGCGGTCACATCTGGGCGCAGGCCCGCATCATCCAGCCCGTCCGGCGTTTGAGGACGAGGCCGTTCAGGCCGATGGGGTGCAGGGGCGGAGTCCTGGTGGGGTGCGGGGGCGAAGCCCCGCGGGGGTGTAGGGGGCGGAGCCCCCGAGGGTTTCCAGGAGCGGCGCCCCCGGCCGGGGTGCAGGGGCGGAGCCCTGGTGGGGTGCGGGGGCGAAGCCCCGCGGGGGTTCAGGGGGCGGAGCCTCCTGGGCGGGGTCGAAGGGGCGGCAGCCCCTGGGGACGGGAATGGGTAGGGGCGGCGGGGGCGAGAAAGGCCCCCCGCACCCCCGCCCCGCACCCCCGCGACCCGTACAAGCCACCGACCGGCCCAATCACCCGATTTCACCCGTAACCCCCCTTAAATAGGGCGCGTGACCACGACCGACCGCCGGACGCTGCTGCAAGCCACCGCCGGCCTCGTCGCCGCAACCGCCCTGACCCCCGCCTGCTCCACCACCGGCGCCCAAGCCCACCCGGCCCCGACGCCCACCCACCCCACCGCCCCCACCCCCCACCGCTTCCCCGGTCACCCCACCCAGCTCACCCACGGCCCCCGCACAACCCCCCGCGTCGCCCTCACCTTCCACGGCAACGGCGACCCCACCACCGCCCACGCCCTCCTCACCGAGGCCGAGCGACACGACGCCCGCGTCACCGTCCTCGCCGTAGGCACCTGGCTCGACGAAAACCCCGCCCTCGCCCGCCGCATCCTCGACGCCGGCCACGACCTCGGCAACCACACCCACCACCACCTCGACATCAACACGATGCAAGAGGCGGAGGCCTACGCCGAGATCACCGCCTGCGCCCACCGCCTGCACCGCCTCACCGGCTCGATCGGCACCTGGTTCCGCCCCTCCCGCGCCGCCCGAGCCTCCCCCCTCGTCGAACGCCTCGCCCACCGCGCCGGCTACCCCCACGTCCTCTCCTACGACGTCGACTCCCTCGACTTCACCTCGCCCGGCCCCACCGCGGTGACCCGCGCCGTCACCACCACGATCCGCCCCGGTTCGATCGTGAGCCTGCACTTCGGCTACGAGGACACCGTCGCCGCCTTCCCCGCCGTACTCGAAGAACTCGACCGCCGCGGCCTGGCCGCAGTCACCACCACGGAGCTGTTCAGCTGATGCACCGCAACCTCGTCAGAACCACCCTCGTCACAAGCGCAGCCCTTGCCGCCCTCGCCGCCTGCGGCACCGAAACCAAAAACCACACCACCGACACCACCGACACCGCGGCCACCAAGGCCGCCGCCATCCCCGCCCCACCCAAGAAGAAGCCGGTCCAGGGCCTCCCCGGCATGCCCCCCGTCCTCGACCCGCAGGACGTCTACGCCGCCGACCGCCCCAACAAACTCTCCCCGGTCGTCAAGGACTTCCCGTCGAGGGTCTACGTCCCCAACACCGAGTCCGACACCGTCTCCGTCATCGACCCGAAGACGTACGAGATCATCGAGACCATCCCGGTCGGCCGCCAGCCCCAGCACGTCGTCCCCTCCTGGGACATGAAGACCCTCTGGGTCAACAACAACCGCGGCCACACCCTCACCCCCATCGACCCCAAGACGGGGAAGGCGGGCAAGCCGGTCGAGGTCCACGACCCGTACAACCTCTACTTCACGCCCAACGGCAAGTACGCCGTCGTCATGGCCTCCCTCGACCGCGAACTCGTCTTCCGCGACCCGCACACCATGAAGCGGATCAAGACCGAGCCGGTCACCTGCTACGGCGTCAACCACGCCGACTTCTCCCGCGACGGCAAGTACTTCATCGTCTCCTGCGAGTTCAGCGGCGAACTCCTCAAGGTCGACACGGAGAAGATGAAGGTCGTCGGCCAGCAGAAGCTCCCCTTCGACGGCGCCATGCCGCAGGACGTGAAGATCTCCCCGGACGGCAAGAAGTTCTACATCGCCGACATGATGGCCGACGGCATGTGGGTGCTGGACGGCGACAAGTTCGACGAACCGGAGCTCCTGCCCACCGGCAAGGGCTGCCACGGCCTCTACGTCAGCCGCGACTCCCGCGAGATGTACGTCTCCAACCGCGGTGAAGGCAGCGTCTCCGTCTTCGACTTCACCAAGAACAAGCTCACCAAGAAGTGGCACCTGCCCGACGGCGGCAGCCCCGACATGGGCGGCGTCTCCGCGGACGGCAAGGTCCTGTGGCTGTCGGGCCGTTACGACGCCGAGGTGTACGCCATCGACACCCGCACCGGCGCTCAGCTCGCCCGCATCCCCGTGGGCAGCGGCCCGCATGGACTCGCGGTGTACCCGCAGCCGGGACGCTACTCCCTGGGCCACACCGGCATCTTCCGCTGACCCGAGGCCGGCCGGACACGCCGCCGTACGAGTGAACGTCCACAATGCGCCGCCGCAGAACCGGAATTGTGCTCTCCATGATCACAACTTCCCTGCGGCGGCGCACCGCTGCCGTCGTCCTGTCCCTTGCCGCCGTCTTCACGACCTCGGCCGCCACCACCCCCACCCAGGCCGTACCCACCAAGGCCCCGGCCCCCGCCGACTGCCCCGTCCAGTACGACGACCCGATCAAGGCCGCCCTCGACCGCACCGTCGACGTCGGCCGCATCACCCCCGAGCCGGTCTGGCGTAAGACCTGCGGCACCCTCTACCGCGCCGACGGCCGGGGCCCCGAGACCATCTTCAACGAGGGCTTCGACCCCAAGGACGTCAACGGCCAGTACGACCTGGAGCAGTACGTCCTGGTCAACCAGCCTTCCCCGTACGTCTCCACGACCTACGACCACGACCTGTACAAGAAGTGGTGGAAGTCGGGCTGGAACTACTACATCGACGCCCCCGGCGGCATCGACGTCAACCGGACCATCGGCGACACCCACAAATGGGCCGACCAGGTCGAGGTGGCCTTCCCCGGCGGCATCGCCCGGAAGTACATCATCGGCGTCTGCCCGGTGAACAAGACGACCAAGGTCGAGATCATGAGCGGCTGCCAGAGCAACCCGCACTACGAGGCCTGGCACTGAGCCCTACCGTGCGATGAGCAGCGCCTCCGAGCCCACCGGCCGGTAACCCGCCGCCTGGAACGCCCGCATGCTGCGGGCGTTCCCCGCCGAGACCTGCGCCCACACCGGCTCCGTGACGAGCTGCCGGGCCGCCGTCACCAGCGCCCGGCCCAGCCCCCGGTGCCGTACCCCCTCGTCCACCTCGACCGCGACCTCCAGCCGCCCGGCCACCCCGCGACCGAGGACCAGCACGCCGCCGTCCGCCGCCCACACCCGTACGTCGTCGCGCCGTCTGCGGGAGGACACCGCCCGCGGATGCCCGGGATCGGCGATCTCCGTCAGGGCCAGGGCCGGCCGCCCGGGCAGGGGGTCCGCGACCGTCAGCACGTCGATGGTGTCGGTCGTACGCCCCGTCCGGTCCAGGAGCGCGGTGAGGAAGCGGGCGTTCATCGTCGCCGCCAGCGCGTCGCACTCCGTGGCGCGCAGCGTGTCGTAGACCCACGCAGGATCCTCGTCCGTGAAGACGACGGAGTGCGCCGTGAAGGCGAGGACGCCCGCGTCGCGAGGAGAGTGCTGGGGGACGACGGTCGTGCCGCCGTCGGCCGGCGGGAAGACGCCCCGCGCCGCCGCGTCGAGAATGTCCCGCAAGGTCTCCACCCGCGCTCCTTGAGTCTCCACCCACTGGAAGGCCCAGACTCCCAGACATGATCGACGACGGCACCGGCCTTCTCACCATCGGCGAACTGGCCACGGCCACCGGACTGACCGTACGCACCATCCGGTACTGGTCCGACGAGGGCGTCCTGCCCCCGGTGACCCGCTCCTCGGGCGGCTACCGGCTCTACGACGCCGAGTCCGCCGCCCGCCTGGAGCTGATCCGCACGCTGCGCGAGCTGGGCCTCGGCCTGGACGACGTACGCAAGGTGCTGGCCGGGGAGACGACCGTGGCGGAGGTCGCGGCGGCCCATGTGCGGGCGCTGGACGCGCAGATCCGGTCGCTCAAGGTGACCCGCGCGGTGCTGTCGTCCGTGGCGCGACGCGGTTCGACCGCGGAGGAGATGACCCTGATGAACAAGCTGGCAAGGCTGTCGGCCGCCGAACGCAGGCGGATCATGGAGGAGTTCGTGGCGGAGGTGTTCCACGGGGTCGACGGAGTGGACCCGGACATCCGGCAACGGCTCCGGCACACCACCGTCGACCTCCCCGACGACCCGACCCCGCGGCAGGTCGACGCCTGGGTGGAGCTGGCGGAGCTGGTCCAGGACCCGCAGTTCCGGGCCCGGATGCGGCAGATGGTGGAGTTCAACGCGCGGGACCGCGGACCGGACGCCCCGGCCGGTGCCTCCATGTGGTTCTTCAAGCGGCTGGTGGAGCTGGCCGGACGGGCCCGCGAGCAGGGCGTCGCACCGGACGCGCCGGAGGCCGGACCGGTGCTGGACGAGCTCCTCGGGCCGGACGCCGACCGGGCCGCCGTGCTCCAACGCCTGGAGGCCGGATTCCACGCCCAGGCCAACCGCTACCGCGAGTTGATCGCCCTGGTGAACGGGCGCGAGCCGCAGCCGCTGCACGCGGAGGACTTCGCATGGGTGGTCGCTGCGCTGCGCTCGCGGACGGGCGGCTAATCTGACCATCGCAATCAAGGCAGTACGCATCAGGCAATGCGCATGACGAAGGGGCGGACCGGTGGCGGACATCGAGGAAGCACGCAAGCAGTTCGAGCGGATCGACACGGACGGTGACGGCTTCATCACCGCCGCCGAGTTCAAGACCGCCCTCGCCCAGGGCGGCGACTGGAACGTCACCGAGGCGGTCGCCGAGGCGATCATCGCCAGCCGTGACCTCAACGGCGACAAGGTCCTGTCGTTCGACGAGTTCTGGGCGCACCTGAACAAGTGACGCGTGCACAAGGGGCGCCGGTCCGGAAGGACGGGCGCCCCTTTGCCATGCGCGGCTGCGGCCGTGGCGTCGGCTAGGACGCCCGGCGCCGGTACTGTCCCGGCGCCACCCCGAACTCCCGCTTGAACGCCTTGGCGAAGGCGAACTCCGAGGTGTACCCGGTGCGCCCGGCGATCAGCCGGAGCGGGACGTCGTCCTCGCGCAGCAGCCGGCCGGCCGTCGTCATGCGCCACCAGGTGAGATACGTCAGTGGCGGCGCCCCCACCAGCGTCGTGAACCGGCGGGCGAAGGCCGCGCGGGACAGGCCGCCGCGGGCGCCGAGTTCCTCCACCGTCCAGGGGTGGGACGGGTCGCCGTGGATGGCGCGCAGCGCGGCTGCGACCGCCGGGTCGGCGAGGGCCGCGGCCCAGCCGGTGGGGTGCCCGGAGCCGTGACGTTCGCGCAGCCACCAGGCGCGCAGGATGTAGAGCAGCAGGGTGTCCAGGAGCGAGGTCACGATGGTGTCCGAGCCGGGCTGGGGATCCGCCAGTTCCGTGCCCAGCAGCTCCACGGCCGCCCGCAGCGAGCCGTGCGTGCCGACGCGGGAGGGCAGGTGGATCACCTCCGGCAGCTCGGTCAGCAGCGGGTGGGCGCGGGAGCGGTCCATCAGATAGGCGCCGCACAGCATGACCGTGGTCGGCGGGCCCGACCCCACGGGATCGGGCGGCAGTTCGGGCCAGGTGCCGTCCTCCTTCAGCCGCACCTCCTCCATCGGTACGTCCAGGGCGCTGGCCACCCCGTGCCCGCAGCCGCTGGCCAGGAACACCACGTCCCCCGGCCCGAGTTCGACGGGTTCGCTCTTGGCGGGGATCAGCCAGGCCGACCCCCTGAGCAGTACATGGAACCCGGCGCCGGACGAGGCCTCGAAGCGCATGCCCCAGGGCCCGTACTTGTCCCGGCGCGTGGAGTGCGGCCGTCCGGTGCGCATGGCGGCGACGGCGTCGCTGAGGACATCCATGCCCCCACCATAGCCACCCGGCCGAGCCGGAAGACGAACGGACATGAAGACGAGACCGACAGACATGGATCGTCTCGCACGGCCTCCGTAGCGTTGACGGCATGTCAACGACCGCACGTACCGTGCTCTTCCATGACATCGGCGGACCCGAGGTGCTGAGGATCGAGGACGCCCCCGTCCCCGAGCGGCCCGGCCCCGGTGAAGTCGCCCTCCGCATCGAGGCGTTGGGCCTCAACCGCGCCGACGCCCTCTTCCGCGCCGGGACTTACTACTACCAGCCCACCCTGCCCGGCTCCCGCCTCGGCTACGAGGCCTCCGCGATCGTCGAGGCGGTCGGCGAGGGCGTCACCGAACTCGCCGTCGGCGACCCGGTGATGACCGGCCCCGGCATCGAGATGAGCTCCCAGGGCGTGTACGCGGAGCGCGTCGTCCTGCCCGAGACCGCCGTGGTCCGGCGCCCCGCCTCGGTCGACGCCGTGACCGGGGCCGCCGCCTGGCTGACGTACACCACCGCGTACGGCGGCCTGCTGGAGACCGGGGGTCTGAAGCCCGGCGACCACGTCCTCGTCACGGCCGCGTCCAGCGGGGTCGGCACCGCGGCGATCCAGGTCGCCCGCCGGGTCGGCGCCGTCCCGATCGTCACCACCCGCACCGAGGAGAAGCGCCGCCAGCTGCTCGACCTGGGTGCCGCCGAGGTGATCGTCACCGGTGACACGGGCGCGGAGTCCGTCGCCAAGGAGGTCCGGCGGGTCACCGGCGGGCGCGGCGTCGAGGTGATCTTCGACTCGATCGGCGGCCCCGGCTTCGGCGGCCTCGTCGGCGCGCTCGGCGAGGGCGGATCCGTCGTCGTCTACGGCTGGCTGGACGGCCGGCCCGCCGAGATCCCCTTCAACTGGCCCTTCACGATCCACACGTACGCCAACATGGCGCTCACCACGACGCCCGGCGGCCGCCGCCGTTCCACCGCCTTCGTCAACGCCGGTCTCGCCGACGGTGGCTTCCGCCCGGTCGTCGACGAGGTCTTCGAAGGCCTCGACTCCATCCAGGAGGCCCACCGCCGGATGGAGTCGAACCGGCACACGGGCAAGATCGTCGTACGCCTCTGACGAAGGCCGGCCGATTGCCGGGCGCCCGGAATAGCCCGCCGCCCTCCGAGGTTGACGCACACCAGCAGACGTATGCATGTGCATCAACCTTGGAGGGCTCTGTCATGAAGATCGGCATCATCGGCGCGGGACAGATCGGCGGCAACCTCACCCGGCGGCTCACCGCCCTCGGCCACGAGGTCGCCGTCGCCAACTCGCGCGGGCCGCACACGCTCAAGGAACTGGCGGCGGAGACCGGCGCGACCCCCGTCCCGGTGACCGAGGCCGCACGCGGCGCCGAGATCGTCGTGATCACCATCCCGGTCAAGGCGGTACCGGACCTGCCGCAGGGCCTCCTCGCCGAGGCGGCGGAGGGCGTCGCGGTCATCGACACCGGCAACTACTACCCGCAGCAGCGGGACGGCAGGATCGCCGCGATCGAGGACGAGGGCCTGACCGAGAGCCGCTGGACCGAACGCCACATCGGCCACCCGGTCATCAAGGCATTCAACGGCACCTACGCCCAGGACATCCTCGACCGCCACCGCCCGTCCGGCGCCCCCGACCGGATGGCCCTCCCGGTGGCCGGCGACGACGCGGCTGCCAAGGCGAAGGTCCGCGCCCTGATCGACGAACTCGGCTACGACACGGTCGACGCGGGCGGCATCGACGACTCCTGGCGCCAGCAGCCCGACACCCCCGTCTACGGCCTGCGCGCCGGCCTGGATGCGGTCACCAAGGCCCTGACCGAGGCATCCCCGGACCGCAAGCCGGAGTTCAAGGCCTGACGCACCTCTCACCGGGGTTCAGGGCCGACCCGCTTCCCTCACCGGAGTTCAGGGCCTGACCCCGCACCCCTCAGACGACCTCCAGGGCCCGGTGCGGCCCGTCCGGCAGCTCGACCTCGACCGGGTCCCCGGGCCGCACCACGCCACCCACGAGCACCACACTCATGACCCCGGCCCTGAACTGCACCCTGCCGTCCTCGCCCCGCCCGACGACCTGCTTCATGAGCCCCTTCTGAAGCCCGTCGATCTGCGCACACGGATTCCGCAGCCCCGTGACCTCGACGACGGCCTCGTCCCCGAGCCGCAGCAGCGTCCCCGCCGGCAGCCCCAGCAGATCGATCCCCCGCGTGGTCACGTTCTCCCCGAGCTGCCCCGCCGCCACCTCGAACCCGGCCGCCCGCACCTCCTCGAACAGCTCCTCATGCATGAGGTGCACCTGCCGCAGATTCGGCTGCGAGGGATCCTGCTCCATCCGGAACCGATGCTTCACGGTCGCCCCCGCGTGCACGTCCCCCTCCACCCCGAACCCGGCGATCAGCGTGATGCTGTCCCGGTTGGGCTTGCTGAAGGAGTACGCACCATTGCTGCTGACCGCAGCGATCGCCCCACCCATGTCGAGAAAACTCCCCCTTCTCAGATGCCCCGTCCCACTCCCGCAGGGGAGCGGAACGTCAGCACTCGATGATGTTCACCGCAAGCCCGCCCCGGGCCGTCTCCTTGTACTTCACGCTCATGTCGGCCCCGGTGTCCTTCATCGTCTTGATGACCTTGTCGAGGGACACCTTGTGCGAACCGTCGCCGCGCATCGCCATCTTCGCGGCCGTGACGGCCTTCACCGCGGCCATGCCGTTGCGTTCGATGCAGGGGATCTGGACCAGGCCGCCGACCGGGTCGCAGGTGAGGCCGAGGTTGTGCTCCATGCCGATCTCGGCCGCGTTCTCGACCTGTTCGGGGCTGCCGCCCAGGACCTCGGCCAGTGCGCCCGCCGCCATCGAGCAGGCCGAGCCGACCTCGCCCTGGCAGCCGACCTCGGCGCCGGAGATGGAGGCGTTCTCCTTGAAGAGCATGCCGATCGCGCCCGCGGCCAGCAGGAAGCGGACCACGCCGTCCTCGTCGGCGCCCGGCACGAAGTTGATGTAGTAGTGCAGGACGGCGGGGATGATGCCCGCCGCGCCGTTCGTCGGGGCGGTCACCACGCGGCCGCCCGCGGCGTTCTCCTCGTTCACGGCCATCGCGTAGAGCGTGATCCACTCCATGGCGTGGGCCAACGGGTCGCCCTCCGCCCGCAGTTGGCGTGCGGAGACGGCGGCCCTGCGGCGGACGCGCAGGCCGCCCGGCAGGATGCCCTCGCGCGCCATGCCCCGCGACACGCACGCCTGCATCACGCGCCAGATGTCGAGGAGCCCCTCGCGGATCTCCTCCTCCGTGCGCCAGGCCCGCTCGTTCTCCAGCATCAGCGAGGAGATCGACAGGCCGGTCTCCTTCGTCAGGCGCAGCAGCTCGTCGCCGGTGCGGAAGGGGTACTTGAGGACCGTGTCGTCCAGCTTGATGCGGTCCGCGCCCACCGCGTCATCGTCGACGACGAAACCGCCGCCCACCGAGTAGTACGTCTTCGACAGCAGCTCGGCCCCGGAGGCGTCGTACGCCCAGAGCGTCATGCCGTTCGCGTGGTACGGGAGGGTCTCGCGGCGGTGCAGGACCAGGTCGTCGTCGAAGGAGAACGCGATCTCGTGCTCGCCCAGGAGCGAGAGCCGGCCCGTGGACTTGATCGCCTCGACCCGGTCGTCCGCCGTCTCCACGTCCACCGTGCGCGGCGAGGCGCCCTCCAGACCGAGCAGCACCGCCTTCGGGGTGCCGTGGCCGTGTCCGGTCGCGCCCAGGGAGCCGTAGAGCTCGGAGCGGACCGCGGTGACGGAGGGCAGCAGGCCCTCGTTGCGCACACGGCGGGCGAACATGCGGGCCGCACGCATCGGGCCGACCGTGTGGGAGCTCGACGGGCCGATGCCGATCGAGAACAGGTCGAAGACCGAGATGGCCACGGGAACTCCTCCAAAAAGGGTGGGGGCACACGTCCTCGGGTGCCCCCACCAGGGAACTACTACTTGCTCAGGCCGGGGTACAGCGGGTGCTTGTCCGCCAGGGCCTTGACCCGGGCCTTCAGTGCCTCCGCGTCGTACGACGGCTGCAGCGTCTGTGCGATCACGTCCGCGACCTCGGTGAAGTCCTCGGCCGTGAAGCCGCGGGTCGCCAGAGCGGGCGTGCCGATCCGCAGACCCGAGGTCACCATCGGCGGGCGCGGGTCGTTGGGGACGGCGTTGCGGTTGACCGTGATGCCGACCTC
>NZ_JBFBLP010000030.1:0-37804 GCF_040686775.1 Streptomyces sp. NPDC079141 | reverse complement strand
GGAGGCGAGCGCGGTGAGGCCCTGGATGAGGTGGTCGCGGTCGGTGGCGAGGATGGTGGCGCGGTGGTCGAAGGTGGTGCGGGTGGTGGCCAGCGACCAGGCCAGCTGTCCCAGTTCCAGCTCGGGGTGGGTGTCCAGGTGGTCCAGCAACTGCTGGGCCTGCTCACGCAGCGCATTGCCATCCCGTGCGGTGAGCACGCAGGGTATGGCCGTAAGCGGCAGGGGCGGCTCGGCCTGCTCCAACTCCCGTTCCGCAGTGGGGGCTTGTTCCAGGATGACGTGTGCGTTGGTGCCGCTGATCCCGAACGAGGACACTCCGGCCCGCCGTGACCGGTCGATCTCGGGCCAGGGCCGCTGCTCGGTGAGCAGCTCGACATCCCCGGCGCTCCAGTCGACATGCGGGCTGGGCTCATCCACATGCAGTGTCTTGGGCAGCACCCCGTGCCGCAACGCCATGACCATCTTGATGACACCACCCACACCCGCGGCGGCCTGGGTGTGTCCGATGTTCGACTTCAACGACCCCAGATACAGGGGGTGTTCGCCGCGCTGCCGCCCGTACGTGTTGAGCAGTGCCCCGGCCTCGATCGGGTCCCCGAGTCGTGTTCCGGTCCCGTGTGCTTCCACGGCGTCGATGTCGGCCGGGGTGATCCCGGCGGCGGCCAGCGCATCACGGATCACCCGCTCCTGCGAGGGCCCATTGGGCGCGGTCAGCCCATTACTGGCCCCGTCCTGGTTGACGGCCGAGCCCCGGACAACGGCGAGCACCTGATGCCCCGCCCGCACCGCATCCGACAACCGCTCCACCACCAGCACACCGGCGCCTTCACCCCACCCGGCACCGTCCGCCGCCGCCGCAAAGGCCTTGCAGCGGCCGTCGGCGGCCAGTCCGCCCTGGCGGCTGAAGACGGCGAACGGGGCCTCGGTGGCCATGACGCTGACCCCGCCCACCAGGGCGAGGGAGGTTTCACCCCGGCGCAGTGCCTGGGCGGCGAGGTGGAGGGCGACGAGGGAGGACGAGCAGGCCGTGTCCACCGTCAGCGCGGGCCCCTCCAGACCCAGCACGTAGGAGATGCGGCCCGACATCACGCTGGACGTCGTACCGGTGAAGGAGTGGACCTCGGTGTCGGCGGCGAAACCGCCGTACTGGGCGATGCCGCCGACGAAGACGCCGGCCTTGCTTCCGCGCAGGGACGTGGGGTCGATGCCGGTGCGTTCGAGGGCTTCCCACGAGACCTCCAGCAGCAGGCGCTGCTGCGGGTCCATGGCGACCGCCTCGCGCGGGGAGATGCCGAAGAAGCCCGCGTCGAAGTCGGTGGCGTCGTAGACGAATCCGCCCTGGTACGGGCCGGATTGGCCGGCGGCGGTGTCGTACAGGCCGTCGACCTGCCAACCGCGGTCGGCGGGGAACGCAGAGATGGCGTCGGTGCCGGTGGCGACCAGGTTCCACAGGTCCTCGGGAGACCGGACCTCGCCCGGGAAGCGGCACGCCATTCCCACGATCACGACGGGGTCGTCGTCGAGGGCGGCCGTGGGCCGGGCGGCGATGGCGCTGCTGTCGCCGTCGCCGTCGCCGTCGCCGGAGAGCTGGGAGGCGAGATGGCGCACCAGGGCGTTGGGGGTCGGGTGGTCGAAGACAAGGGTGGCGGTGAGCCTCAGGCCGGTGGCGGCGACGAGGCGGTTGCGCAGTTCGACCGTGGTGAGGGAGTCGAAGCCGAGGTCCCGGAAGACCCGGTCCGGTTCGAGGGCGGAGTGGTCGGTGTGACCGAGGACGACGGCGACATGGCTGCGGACGAGGTCCATGAGGACGCGGTCGCGCTCCGCGGCGGTCAGCCCGGCGAGCCGACGCGCCAGGGCGGGCTCGCCGGAGCCGGCGGCGGCCGTGCTCGCGGCGCGTCGGCCCGCACGGACCAAGGACCGGAGGAGCGGGGGCACCGGCTCGGCGGTTCCGCCGGCGGACTGTCGTACGGCGTTCAGCCGGACCGGCACCACCAGGGCGTCCTCGGCGTCCGCGCCCGCGTCGAACAGGGCCAGGGCCTGCTCGGAGGTGAGCGCGGCCATGCCGCCGCGCCGCAGCCGCGCCAGGTCGTCGCGGTCCAGATGACCGGTGAGCCCACTGGCCTGCTCCCACAGGCCCCAGGCCATGGACGTGGCGGGCAGCCCCTGCTGCCGTCGCTGCTGGGCGAGGGCGTCGAGTACGGCGTTGGCGGCGGCGTAGTTGGCCTGTCCCGGGCTGCCGAACACGCCCGCTGCGGAGGAGAAGAGGGCGAAGACGGACAGGTTCGTGTGCCGGGTCAGCTCGTGCAGGTTCAGCGCACCCCGCACCTTCGGCCGGAGCACGGTACGTATGCTCTCGCCCGTCAGCGAGGTGACCACGCCGTCGTCGAGCGCACCGGCGGTGTGGACGACGCCGGTCAGCGGCCACTGTTCCGGGATCTGTGCCAGCACCTCGGACAGCGCCTGCCGGTCGGCGACGTCGCAGGCCGTGATCGTTACCTCGGCGCCGAGTTCGCGCAGCTCGCGCTCCAACTCCCCGGCCCCTGCGGCATCCCGTCCCTGACGGCTCAGCAGTACGACGTGCGGAACGCCGTGCGCGGCCACCAAGTGGCGGGCGACGGACGCGCCCAGCGTGCCCGTGCCGCCGGACACCAGCACGGTGCCCGACCCGGCCCAGGCGTTCGGCACGGTCAGGACGATCTTGCCGGTGTGGCGGGCCTGGCTCATGTGGCGGAATGCGTCACCGCCACGTCGTACGTCGAACGCAGTCACCGGCAGCGGGGAGAGCACGCCACGCGAGAACAGGTCCATGAGCTCGCCGAGCAGCTGTGCGATCCGGTCCGGATCCACGTCGAAGAGATCGAAGGCCCGGTACGTCGAGGCGGGGAACTGCTCGGCGACCTCCGCGGCATCGCGCAGATCCGTCTTCCCCATCTCCAGGAAGCGCCCGCCCGGCGCGAGCAGCCGCAGCGAGGCGTCCACGAACTCCCCCGCGAGAGAGTTCAGTACGACATCCACGCCGTCGGGGCACGACGAGCGGAACGTCGCCTCGAAGTCCACGCTCCGCGAGGAGGCGATGGCGGTCTCCTCGACGCCGAGCGAGCGGACCGCGTCCCACTTCGTCGGGCCTGCGGTGGCGAGGACACGAGCGCCGAGATGACGCGCGATCTGTACGGCGGCCATGCCGACACCGCCCGCGGCCGAGTGGACGAGGACCGACTCGCCCCCGCTCAGGCCGGCGAGCTCGACCAGTCCGTACCAGGCCGTCAGGAAGGCTGCCGGCACGGAGGCCGCCTGCTCGTACGTCCAGCCCTCGGGCATCCGCGCCAGCATGCGCCGGTCGGCTACCGCCGTGGGCCCGAAGGCCCCGGGGAACAAGCCCAGTACGCGGTCACCGGCCGCCAACCCGCTGACGCCTGGCCCGACTTCGAGCACGACGCCCGCGCCTTCGCTGCCCAGCGGCGCGGGGTGCTGGACCATTCCGAGCGCCACCACGACGTCCCGGAAGTTGAGACCGGCGGCGCGTACCGCGACCCGGACCTCGCCAGGCCGGAGGGGCGCCTCGGACTCAGGGCTGGGCACCGACACGAGACGGTCGAAGGTGCCGGGAGCCGAGATGTCGAGCCGCCACGCTCCGGTCGACGGAGCGCTGATGGCGCCGCCGTCGGCGGACCGGGTGAGCCGTGGCGCGAACAACCGTCCCTGCCGTACGGCCAGTTGGGGCTCGTCGAGGTCGACCAGCGTGGGAACGAGGGTCTCCAGACCCGCCGCGTCCGCATCGTCCACGTCGAGCAGCAGAATGCGCCCGGGGTGCTCCGACTGCGCGCTGCGCATGAGCCCCCACACCCCGGCACCCGCCAGGTCCGTCACATCCTGCCGCGCGTCGGTGGCGACCGCCCCGCGGGTCAGCACCACGAGCCGGGAACCGTCGAACCGCGCGTCGCCCAGCCACCACTGCACCCACGCCAACGCCGAGCCCAGAGCCGACTCCAGCGCTACGGAGTCCGGGGCCTCGGCGGCGTGGAAGCAACGCAGCACCACTACGTCGTGAGCCGCCTCGTCCGACGGTACGTCGCCGGGGTCGCCCTCACTGTCGAGCCAGCGCATCGACACCGGGGCCGCCGGGCCCGCCTCCACGGGAGCCCAGCCCACGCGGAACAGGTTCTCGTCCGTCGCGGACCCCGCGTTGGCAAGCGCCTGCGGGGAGACCGGCTGCGTGACGAGCCGGTCGATGGTGAGGACGGGTGTGCCGGTGGGGTCGGTGGCGGTGAGGGTGATGCTGTTGGTGCCGGTGGGTGTGAGGCGTACGCGGAGGTGGGTTGCTCCGGTGGCGTGGATGGTGACGCCTTCCCAGGCGAAGGGGAGGGCGGTGTCACCGTTGTTGGTGTTGAGGAGTGCGGTTTGGAGGGCTGCGTCGAAGAGGGCGGGGTGGAGGGCGAAGTCGGCGGTGTGGTCGTGGAGTTCCGTCGGAAGGGCGATGTCGGCGTAGAGAGTGCCCTCGTGCTGCCAGGCGGCTTGGATGCCCTGGAAGGCAGGGCCGTAGTGGTAGCCGGCGTCGGCGAACCCCTCGTAGAGGTCGGTCAGTTCGACGGGCTCGGCGCCACGCGGCGGCCACGGGTGGAACGCGGCCGTGTCGGGCTCCTGCGCGGGGGGAGCGGCGAGCAGGCCGGTGGCGTGCTGGATCCAGGAACCTTCTGCTGACTCCTCGGCCCGCGAATGCACGGCAAACACCCGGTGCCCGGAGGCGTCGACACCCTCCAACGACAACTGGACCTGCACCGCGCCGTGTTCGGGGAGGGTGAGTGGGGCGTGGAGGGTGAGTTCGGTGAGGTGGCCGTTGGCGGTGTGGTCGCCGGCGTGGATGGCCATCTCGGCGAGGGCTGCGCCCGGAACCAGCACGGTGTCGTGGACGGCGTGGTCGGCGAGCCAGGGGTGGGTGGTGAGGGAGAGGCGTCCGGTGAGGATGAGGCCGTCGTCCTGGGCGAGGGTGACTACCGCGCCGAGCAGGGGGTGATTGGTGGGGGTGAGCCCTGCGGTGGAGACGTCGTTGGTAGGCGGCGTGGGCTTCGGCCAGAAGCGCTGGTGTTGGAAGGGGTAGGTCGGGAGCAGGGCTGGAGGTTGGGGGGTGAGGAGGGTGGTCCAGGTCGGGTTGGTGTTCTGGACAAGAGAAGTGGTGAGGCGGGTGAGGTGGCTTTCGTTGCGGCGGAGGGTGGGGGTGATGGTGGTTTGGGTGTTGTGGGTGTCGAGGGTTTCTTGGAGGGGGGTGGTGAGGATGGGGTGGGGGGAGATTTCGATGTAGTGGGTGTGTCCGTCGGTGGTGAGGGTGTGGGTTGTTTCGGTGAGGCGGACGGTTTGGCGGAGGTTGGTGTACCAGTACTCCGGGGTCAGGTCGCGGGTGTCGATGCGGGTCGCGGTGACGGTGGAGTAGAAGGGGATGTCCGAGGCTTTCGGCTGGATGCCTTCCAGGGCCTCCAGGATGTCGTCGCGGAGGGGTTCGACGTGCGCTGAGTGGGAGGCGTAGTCGACGTCGATGATGCGGACGCGGATGCCGTCGGCTTCGCAGGCGGCCTGGAGTTCGGTGAGCGCATCGGTGTCGCCGGAGATGACCGTGCTGGTGGGGCTGTTGTGTGCGGCGATGGAGAGCCGCCCGTCCCATCGGGCCAGCAGGGGGGTGAGGGTGTCGGGGTGGGCGTGGATGCTGGCCATGCCGCCGTGTCCGGCGAGGCGGGTGAGGGCTTTGGAGCGTTGGGTGATGATGCGGGCTGCGTCGTTGAGGGTGAGGGCGCCGGCGATGTGGGCGGCGGTGATTTCGCCTTGGGAGTGGCCGGTGACGGCGTCGGGGTGGATGCCGTGGTGCTGCCACAGGCGGGCGAGTGCGGTGGTGACGGTGAACAGGACGGGCTGGACGATGTCCATGCGTTCCAGCGGCGGCTGACCTTCGTCCTGGCGCAGGACGCCCAGGACGCTCCAGTCGGTGTGCTGCTCGACCGCTTGTGCGGCTTGGTGGAAGTGGTCGGCGAAGACCGGGTGGGTCTCCAGCAGGTCCAGGGTCATGCCGGGCCATTGGCTGCCCTGGCCGGGGAAGACGAACACGATCCGCCCCGAGGCTGCGGTGCCCTCGACCACCTGCGGTGCGGGTTCTCCGGAGGCGAGCGCGGTCAGGCCCTGGACGAGGTGGTCGCGGTCGGTGGCGAGGATGGTGGCGCGGTGGTCGAAGCTGGTGCGGGTGGTGGCCAGCGACCAGGCCAGCTGTCCCAGTTCCAGCTCGGGGTGGTCCTCGACGAACGTGAGCAACTGCTGGGCCTGTGCGCGCAGCGCATTGCCGTCCCGCGCGGAGAGCACACACGGCACCGCGGGCAGATCGAGCGGCGGCTCGACCAGCTCCAACTCCCTCTCAACTGTGGGGGCTTGTTCCAGGATGACGTGCGCGTTGGTGCCGCTGATCCCGAACGAGGACACCCCCGCCCGCCGTGACCGCTCGATCTCGGGCCAGGGCCGCTGCTCGGTGAGCAGCTCGACCTCCCCGGCGCTCCAGTCGACATGCGGACTGGGCTCATCCACATGCAGCGTCTTGGGCAGCACCCCGTGCCGCAACGCCATGACCATCTTGATGACACCACCCACACCCGCGGCGGCCTGGGTGTGTCCGATGTTCGACTTCAACGACCCCAGATACAGGGGATGTTCGCCGCGCTGACGCCCATACGTGTTCAGCAGCGCCCCGGCCTCGATCGGATCCCCGAGTCGCGTCCCGGTCCCATGCGCCTCAACGACGTCAACGTCCCCGGCACCCAGCCCCGAGGCGGCCAGCGCATCACGGATCACCCGCTCCTGCGACGGCCCATTGGGCGCCGTCAGCCCATTACTCGCCCCGTCCTGATTGACAGCCGATCCCCGAATCACGGCCAGTACCCGATGCCCCGCCCGCACCGCATCCGACAACCGCTCCACCACCAGCACACCGGCACCCTCACTGAACCCGGTGCCGTCCGCCGCGCCCCCGAAGGCCTTGCAGCGGCCGTCGGCGGACAGCCCGCGCTGGCGGGAGAACTCGAAGAACAGGTCGGGCGTGGACATCACGGTGACGCCGCCGGCGAGGGCGAGGTCGCACTCGCCCCGACGCAGTGCCTGGGCGGCGAGGTGCAGGGCGACGAGGGACGACGAACACGCCGTGTCCACCGTCAGCGCGGGCCCCTCCAGACCCAGCACGAACGAGATACGGCCCGACAGCACGCTCGACGTCGTGCCGGTGAGCTTGTGCGCCTCGGCGCTCGGGATGAAGCTGCCGTACTCCTGCGCGATGCCGCCGATGAAGACGCCGGTCTCGGTCCCGTGCAGTGTGCGGGGGTCGATGCCGGTGCGTTCGAGGGCTTCCCACGAGACCTCCAGCAGCAGGCGCTGCTGCGGGTCCATGGCGACCGCCTCGCGCGGCGAGATGCCGAAGAAGCCCGCGTCGAAGTCGGGGGCGTCGTAGAGGAAGCCGCCCTTGTTCGTGTACGAGGTGCCCGGGCGTTCCGCGGTCGGGTCGTACAGGGACTCCAGGTCCCAGCCGCGGTCGGTGGGGAAGTCGGCGATCGCGTCACCGCCCGCAGCGAGCAACTCCCAAAGCTCCTCGGGTGAATTCACATTCCCCGGGAAACGGCATCCCATACCGACGATGGCGATGGGTTCCCGCTCCCGCTCCTCGACGACGCGGAGCTGCTGCCGGGCCTCGTACAGGTCGGTCGTGGCTCGCTTGAGGTAATCGCGCAGCTTTTGCTCGGTCGCCATGGACGGCCCCTTCGCTGAAACATCCGGTGTACGGGAACAAGAAGGAATTCGGGCAGGGCGGTGCACTGAAGGAGTACGAATGGAGCGATCCTTCGGCGGCGCGGGCACGCGAAGGTGATGAGTCGCTGATGCGCCGAAGTCGAAGTCGAAGTGACGTGAAGTAAAGAGCCCCGAACGGCAGTTGACCGAAGCCCGCTAAGGCTGGGGGCAATATTTCCTTGATCGTAGTGAACTCCGGTCCAGGAAGCCAGAGTTCTTGTCGGTGGCGAACGTCACCCGGCCGACTCCGCGGCATGCGGGCTGAGTTCGCCGATTGTCACGAGGGCGATGATCACGACGCCGAGCGCGATGCGGTAGTACACGAACGGCATGAAACTCTTGGTTTCGATGAACTTCATGAACCAGGCGATGACGGCATAGCCGACGGCAAAAGCGATGATGGTGGCCAGCCAGGTGGGGCCCCAGGCGGTATTCCCTTCCTCGCTCGCGTCCTTGAGTTCGAAGAGGCCGGAGGCGAGAACGGCGGGGATGGCGAGCAGGAAGCAGTAGCGGGCGGCGGCTTCGCGGGTGTAGCCCATGAAGAGGCCGCCGCTGGTGGTGGCGCCGGAGCGGGAGACGCCGGGGATGAGGGCCATGGCCTGGCACAGGCCGTAGATGAGGCCGTCCTTGGCGTTGAGGTCGTAGAGGGTCTTGCGCTGGACCGCCGAGCGGTGGCGGCCGCCGCGCTCGTCGCTCGCGGCACGGCGGTCCGCGATCCCGAGGACGATGCCCATCACGATGAGCATGGTCGCGGTCAGGCGCAGATCGCGGAACGGGCCCTCGATCTGGTCCTTGAGGGTGACGCCGAGGACCCCGATGGGGATCGAGCCGATGATGAGCATCCACCCCATCCGGGCATCCTGGTCCTGGCGCATCTTCTGGTTCACGAGGGAGCGGCACCAGGCGCTGACGATGCGCACGATGTCCTGCCGGAAGTAGATCAGCACCGCGGTCTCGGTGCCGATCTGGCTGATCGCGGTGAAGGCCGCGCCGGGGTCGTTCCAGCCGGCGAAGGCCGCGACCAGCCGCAGGTGGGCGCTGGAGGAGATGGGGAGGAACTCGGTCAGGCCTTGGACCAGACCGAGGACGATGGATTCAAACCAGCTCATGGGGCTTGGGCCGTCCCAGTTGTGATCGTGCGTCGACGTGGCGTGGGGTCACAGAAGCAGCTGCTCGGAGATGACCCCGAGGATTTCCTGCTGGTGGTCGGCGAGGTAGAAGTGCCCGCCGCTGTAGGCGTGCAGGACGAAGGACCCCGTGGTGTGGTCGCTCCAGGCGCGTGCCTCGTCCTCGGCGACCATCGGATCCTCCCGGCCGATGAGGGCGTGCACGGGGCAGCTCAGTTGCCGTCCGGGCTGGTACCGGTACGTCTCGGCGGCCTTGTAGTCGCTGCGCACCGCGGGCAGCGTCAGTCGAAGCAACTCCTCGTCGCCCAGGACCTGTTCGGCGGTGCCGCTGAGCGAGCGAAGCCGTGCGATCAGCTGGTCGTCGGTGCCGAGGTGGACCGTCCCCCCGGCGCGATGGCGGGAGGGGGCCGGCCGGGCGGAGACGAAGAGCGCGTCCGGTGCGGTGCCCAACGCCTCAAGGCGCCGGGCCAGTTCGAAGGCGACGGTGGCGCCCAGGCTGTGGCCGAACAGGGCGACCGGGCCGCGGGCCTGGCGCCGCAGTACGGGCAGAAGTCCCTCGACGATCTCGTCGACCGACTCCAGCAGTGGCTCCGAGCGCCGGTCCTGTCGGCCGGGATACTGCACGGCCAGGACCTCGCAGCGGCCGGCGAGTCCGCGGGCCATCGGGAGGAAGAAGGCGGCGCTGCCGCCGGCGTGCGGAAGGCAGACCAGTTGTGCCTCGCCGGGATCCGCGTGCTGGTACCGCCGTATCCAGAGATCGTCGATGGTCGCGGTGCCCGTCATGGATTGTGCGGTCCTTCCGTCACTGTGCAGTGCCGAGCAGATGCGGTTTCGGATACTACAGTCACTGCCCAGCCAATTCGAAGTCCGTCTTGAAAACAGCGTTGGAACAAACGCCGGTCCTTTGGCGGGGGCCTTTGTGATTCGGGTCTTCCGTCGAATTGATGGCGGTTCTTCGCTTGCGGGACTTTGGTCGAGTAAAACCACGACGAAAGTTGCAGGCGAATCCCTGACGAAAGTTGAGGGAGAATCCCTGACGAAAGTTGGTTGACGGCGTATGCCGGTGGTCCGGTCACGCCCTGTGGTGCGTGGCGAGTGCTTGCAGCAGGCGGGTGCGGTTGCCGAACGGCATCGCGATGACGGTGTCGGCGCCGGCGGTCTCGTAGCGGGCGAGTCCCTCGGCGAGGGTGGCGTCCGTGGCGGGCAGCGCGATCAGGTCGATGAGGTCGTCGGAGAGTTCGGCGGCGGCGCCGCGCCGGTCTCCGGCCAGGAACCGCTCCTGGCAGGCGCGTGCCGACGCGCCGTGGCCGTAGCGGTCGGCGAGGTCGACGTAGAAGTTCTTCTCCCGTGACCCCATCCCGCCGAGGTAGAAGGTGATGAACGGGCGGATCTGGTTGCGTGCGGTGGTCAGGTCGTCGGCGAGCGCCATGGGCACGATCGGGGCGACGTCCACGTCCGAGCGGTTCCGGCCGGCCTTCTTGATGCCGCGCAGGAGCGGTGCGGTGAGTTCCTCGGCGTGGGCGGGGCTGAACAGGAACGGCAGCCAGCCGTCGGCCAGGGCGCCGGCCTGCTCGACGGTCTTGGCTCCGGATACGCCCAGGTAGAGCGGCACGCGGCGGTCGGCCGGCGGGGCCAGCAGCTTGAACGGCTGGCCCTGGTCCAGGCCCTGGCCGTAGGCGGGGATCGTCCATTCCTCGCCCTGGTGGTCGACCTCCTTGCCGCTCAGCGCTGCCCGGACGACTTCCAGGTACTCCCGGGTGCGGGCCAGGGGCCGGGTGAACGGCACGCCGTACCAGCCCTCGGAGACCTGCGGCCCGGACAGGCCCAGGCCGAGCATGAACCGGCCGCCGGACAGATCGTTGAGGGTGGCGGCGGCCGTCGCCACGGTGGTGGGCTGCCGGGCCGGTATCTGCAGGACGGCGGCGCCGAGCCGGATGCGTTCGGTGACGGCCGACAGGTGGCCCAGCACGGAGACCGCTTCCTGGCCCCAGGTTTCGGCCACCCAGACGGAATCGAGCCCGAGCTCGTCGGCGAGGCGGGCGACCTCGATCTGCTCCTTGAGCCTGAACCAGGGCCAGTACGCGACAGCGACGCCAAGACGCACGGCTGCTCCTTCGGGGTTGTCGTTCGGGACGGGAGTCGGGTGCCGCCGCGGGAAGGTGGAAGAGGGGCGGAACACCTGCGTCGGATCGTTCGACGGAGAACGTGGATTCTACATTTGCCGCCGATCAATTCGACAGTCGATTCCGCCCGGGATTCCCGGGGGGAATCGCCCCGTGCACAACTTTGGTTGGGTCGGTCAATGACGAAAGTCGCTTGACAGGGAATCAGGGTTTCGGGGGCGTGCATTTCCGTGCCAGGCGAAATGTCTTGACGGTGACTTGAAGATCCACTTAGGGTGCTGTGCGGAATATTGCAGCCGCGGGGGAGAGCTCAAGGGGGGCGACTGATGATGTCCGTTCTTCCGGGAGTTCACGAGCTGTAACCCCCTCCGTCGCTTTGCGCCAGTACAGGGACATGAAGGGGAGGGGCAGATGGCGTGGGCAGCCGTGAACGGCATCCGGATGCACTACGACTCCGAGGGCACCGGGCAGCCGGTCGTCATGGTGATGGGCAGCGGCAGCCGGGGGCGGGTCTGGGACCTGCACCAGGTGCCCGCGCTCACCGCCGCGGGCTACCGGGTCATCACCTTCGACAACCGGGGGATCCCGCCCACCGAGGAGTGCGCGGAGGGCTTCACCGTCGAGGACATGGTGGCGGACACCGCCGCCCTGGTCGAACATCTCGGGATCGGCCCCTGTCTGTTCGTGGGTACCTCGATGGGCGCCCAGATCGTGCAGGAACTGGCGCTCGTGCGCCCCGAGTTGGTGCGCAGGGCCGTACTGATGGCGACTCGTGGCCGGTCCGACACGATGCGGCGTGCCCTGGCCGGGGCGGAGATCGCCCTGCATGACTCGGGGCTGCGGCTGCCTCCCCGGTACACGGCGGTGGTGCGCGCCCTGCAGAACCTCTCGCCGCGGACGCTGGCCGACTCCGGCCAGATCTCGGACTGGCTGGATCTGTTCGAGATGTCGGCGCCGACCGGCCGGGGCGACCGCGTCCACATGGAGTTCTCGGCCATGGCCGACCGGCTCGCCGCCTACGCGGGGATCGGCAGGCCGTGCCATGTGATCTCCTTCGCGGACGATCTGATCACCCCCGCCCATCTGGGCCGGGAGGTCGCGGACGCCATCCCCGGAGCGACGTACGACCTGGTGCCGGACTGTGGGCACTACGGCTATCTGGAGGACCCGGACGCCGTGAACAAGATCATCATTGAGTATCTGAGGCAGGAAGGATGACCCGCATGACCGACCTGGCCGCACTGCGCGCCTGGAAGCCGTTCGAGATCACCGCCGACGACGGGCAGGGGACCCCCGAGGCGCTGGCCGAACTGCTGCGCGGCCACGAGGACTTCGCCGGCCTGCTCGCCCGGGAGAAGGCCGTCGTGTTCCGCGGCTTCCACCTCGGCGAGGAGACCCTGGACCCGGTCCTGGACCTCCTGCTGCCCAACCGCCTCGCCTATGTGCACGGCAACTCGCCCCGCACCAAGGTCGGTTCCAATGTGTACACCTCGACCGAGTACCCCCAGGAACTGACCATCTCGATGCACAACGAGCTGAGCTACGGCCACCGTTGGCCCACCCGGCTCGTCTTCTTCTGTGCCACCGCACCCGCCACCGGCGGCGCCACGCCGATCGTCGACGGGGAGCTGTGGCTCGCCTCCCTCGACCCCGAGGTGCGCGAGGCGTTCGCCGGCGGTGTGCGCTACACGCAGAACCTGCACGACGGCCTGGGTCTCGGCAAGAGCTGGCAGGACACCTTCGAGACCACCGACCGGGCGGAGGTGGAGGCGTTTCTGCGCGGTGCGGAGGCCGACTGGAAGTGGCTGCCCGACGGCACGCTGCGCATCACCCAGGTACGGCACTCCACGATCACCCGCCCGGAGACCGGCGCGGAGGTCTGGTTCAACCAGTCCGACCAGTGGCACCCGGCGTCCCTCGGTGACGAGACGGCCGCCGAACTCGCCCAGATCCTGCCGGAGGAGGAGCTGCCGCAGTCGGTGACCTTCGCCGACGGCACCCCCATCCCGGCGGAGTACGTCCTCCAGGTGCGCGACCGGGGCCTGGAGAACGCCGTGGACGTCGACTGGCAGCAGGGCGACCTGATGGTGATCGACAACATCGCCGTGGGGCACGGCCGGCGCTCCTTCACCGGTGCGCGCCGGGTCCTGGTCGCCATGACCGACTGACCCGGCCCACAGCACACGAAAGGGGCGGGACGCCGGCCGGGCGTCCCGCCCCCTTCGTATGTCCGCGGCGGGTCAGCGGGTGAGCGGCCTGCGGAACCCGGCGACCGCCGCCGCCACGGCGACGGCCATCACCAGCAGGCTGGTGGCCACCGCTCCCACCACATCGCCGCCCAGCGGCCAGTCCAGCGCCAGCGCCCGGGTGGCGTCCACCGCGTAGGAGACCGGGTTGACCACGGCCACCGCGCGCAGCCAGCCGGGCAGCGCGTCCAGCGGGACGTACGCGCTGGAGGCGAACATCAGCGGGAACAGGGCCAGTCCGCTGACGCTCTGCATGATCCGCGCGCTGCGCACCCAGGTGCCCAGGGCGATGAAGACCCAGGTCAGTGCGGCGATGACAAGGAGCGAGAGGGCCAGCGCCGCGGTAATGCCCGGCAGCCCGCCGGTCGGGTCGAAACCGAAGAACAGCGTGGCGCACACCAGCAGCAGCACGGTCTGGGCGGTGGTGCGCAGCACGTCCGCGACGGCGCGGGCGACCAGGATCCAGTGCAGCCCGACCGGCAGTGAACGGAAGCGGGTCAGCACGCCGTTGTCCATGTCCCGGATCAGCTCGGCGCCGGAGCCGACGGCCGAGGTGATCCCGCTGGTGACCAGAATGGCCGGCATCAGGTAGTCGATGTAGTCCACGCCCGCCGGGAAGTGGTCCCGGGAGGCCATGCTGCCGAACACCTGGCTGAAGATGACCAGCAGGATCAGCGGCTGGACCATGGTGAGGACGACGAGCCTGCGGTCGGTGACCAGTCCGCGCAGGCTGCGTCCCGTCAGCACGGTGAACTGGGCGCGTGCGCCGGCCGGCTGCCAGCGCACGGGTGCCGTCGCGGACCGGGTCTCGGCGGTGGGAACCGTGACAGTCATGGTGGTAGCTCCTCGGAGGGTCAACGGGCCGCGGTCGCCGCGGACTTGGCGGCGAGGGAGAGATAGACGTCGTCCAGCGACGGCTCCGACAGGGTGAGCCCGGTGACGGGCACCGCGGCCTCCTCGACGGCCCGGACGACCTGCGCGAAGTCGTCGAAGTCGGCGACCGGCACGCTCACCGCGCCCTCCTCCGGGGTCTGCACGGCGGCGAACCCGGACCGGCGCAGCGCCTCGGCGACCTTGACGGCGTCCCCGCGCCGGGTCGTCGACAGCTGCGCCCGCCGCTCACCCACCCGGGACTTCAGCTCGCTCGGCGTGCCGGCCGCCACCACGGTGCCCTGCGAGAGGACGGCCACGGTGTCGGCGAGGCGCTCCGCCTCCTCCAGGTACTGCGTGGTCAGCAGCACGGTGGTGCCGTCCGCGACCAGGGCCTCGACGGTCTCCCACAGCGAGATCCGGCTGGCCGGGTCCAGCCCGGTGGACGGCTCGTCGAGGAAGATCACCCGGGGCCGGCCGACGAGGCTCGCGGCGAGATCGAGCCGCCTGCGCATTCCCCCGGAGTAGGTGCGGGACAGCCGGCGCCCGGCCGCGGAGAGGTCGAACACCTCCAGCAGCTCCTCGGCCCGCTCCCGGGCCTGCCGCGCACTGGCGCCCAGCAGCCGGGCGATCAGCACCAGGTTGTCGTAGCCGGACAGCTTCTCGTCCACCGAGGCGAACTGGCCGGTGAGGCCGATGCAGCCGCGGACGGCCCGGCTGTCGCGGACCACGTCATGGCCGGCCACGGTCGCGCTCCCGCCGCTCGGCGGCAGCAGCGTGGCGAGGATGTTCACGAGCGTGGTCTTTCCGGCACCGTTGTGCCCGAGCAGCCCGAGCACGGTGCCTTCCGCCACCTCCAGACTGACCCCGCGCAGGGCGTGCACCCCGTCGTAGGACTTGGTGAGCTCCGTTGTGCTGATCATCGATGCGGCCATGCAATTCCCCCGTCGTTCCGGCCGGTTCAGCCGCCCGAGCGACCCGGGCGGCGCAGGTGAAGGTCGAAGAAGCCGGTGACGATCGCGCGTTCGCGGTTCACCACGCTCTTCGGGGCGGCGGTGCCGATCAGCCGGGCGGTGTGCGGCTCGGGCAGTCCCGCCCGGCCGCGCAGCTGCGGCAGCAGCGCCTGGAAGTCGCTGAACGAGTAGTGCGCGGTGCCCGCCAGGCGGCGGATCGACACCGATGCCGGCGAGCCGGCGTGCAGCCGGGCCGGCAGCGCCTCGGCGGGTGTCGCGGTGGACCCCACCATCAGGAACGGGCGGTCGAGCCCGCCGCGCACCAGGCGGTCCAGCTCCGGCCAGGAGCGCCGGGCGGGCGTGACGTTGAATCCGTCGAGGTCGAGGCCCGCGTCGATCCGCGGATCGCGCGCCATGGTCTCGGCCGCGGTGATGCCGCCCGCCGAGTGTCCGAACATCCCGATGCGGTCCGGATCCAGCTGCGCGCCCAGGCCCGCGGGCAGCGCGCGCCGCGTGCCGGGCCGGGCGAGCGCGTCCAGGACGAAGGCGGTGTCGGCGGCCCGTACCCGCATGCGCCGGGCCAGCCCCTCGTCGGTGCCGGTGCCCGCCGTCACGGCCCGGGCGATCCGGCCCTGCCCGAAGTCCACCCCGAGGGATTCGTAGGTGTGGTCCATCGTCACGACGACATAGCCGTGGGCGGCGAGTTCCTCGACCAGCACCGTGCCCCAGGAACGGGAGGTGCCGAGGCCGGGCGAGTACAGGATCGTCGGCCGGCGCCGGGCGGGCTCGGCCGGCGGTGCGCCGAGGGCCGCGTGCGTCGTCACCGCGGACCAGTCGACCCGCCCGGTGGGCAGACCGAGGATGCGGGACGCGGCCGCCGAGAAGTCCTTGGCGACGCCGGGCGGCATCCAGCGGGCCCGGGGCCGTCCGGCCGTGTCGCCCGCCGGGTACCAGACGCTGACCATGAGCTCGCGCGGGCCGCGGTGGGTGAAGGGATCGGTCCGCTGCCGGTCGACCAGCCTGAGATCCGCCCGGCCGACGGCGTACGGCCCGGTGGGCGCCGGCAGCCGGGGCACCACGGCGGCCGCCGGGTCGGCCCGGACGGTACGGGAGGCGGGGGACGGCGCGGGCCGCAGGCACAGGCCGACGAGCAGCAGCGCGACGGCCGCCGCCGACAGGGCGGTGAGCAGGGGGAGGGGGCGACGCAGGTTCATGTGTCCAAGATCCCCGCGGGGCGCCCGTGCCACCTCTGCAAAAGGGCATGACCTGCCCCTTTCGCTCGGCACGTATCCGGCGTGCCGAAAGTGATCCGAACAGCGGGGTGTCCGTCATGAGTCGTACGCCCGCCGAACGAACGTCAGGGAGTCCAGCAGCCCGGCCGCCGTCATCGCGGGCGCGTTGCGCTGCCCGGCCGCGGGGGGCAGGGGCAGGCTGCCGGTGGCGGACCAGCGCAGCCTTCCCCGGTCGTCGATGAGGCTCCGGGTCCGGCCCTGGTTGTCCGGGTGGAGGCAGAACGGCACGTCCAGCAGCCCCCGTTCGAAGGCGCGGACCAGGGCCGTGCCCAGGTCCGGATGCAGCTCCCGGACGGCGTGCACCAGCGCGCGGGCCTCCGCGTAGACCGTGCCGTCGGACTCGGCCGGCGGCTGCCGCTCCTCGTCGGGGCGGCTGTGTTCCGCGGTGTGCGCGGCCAGTTCGAGTGCGGCCACGTTCTCGGCGATGGTCGGGATGCGGTAGGCCTCGGCCGCGGTCTTCACGATCAGCCGGGCCGCCCCGGCCCGTACGGCGAGCCGGGCCGCGGACTCCAGCAGCCGCTGTGCTCCCCGTACCGTGCCGGGGTACAGACCCATGTACGCGTACAGGACGCTGTGCCACCGCACGTCGTCCGGCAGTTCCTCGGCGGCCAGCCGGTGCAGCGCCGCCAATGCCTCCGCGTCCTGCTCGGCGCTGGTCTGCTGGGCGTAGCTGAGGGAGATGCAGCGCAGCCCGTGCTGCGCGAAGAAGAGTCCTTCCAGCACGCTGAGCGCCACCAGCAGGCTGGGCGGGCAGAGCTGGCCGAGCATGCAGCCGCCGAACGACTCCAGATGCGGCTGGGTGTCGGGTCCGCCGGCCGAGGCCAGCAGTTCGCAGCTCTCCGCCCAGTGCCGCACCGACTCGTGCAGCGGCGTACGGCTGTAGGGCAGGCAGTACGAGACGGGGCCGCCCTCGGTGGCGTGCAGGCCTGCCGCGATCAGTTCGGCGAACAGCGCCTGCGGGCGCGCGGATCCGTGGCGGACCTGGACCGGGAACGTCTCGTCCTGGACCCCGTCGAGCAGGGCCCGGGTCGCCTCCGCCCCGTGCGCCAGCAGCGGGTAGCCGTTGAGCGGCAGGTTCTGTGCCACCGCGGCCCGGGCGGCGGCGAAGTCGCCGACCCGGGTGTAGCTGTCCAGGGTGATGGTGCCCACGGTCACGCCTTCGGCCTGTCTGGTGCGTTCCAGTCCGACGCGCATCCGCGCCCGGCTGCCGAACCCCATCCGGGGCTGTACGACGAGCCGGCCGCGGGCGCGGGCCGTGGCAACGAAGGAGCCGAAGTCCTGGTCCGCCGGGACGGTCATGCCGCGGCCGCGCGGCGGCGGTTCAGGAAGCGGTCGAAGGCGCCGAGGTCCCCGCTGTCGAAGACGGCGTCGAAGCCGGCGTCCAGGAGTCTGCGGGTGCTGCCGGCGTTGCGCAGCCCGTCCGTCCCCAGCTTGCCGCCGATCACCACCGGAAGGTGGCGCATATCACGCTGCTGTCTGATCGCCCCGATGGCTTGAAGTCCGTCGGTGAACCCGTGGCCGTTGACGCTGCTGAGGACGACCAGCTCCGGCCGCAGTGTGCGACAGGTACGGACGAGAAGGTCATCCGGAACGCAGGAGCCGAGATTGCTGACCGTGTATCCGCGCTCTTCAAGGAACAGGTGTATATAGATTAAATTCCAGGTGTGCGCATCTGACGAGGTGCCAGATACAAGTACCGTTCCCCCCACGGTCAAAACACCCTCTCCAGTTAATGGCAGTTGGATGATCGTTCGGACAGTAGGCGGGCCTCCGTTGGGGTGTCAAGCGCAAGTCCGCTGACCTCGGCCGTCGTTAATCGCTTGACAGGGCGGGGTGCATTCAAGCCAAGTCGCGGGCCGTTGAGCAGCCCATGACCTTCGTTGGGCATGGGCTGACCAAAGTGGGTTGACCCGCTCCTGAGCAGGCGTTTGATACTGGCTGAAGTGGTGGTCCGGCCCCTGCGGAGGTTGCCGTGGGGGGTTGACTGCACCATTCAATGATCCTTAGGGTCATGGAAGTTGACCTTGGTCATCGGCTGATCGTCAGTAGGTGTCACGCCGATTGGGTTCGCGAGATCGACGAATGGCGGCCGCATCGGGACGGTGTGGCTCCGCGGGGGAGGATCTTGTAGATGCACGCCAATTTCACAGAGTCCATACGTAAAAACGTCGCGGAAAGCGGTTCCAGCGCGGCGGTCACATTTCTATCCGATTTCGATGCCGACGACGGTCGAATATCCCTAACCTATGCGGAACTCGACCGAAGGGCCCGCACGGTGGCCGCGGCACTGCTGAAGCGGTGCGCACCCGGCGACCGTGCCCTGCTGCTGTACCCCGAAGGCCTGGAATTCGCGGCGGCATTCATCGGCTGTCTCTACGCCGGTGTCGTGGCCGTCCCTTCACCGCTTCCTGGCCGATACCGCCACCATCAGCGCCGCGTTTCCGTCATCGCCGCCGATGCCGACGTCGCGGCGGTGCTCACCGAGAGCCGCACGCTCACGGAGGTCGGCGACTGGGCCGAGGCCTTCGACCGCGACCGCGAGGCACTGCTGGTCACCGACGCCCTCGACGAGCCCCCACTGGCCGCGGAACTGCTGCCCCCGCTCGACCACGACTCCGTCGCCCTGCTGCAGTACACCTCGGGCTCGACGGGCAACCCCAAGGGTGTTGTCCTCACCCACGGCAATCTGCTGCACAACGCCGAGAGCCTGTGCCGGACCTTCGGCCTCGACGACGAATCACGATTCGGCTCCTGGATCCCGCATTACCACGACATGGGACTGATGGGCATTCTGCTGCCGCCGCTGTATCTCGGCAGTTCCTGCGTCCTCATGAGCCCCACCACTTTCCTCAAGCGGCCGCACTGGTGGCTGCGCATGATCGACGAGTTCGACATCGCCTGGTCCGCAGGACCCAATTTCGCCTACGAACTGTGCAGCCGTCAGATCACCGACGAACAGCTCGCCGGACTGGACCTGTCCCGCTGGAAGTTCGCCAACAACGGCTCGGAACCGGTCCAGGCCGCCACCCTCACCGCCTTCGCCAAGCGTTTCGCCGTCGCGGGCCTGCGCACCGAAACCCTCAACCCCTGCTACGGCATGGCCGAGGCCACCGTCTTCGTCAGCGGCTCCGGCCACCGCGAACCGGTGGTGCTCCGCGTCGACGAACAGCGCCTGGCGAGCGGCGCCCTCGTACCCGTCTCCGCCGCCGACCCCGGCAGGGACGTCGTCTCCTGCGGCTTCCCGCACGACTACGACGTACGCATCGTCGAACCCGACAGCCGCCGCGCGCTGCCCGAAGGGGAGATCGGCGAGATCTGGCTGCGCGGCCCGAGCGTCGGCCAGGGCTACTGGGACAACGCCGAGGCCACCGAGCGGACCTTCAACGGCACCGTCGCGGACACCGCCCCCGGCACCGAGAGCGGCTATCTGCGCACCGGCGACCTGGGAGCCGTCCTCGACGGTGAACTGTTCATCACCGGCCGGCTGAAGGAAATGCTCATCCTGCGCGGCCGCAACCTCTACCCGCAGGACATCGAGTACGAGGCCCGCCAGCACCACCTCGAACTGCACGGTACGTTCGGCGCGGCCTTCACCGTGCCCGTCCAGGACGACGAGGGCCGCGAGGAAGAACTCCTCGTCCTCGTCCACGAACTGCGCGGCCGGCACACCGACGAGGAGCTGGAGAGGCTGGCCAGCTCCATCCGACGCACCGTCTTCACCGAGTTCGGCGCGCACCTGTCGGGACTCGCCCTGGTCCGCCGCGGCGCCGTCCAGCGCACCACGAGCGGCAAGATCCAGCGCCTGCAGATGCGGGAACTCTTCCGCGCCGGAGAGGTCTCCGCACTCATCGCCAAGCTCGACCCACGCCTGGAGCACGCCACCGCGTAGCCACGCAGCACACCGGCCGACCCGCGCACACCGACCGGGTGCCCGGACGACGAACAGTGCCCCGCGGCCGTATCCGGCCAGGGGAGCCACACAACGGGGGATCCACAGTGCCGCACACTCCTGTGCTCAGACTCGACCAGTTCCTGCGCCGATCCGACTCCGGTGACGGCGCCCTCAGCCCCGCCACCATGGCGGCGCTGGACCACGCGGAGGCCTTCCCCGCCGAAGCCTGCCGCGCACTCGACGACTTCGGCCTCGCCGCGCACTACGTCGACGCCCGCCACGGCGGTCTCCTCGGCGACCACGTCGAACTGGTCCAGCTCCTGCGCACCGTGGCCCGCCGTGATCTGACCGTCGCCGTCGCCCACGGCAAGACGTTCCTCGGCACCGCCCCCGTCTGGGTCGCGGGCAGCGAGCGGCAGGCGGCCGAGCTCGCCGCCGAGGTGCGCGCCGGCGCCGTGGCCTCCTGGGCCCTGACCGAGCGCCACCACGGCAGCGACCTGCTCGCCGGGGAACTCACCGCCCGGCGCACCGAGCAGGGCTGGCGGCTCGACGGCGAGAAGTGGCTCATCAACAACGCCACCCGCGGCCGCTTCCTGTGCGTCCTCGCCCGCACCGGCGAACGGGGCGGCCCACGGGGCTTCAGCCTCTTCCTCGTCGACAAGGACCGGCTGGCCCCGGGCAGCCACCGGTTACTTCCCAAGGTGCACACCCACGGGATCCGGGGCGCCGACATCAGCGGCATCGCCTTCGACGGCGCCGTACTGCCCGAGGAGGCACTCGTCGGCGCGGAAGGCACCGGAGCCGAAACGGTCCTGAAGACCCTTCAGCTCACCCGCACCGTGTGCACCGCCCTCTCGCTCGGCGCACTCGACCACGCACTGCGCATCGCCGCCGAGTACGCCCTCGGCCGTCGGCTCTACGGGCGCCGCCTCAGCGACCTGCCGCGCGTGCGCCGCATCCTGGGCGAGGCCTGCGCCGGACTGATCGTCGCCGAGGCCGTCACCACCGTCGCCGCCCGCGCCGTTCACACCCTGACCCCCGAGATGGCCGTGGTCGCCTCCGTCACCAAGGCGCTCGTGCCCACGCTCGCCCAGGACACCCTCGACCGGATCAGTGAACTGCTCGGTGTCCGCGGCTTCCTGAGCGACGACACCTACCTCGACGGCGCCTTCGCCAAGCTCGACCGCGACCACCGCATCGTCGCCGTCTTCGACGGCAGTACCGCGGTCAACCGCAACCTGCTCATCGACCACTTCCCGGCCCTCGCCCGCGCATGGCGCCGTGGCACGGCCGACCGGGACGCCGTCACCGCGACCATGCCCGGCAGCCCGCCGCCGCCCTTCGAACCGGACCGGCTGCGCCTGCTGTCGACCCGGGGCTCAAGCCTCGTACAACTCCTGCCCGAGGCGCTGGAACGGCTGCGCGCCGGAGTCCGCGAGGGGCAGCTGCCGCCCGAGGTGTCCCGCATGGCGGACGAACTCGCCGGCCTCGCCGAGGCCGTGCACACCGGGATGGAACAGCAGGAACGCACGGTCCGCGACGTCCCGCAGTCGGCCTTCGACCTGGCCGCCCAGTACGAGCTGTGCTTTGCCGCCGCCACCCTGATCCACCTGTGGCTGGACAGCGCCCGCACACCCTACGACGGACTGTGGCTCCGGGTCGGCCTCACCCTCGTCCTCAACCGGCTCGGCATCGCCGCCGACGAGACCCGGGCTGCCGCCTACGACCTGCTGGCCGACCGGCTGCTCGCCACCACCGACGGCGCGCCGCCGTCCCTGCCGGCCACCTACGCGCAGGAGGGCGTCCAGTGACCACGGCACCCACCACCACCGCCATGCCCGCACGGCTGCACACGCTGGAGTCCGCGCTCGGCGACCCCTTCGCCGACGACAACCCGCTCGGCCTGCGTGCCGCCCTGGAGGCCGACGAGCGCGGCGAGATGTTCGAGGCCGGAGAGGCGGCGCTGCACGAGTACGGGCTGGGCGCCGAGTTCGTGCCCACCGCGTTCGGCGGCCGGCTCGACCGGCTCGACCACCTCGTGGAGATCATGCGCTCGCTGTACCGGCGCGACCCCTGCCTCGGACTGGGCTACGGCGCCAGCTCGTTCATCGCCGGCGTCAACCTGTGGACCGCGGGCGACGACGAGCAGTGCCGCCGGGCCGCCGAACTGCTGTGCTCCGGACGCCGGGTGGCCGTCGCCTACCACGAGCTGGCCCACGGCAACGACATGGCCGGCACCGAGTTCACCGCGCTGCCCGGACCGGACGGACTCCTCCTCAACGGCCGCAAGGAGATCATCACCAACGTCCAGCGCGCCGAGGCGGTCGTGGTCTTCGCCCGCACCGCCGAGCGCCCCGGCAGCCGCAGCCACTCCCAGCTCTTCGTCGACAAGTCGCGGCTGCCCGCCGGACACATGACGTACCTGCCCCGCTTCCGCACCAGCGGCATGCGCGGAGTGCAGCTCGGCGGCATCGAGTTCCGCGACTGTCCGCTGCCCGAGAGCGCCGTCCTCGGCAGGCCCGGGCAGGGCCTGGAGACCGCGCTGCGCTCCTTCCAGGTCACCCGCACCACCCTGGTGTCGATGTTCACCGGCCTCGTCGACACGGCCCTGCGCATCACCGTCGACCACGTCAAGGGCCGCCGCCTGTACGGCCGTACGGCCGCAGACCTCGCGCACGTCCGCGCGGTGCTCGCCACCGCGTACTCGGACCTGCTGACCGCCGACTGCTTCGCGACCGTGGCCACCCGCGCCCTGCACCTGGTGCCGGAACAGACCCCGATCCACGCGCAGGCCGTGAAGCTCTTCGTGTCCAAGACCCTCATGGACGTGATGAACCAGCTCTCGGCCGTGATGGGCGCCCACTTCTACATCCGCGAGGGAGCCTCGGCCGCCTTCCAGAAGCTTCTGCGGGACATCCAGCCCGCGGGCTTCGGGCACGCGGCGCGCGCCGCCTGCCAGGTGTCGCTGCTGCCCCAGCTCCCGCTGCTCGCCAGGCGGTCCTGGCTCGGCGAGGCAGGCGCACCGGCCGAGCTGTTCCGGCCCGGCGCCGACCTGCCGCCCTTCGACTTCCACCGGCTCGCCATCAGCGCCGCCGGCCGCGAGAACCTCAGCACCTCGCTGGCCGCCGGGCTCGCCGCCATGCCGGACGGCAGCGGACCGGCGTACACCGCGCTGCGCGCGCACGGCGAACACTTCGCCCGCGAACTCCTCACCCTGGCCGAGGAGTGCACCGCGCTCTCACCGGCCGAGCTTTCGGTCGGGGCGAGCTCGCCCGCCTACGACCTGACCACGCGCTATGTGAAGGTCCTCGTCGCGGCCGCCTGCTTCGAGACCTGGCGGCACGCTCAAGGGACCGACGACACCTTCCTCGCCGACCCGGCCTGGGCGGCCGCGGCCCTGCACCGGCTGCGCGCCCCCCTCGGCACGCCTTTGCCGCTGCTGCCCGACCACCTCCAACAGCCCCTGTGGGACGAACTGCTGGACCGCTGCGCCCGCTCGCGGGGCCTCGGTCTGCTGCCCCGGCCGCTCGCCGGCTGAGCCCACCCGACCCACCTGCCGCGGGCCCGCCACGCCGGCCCGCCGACGACCGCTGTCCGACCGACATCCCGACGGGAGACCCCCATGTCCGAGAGCACCGCCCCGAGCGCCGCCGCCACCGACAACGACGACCTGCACGGCTGGCTGGTGGAGCGCGTCGCCGAGCACCTGAAGATGCCGGCCGCCGACATCCGCCCCGACGTACCGCTCAGCGACTACGGCCTGGACTCGGTGTACGCCCTGTCCGTCGCCGCCGAGATCGAGGACCACCTCGGCTTCGCCGTCGACCCGACGATGATGTGGGACAACCCCACCATCGAGGCCCTCCTCGCCGCCATCGGCGAGGAGCGCGCCCGCGGCGAAGCCGCCTGACCGGCCCACCGCACCACACACTCACGCACCGCAGTTCCACGCACACCGCAGCGCCCTGGGGGATGGGAAGCACCGTGTCCGACGTCAGCAACACGTTCCACACCGTGTCCGCCGCGCAGACTGGCATCTGGGTGGCCCAGCGCATGGCACCCGACAACCCCTTCTACAACTGCGGTGTCACCTACACGCTCACCGGACGGCTCGACGAGAACGCCCTGCGCCGGGCCGTCACCCAGGCCGTCGCCGAGACCGACACGCTGCGCACCCGCTTCCACGACACGGCGGACGGCCCCCGGCTGACCGTCGAGCCGGCCGGCGAGCCCGAACTGCACCTCGTCGACCTCACGGACCGGCCCGACCCGGACGCCGAGATCGAGGCCTGGACGGCCGCCGACCTCGCCCGTGCCACCGACCTCGGCACCGAAGCGCCGTACACGCACGCCCTGTTCACCACCGGGGAGCACGGCAGCGTCCTGTACTTCCGCTACCACCACATCGTCCTGGACGGCTTCGGCCAGCACCTCTACATCCGGCGGCTCGCCGAGCTGTACACCGCCCACGAACAGGGCCTGCAACCGTCCGGAGCGATCGCCGCACCCCTCGCCGACCTGCTCGCCGAGGACGCCGCCTACCTCGCCTCCGAGCGGCACGCCACGGACGCGGCCCACTGGCTGGCCGCGTTCGCCGACCACCACGAGGGCACCCCGCTCGCCGGGCGGGTCGCCCCCGCCACGCCCAGCACCCTGCGCCTGGTCACGCCGCTGGCGCCGGAGGTCCTCGGCGACTTCGCCGACAGCGGTGTCGGCGGCCTGTCCGCAACCGTCGTCGCCGCCACCGCGGCCTATGTGCACCGCCTGCTCGGCCGGTCCGAGATCATCGTCAACATGCCCATGGCCGCGCGGCGTTCGCGCGCCGAACTGGGCACGCCCGCGATGCTCGCCAACGAGGTCCCCGTCCGCCTCACCGTCGACCCGGACACCACCTTCGGCGACCTCGTGGCCCAGGCCGAGGACAGGATCCGGCAGACCATCCGGCACCAGCGCCACCGCGGCGAGACCCTGCGCGCCCGGCTCGGCCTGTCCGCCGAGGCCGGCGCACTGACCGGCCCGCAGGTCAACGTGATGGCCTTCGAGCAGGAGACCCGCTTCGGCGCCTGCACCGCGGTGCGCCGACAGCTCGCCAACGGCCCCATCGCCGACCTGACGGTCAACGCCTACCGCACGCCCGGCACCGGTGAGACCCAGCTGGAGTTCTGCGGCAACCGCGAGCTCTACACCGAGGACGAACTCGCCCGCCACCAGGACCGGTTCACCACCTTCCTGCAGCGCGCCGCGGCCGACCCCGGCCACCCGGTCGCCGCCCTCGACCTGCTCACCGACGCCGAGCGCGACACCCTCCTCGACACCTGGAACGCCACCGCGCGCGAGCGGACCTCCGCCACCCTGCCCGTGCTGTTCGAGGCGCAGGCGGCCCGCACCCCGGACGCGCCCGCCCTCCACCATGACGGCGGCACGCTCACCTACGCCGAACTCAACACCCGGGCCAACCGCCTCGCCCACCTGCTCATCGCCCGCGGGACGGGCCCCGACGGGCACGTCGGCCTGGTGCTGCCGCGCTCCGCGGACCAGGTCGTCGCCCTGCTCGCCGTACTCAAGTCCGGCGCCGCCTACCTGGCCGTGGACCCCGACTACCCGGCCGACCGCATCGCCCACATGCTCGGCGACGCCCGGCCCGGCCTCGTCCTGACCACCGCCGAACTCGCCGCCGGCCTGCCGCCGCACGGCGGGGACGTGCTGATCCTCGACGCCCTCGACACCGCTGGCCGGCCCGCGCACAACCCCACCGACGCCGACCGCGCCCGGCCGCTGACCCCCGCCCACCCGGCGTACCTCATCTACACCTCCGGATCCACCGGCGTCCCCAAGGGCGTGGCGGGCCTCCACGAAGGCGCCGTCAACCGGCTGCTGTGGTTCGGGGAGGAGTTCCCCTTCGACGGGCGGCCCGTCCTCGCCAAGAGCTCCCTCAGCTTCGTCGACGGCACCACCGAACTCCTCGGCCCGCTCGTGCACGGCGCGCCCGTCGTGCTCTGCGGCGCCGAGGCCGCCCGCAGCGCCGCCGCCATGACCGACCTCGTCGCCCGGCACGGCGTCGGCCGCATCACCCTCGTGCCCAGCCTCCTCGCCGAGCTCCTGGACGGCGACGACGCCGGTGCCCTCGCGCCGTGCACCCTGTGGGTGACCAGCGGCGAGGCCCTGCCCCCCGCCCACGCCGACCGGTTCCGCACCGCGCTGCCCGCCGCCCGCCTGCTGAACCTGTACGGCTCCTCCGAGGCCAGCGGCGACAGCCTGTACGCCGACGTCACCGCCGGCACCGTGCGCATCGGCCGCCCCATCGCCAACACCCGCGCCTACGTCCTCGACGACGCGCTGCGCCCGGTCCCGGCCGGCACCGCCGGCGAGCTGTACATCGCGGGCGCCGGCCTGGCCCGCGGCTACCTCGGCCGGCCCGGCCTGACCGCCGAACGGTTCGTGGCCTGCCCCTTCTCCGCCACCGGCGAGCGCATGTACCGCACCGGCGACCTGGCCCGCTGGACCGCCGACGGGCAGCTCGACTACCTCGGCCGCGCCGACCAGCAGGTCAAGGTGCGCGGCTTCCGCGTCGAACCGGCCGAGATCGAGGCCGCCCTGGCCGCCCACCCCGCGGTGGAGCACGCCGCCGTCGTGCTGCGCGAGGACCGCCCCGGCGACAAGCGGCTCGTGGCCTACGTCGTCGGCGGCGCCGACACCGGCGAGCTGCGCGCCCAGGTGGCCCAGGCCCTGCCGGACTACATGGTGCCCTCCGCCTTCGTCACGCTGGACGCGCTGCCGCTCAACCCCAACGGCAAGCTGGACCGGGCCGCCCTGCCCGCACCCACCTACACCGCACGGGGCGGCGCCCCGCGCACCGCCGCCGAGACCCTGCTGTGCACCCTGTTCGCCGAGGTCCTCGGCGTGCAGCGGGCCGGAGTCGACGACAGCTTCTTCGATCTCGGCGGCGACAGCGTCCTGGCCCTGCGGCTCGTCTCCCGGGCCCGCCGCGCGAACCTCGCCCTCACCGCCCGCGACGTCTTCGTGCACCGCACCGTCGAGGCCCTCGCCGCCGTCGCCCGGACCACGGCGGACACCGAGACGTACCAGCTCCCCGACCCGCTGCCGCGGCACGAACTCGCCCTCGTCGACGCCCCGTCCGGCGCCCGCGTCCTGCCGCTGACGCCCCTTCAGGAAGGCCTGCTCTTCCACAGCGTCTTCGACGAGGACCAGCCCGACCTCTACACCGTCCAGGCCGTCCTCGAACTCGGCGGCCCGCTCGACACCACCGCCCTGCGCGCCGCCGCCGCGACCCTGCTGCACCGGCACGACGCGCTGCGCGCCGGGTTCCGGCACGAGGGACTGAGCCGCGCCGTCCAGGTCGTACCGGCCGAAGTCCCCCTGGAATGGCGGGAGGAGACGACCGAGGACGGCCAGGGCCTGGACGCGCTGCTGGCACAGGAGCGCGCCGCGCGCTTCGCCCTGGACCGGCCGCCGCTCGTCCGCTTCCTGCTGGTCCGCACGGCCGCCGAGCACCACGTCCTGGCGCTCACCGCCCACCACACCGTCATCGACGGCTGGTCGCTGCCCGTCGTCGTCCGCGACCTGCTCCACACCTACGCGGCCGACCGGCCGCTGCCCGAAGTGCGGCCCTACGCCGACTACTTGGCATGGCTCGCGGCACAGGACACCGAGGCCGCCCGGCAGGCCTGGACCGCCGCGTTCGACGGGTTCGAGGAGCCCGCCCGGCTCGCGCCGACCGTGCCCGGCCGCACCCCGATGCCCCCCGCGCGCGTGGAGCACGACCTCCCCGCCGAACTCACCGACCGCCTCGGCCGGCGCGCCCGCGAACTGGGTGTCACCCTCAACTCCCTCACCACGGCCGCCTGGTCACTGGTCCTGTCCCAGCTGCTGGGCCGCACCGACGTGGTGTTCGGCACCACGGTGGCCGGCCGCCCCGCCGAACTCGGCGGCGTGGAGGACATGGCCGGCCTGTTCATCAACACGCTGCCCCTGCGCGTCCGGCTGGACCCCGCCGAACCCCTCGGCTCCCTCGCCGCACGCATCCAGCAGGAGCGCGCCGCCCTGCTCGAGCACCAGCACATCGGGCTCGCCGACATCCAGCGGTGGACCGGGCTCGGTGAACTCTTCGACACCTCCATGGTGTTCGAGAACTACCCCCTCGACCGCGCTGCCCTCGGCACCCTGGCCGACCGGGCCGGACTGCGCCTCCTGGACGCCCGCGCCCACGAGGGCGCCCACTTCCCGCTGAGCCTCGTCGTCCACCCCGGCGAACGGCTCCGGCTCAGGATCGACCACCAGCCCGACCTGATCGACGCCGTCGAGGCCGAGCGGACCGTCGCCCGCCTCGCCCGCGTCCTGACCCGGTTCGCGGCCGACCCCGCGACCCCCACGGGACGCGCGGAGGTCCTCGCCGACACCGAACGCGCAACGCTGCTCGACGCATGGAACGCGACCGACCGCGCCGTGCCCGCGGACGCGCTGCCCCAGCTCTTCGAGGCCGTCGCGGCCCGCACCCCGCACGCCACGGCCGTGCTCTGCGGCGACCGCGAACTCACCTACGGCGAGCTCAACGCCCGCGCCAACCGCGTGGCCAAGCTGCTGGTCGAACAGGGAGCGGGCCCCGGGCACCGGGTCGCCGTCCGGCTGCCGCGCTCCGTCGACCTCGTCACCGTGCTGCTCGCCGTGGCCAAGTCGGGCGCGGCCTACGTACCGCTCGACCCCGACTTCCCCGCCGACCGCATCACCTACATGATCGAGGACTCCCGGCCCGTCCTCGTCGTGGACGAGGCCTGGCTGGCGGACGCCCGCACCGAGGACCGTACGCCGGACAACCTGGCACCGGTCCCGCCGCACAGCCCCGCCTACGTCATCTACACCTCCGGCTCGACCGGCCGCCCCAAGGGCGTCGTCGTCGGACACGCCGCCCTGGTCAACTTCCTCGACTCGATGGCCGGACTGTTCGCCCTGACCGCCGAGGACTCGCTGCTCGCGGTCACGACCGTCGGCTTCGACATCGCCGCCCTGGAGCTGTACCTGCCCCTGCTGGCAGGCGCCCGAGTGGTGCTCGCCGACAAGGACACCACCCGGGACCCGCAGGCCCTGGCCGATCTGATCGGCACCTCCCGGGCCACCGTGATGCAGGCGACGCCCAGCCTGTGGCGGGCCCTCGTCGACGAGTTCCCGACGGCGCCCGCCGGGCTGCGCGTCCTCGTCGGCGGCGAGGCACTCCCCGCCGACCTCGCCCACCGCCTGCAGGCCACGGCCCGGTCGGTCACCAACCTCTACGGCCCCACCGAGACCACCATCTGGTCCACGGCCGGCGAGGTCGCCGGCGACAGCGCCGCGCGCGGCTCCATCGGCCGCCCCATCGGCAACACCCGCGTCTACGTGCTCGACGCGGCCCTGCGCCCGGCGCCCGCCCGCGTGGCCGGCGAGCTGTACATCGCCGGCGCCGGCCTGGCCCACGGCTACCTGGACCGGGCCGGACTCAGCGCCGAACGGTTCGTCGCCGACCCCCACGGCGCCCCCGGCACCCGCATGTACCGCACCGGCGACCTGGTGCGCTGGTCGGCCGACGGCGAGCTGGAGTACCTCGGCCGCGTCGACCACCAGGTCAAGGTGCGCGGCCACCGCATCGAGCCCGGCGAGATCGAGGCCGCCCTGCTCGGCCACCCGGCGGTGTCCCGGGCCGCGGTCGTGGTGCGCGAGGACCGCCCCGGCGACCAGCGCCTGGTCGGATACGTCGTCGGCACCGCCACCCCCGAGGAGCTCCGCACCCACCTGGCGCGGACCCTGCCCGAATACATGGTCCCGGCGGCGTTCGTGACGCTGGACGCGCTGCCGCTGACCCCCAACGGCAAGCTCGACCGGGCCGCCCTGCCCGCCCCCGACTTCGCCGGCTCGGTCTCCGGCACTGCGCCCCGCACCGCGCTGGAGAAGACGCTGTGCGCCCTGTTCGCCGAGGTCCTCGGCGTGCCCGAAGTCGGCGTCGACGACAGCTTCTTCGCCCTCGGCGGCGACAGCATCGTCGCCGTCCGCCTGGTCGGCCGCGCCCGCCGGGCCGGACTGCGCCTCGCCGTCAAGGACGTCTTCGCCCACCGCACGGTCGCCGCGCTCGCCGAGGCCGTACCGCAGGACGCGGCCGCCGCCGCCGCCGACGTACCCGGCGACGCCCCCCTCGACGTACCCCTCGGCGCGGCGGAACTGGCCGCGCTGCGGGCGCAGTTGCCCGCGTCGGCCGAGGTGCTGCCGCTGACCCCGCTGCAGGAGGGCCTGGTCTTCCACAGCGTCTTCGACCAGGGCGCCCCCGACGTCTACACCGTGCAGGTCGCCGTCGAACTCCTCGGCACCCTCGACGTGCCCGCCCTGAGGACGGCCGCCGCCGCACTGCTCGCCCGGCACGACGCGCTGCGCGCCGGCTTCCCCACCGAGGGACTCAGCCGGCCCGTGCAGGTCGTCCACGCCGACGTGCCCCTGGACTGGCAGGAGACCGAGACCGCCGGCGAAGAGGCGCTGCACGAGCGGCTGGTCGGCGAGCGCGAGCGCCGCTTCGACCTCGACCGGCCCCCGCTCGTCCGCTTCCTGCTCGCCCGCACCGGAACCGAGCGTGCCGTACTGGCCCTGACCGTGCACCACGCCGTACTGGACGGCTGGTCCCTGCCCGTGCTGCTGCGCGAGCTGCTGGAGCTGTACCGCAACACCTCCGCGCTGCCCGCGCCGCGGCCCTTCGCCGACCACCTGCGCTGGCTCGCCCACCGCGACCGGGGCGCCGCCGAACAGGCCTGGCGGGAGGCGTTCGCCGACGTCGAGGAGCCGACGCGGATCGCCGCCGCACCCGCCGGCCGGGTTCCGGTCCGGCCGGAACGCGTGGAGACCACGCTGCCCGCGCCCGCCACGGCGACACTCTCCGAACGGGCCCGCGCCCTCGGCGTCACCCTCAACTCGGTGGTCGAGGCGGCCTGGGCGCTCACCCTGTCGCGCACCCTGGGACGCGACGACATCACCTTCGGCGTGACCGTCTCCGGACGGCCCGCCGAGATCGACGGCATCGAGGACTGCGTCGGGCTGTACATCAACACCGTGCCGCTGCGGGTGCGCCTGAACCCGGCCGAACCGCTCGGCGACCTGCTGCGGCGCGTGCAGGACGAGCGGCAGCGGCTGCTGGAGCACGAGCACACCGGGCTCGCCGACATCCAGCGCGCGGCCGGACTCGGCGAACTCTTCGACACCTCCGTGGTGTTCGAGAACTTCCCGCTGGAGGCCGCCGCCTTCACCGAACTCACCGAAACGGTCGGACTGCGGGTCGGCGAGGTCCACGCGCACGACGCCGTGCACTACCCGCTCGGCCTGGTCGTGGTCCCCGGCGACACCCTGCGGCTGCGCCTGGACCACCAGCCCGACCTCGTCGACCGCGCCACCGCGCAGTCCGTGGCCGACCGGCTGGTGCGCATCCTTGAGGCACTCGCCGACGACTCCGGCCGTCCCACCGGGCGACTCGACGTGCTCACCGCCGACGAACGGCGGCTGACACTCGACACCTTCAACGACACCGCCCACGAGATCGCCCCGGCCACCCTGCCCGCCGCCTTCGAGGCACAGGCCGCCCGCACCCCGGATGCCACCGCCGTCGTCTTCGAGGACACCCGGCTGACCTACGCGGAGCTCAACGAGCGCGCCAACCGGCTCGCCCGGCTCCTGGTGCGGCACGGCGTCGGCCCGGAGCGGCGGGTGGCGATCGCCCTGCCCCGCTCCCTCGAACTCGTCGTGGCCCTCCACGCCGTGGTGAAGGCGGGCGGCGCCTACCTGCCCGTCGACACCGACTACCCCGCGGACCGCATCGCCCACCTGCTCACCGACGCCGCCCCCGAACTGGTGCTGACCCGCGGCGACGTGGCCGGCCGGCTGCCCGCGTCCCAAGCCCCGCACCTGCTCGTCGACGAGGCCGACACCACCGCACTGCCCGGCAGCGACCTCACCGACGCCGACCGCACCGCACCCCTCGGCCTCGACCACCCCGCCTACGTCATCTACACCTCCGGCTCCACCGGGCGGCCCAAGGGCGTCGTCGTCAGCCACGCGGCCATCGCCAACCGGCTGCTGTGGATGCAGGACGCCTACCGGCTCGACGCCACGGACCGGGTCCTGCAGAAGACCGCGTTCGGCTTCGACGTATCGGTGTGGGAGTTCTTCTGGCCGCTCGCCGTCGGCGCGACCCTCGTCGTCGCCCGGCCCGAGGGACACCGCGACGCCGCCTACCTCGCCGGACTGATCCAGGACCGGCGGATCACCACCGTGCACTTCGTGCCGTCCATGCTCCAGGCCTTCCTCCAGGAACCCACCGCGATGCGCTGCACCTCGCTGCGCCGCGTCGTGTGCAGCGGCGAGGCCCTGCCCCGCGACCTGCAACAGCAGTTCCACCAGCTGCTGCCGGCCGCCCTGCACAACCTGTACGGCCCCACCGAGGCCGCCGTGGACGTCACCGCCTGGCCCTGCGCCCCGGACGACACCGGCACGTCGGTGCCGATCGGCCGGCCCATCTGGAACATCCGGATGCAGGTGCTGGACAGCGGGCTGCGGCCGGTGCCGGTCGGCACCCCCGGCGAGCTGTACATCTCCGGCACCGGCCTGGCCCGCGGCTACCTCGGCCGGCCCGACCTCACCGCCGAGCGCTTCGTCGCCGACCCGCACGGCCCTGCCGGCACCCGCATGTACCGCACCGGCGACCTGGCCCGGTGGCGCGCCGACGGCGCACTTGAGTACCTCGGACGCACCGACCACCAGGTGAAGATCCGCGGCCTGCGCATCGAACTCGGCGAGATCGACGCCGTGCTGGCCGGCCACCCGGGTGTGGCCTGGGCCCAGACGGTGGTGCGCGAGGACCGCCCCGGCGACCGCCGCCTGGTCGCCTACGTCCTGGCCGGGCACGGCCCGGTCGAGCACGGCCCGCTGCGCGACCACCTGGCGGCGACCCTGCCGGACTACATGGTGCCGTCCGCCTTCGTCACCCTCGACGAACTGCCCCTGACGCCGAACGGCAAGCTGGACCGCAGGGCCCTGCCCGCCCCGCAGCTGCCCGAATCCGGCGGCGGCAGGGCGCCGCGCACCGAGACCGAACGCACCCTCTGCGCCCTGTTCGCCGAGGTGCTCGGCCTGCCCGAGGTGAGTGCCGCCGACGGCTTCTTCGACCTCGGCGGCGACAGCATCATGTCGATCCAGCTGGTCGGCCGCGCCCGGCAGCAGGGACTCGTCCTCACCGCGCGCGACGTGTTCGAGCAGCGCACCGTCGAAGGCCTCGCCGCCGTCGCGGCCCGCGCCGGATCCACCGCCGCCGAGGAGCCGGACATCGCGGTGGGCGCACTGCCGCTGCCGCCCATGGCCCACTGGCTGGCCGAACGCGGCGGCCCCGTCGACGGGTTCGCCCAGTCCCTCGCCGTGCGCGTGCCCGCCGGGCTCGGCCGCCGGGACCTGACCACGGCCCTGGAGGCCGTCCTCGACCACCACGACGCCCTGCGGACGCGCCTGTCCGACGGCGAGCCGTGGTCCCTCACGATCGGCGACCGCGGCTCGGTGGCCGCCGACGCACTGCTGCACCGCGTCGGCGCGAACGGCGCCGCGGACGCCGAGCTGGACGAGCTCATGACCGAGCAGGCCGCGGCAGCCCGCGCCCGGCTCGCACCGCGCGACGGCGTCATGCTCCAGGCGGTGTGGTGCGACCGGGGCCCGGCCGCGTCCGGCCGACTCGTCCTCGTCGCCCACCACCTGGTGGTCGACGGCGTGTCCTGGCGCATCCTGCTGTCCGACCTCGCCGACGCCCTCCGGGCGGCCACCACCGGCCGCACCCCCACGCTCCCCGCGCCGAGCCTCTCCTACCGCTCCTGGTCACAGCGCCGCCACACGGCAGCCGCCGACGGGGCATGCCGGGACCAACTGCCGTATTGGCGCGAAGTGTTGGAAGGTTCTGCGGCTACGGCGGACACGGCCGGAATCCCCGCCCTCGACCCCGCCCTCGACACCCACGGCACCGCCGCCTCGCTGCGGCTCAGGCTGCCCGCCGAGGTGACGCGGGCCCTCCTGACCACCGCGGCCGCCCGCTACCGGGTGCGTCCCGACGACGTTCTGCTCGCCGCGTTCGCGGCGGCCGTCACCGCCTGGCGCGGCACCGACGACCCGACCGTGCTGGTCGATCTGGAGGGCCACGGCCGAGACGCGCTCGGCGCGGACGACGCCGATGTCTCCCGGACCGTGGGCTGGTTCACCAGCCTGTACCCGGTACGGCTCGACGCGGGCCCGCTGGACGCCGAGGCACGAGCCGGACTGCGCGCGGGCGGCCCCCAGGCCGACCGACTGCTCAAGCGCACCAAGGAACTGCTGCGCGCGGTGCCCGACCACGGCCTCGGCTACGGCGTACTGCGCCACCTCGACACCCGGGCCCGCACCGAACTCGCCGCGCTGCCCTCGCCCGCGCTGGGCTTCAACTACCTGGGCCGCACGACCACCGGCGACGACTCCGACTTCGGCATCGTCCCCGGCAGCAACGGCATCGGCGGATCCGCCGACGCCGGCCTGCCCCTCGCCCACACCGTGGAACTCAACGCCCTGGCCGAGGACGGCCCCGACGGACCCGAACTCGTCGCCACCTGGACCTGGGCCGGCCGCCTGTACACCGAGGACCGCGTGCGCCGGCTGGCCGAGGAGTGGTTCGAGGCCCTGCGCGGCCTCGCCGCCCTCGTCGAACGGCCGGACGCGGGAGGCCTGACGCCCTCCGACATCGCCCCCGCACAGCTCGGCCAGAGCGAGATCGAGGAACTGGAACGGCGATTCGCCGGCCGCCTCGACGACGTCCTGCCGCTCTCCCCCCTCCAGGAGGGGCTGCTCTTCCACCACTCCTTCGACGAGGAGTCCGGCGACGTCTACACCGTGCAGCTCGCCGTCGACATCGAGGGCGAGCCGGACACCGCCCGGCTGCGCGCAGCCGCGGCCGCACTGCTGGAACGGCACCCCAACCTGCGGGCAGCCTTCCTGCACGACAACCTGAGCACCCCCGTGCAGGCGGTCCTGCGCGACGTACCGCTGCCCTGGCAGGAGGCCGACCTCGGCGCCCTGGACGAGGCCGAGCGGGAGCGGGAGGCCCAGCGACTGCTCGACGCCGACCGCACCCGCCGCTTCGACCCCGCCCGGCCCCCGCTCGTGCGGTTCACCCTGCTGAAGCTGGGCGACCGGCGTCACCGGCTGGCGATCACCTCCCACCACGTGCTGTGGGACGGCTGGTCCCTGCCCGTCGTCGTACGCGAACTGCTGGAGCTGTACCGGGGCGAGCACCCGCTGCCGCCGGTCAGGCCCTACCGGGACCACCTCGCCTGGCTGGCCGGACAGGACCGCGCCGCCGCCGAGACCGCCTGGCGCGAGGCCTTCGCCGGATTCGAGGAGCCGACGCTCGTCGCCGCCCCCGACCCCGGCCGCACCCCGCAGCTCCCCGCCACCGTGGAGGCGGCCCTGCCCGCCCCGCTCACCGCCCGGCTGACCGAGCGGACACGCACGCTGGGCGTCACCCTCAACTCGGCCGTCCAGGCCGCCTGGGGACTGGTCCTGGCCCACCAACTGGGCCGCGACGACGTGACGTTCGGCGTCACCGTCTCCGGCCGCCCGGCCGAGGCGGACGGCGCCTGGGACACCATCGGCCTGTTCATCAACACCGTGCCGGCACGGCTGCGCATCGACCCCGCCGAGCCCGTCGGCGAACTGCTGGCACGTGCCCAGCGGGAGCAGGCGCGGCTGCTGGAGCACCAGCACCTCGGGCTCGCCGACATCCAGCGCGCCATCGGCTTCGGCGAACTCTTCGACACCTCCCTCGTGTTCGAGAACTACCCCCTCGACGCCGAGACCCTGAACACCGTCGCGGCCGGAACCGGCCTCAAGCTCACCGGCGCCCGCACCCGGGACGCCGTGCACTACACCTACGGCCTCGTCGCCACCCCCGGCGACGAACTGCACTTCCGCCTCGACCACCAGCCCGGGCCGGTCACCGAACAGACGGCTCGCGGCGTCATGGAACGGCTGCTGCGCGTCCTGACGGCCATGGCGCAGACACCTGAGCTGCCGGTCGGACGTGTCGAGGTGCTTGGTGCCGATGAGCGTTCGGTGTTGCTCGACGGTTTCAACGCCACCGAGCGTGCGGTGCCTGCGGGCACTCTGCCGGAGTTGTTCCAGGCGCAGGTGGCTCGGACCCCGGACGCCACCGCCGTGGTCTTCGAGGGCGTCCAACTGACGTATGCGGAGCTGAATGCGCGGGCCAACCGGCTCGCCCGGCTGCTGGCCGAGCATGGCGCGGGCCCGGAGCGGGCCGTCGCGGTGTCCCTGCCGCGCTCGGCCGACCTGGTTGTGGTGCTGCTCGCCGTCATGAAGGCGGGGGCGGTTCATGTCCCGGTGGATCCGGAGTATCCGGCGGAGCGTATTGCGCACATCCTTGACGACGTTGCTCCGGTGCTGGTGGTCGACGAGGCGTGGCTTGCGGCGGCGGACACTTCCGGTCGGGCCGCGGATGACCTCCTGCCCGCGGATGTCACGTCGCTCGCGTATGTGATTCATACGTCGGGTTCGACGGGGCGTCCGAAGGGTGTTGCGGTCTCGCATCGCGGTATTGCGAGTCTGGCGGCGGGGCAGATTGAGCGTTTCGCGGTCACTCCCGACAGCCGGGTGCTGCTGTTCGCGTCGCCGAGCTTCGATGCGGCCGTGTCCGAGGTGTGCATGGCGCTGCTGGCGGGCGCGGTGCTGGTGCTGGCGCCTGCCGAGCGGCTGCTGCCGGGTGCGGCGCTGACCGGGCTGGTGCGCGAGGAGGGGATCACGCACATCACGCTGCCGCCGTCCGCGCTGGCCGTCCTCCCGGACGACGCGCTGCCGACGGTGACGACGCTGGTGGTGGCGGGTGAGGCGTGTCCGCCGGATCTGGTGGCGCGTTGGTCGCGTGGCCGCCGGATGATCAACGCGTACGGTCCGACGGAGTCGACGGTGTGCGCGAGCATGAGTATGCCGTTGTCGGGTGCGGTGGTCCCGCCGATCGGCGCGCCGCTGATCAACACGCGCCTGTACGTCCTGGACGCCGGTCTGCGTCCGGTTCCGGTGGGTGCCGCGGGTGAGCTGTATATCGCGGGTGCGGGTCTGGCCCGGGGGTATCTGAACCGTCCGGAGCTGACCGCGGAGCGCTTCGTGGCCTGCCCGTTCGGGGCGCCGGGGGAGCGCATGTACCGCACCGGCGACCTGGCCCGGTGGACCGCGGACGGTGAGCTGGAGTACCTGGGTCGCGCGGATGACCAGGTGAAGGTCCGTGGTTTCCGGATCGAGCCGGGCGAGGTGGCCGCGGTGATCGCCGGCCACCCCACGGTGGCCCGTGCCGTGGTCGTGGTGCGTGAGGATCAGCCCGGCGACAAGCGCCTGGTCGCCTACGTCGTTGCCGCGCCCGGCGCGGAGGCGGACCCCGCGGCCCTGCGCCGGCACGCCGC
>NZ_JBFBLP010000029.1:0-44958 GCF_040686775.1 Streptomyces sp. NPDC079141 | reverse complement strand
GCGCCCCCTGCGGGCGCGGGGGGGGGGCGCCGCGGCCCCCCCCCCCCCCCCCGGGGTCGAAGGGGCGGAGCCCCTGGAGGACGGGACGGGTAGGGGCGGCGGGGGCGAAGAAAAACACCCCCACCCCACCCGCCCCCGGGAATAAACCGGAGCCACCCTCCTGTTAGCCACCGGCAGGACACCGCACGGCAAACCCAGCAGGAGGCAAACGGTGGCAGACGAGACCCGCGGCACCACACACGGCACCGCCCCCACCCCCCTCTCCGTACTGGACCTGGCCACCGTAGGCTCCGGCACCACCGCCACCGAAGCCCTCCGCACCAGCGTCGCCATAGCCCGCCTCGCAGAAGACCGCGGCTTCCACCGCTACTGGGTGGCGGAACACCACTCCATGCCCGGCGTAGCCTCCTCGTCCCCCGCCGTGATCCTCGCCCACCTCGCCGCCCACACCACCCGCATCCGCCTGGGCTCCGGCGGCGTCATGCTCCCCAACCACGCCCCCCTCGTCATCGCGGAGCAGTTCGGCACACTGGAGGCCATGGCCCCCGGCCGCATCGACCTCGGCCTCGGCCGCGCCCCCGGCACGGACGGCGCCACCGCAGCCGCCCTCCGCCGCACCGACAGCCTCAACGAGGGCGCCGACGACTTCCCCCAGCAGCTCGCCGAACTCACCCGCTTCCTCGACGACGACTTCCCGGACGGCCACCCCTACCGCCGTATCCACGCCGTCCCGGGCCCCGTTCAGTCCACCTCCCCCGGCGGCGTCCAGTCCCCGCACCGCCCGCCCATCTGGCTGCTCGGCTCCTCCGGCTTCAGCGCCCGTCTCGCCGGCGCCCTCGGCCTGCCCTTCGCCTTCGCGCACCACTTCTCGGCGCAGAACACGATCCCGGCCCTCGACCTGTACCGGGAGTCCTTCCAGCCGTCGGCGGTCCTCGACGCTCCCTACGCCCTCATCGGCGTCTCCGCCCTCGCCACCGACGAGGAGAAGGAGGCCCGCCGTCAGATCATGTCCGCCGCCCTGAGCATGGTCCGCCTGCGCACCGGCCGCCCCGGACTCGTCCCCACCCCGGAGGAGGCGGAGGCCCACCCGTTCAGCGCGATGGAACGGGATTTCGTCGACTCCTGGAACGCCAACGTCATCCACGGCACCGCGGACGAGGTCCGCACCGGCCTCGACGACCTCCAGAAGCGCACGGGCGCGGACGAGCTGATGCTCACCTCCCACGCGCACAGCGGAGCCGTACGCCTGCGCTCGTACGAACTCGTCGCGGACGCCTACGGGTTGCCGACCGCCGCCTGAACCCCCGGCGAGCGCAGCAGCTCGGAGATACGATCCGGCGGCACCGGACGGGAGTACAGCCACCCCTGCCCGGTGTCGCAGCCGATCTGCCGCAGCCGCCCGGCCTGCGCCGACGTCTCCACGCACTCCGCGGTGACGGTCAGCCCGAGCCGATGGGCGAGCTGGATCATCGCCTCCACGACGACCTCGTCGGCCGGGTTGGGGGCGATGCCCTCACCGTCGTACTGGAAACCCTTGACGAAGGAGCCGTCCAGCTTCAGGACGGACACCGGCAGCCGGCTGAGGTAGGCGAGGTTGGAGTAGCCGGTCCCGAAGTCGTCGATGGCGATGCGCACGCCCATGTCGCTGAGCGCCTGGAGGGCCTGGAGCGGGCGGCCCCCCGAGCCCATCACCGCCGACTCGGTCAGCTCCAGCTGGAGCAGATGCGGCGCGAGCCCGGTCTCCGCGAGCGTCTTCGCCACGTCCGCCACCAGGTCGGAGTCCCAGACCTGACGAACCGCCACGTTCACGCTCACGAAGATCGGCGGCTCGCCGGGATGCGTCAGCTGCCAGCGGCGCGCCTGACGACAGGCCGCGGCCAGCACCCACCGCCCGAGCGGCACGATCGAGCCGTCCTCCTCGGCCAGTCCGATGAACCGATTCGGCGTCAGCGTGCCGAACTGGGGATGGTTCCAGCGCACCAGCGCCTCCACCCCGCGCACCCGGCCGTCCGCCATCCCCACCAGCGGCTGGTACTCCAGCACGAACTCCCCGCGGTCGATGGCCGGGCGGAGGGTGGAGGCCAGGGCCTGACGGGTCATCCGGTGCGCGTTGCGCTCGGGGTCGAAGAGCGTCCAGCGGTCCTTGCCGTCGGCCTTCGCCCAGTACAGCGTCGTGTCGGCGGCCTGCATCAGCGCGGTGGGACTCGTCCCGGCCGCATGCCGTTCCACGACACCGATCGACGCCGACACCGACAGCCGGCGCCCGGAGATGTCGAAGGGCGCCTGAAGCGCCGTCAGGACCGACTCGGCCAGATCCGCCAACTGCTCGGTCCCGGTGGAGTCCTCGACCAGCAGCGCGAACTCGTCGCCGCCGAGCCTGGCCACCAGCGGCGCGCTCACCCGGGCGTAACCGGCCTCGTCCGCGCACCGCGTCAGCCGCTCCGCCACGGCGGACAGCAGCCGGTCGCCCACCCGGTGCCCGAGGGTGTCGTTGACCGCGCTGAACCCGTCGAGGTCGAGGTAGCACAGCCCGATCCGTCCGGTGCCGCTCAGCTCGTACGCCTCCGGCTCCAGCGCGGCCGACAGGCGTTCGAAGAACAGGGTGCGGTTGGGCAGCCGGGTGACCGGGTCGTGGTTCTGCAAGTGGCGCAGCCGGGCCTGGAGTTCACGGCGGGCGCTGATGTCGGCGACGGACAGCAGGACGCCGCCCCGCTCCTCGGCGGCGAGCGGCGCGATCGAGACCTGCACCCACAGGGAGTGCCCGTCGGGGTGCTTGAGCCGGCGCGTGCAGCGCAGTCTGGCCTGCCGGCCGCGCAGCATCTCGCGGTACGCGTGCCAGGTCCGGGCGTCCGAGGTGAGGTCCACCAGATCGGCGGCCACGGTCCCGGCCAGCGCCTGCGCGGTGGTGCCGAGCAGCTCGCCCAGTGCGGAGTTGGCGCCGGTGACCAGGCCCTCGCGGTCCACGACGGCCATCGCGAGGGGGGCGGCGTGGAAGGCGGACCGGAAAGGCAGCGGCAGCGGCCGGCCGTCGGGTCCGGTACGAGAAGCAGACCCGTTGTTACTCTCTGTGACGGCCGGCCCGATGAGATCTGCCGCGGGCGCCGGCCCTTCGGAGGTTCCGCTCACCGCTCGCTCCCGCAGTGCACTCGCTCTTCGGATGGGTCTCGTCGGGAGGCCGACCGACCGGGCGGCCGCCGGGCCGGGGCCGTGCAGGAAAGGGGATCAGGACAGTACAGCAAAGGGTCAGGAAAGTGTGCCGATCATAGAGGTTGGTCCCGGGCCCTTCCAGCCACTCTCCAGTGTCCCGGAACGGTCCGCCCTTCTGGCAGATCGTTTCTGCCCGCGTCTGAACCGGTTTTGCGGGCCACCGACCGCTTGTGACGGTCCGTGAGCGATTTCGGGGTGTCGCCCCAGCGGTCCCTTGCCCTTTCTCTTGCCTCCTCACTCGTCCGGTGCAGGTAAACAGGGCATTGTGTGACAAATCAACACAGGCTGGGTGCGGTGTCCCGCGAACCGCTCCCGGAGGTCCACGTGCCGCGTCAGCTCCCGCTCAGGGGACTCACCCGTGAGGTCTTCCGGGGACTCGGCCGAGGAACCGCCAGGGGGCTGGTCCGGCTGCGGGAATGGCCCCGACTGCGCAGCACCGCCGCCGTGTTCACCACCATGTCGGCGCTCGCCGCGACCTCCCTCGTCTCCGCCCCCTCGGTCGCCGAGCCGTTCTCGGCGCAGCCCTGTGCCCTGAAGCGCACCGAGGCCCACCACTCGGAGGGCGTCGACACCTGGAACGCCGCCTACCCGCGCCCGGCCCGCTCGCTGGACGCGGTGATGGTCTTCCTGTCCTTCCCCGACTCGGTCCCGCTGACCAGCCCCGCCGAGCTGACCGCCGACCACTTCCCGGCCACCACCCGCTTCTTCGAACGTGCTTCCTATGGCAGGTTCACCCTGCGCCCGCATCCGCTCGCGGACTGGATCCGTATGCCGCATCCGTCGACGGCGTACGCCATACAGCGCGACTGGACCGCCCCGCACCGGGCCGCCTACCTGCGCGACGCCCTCGCCGCGGCCGACGGCCGGGTCGACTTCTCCCGCTACGACGTCGTGTACTTCGTGGCCGACCCGGACGCGCCCGGCGTGGACTCCGACGCCACGAAGGTCGTCAACCTGGACACTCCGCTGCGGGCCGACGGCACGGACATCCGGCGGGTCGTCACGGTGTTCGAGAAGCACCCGCCGGACCGGCTGGTCCTCGCCCATGAGACCGGGCACGTGTTCGATCTGCCGGATCTTTACCACCGGCCGATGGACGGCATGGGCGACTGGGACACCCACGTCGGCGACTGGGACCTGATGGGCAGCCAGTTCGGGCTGGCCCCGGACCTGTTCGGCTGGCACAAGTGGAAGCTCGGCTGGCTCCAGCCGCGCCAGGTGGCCTGCGTCCAGGGGGCGGGCGGCGCCCGGATCACCCTGGAGCCGCTCGGGGCGGGGCCCGAGGTCCCGGTGCGGGGGGCGGCCGGGGCACCGGTCTTCGGGCTCGGCAACGGCACCAAGCTCGCGGTCGTGCGCACCGGCCCCGACAGCGCGCTCGCCTTCGAGGCCCGCGGCCCGGTCGGCAACGACGCGGCGGTCTGCCGGCAGGGAATCCTCGTCTACCGGATCCGCAGCGGCGCCGAGTCCGGCCGCGGCCCGGTCGAGGTCCTCGACGCCCACCCACGCACCGAGGCCTGCTGGGAAGAGTCGGTCTACCCACCCCTCGCGGACGCCCCCGTCGCCCTCGGCGAGAGCTTCACGGTGCCGGGGGAGAACGTACGCGTGGACGTGGAGGGCCGGACACCGTCGGGGGCGTGGACGGTCCGGATCGCGACGAGGTGACCGGTTCCGGACACATGTGAAAGGCCCCTCGCGCTTGCGAGGGGCCTTCACTGTCTGTGCGCCGCCAGGGACTCGAACCCCGGACCCGCTGATGCTGCTTCTTCTGGGGGATAACCCCCAGACCCCCAGCCGACTGCCCCGGCGCCTGGGCCGAGCCTGGTCAAAAGCGAAGGCCCCCCGCTTTCGCGAAGGGCCTTCACCGTCTGTGCGCCGCCAGGGACTCGAACCCCGGACCCGCTGATTAAGAGTCAGCTGCTCTAACCAACTGAGCTAGCGGCGCCTGCTGACGTCGTAGACCTTAGCATCCTGATCGGCGGGAGGAAAAATCGATATACGCACGGCGGCGCGGGCCGCCCGTACGGCCGCCCACAGCAGGATCTCCGGGCCGGGCAGCCACGGGTGGCGGGTGTCCGGGGCGACGAGCCAGCGGGAGCCGGACGGGGGTAAGGAGGGGGCGGCGGCCGGGGCGGGGACGGTCACCGCGTCGCCGTTGCCGTGGCACAGCAGTGGCGGGATGTCCCCGGTGCGGCCGAACTCCTCCCAGCGCAGCAGCGAGGGCAGCCGCTGGGCGGTGCCCGGCGCGGCGAACAGCAGCATCCGCCCCCGGAACACCGCCACCGGGCCCGAGCCCGGGCCCTCGTCCCACAGCCGGTCGAGCATCCGGCGGCCGAAGATCGCGGGAACGCCGACCACGTCGAAGACCGTCCCGCAGGGCAGCACGACCGGGGCGTCCGGCCGCTCCTCCCGGAAGTCCAGGGTGGTGCGGGGATACGTTCCTGCCGAGGCCAGCCAGGCGGCTCCGTCCGGGGTGACGCCCGAGGCGCCGAGGAAGCTGCTCATGGCAACCAGTTTTACCGGCCGTGAGCGTTCCGTTTCTGAGGGTTGCCGGAAACCGGGACAAGGGCGGGTGGCAAGGGGTATCTTGCCCGCCTGGCATATGCCACCACGGCCTCGCGGCCGGGTCCGCACGGGGGCTCACACGGGGTCGACGTGCTCCCGGCTCTCGCCCGCCCCGCGCATCAGGTCCCTGCCGAACTCGACCATCTTCTTGGCGTAGTCCTCGGTCCACTCCGCCCGCGCGGCGATGTCCGCCGGCGTCAGCCGGTCGAAGCGGCGGGGATCGGCGAGCTGGGCCGCCGCGACGGCCTGGAACTCCACGGCACGGTCGGCCGCCGCCCGGAACGCCAGCGTCAGCTCCGTCGCCCGCTCCAGCAGCTGCCGGGGGTCGTCGATCGACTCCAGGTCGAAGAAGTGCTCCGGGTCGGCCGCTGCCTGGGTCGGCTCGAAGAGCAGGGGCGCGGGGCGTAGCCGCGGTTCGTTCCGACGCGGCGTGGGCTCCGCCATGTCTTCTCCTCCTCGTACGTCACGAATGACCCTCCTGCGAACCGGGCCACCGTCCATTGTCCCGCGACCGCGCAAGAGCGCGTGGGGGCGCAGGTCGCAGGCGTGCGGCGGTGGGCAGGCCGTCGACCGGCGCGTCAGCCCGCCAGGTGCCCCAGGTCGTTCCACGACTCGATCGCCGGCTCGCCGTACGCCCAGCCCAGCACCGACAGCGACGTCGGGTTCAGGCGGATCCGCGCGGCGAAGTCCAGCGGCAGCCCCAGCCAGCGCGCGCCGATCGAGCGCAGGATGTGGCCGTGGGCGAAGACCAGAACGTCGCGGTCCGCTTCACGCGCCCACGCGACCACCTCGTCCGCGCGCGCGGTCACCGAGGCGAGGCTCTCCCCCTCGGGAACACCGTCCCGCCAGATGAGCCAACCGGGGCGAACAGCCTGTATTTCCGCAGGCGTCATGCCCTCGTACGCGCCGTAGTCCCACTCCATGAGCGTGTCCCAGACGCCTGCCCGCTCGCCGAACCCGGCCAGTTCGCACGTCTCACGCGCGCGTACCAGCGGACTGGTCCGCACCTCGACTCCCGGCAGCCCGTCCAGCGGTGACCTGTGCAGACGCTCGCCCAGCAGCTTCGCCCCCCGCCGGCCCTCCTCCAGCAGCGGCACATCGGTCCGCCCGGTGTGCTTGCCGGACAGCGACCACTCCGTCTGTCCGTGCCGGGCCAACAGAATGCGCGGTGCCATGGGATCGAGCGCCCTTCCAGGATGGTGCGAGGTGAGGACCCGCAATATGCGAGGCGGAACCCACCCATCATCGCGCACCCTGTGTCAGGGCAACCCGTCGGGCGATCTCAGCGTCTATCAGGGCCGGGGGCGCCCTGCGCAGGCGCGCGCAAACATCGTAAAGTGGCCGGTCCGGGCAACCGGCGCCGCGCGAAGAGAAGGGGGAGGCGATCGGATGCCGCACGCCGAGACACCGGGCAAAGGGGCGGCTCCAAGGCTCCGTCTGCGCTGGTGGACCGAACTGCCGCTGATCGTTCTGGTGTACGCCTGCTACTCGGCGGGCCGCCTGCTCGCCCGTGGCGACGTCTCCTCGGCCGTTGACCACGGCCTGGAGATCCTGCGCATCGAAAAGATGCTGTACCTGAACGCAGAGCACCCGCTCAACCGCCTCTTCACCCGTGAGCCCTGGCTCGGTGTGCCGGCCGACTTCTGGTACGCCTCGCTGCACTACGTGGTCACGCCCGCCCTCCTGATCTGGGTCTTCAGATGGCGTGCCGTGCGCTACCGCGCGGCCCGCACCTGGCTGATGACGTCCACGTTCATCGGCCTGATCGGCTTCACCCTGCTGCCGACCTGCCCGCCCCGGCTGCTCTCCCCGACGCACGGCTTCGTGGACACGATGGCCCACTACAGCTCGTACGGCTGGTGGGGCGGCGAGGCCAGCGCACCGCGCGGTCTCGGCGGCATGACGAACCAGTACGCGGCCATGCCCAGCCTGCACGTGGGCTGGGCCCTGTGGTGCGGAGTGATGCTCTGGCGCTACGGCGGTACGCGTACGGCGAAGGCGGCCGGCGTCATCTATGCCCTGGTGACCACCATCGTGGTGATGGGCACCGCCAACCACTACTTCCTCGACGCGGTCGCGGGCGCCGCCGTCATGGGCGTCGGACTGCTGCTCACGCCGTATGTGATGCGCTGCGCGGACCGGATCAGGGCCAGGTTCGCCGGACGCGGATCGCTGATCGCGGCACAGTCCTCCGACCCCGCTCGCACGGGCGCTCCCACTGCCTCTCCCGGCGCAGAGACCTCAATTGTCAGTGCCGGATGCCAGACTTCCGCGGGTGAGCGAATTCCACGCCAGCGCGAGTCACGGTTCGGATCCGAGGCCGAGCCGGACGCCTCTCCCTCGGACGCGGGGGACGGCGCTCCGGCACCGGCTCGCTGAGCTGCGCGGCCCCGACGTACCGGCCAAGGCGCTCGACGCGCGCGCCCTGGCCGCCCTCGCCGCCAACCCCGGCTGCAAGCGGCGCGCGATCCTTGACGGCGCCGGGGTGAACAAGACGGCGCTGGCGAGCGCGCTGGGCGCGCCGTCGGCCTTCGGGCAGTCGCAGTTCGCCCTCACGCGCGGGAACGCCTTCGAGGCGCGGGTCAAGGCGGACGGCGGCGCGGAACTGCTGCGGCTCGCGCACGAGAAGCTCGACCGGTCCGCCGAACCGCCCGCCCACGCGCGTGTGCCGGAGCTCTCGGCGACCGGCCCCGAGGGCCGCGCGGCCCGTACGGCGCTGGCGTTGCGCGAGGCCGCAGCCGAGCCGGGCGTCTGGACGCTGCTGGACCATCCGATGCTCGCGCTGGACGTGGCCGGTTCGCCCGCGTTCCTGGAGCCGGACGCGGTGGTCGTGCACCCGGACGGCAGCTGGACTGTGGTGGAGATCAAGTCGTTCCCGATGCTGGACGGCTCCGCGGACCCGGCGAAGGTGGGTGCGGCGGCCCGGCAGTCGGCGGTGTACGTACTGGCGCTTGAGCAGGTGGCGGCACGGCTCGACCCGGCCCCGCGCGTGCGGCACGACATCCTTCTCGTCTGCCCCAAGGACTTCTCCAACCTGCCCACCGCCTCCGCCGTCGACGTCCGCAAGCAGCGCGCGGTGACCGCCCGTCAGCTGACCCGGCTCACCCGTATCGAGGACATCGCCGACGCGCTGCCCGAGGGCACGTGTTTCTCGCCCGAGCTGCCCGCCGACGAGCTGACGGCCGCCGTGGAGGCCGTTCCGGCGGCCTACTCGCCCGAGTGCCTGTCCACGTGCGAGCTGGCCTTCCACTGCCGTGACCGCTCCCGCACCGCCGGTGCGGTCACCTCCCTGGGCCGCTCGGTCCGCGCCGAGCTGGGCGGACTGACCACCGTCGAGGACGTACTGGCGGCGGCCCGCGGGGAGGCCGGGGATCCCGACGATCCGGCGGTGGCGGCGCTGCGCAGAGCGGCGCGGCTGCGGGCCGAGGCGCTCGGCGGGCGGGAGGCGGTCCCGTGTCCCTGATTGCCACCCTCGCGCGTCTCGAAGCGGTCAGTACGGGCCGCGCGCAGCCGTCGGCGACCGTCCGGCACCGGCATCTGTCTGAGCGGCCCCTGGTCTTCGTGCCGCTCACCACCCACGGTGAGACCGGCGCCCCGCTCGGCGCGCTGGTGGGCACCGACCGGGACGCGCCGCGCCTGCTGGTCGTACCCCAGCCGCGTGACCGCGACCTCAGGTTCACGTTCCTGGCCGAGCTGGCCGACGTCGTCCTGCCGTACGTCGAGGCCTACGCGGACGTCGTGGAGGCGGCCGAGCGCACCGAGACGGATCCGGAGACGGGCAAGCGCGTCAAGGTCGAGGTGGACCTGTGCGCGGACGCGCCGCAGCTGATCGTGCCGAGCCGCACCGGTCTGGAGTTCGTACGCCTGCTCGGGCGGTCCATGCGGTTCCGGCGTACGGCGGAGCAGGATCTGGAGACTCCGCACCCCGCGCCGCCCCGGGTGCCGTTGCTCGGCCGGTGGCTGACCCACTACGGCGAGCGGGCCCGGGTGCCCGGGTCGTCGCTGCTGCTGGCCATGACCGATGCCCTGGCCCGGCACTGGGCGACCGGGCAGTCCAGCCTGGAGGACCAGCACCTGGGCGCGCTGCTCGCCTGGATCGACCCGCCGGAGGGTGCGAGCGGTGCCGAGGCGGCGCTGCGCGCGGAGCTCGCGCGCGACGACCGCGGCCAGCTGCTGTGCCCGCCCGCGGGCCCGGCCACCGACCCGGCGTTCGACAACAAGCTGCTCGCGCCCGCCGTCGAGCGCTACGACCGTGCCCGCACCGCGCTGGCCGCCGCCGAGGACGGCCTGGAGGCGGACGACCGGTTCGGGGCGCTGACCGCGGCCGAGCGGGAGATCCGGGCGCTCGTCGAGAGCTGCGCCCGGCCCGCCTGGGACGCGGTGTGGCAGGGCCTGGACCTGCTGCGGGCGCTGCCGGACGGCGCGCATGTCGAGGAGCGGTGGACGCGCGACCGCTGGTCGTTCACCGCGCACCGCGACCGGATCCTCGCCGGCGAACCCCCGCAGCCGCGCCGGGACGATGCCGTGACCGCCGCGAACAAACTCGCCTCCCGTGAGCGAGAACAGGCGCGGCTGGAGGCCCAGGAGGCGCTGGACGACCCGCTGGTGATGGCCGCACGGAGGCTGAACGGGGAGGCGTTCGCCGGCGAGGTCACGGACGTCGTCATGGCGTACAGCGAGGGCAGGCGGCCGAGCCCGCGCCCGCTGGTGACCGTTCGTACGGACGACCGGCCGCATCTGGGCGAGCGGGCCAAGGCGTACCGCTCGCTGGGCGGGAAACCGCAGGCGGCGGAGGTCGTCGGGCGCGAGGACGACGGTGCCGTGCTGGTCCTGCGGATCGTGGACAAGATGGGCCGTGGCAAGGAACCCGAGGAGGGGTCGGTGCCGGAGAAGGGCGACCGGGTGCTGTTCACGCTGTTCGAGCACGAGCAGCGCGGCGGGGCGAAGCTGCCGGATCCGGAGCAGACCCCGTGGACGCACGGCGGGCCGCCCGGCGAGGCCGCACCCGAGGCCGCCGATCCGCTGACCGCGGAGGACGTGCTGTGACCACCGTCTTCGACCCCGGAGCCGCGGCCGCCCGGGCCACCGACGCGATCCTCGCCGACACACTGCACGGCACGCACCGCGGCGTTGTCGTCGACTCCCCGCCGGGCGCCGGCAAGTCCACGCTCGTGGTGCGGGCGGCGCTGGAACTGGCCGACACCGGGCGCTCTCTGATGGTCGTCGCGCAGACCAACGCCCAGGTCGACGACCTGGTCCTGCGGCTCGCCGAGAAGAACCCCGAGCTGCCGGTGGGACGGCTGCACAGCAGCGACGCCGACCCGTACGACAAGGCGCTGGACGAGCTGCCGAACGTACGGAAGTCGGCGAAGGCGGCGGACCTGACCGGCCTTCCGGTCACCATCTCCACGGCCGCCAAGTGGGCGCATGTGAAGGTCGACGAGCCGTGGCGGCGCGCGATCGTCGACGAGGCGTACCAGATGCGCTCGGACTCGCTGCTGGCCGTGGCGGGGCTGTTCGAGCGGGCGCTGTTCGTCGGCGACCCGGGGCAGCTGGACCCGTTCGCGATCGTCGGCAGCGAGCAGTGGGCGGGGCTGTCGTACGACCCCTCGGCCTCGGCGGTGACCACGCTGCTCGCGCACAACCCGGAGCTGCCCCAGCACCGCCTGCCCGTGTCCTGGCGCCTGCCCGCCTCGGCCGCGCCCCTGGTCTCCGACGCGTTCTACCCGTTCACACCGTTCCGCAGCGGCACGGACCACGGCGACCGTCGGCTGTCCTTCGCCGCGCCCTCGGACGGCTCCGGCCCCGACCGGGTGATCGACGAAGCCGCCGAGGCGGGCTGGGGCCTGCTCGAACTCCCCGCCCGGCACACCCCGCGCACGGACCCGGAGGCGGTCCGGGCCGTCGCGACGGTCGTACGACGCCTGCTGGACCGGGGCGGCGCGGCCACCTCGGAGCGCTCGCCCGACCCCACCCCCCTGACCGCCGACCGGATCGCCGTCGGCACGGCCCACCGCGACCAGGCGGCCGCGGTCCGTGCGGCGCTGGCGGAGCTGGGCGTCACCGACGTCACCGTCGACACGGCGAACCGGCTCCAGGGCCGGGAGTACGACGTGACGGTGGTCCTGCACCCGCTGTCCGGCCGCCCCGACGCCACCGCCTTCCACCTGGAGACGGGCCGCCTCTGCGTCCTGACCTCCCGCCACCGCCACGCCTGCATCGTCATCTGCCGGGCCGGGGTGACCGACCTCCTCGACGACTACCCGTCCACGGAACCGGTCCAGCTGGGCACGCTGGTGAAGTTCCCGGACGGCTGGGACGCCATGTTCACCACGTACTTGCACCTTCTGGAGCACCGCGTGCCCTGGCGCCCCTGAGGGCTCGGGCCCCGCCTCACACCGCCCGCGGCAGGCTCGCGTGCCGGTCCAGGAACGTCGACACCTCCGAGGCGCGCCGGTGGGGGAGGAGGACCCGGGCCGTGCCCGCCAGCATCGTCTGGATGCGGGAGGACTGGACCTCGCCCAGCAGGTCCAGGACCCGCATTCCGGCGGCCGCCGCCTCGTCCGGGCGTCCGCCGCGGGCCAGGTCGTCCGCCAGCTCCGCCGTGTACAGGGCGATGTTGCGGGTGAAGTGCGGATCCTGGAGCTGCGCCGCCCGCCCCGCGTGCCGCGCCGCCCGTCGCCAGTCGCCCAGCGTCGACCAGCACTGCGCCTCAAGGCCCTCCAGCTCGGCCTCCCCGTAGAAGCTCATCCACTCGGGGTCGGCGTCCGAGCGGCCCCGCTCGTAGAGGGCCTGGGCGCGGGCGAGCGCCTGCGCGCAGCCCGTGGGGTCGGCGAGCCCCGCCCAGCCGCCCGCCTCGCGCAGCGCGAGCAGCGACATCAGCCGGGCCGAGCCCAGTTCGCGCGCGACGCGCTGCGCGGCCTGCGCGGCACGCACCGCCTCACGCGGCCGTCCCCCGTCTCGCGCGAGGAACGACATGTTGCAGAAGGCGTGCGCCTCCAGCGCCGGGTCCCCGGCCATCCGGGCCGTCGCGAGCGCCTCCGCGTAGTGGGAGCGCGCGTCGTCGAACCGGCCGGAGTCGTGCGCGAGCCAGCCGACCGAGATGGCCAGTTCGCCCGCGCCGGACTGGAGCCGTTCGCCGGCCGACCGACGCATCGTGCCCGCGTCGAGCAGCGCGTAGGCGGCGCGCAGCGGAGCCGCCGCGCGCCGGTAGAGGCCGTCGGCCCCGTGCCGGTCGTCCAGCAGCCGGATCCTGCGGACGGCTTCCTCCAGGGCCTCCGCCTCGCCCGTCCCGGCGCGCCGGACGGCAGGCTCCGCGGCCGAGGCGCTGGCAACGAGCCCGAACGGGCTCAGCGAGGCGGCGGCCACCGTGGCGCCTCCGCCGGTCATGAATGCGCGACGCAGCACGTCGCTCTCCTCGGGGTTCTCGTGCGTGGTGTCGTGGTCTTGCGGGTCCGGCGTGTCATACGGCTCGCGCACCCCCCACGTCTCACTCGTGGTGTGCACCGGGCTCGTGAGGTGCGAGGGGAGCGCGTCCTCGTCGACGTGCGCCCGGCGCCCGCGTACGGACGAGCGGGGCGCGAAGCCGAGGTCGGCGAGCGTGCGACCGGGGAACATGTGCAGGAACACCCGCTCGTACGCGTAGTTGGGGCAGCGGATCTCGCCCGCCTCGACCCGGCCGACGTAGCGCGCGTCACAGCTCACCCGCTCGCCGATCTCGCGCGCGGCCCGTCGCACCGCCGCGGCGAACTCGGCCGGCGAGCGCTGTCCGCGCAGCTGCCGGAACGCGAGATTCGGCCGCGGTGGCCTGGTGGGCTGGGACGAGGTCAGCTCTGACGACGCCATGGCCGGGTCCTCTCGTGCGAACCGTCGAACCATGCCGGATCCTGGGCGAGTTGAGCGAATTGAACGTTGTGTTCGCTTCGTTCACCCGGGGTCCGGCGGGCTAGAACGTACCGGCTGCGCCGGACCCGCCATGCGGTGTTTGGCTACAAACCGGATATCTCATCCGGGATCTGCCATGAACTGCCATCCTTTGCAGCGGACTTCCTCCGTAGCCGTTGACGCGCCGACGCGTTGAACTCCATGGACCGGGAGCCGCCCGACTCCCGACCCACTCGTTCGAGGAGGGGTTCCGTGGTGGAGGCCGGGATGGAGACCAGCCAGAGCATCGATCCTTCTACGCAGTTGACGACGGCGGGACACCCGCCGACACCGGAGTGCAGCGCACCCCCGTGCACGGGCGTCGCCTGTGACCTGGTGACCGTGCCGGCACGGCAGGGTCTTGAGGCGGTCGACATCCTGCGGCGCGGGGCCGTCGACGCGGTGGGGCCGGTGCTCCACGACGGCGGGTGCGACACGCTCGGGTTCGTGGTGCCGGCCGGGACGGCGGCGGCCTGGGACATGCCGGGGAGCACCTGCACGGAGACCGACGGACGGGGACTGCGGCTGCATCCCGAGCCGCCGGGACAGGAGGGCGACGAAGAAGGCTCGGACTGGCTGCTGCCGCCCGGGGAGGCGGACCTCGCGACGGATCCCGCCGTGCTGCGCAGGGCCCTGGGGGAGGCGGCCCGGCTGATCGAGGCGGCGGACAACTGTCAGTGAGGCCGGCCGAACGGGCCGCGGGGGCGTGATCACCCCCCGCTCCGCATAATGGCGGAATGGGCAAGTCCAAGAATTCCCGGCGCTCCGGCGCCCCCGCCGCCGTCGTCGAAGCCGTCGACGGTGGGCTTGCCGAGCTCATACCCGATCGGGACCGGCAGCGGGCGTGGACGCTGCTGATCGACGGAGCGCCGCAGTCGCACGTCGATCTCGACGATCCGGCGTACCTCTCCTTCGAGTACCAGCGGCGCCTCGGCCATGTGATCGACCTCGTCGCCCCGCCGGGCCGGCCCGTGCAGGCCGTGCACCTCGGCGGCGGAGCGCTCACCCTGGCCCGGTACGTCGCCGCCACCCGCCCCCGCTCCACCCAGCAGGTCGTCGAGCGGGACGCCGCGCTCGTCCAACTGGTGCGCCGGGAACTGCCGTTGGAGCGCAGCGCCCGGATCCGGGTGCGGTCGGCGGACGCGCGCGAGGGGCTCGCCAAGGTGCCCGACGGCTGGGCCGACCTCGTCATCGCCGATGTGTTCAGCGGCGCCCGCACCCCGGCCCATCTGACCTCGGCCGAGTTCCTCGACGAGGTCCGCCGCGCCCTCAGGCCCGGGGGCTGGTACGCCGCCAACCTCGCCGACGGGCCGCCGCTGGCCCATCTGCGCGGCCAGATCGCCACGGCCGCCGCCCGCTTCGGTGAACTCGCGCTGGTCGCCGACCCGACCGTGCTGCGCGGCAAGCGCTTCGGCAACGCGGTCCTGGTCGCCTCCGACCACCCGCTCCCCATCACCGAACTGACCCGCCGCGCCGCCTCGGACCCCCACCCCGGCCGAGTGGAACACGGCAAGCCCCTGACCGACTTCACCGGCGGCGCGACCCCGGTCACGGACGCGGCAGCGGTGGCCTCACCGGCCCCGCCACAGTCCATTTTCCGCTGACCGGCCCGCAGCGCTAGTACGTCCCGATCTCCACCCGCGGCGCACTGTCATGCCAAGTACAGAACACCGACACCCGATCCGCCCCCTGGCTGAACTCCACCCGAATCCACGTCTCGGTCTTCCACACCTGCATCGACCACCCGGCCCCCGGCGTCGCCGACACCAGCGTCGCGGAAGTCTCCCCGAGATCGAACACCGCCCGCCCACCCTCGGTGTCGTAACTCTTGACCTGGCCGGAGGAGGTGGGGGAGGGGCTGGGGCTCGCCGCCGGCGACTTCGACGGTGCGGGGGTCCGGGGCGCCCCCGTCGGCGAGGGCGAGGCACTCCCCGAAGGCGGAGTAGACCTCTTCGTAGAAGAGACCACCGGCCGCGAATCCTGCGTCGTCGCATCCGCGTCCCCCGCCGTGATCGGCAGGGCGCGCGGCGGGTCGTACGCCGTGCCCGCCATCACCGTGTGGACACCCCACCACGACAGCGTGACCGCCGCGCCCGTGGCGAGCGACCAAGCAAGTGCGTGTACGAGTCCTCTGCGCATCGCGGGCCATACTGCCTCACGCGTCCCACACGTGTCGCCCGGCTGTCCACAGGGGCGGAGTTGTCCACAGGCCCGGACCGGACTCGCCCGCATGGCGTACGGTGCGGCGCATGGCAAGTGTGCTCGTGGTCGAGGACGACCAGTTCGTACGCTCGGCCCTCATCCGGCATCTGACCGACGCCGCACACACCGTGCGCAGTGTCGGCACCGCGCTTGAGGCGCTGCGCGAGGTCGCCCATTTCCGTTTCGACGTGGTCGTCCTCGACCTCGGTCTGCCCGACCTGGACGGGTCCGAGGCCCTGAAGATGCTGCGCGGGATCACGGACGTGCCTGTGATCATCGCCACCGCGCGCGACGACGAGGCGGAGATCGTGCGCCTGCTGAACGCGGGCGCGGACGACTACCTGACCAAGCCGTTCTCCGTCGAGCACCTCTCCGCCCGGATGGCCGCGGTCCTGCGACGGTCCCGGGCCGCCGTGGGCGAGGCGCAGCCGGAGTCCGTGCTCCGCGTCGGCGGCCTGACCGTCGACCCGCTGCGCCGCCAGGCCGAACTCGACGGCGTACGGCTGGACCTCACCCGCCGCGAGTTCGACCTGCTCGCCTTCCTCGCCGGCCGGCCCGGAGTCGTCGTACCGCGCAAGGAACTGCTCGCCGAGGTATGGCAGCAGTCCTACGGCGACGACCAGACCATCGACGTGCATCTGTCGTGGCTGCGCCGCAAGCTCGGCGAGACCGCCGCCAGCCCGCGCTATCTGCACACCCTGCGCGGAGTCGGCGTGAAGCTGGAGCCGCCCGGCGCGGAAGCGGGGCCGCCGCGATGAGATGGGCACTGGTCAAGGTCTCGCTGGCGGTCACCACGATGGTCGTGCTCGCCTTCGCGGTGCCGCTCGGACTCGTCATCAAGGAGATGGCCCGCGACCGCGCCTTCTCCAACGCCGAGCGGGAGGCCGCCGCGGTCGCCCCGGCGCTGTCCATCACCTCCGACCGCGACCAGCTCGAACGCGTCGTGGCCTCGGCCGGCGCCGAGGCCGAGATGGCCGTGCACATACCGGCGGCCGGCCGGTCCGCGGCCGTCGACATCGGACGGCAGCGCGCCGCAGCCGACGACATCGCGACCGTACGACGGCTCGGCCGCGCCTCCACCACCGAGGTGTCCGGCGGATCCACCCTGCTCCAGCCCGTCGCGCTGAGCTCCGGCGAGATCGCCGTCGTGGAGGTGTACGTCCCCGAGGCCGAGGTCAGCAACGGCGTCTCCACCGCCTGGGCCGTGCTCGCCGCGGTGGGCGTCGCGCTGATCGTCGGCTCGGTCGCGGTCGCCGACCGGCTCGGCGTACGCATGGTGCGGCCCGCGCAGCGCCTGGTCGAGGGCGCGCACGAGCTGGGGGAGGGCAAGCTGGGTTCCCGGGTGCCCGAGGAGGGGCCGAACGAACTGCGGCTCGCCGCCGTCGCGTTCAACTCGATGGCCGACCAGGTCGTCCAACTCCTGGCGAACGAACGGGAGCTGGCAGCCGACCTGTCCCACCGGCTGCGTACACCCCTCACCGTGCTGCGGCTGAACGCGGCCTCGCTCGGCGAGGGTCCGGCCGCCGACCAGACCCGGGCCGCCGTCGCGCAGTTGGAGCGCGAGGTGGACACGATCATCCGCACGGCGAGGGAGGCCAAGCCGCAGACCGCGGCGGCCGGTCCGGGCGCCGGATGCGACGCGGCCGAGGTGGTCCGGGAGCGGATGGCGTTCTGGTCGGCGCTGGCCGAGGACGAGGGCCGCAAGGTGCGGGTGGCCGGCGTCGACCGGCCGGTGCGGATACCCGTGGCCCGGGCGGACCTCGCGGCGGCCCTGGACGCCCTGCTCGGCAATGTCTTCCGGCACACGCGCGAGGGCACGGCCTTCGCCGTCGACGTGCACAACGGCGAGGACGCGGTGATCGTGCTCGTCTCCGACGCCGGCCCCGGCATACCCGACCCGGAGGCGGCGATGGCCCGCGGGCGGGGCTCCGGCAGCGCCGGGTCGACCGGGCTCGGTCTGGACATCGTGCGCCGGCTCGCGGAGTCGACGGGCGGGGACGTACGGATCGGGGCGTCGGTGCTCGGCGGGACCGAGGTGCGGATCTGGATCCAGCTGGACGGGCGGGCGCCCGAGCGCCGGGGACACCGTGTGCGCAGGCGCCGTACCGGCAGATTGGTCTCAACCATTAACCGTCCCCGATCCCTTCCTTAAGCGCACCCTAAGATCCTCAACCCCCGTCCCGATCAGGCCGTTTGCCCGATTTCGCATCGCTAGCGTGCTGCCGCACCCACCCCCGTGAGCAGCGAAAGCAGGCAGGCGATGAGCATCCACCGGCGCAAGGTCAGTGGCAGGAACAAGGCGATAGGCGGCCTCGTCGCCGCGGCCGTGGTCGGTGGCGGCGCCGTCTTCCTCACCGGCACCGCGCAGGCGGCCGGCGTGGGCGCGGCGTACACGAAGACCAGCGACTGGTCGAGCGGGTACACCGCGCAGTACGTCGTCACCAACAACAGCGGGGCGGCGAAGGCGGACTGGACCCTGGAGTTCGACCTGCCGTCGGGCACGAAGCTGAGCTCGCTGTGGAACGCCGAGTCGAGCGTCAGCGGCGCGCACGTCACCGTGAAGCCCGCGGCCTGGGACAAGGACGGTCTGGCGGCCGGGGAGTCCGTCACCGTCGGCTTCGTCGTCAACGGCTCCGGCGACCCGACCGGCTGTCTCATCGACGACGCGAAGTGCTCCGCGGACGACGGCGCCACCCCGGAGCCCACCGGTCGCCCGACCGAGACGGCGACCCCGACGCCGACCCAGAGCGCCACCCCGACCCCCACACCCACGGCCACTGCCTCGCCCTCCCCCTCGGAGAGCACCGGCGGCGGCACCACGACGAACGCCGGCTTCGCCCCGTACGTCGACACCTCGCTCTACCCGGCCTTCGACCTGGTCGCCACCGCCGCGGCCACCGGCGTGAAGGACTACAACCTCGCCTTCGTCACCGACGGCGGAGGCTGCACACCCAAGTGGGGCGGCGTGAGCGACCTGGCGAGCGACGCGGTCGCCGGGCAGATCGGCGCACTGCGCGCCAAGGGCGGCGACGTCCGGGTCTCCTTCGGCGGAGCGGCCGGCAGCGAGCTGGCGACGACCTGCTCCTCGGCGGACGCGCTGGCCACGGCGTACGGCAAGGTCGTGGACGCCTACGACCTCACCAAGGTCGACTTCGACGTCGAGGGCGGCGCGCTGCCCGACACCGCGGCCAACACCCGCCGCGCCCAGGCCATCGCCAAGCTCCAGAAGCAGCACCCCGGCCTGAACGTCTCCTTCACCCTCCCGGTCATGCCCGAGGGCCTGACCCAGGCCGGCGTCGACCTGCTGGCCGACGCCAGGAAGAACGGCGTCGACATCGCCACCGTCAACATCATGGCGATGGACTACGGCCCGGCGTACAGCGGTGACATGGGCACCTACGCCGAGCAGGCCGCCACCGCCACTCAGGCCCAGATCAAGGGTGTCCTCGGGCTGAGCGACAGCGCCGCCTGGAAGGCCGTCGCCGTCACCCCGATGATCGGCGTCAACGACGTCACCACCGAGATCTTCAAGGTCGACGACGCCACCCAGCTGGTGAACTTCGCCAAGTCCAAGGGGATCGGCTGGCTGTCGATGTGGTCCGGCACGCGCGACAAGCAGTGCGCGGGCGGCGCCAAGAACTACGCCGACGCCACGTGCAGCTCGATCGTCCAGGAGGCCAACGCCTTCTCGAAGGCGTTCGCCGCCTACAAGTAGCCCCAGGAAAAGCCGGGGCGCGGCACTCCCCTAGGGTGCCGCGCCCCGTCCCCCCGTTCTAGATGGTCTCCACCGCCGGCAGCGTCCCCGTGCGGGCGGCCTGCCCGTACCACAGGGCGCTCGACTTCGGGGTGCGCTCCAGCGTCGCGTAGTCGACGTACACCGCGCCGAAGCGCTTGCCGTAGCCGTAGGCCCACTCGAAGTTGTCCATCAGGGACCACAGGTAGTAGCCGCGGACGTCCGCGCCGTCCTCTATGGCCCGGCGGACCGCGGCGAGGTGGCCGTGCAGATAGGCGATCCGCTCGGGGTCGTGGACCCGGCCGTCCGGGTCGGGCTTGTCGTCGTAGGCCGCGCCGTTCTCGGTGACGTACAGGGGCAGGCCCGGTGCCTCCCGCGTGTACCGCATGATCAGCTCGTGCAGGCCCGTCGGGTCGATCGTCCAGCCCATCTCCGTGCGCTCGCCCGGCGTCTGGTGGAACGCCACGTCGTCCGCGCCCGGCCAGGGGGAGTAGGCGCTCGCCCCGTGGCCGTCCGCGCGCGGGCCGGCCAGCTTCGACGAGGCCGCCGAAACCAGCGTCGGCGTGTAGTAGTTGAGGCCCAGCGCGTCCAACGGCTGGTTGATGGCGGCCAGATCGCCGTCCTGGACGTAGGACCAGTCCGTCACCGCCGAGGTCGCCGCCAGCAGCGTCTCCGGGTAGGCGCCGTGCAGCAGCGGGCCGTGGAAGACGCCGTTGGCCAGGTCGTCGATGCGCTGCCGTGCCGCCAGGTCCTCCGGGTCGTCGGAAACCGGCCGGACCACCGAGGAGTTGAGGCTCACCGCCACCGAGTTGCGGGCCGGCATCACCGAGCGCAGCGCCGAAGCGCCGAGGCCGTGCGCCAGGTTGAGGTGGTGCGCGGCGCGCAGGGAGGCGGCCGGGTCCGTACGGCCGGGCGCGTGCACGCCCGAGGCGTAGCCCAGAAAGGCGCTGCACCAGGGCTCGTTGAGCGTGATCCACTGCTCCACGCGGTCGCCGAGGGCCTCGCCGACGATCTGCGCGTACTCGGCGAACCGGTACGCAGTGTCCCGCTCCGGCCAGCCGCCCGCGTCCTCCAGCTCCTGCGGCAGATCCCAGTGGTAGAGGGTGACCGCGGGCTTGATGCCGTGCGCGAGCAGCTCGTCCACCAGATTGCGGTAGAAGTCCAGGCCCCGCTGGACCGCGGGCCCGCGCCCGGTCGGCTGCACCCGGGACCAGGAGATCGAGAAGCGGTACGCGGTCAGCCCCAGCTCGGCCATGAGCGCCACGTCGTCGCGGAAGCGGTGGTAGTGGTCGACAGCGATGTCACCGGTCTCGCCACCGGCCGTCTTGCCCGGCGTATGGCTGAAGGTGTCCCAGATCGAGGGCGTACGGCCGTCCTCCCGCACCGCCCCCTCGATCTGGTACGCGGAGGTCGCCGCGCCCCAGAGGAAGGCGGGAGGAAAGGTCACCGGGTTCACCGGCTGTGCGGACTCAGGCATGGAAGCGCTCCCATAGGAGGTCGTGAAGACCGACGGGTTGGGGGGGGAATGGGGGGGAAGAACAGGGGCCGAGGCGGCGGTGACCCGGCCCCTTGGGGAATGCGGGCGTCAGCCCTTGACCGCGCCCTGCATGATGCCGCCCACGATCTGCTTGCCGAAGATCGCGAAGACGACCAGCAGCGGCAGCGTGCCGAGCAGCGCGCCCGCCATGATCAGGGACTGGTCGGGCGTGTAGCCGCGGCCCAGGCCCGCGACCGCCACCTGCACGGTCGGGTTGCCGGTCTGCGTCAGCACCAGGAACGGCCACAGGAAGTCGTTCCAGGTCTGCACGAACATCAGCATGCCCAGCACGGCCATCGCGGGGCGGGCGGCCGGGAACACCACGTGCCACACCACACGCCAGCTGCTCGCGCCGTCCACCCGGGCCGCCTCGATGATCTCGTCCGGCAGCGCCTGGAGCAGGTACTGCCGCATGAAGAACACCCCGAACGCGCTGACCAGCGACGGGAAGATGACCGCCTGGAGCTGGTCGGTCCAGTCGAGCTCGGCGACCAGCATGTACAGCGGGATGATGCTGAGCTGCGGCGGCACCATCATGGTGCCGATCACGATCAGCATCATGGCGTTGCGGCCCTTGAAGCGCAGTTTGGCGAAGGCGAACCCGGCGACCGTCGACAGCACGACGATCGTCACCGCGGAAATGCCCGCCACGATCGTGGTGTTGAGGAAGGCCTCGCCCAGGTTGGCGTCCTTCCAGGCGATCTCCAGCTTGTCGAAGAGGCCCGAGCCGAACCAGAACGGCGGCGGGTCCTCGGCCAGCCGCTGGTTGTCACGGGAGGCGGCGATCGCCGTCCACACCAGTGGGAACAGCGAGCCGATGGTGAACAGCGCGAGGATGATGTACGCGATCGGCCCGGCGTGCATCTGCCCGCCGGCCCGCGCCGACCTGGGCCGCCGCACGCGCGGCCGCCGGTCCTCGGGGGAATCGGGTTTCGTCAAGGTCGTCGTCACGGCCGGTCTCCTAACTACTGGCGCGCAGCCGGCGCGAGATGACGTAGTTGACGATCCCGATCACGATGAGGATCAGGAACATCGTCCAGGCGATCGCGGAGGCGCGGCCCAGGTGCTGGTTGACCCAGCCCTGCTCGTACAGGTACAGGCCGAGCGTCTGGAACTGGTGCTCGGGTCCCCCGGAGGCGCCCTTGTTCGCGTCGAACAGCAGCGGCTCACCGAACAGCTGGGAGGCGCCGATGGTCGACACGACGACCGTGAACAGGATCGTCGGGCGCAGCGAGGGCAGCGTGACATGGAAGAACTGCTGCCAGCGGCTGGCACCGTCGAGCGCCGCCGACTCGTACAGGTCCTGCGGGATCGCCTGCATCGCGGCCAGGTAGATGAGCGCGTTGTAGCCGGTCCAGCGCCAGATGACGATCGTGGAGACCGCGATCTGGGAGGCCCATGTGTCGTTCTGCCAGTCGATGTTGTCGATCCCGACGGCACCCAGCGCCCAGTTGATCATGCCGTAGTCGCGGCCGAACAGCAGCACGAAGACCAGCGAGGCGGCGGCGATCGAGGTCGCGTACGGAGCGAGCATGACGACCCGGTAGAAGGTCGAAGCGCGCAGCTTGTAGTTGAGGATGTGCGCGATGCCCATCGCCATCATCAGCTGCGGAACGGTCGAGATGATGCCGATCGTCAGCGTGTTCTGCGCCGCGTTCCAGTAGAAGTCGTCGTCGAAGATCCGCGTGTAGTTGCGCAGACCCACCCACTCCATGTCGGTGGGCGCGGTCAGCTCCACCTGGTGCAGCGAGGCCCAGCCCGTGTAGACGAGCGGGAACAGGCCGAACGCCAGGAACAGCAGGAAGAACGGCGAGACGAAGGCGTACGGACTCCAGCGCACGTCCCGCTGCCAGCGGCGGGACAGCCTCGACCGGCGCCGCCGCTCCTGCTCGGTGACCGGACCCCCGCCGGACGGGCGGCCCGGGGCCGCGCCCCCCTCCTTTGCGGGGGACGCGGCGGCGGTGTCGTGCCCAGTGCTCATCCGGGTCACTGGTCCAGGGCGTTGTCGATGGTCTTGACGGCGTTGTCCCAGGCGTCCTTGGCGGACTTGCCCTGGGTCACCAGGACCACACCGTTGTCGGTCAGACCCTGCTGGATGATCTGGTCCTTCGGGCCGATCGTCTGGACCGGGATGTTCTCGGCGGCCTGCGCGAAGATCGTGCCGATCGGCGCGTCACCGGTCATGTCGTTCTTGGCGCTGGTCACCTCGGTCGACTCGTACGCGGCCGGGGTGGACGGGAAGCTGCCCTGCACACCGAAGAGCTTGGCCTGCTGCTCGGGAGCGGTCAGCCAGGCGGCCAGCTTCGCGGCCTCCTCCGCGTTCTTGCCGGACTTGGGCACGGTCAGGAAGGAGCCGCCCCAGTTGCCGGACTGCGGCGCCTGGGCGATGTCCCACTTGCCGGCCGCCTCGGGCTTCGACTTGCCCTTGATGTAGCCGAGCATCCACGGCGGGCAGGACATCGCGGCGAACTTGCTGTTGGCGATCGTGGTGTCCCAGGCGGGCTGGAACTGCGTCTGGTTGCCGATCAGTCCGGCCTCGGCGGCCTCGGCGGTGAGGTCGAACGCGGACTTCACGGCCGGGTTCGTCTTGTAGATGACCTCGCCGGAGGAGTCGTAGAAGCGGTCCTTCTCACCGCTGAGGATGGCCTGGAGCAGACCGCCGGGGGAGTCCAGGAAGGTGGTGCTCTTGCCGGCCTTCGCCTGGTAGTCCTTGCCGACCTCGACGAACTTCTCCCAGCTGCCGGCCCACAGCTTGCCGACTTCCTCGCGGTCGGTGGGCAGCCCGGCCTTCTGGAAGAGGTCCTTGCGGTAGCAGATGGCCATCGGGCCGACGTCGGTGCCGACACCGATCGTCTGGCCGCCCTCAGTGGTGGCCTGCTCCCACTTCCACTCCAGGTAGTCGCTCTTCTTGCCGTACTTCGACAGGTCGAGCAGCTTGTCGGACTGGGTCTGGACGATCTCGGCGATATTGCCGACCTCGACCATCTGGATGTCCTGGAGGCCGCTGTTGGTGGTGAGGTGGTTGAGCAGGGCCGGGTAGTAGTTCTCGTTGCGCTCGACGACGGTCTGCTGGATGTCGATCTCCGGGTGGAGCTTCTCGTACTCCTTGTAGAGACCGGACTCCTCGAAACCGGCCGTGCCGAACAGACCAAGGGTGATCTTGGTCTTGCCGCCGCCACCGCCGTCCGACGTGGAGCTGTCGTCGTCGTTGCCGTCGTCGGCACAGCCGGCCAGCAGCCCGGCGCCCAGCGACGCCACCGCCGCGAGGACAACCGCCTTGCGGCGGATTCGGGTACGTGCTCGCATTGCGTCCTCCTGTTGCCCTGACGTGCCGACCCCCCGGCCAACTGCATTGTTGGGCCCGTTAGTTCTCGCTGCGGCTCGGGCGGGGAACGTGCGGGATGTGTATGTGTCAGGTACCGTGGGAGCGCTCCCACAAGTGATGTGTTGAAGAGTCGTCGGTCCGGGCGGGGGTGTCAAGGGCATGGGAGCGGAGAGATGCGTTCAGTTATCGGGCTGTTAACTGGATGAGGGCGGGGCCGTGGTGACGCCGGCAGCAGCACCCGGGGAAAGGTCACACTCCCGCACGGGACTGTTAAATTCCAGGCCAGGGACAGGACAACGGCGAAAGGCGGAGCCCATGGCAAGCCACGGAGCGCGGGGCCGGAGCGGTGGGCGTCCCACCCTCGAAGAGGTCGCCGCGCGCGCCGGTGTCGGGCGGGGCACCGTCTCCCGGGTGATCAACGGCTCGCCCCGGGTCAGCGACGCCACCCGTGCCGCCGTGGAGGCGGCGGTCGCCGAGCTCGGCTACGTCCCGAACACGGCCGCCCGCGCGCTGGCCGCCAACCGCACCGACGCGATCGCCCTGGTCGTTCCCGAGCCGGAGACCCGATTCTTCTCCGAGCCGTACTTCTCGGACATGCTCAAGGGCGTCGGCGCCGAACTGTCCGACACCCAGATGCAGTTGCTGCTGATCTTCGCGGGCAGCGACCGGGAGCGGCAGCGCCTGGCCCAGTACCTGGCCGCGCACCGCGTGGACGGCGTCCTGCTGGTCTCGGTGCACGCGGACGACCCGCTGCCCGACCTGCTGGCCCAGCTGGAGATACCGGCCGTGATCAGCGGCCCGAGATCCGCCGCCGAGACCCTCACCTCGGTCGACTCCGACAACTACGGCGGCGCCCGGCAGGCCGTCGAGCACCTGCTCTCCCGCGGCCGCCACGCCATAGCCCACATCACCGGACGCCTCGACGTGTACGGCGCCGCGCGCCGCGTCGACGGCTACCGCGACGCCCTGCGCGATGCGGGCCAGACGGTGGACGAGCGGCTGATCGAGCCGGGTGACTTCACCGAGGAGGGCGGCCGGCGCGCGATGACCGCGCTGCTGGAGCGCCGTCCCGGCCTGGACGCGGTCTTCGCCGGCTCGGACGTGATGGCGGCGGGCGCCCGCCAGGTGCTGCGCGAACAGGGCCGCCGTATCCCCGACGACGTGGCGCTCGTCGGCTACGACGACTCCGCCATCGCCCGCCACATGGACCCGCCGCTCACCAGCGTGCGCCAGCCCATCGAGGAGATGGGCCGCAGAATGATCGACCTGCTGCTGGAGGAGATCGCCGACCGGCGTCCCGCGGTGTCCCGGGGCCTGGAGCGGCGCCAGGTCGTCCTGGCCACCGAGCTGGCGGAGCGGGCCTCGTCCTGAGCTTCGTCAGCGGTGCCAGCCGCGCCGGGGGCGCCGCCCCGGCCGTTCCGTGTGGTGGGTGATCAGCCAGGCGGCGCCCAGCAGGACGATGCCCGCCAGCCAGACGAGGACCACCAGCCAGGTGCCGGTCGTGCTGCCGGGGTCGGTGGCCTCCCGGCACAGGTCCCCGACGCAGGTCCCGCTGTCGTCCTCGGCCGCGTCCAGCTCGACCACGAGCCACAGCAGCATCGCCAGATTGAACGCCAGGACCAGCCACGTCAGCAGCCGCCACCCAGGAATCCGCCGCGACCCCATGACGAGCCTCCCAGCCTCATGACCGGCTCATAAGCCGACGATACGCCTCACCTGGGGCTATGACCCCAGCAGCCAGCGGACCTCGCCGTCCTGCCGCTCCTCGGTCGGTATCAGACCGGCGGCCTGTGCGACTGCCGCCGAGGCCGTGTGGTCGGGGTGGATGTGGGCGATCACCGCGGGCGCGCCCGGCCGGCCGGTGAGCCAGGCGACGAGCGCGCGGGCCGCCTCCGAGGCCAGTCCGCGCCCCTGCCAGGGGGTGCCGACGACCCAGGCGATCTCGGCGGCGCCGGTGGTGACGGTGGCCTGGACGTAGCCCACCAGGCAGGCCTCCGCCCGCAGCCGCAGTACCCAGTTGCACCAGGAGACGGCCGGGTCCGGGGAACCGGCGACAAGGCGCTCGTAACGGGCGTGCAGGGCCTCGGGGGTGTCAGGGGTGCCGCCGATGAAGGTGTGCAGCGCCGGGTCGGCCAGTACGGCGGCCATCTCCTCGGCGTGCTCGACGCGCAGCGGTTCGAGGTCGAGGCGCGGGGTGTGCAGAGGTTCGATCATTTCCCGGAGCGTACGCGGCGGCCCCGTAACGCAATCAGCCGGTGACCTCATCGAGGTCACCGGCTGATTACTCAGGGTGAGTGACGGGACTCGAACCCGCGGCATCCTGGACCACAACCAGGTGCTCTACCAGCTGAGCTACACCCACCATGACCGGCGGTTCGCCTTGGTGGTTTTCCGACCGGCCGAGAAAAAGTGTACAGGGTCCGAAGGGGTGCTCGCGCCCGCCTTTTCCGGGGCCCCGTTCCGGGCCCCTCGCGCGGCTACTGAGCAGGCAGGACGTACTTCGCGGCGATGCCCTTGGCGGTCTCGGAGTCGGGGCCGGGCTGGGGCACGAAGACGGCCTCGCGGTAGTACCGCAGTTCGGCGATCGACTCACGGATGTCGGCGAGGGCGCGGTGGTTGCCGTTCTTCTCGGGGCTGTTGAAGTACGCCCGCGGGTACCAGCGGCGGGCCAGCTCCTTGATGCTCGACACGTCCACGATCCGGTAGTGGAGGTAGTCCTCCACGGTCGGCATGTCCCGCAGCAGGAAGCCGCGGTCGGTGCCGACGGAGTTGCCGCACAGCGGGGCCTTGCCGGGTTCCTTGACGTGCTCGCGGACGTAGGCGAGGACCTGCGCCTCGGCGTCCGCCAGTGTCGTACCGGAGGCGAGCTCGTCGAGCAGGCCGGACGCGGTGTGCATCTCGCGCACCACCTCCGGCATCGTCTCCAGCGCGGAGTCCGGCGGACGGATGACGATGTCCACGCCCTCGCCCAGGATGTTCAGCTCGGAATCGGTGACGAGGGCGGCCACCTCGATGAGCGCGTCGTCGGACAGCGAGAGGCCGGTCATCTCGCAGTCGATCCACACCATGCGATCGTTCATGCGACCACCCTACGGCTGACGTCGCCTTCCGTGGTGCCCCGAGTCGACGCCGGAACGCCGGGCGGGCCTGTCGGCCCGCCCGGCGTCACCAGGTCACGTTCCGCTGCGCTGGCCGGGCAGGCTCGCCCGGCTCCCGGCGTAGGCCTCACGGCCGTGCTCCGCGGCCGTCGCCAGCGACGTGGCCGACGGGCCGACCGCGCCGGCCGCCGCGGTGCGGCGGGTCTGGAGCGGGACCGGACCCTCGGGGTGCAGCGTGGGCGTCGGGCCGGGGGCGGTGTCGGCGTCCGCCGTCGGCCGGTCGCTCTGCGGTCGGCGGGCCCGGTACGCCGCCCGGTAGGCGGCGGGCGACGAGCCCAGCTGGCGGCGGAAGTGCCCGCGCAGCGCCACCGGCGAACGGAAGCCGCAGCGGCCCGCGACCTCGTCCACCGAGTAGTCCGACGTCTCCAGCAGGCGCTGTGCCTGCAGCACCCGCTGCGTGATCAGCCACTGGAGCGGGGCCGAACCCGTCAGCGAGCGGAAGCGGCGGTCGAAGGTGCGGCGCGACATGTATGCGCGCGCGGCCAGCGTCTCCACGTCGAACTGCTCGTGGAGGTGCTCCAGCGCCCAGGCGACGACCTCGGCGAGCGGGTCGGCGCCGATCTCCTCCGGTAAAGACCGATCGAGGTAGCGCTCCTGACCGCCCGATCGGCGCGGGGGCACCACCAGGCGGCGCGCCAGGGCGCCGGCCGCCTCGTTGCCGTGGTCCGTCCGCACGATGTGGAGGCAGAGGTCGATGCCCGCCGCCGTGCCCGCGGACGTCAGTACGTCTCCGTCGTCCACGAAGAGTTCGCGCGGATCCACGTGCACCGACGGATAGCGCTTGGCCAGCGTCGGCGCGTACATCCAGTGTGTGGTCGCGGGGCGGCCGTCCAGCAGGCCCGCCGCGGCGAGGACGAAGGCGCCGGTGCACAGCCCGACGATGCGGGCGCCTTCCTCGTGCGCCCGCCGCAGTGCGTCGAGCGCCTCCTCGGGCGGTGGCGAGGTGATCGAACGCCAGGCCGGCACGACGACCGTGCCCGCCCGTGAGATCGCCTCCAGGCCATGTGGCGCGGTGAGTTCCAGGCCCCCCGTGGTCCGCAGCGGGCCTTCCTCGCCGCCGCACACCAGCAGGCGGTAGCGCGGCACGCCGGCGTCCTGGCGGTCGATGCCGAACACCGACAACGGTATGGAACTCTCGAAGATGGGGCCGCCGCTGAACAGCAGCACCGCGACGATCTCCTTGCGACGTCGCCCGGAAAGCTTCCGGGCCGCGGCTTCCGGCGCGGCAGTGGAGTCGTGGCTCATACTGCTAAGCCCCCCTCGGTGGTCGCGGCTCCTCGGTTGTGTCGCTCCTGCACGTTTCCCCTCGGTCCTGCACGAGTCCCCCGCCGTAAGACAGTCAAGATCGAATCTACTGTGTCCCGTGGTGCCGGGATGACCAGTTCAGCACCCGGCACATTGTCGACTTGGCAACTTGGCGTGAAGCATTCGATCACGAAGCGTTGCACTCACGGGCCGTGCAGGGAAGTGCGCCTTGTCGCAGTGGCCAATCCACGTAGGGTGCGCAGGGCTCTGCGACCCCTTTCCGTGCAGGTGGAACGGGGGTTGGGGGGTGGTTCGGCCACGGGATGCACGGTGGCCAGAAGTTGGCTGAAAAGAAGCGTCCGAGGGCATGGAAACCGGTCAACCGACCGGTGTATTTCCTCCGGAGTGGCGTCCCCCTCGGTGAGACCCCGTTCCGGTCCTGTGCCGGCGGCCCCGATGGGGCGCGTGCGCCGAGTGTTCCTCGGCGAGGAGGCGGGCCGCACCGCGCTCGGACCGGCGCAGCAGAACGCGGCACACCGCGGTGACGGCGGCGAGCCCCAGCGCGGTGCCGGTGGCACCGGCCAGCGAGGTGCCGTACCAGAGGAGGACGACGGGGACGAGGACGCAGCTGAAGGCCGCCCAGCGGACCACGTCGGTGGTGGTGTCCTGGGGCTGCTGTCCGGACATTGCGTGCTCCCGGTGTCGGTGGCTCACCGGGATCAACGCGTGTTCGAGCGGTCGGTCACTGTGCCGTCCGGCCGTTCGCCTGCGGGGACCGAGCGCCACCGGTATGTGAATCCTGTGCGAACCGCCTGTACAACGCAGCAACCATTGCGTTACGGGCGCCCCCTCGTGCATGCTCCCTGGAACCCCCGCAGAGCGAATGCGGGATCTGGGCTAAGGAGGCGTGCCGCCGTACCCTTGGGGGTATGGGGTTGGGAAGATGATTCCCGGACACAGCTCCGCCGCACCCTGTCGTCCCCACACAAGGATTACAACGCCGAGACAGCCATGGCCGGTCACGAATTCTTCGAACCCGCGGACCGCAAGCGGCCCGTCGCCGACCCCACGGCGGCCGAGCCCCTGGCGGCGGAAGAGCCACGACGCTCCTGCGATCCCGCCTTCAAGCACGGTGTCGTCGTCGGCTTCGACGGCTCCACCTCCAGTGAGCGCGCCCTCGCCTACGCGATCGGCATGGCTCATCGCTCCGGCTCGGGCCTGATCATCGTGCATGTCGCCAACCGGCTGCCCACCACGGTGTGGGCGGGCTGCGAGCCGCCGGTCTTCGTCGACGTACCGGATCACCGCACCGAGGTGCTGGGCCTTGAGCTCGCCTGTGCGGAGTACCTCTCCGAGGTGCCGTGGATCCTCGTCGAGCGCGGCGGCGACATCTGCCACGAGCTCGAAGAGGTCGGGCGGGAGTACGAAGCGGACGCGATCGTCGTCGGCTCCACGCACGGCATCGTCGGGCGGATCTTCGGCTCCGTCGCCGGGCGGCTCGCCAAGCGGGCGCAGCGGCCTGTCGTTGTCATTCCGTAACTCGCCGTTCTCCCTGGTGAGATGCGCCGTGGGTACCGCGGACACCCTTTGTGCAGCGCATAAATCTACTGGCGCGTAGAGGTGTTTGTGCCTTTGTGAAGGGCATATATCGCTCACCGCACAACTGCACATGCATGAAGGGAGCCCGCCGTGGACAACGACGTCTCTGCGGGAAGCGGAATCACTACCGTGGTCGGCCGACTCGCCCTGGGCATCACCCTGTTGGCCTTCGGGCTGGGGTACACCGAAGTGATCGACGGGGTCTCGGCCGCTGACGCCGTATCAATCGCCCAGTACGTGGGTGGAGTTGCCCTCTTCGTCGCCGGCTTGATGGCCTTCAGGGACCGCGACAACGCCTCCGGTACGGCCTTCACGGCGCTCGGCGCGCTGTGGTTCACCTGGGCCGTCTCGGCCGACGTGCAGGTCTCCGCCAACGCGGCCGGACTGTTCCTGCTGTTGTTCGCCCTCGTGGCGCTGTCCCTGACTCTCGCCGGTGGTGACCAGCTCGGGCAGGGCGCGTACGGGCTGTTCTTCGTCTCCCTCGTGCTCCTGGCGATCGCGATGTTCGCCGAGAACGACGGGCTTGCGAAGGTGGGCGGCTGGTTCGCCGTCGCGGCGGGCGCGGTTGCCTGGTACGCGGCGACCGCGGCGATGGCCCACTGGCCGACGGTGCTTCCGAAGCGTGCTGCGGGCCGGGGGGTGACGGCCACCGGTTAGCTGCGCGGGCTGGGGGGTTGGGCGGCTCCCCGGCGACAGAGACGGCCCCCCGCGTGACTGGTGGCATCACGTGGGGGGCCGTCCTGTATGAGGGGCCTCTGCGGGTGGTTCGTGGTTGCTCGCGCAGTTCCCCGCGCCCCTAAGGGCACCTACTCGACCGTTACCGACTTGGCGAGGTTCCTCGGCTTGTCGATGTCCCGGCCCAGGGCCAAAGCCGTGTGGTAGGCGAGGAGTTGGAGGGGGATGCCCATCAGGATCGGGTCCAGCTCGTCCTCGTTCTTGGGGACGACGATGGTCTGGTCGGCCTTCTCCTGGGGCTGGTGGGCCACCGCGAGGATCTTGCCGCTGCGGGCCTTGATCTCCTCCATGGCGGCGCGGTTCTTCTCCAGCAGGTCGTCGTCGGGGACGATGGCGACCGTCGGGAGCGCGGGCTCGATGAGGGCCAGCGGGCCGTGCTTCAGCTCCGAGGCGGGGTAGGCCTCGGCGTGGATGTAGGAGACCTCCTTGAGCTTCAGGGAGGCCTCACGGGCCACCGGGTAGCCCCGGACGCGGCCGATGAAGAGCATCGAGCGGGCGTCGGCGTACAGCTTGGCCAGCTTCTCGATCTCCGCCTCCTGCTCCATGATCTCGGCGATCTGGGCGGGCAGCTTCCGCAGACCCTCGATGATCCGCTTGCCGTCGCGGACGGACAGGTCCCGGGTGCGGCCCAGGTGCAGGGCGAGGAGGGCGAAGGCCACCGTGGTGTTCGTGAAGCACTTCGTCGAGACGACGCAGACCTCCGGGCCCGCGTGGACGTAGATGCCGGCGTCCGCCTCGCGGGCGATCGCCGAGCCGACCACGTTCACGATGCCGAAGACCCGCGCGCCCTTGCGCTTCAGCTCCTGCACGGCGGCGAGGACGTCGTACGTCTCACCGGACTGGGAGACGGCCACGTAGAGGGTGTCGGGGTCGACGACCGCGTTGCGGTAGCGGAACTCCGAGGCCGGCTCGGCGTCGGCCGGGATACGGGCCAGCTCCTCGATCATCTGGGCGCCGATCATGCCCGCGTGGTACGAGGTGCCGCAGCCGAGGATCTTGACGCGGCGGATCTGGCGGGCCTCGCGGGCGTCCAGGTTGAGGCCGCCGAGGTGCACGGTGGAGAAGCGGTCGTCGATCCGGCCGCGCAGGACGCGGTCCACGGCCTCGGCCTGCTCGTGGATCTCCTTGTGCATGTACGTGTCGTGGCCGCCCATGTCGTAGGAGGCGGCCTCCCACTCGACGGTGGTGGGCTCCGACGTCGTACGGGTGCCCTCCGTCGTGTACGTGCGGAAGTCGTCGGCCTTGAGGGTGGCCATCTCGCCGTCGTCGAGGGTCACTATCTGCCGCGTGTGGGTGACCAGGGCGGCGATGTCCGAGGCGACGAACATCTCCTTCTCGCCGATGCCGAGGACGACCGGGGAGCCGTTGCGGGCGACGACGATGCGGTCGTTGAAGTCGGCGTGCATCACGGCGATGCCGTAGGTGCCCTCGATGAGGCGCAGGGTCTCGCGGACCTTGTCCTCCAGCTTGGGCGCCTGGGAGCGGGCGATGAGGTGGACGAGGACCTCGGTGTCGGTCTCGGAGAGGAACTCGACGCCGTCCGCCTCCAGCTTGCGGCGCAGGTCGGAGGCGTTGTCGATGATGCCGTTGTGGACGACGGCGACCTTGAGGTCGGCCGACATGTGCGGGTGGGCGTTGACGTCGGAGGGGGCGCCGTGGGTGGCCCAGCGGGTGTGGGCGATGCCGGTGGTGCCCTTGAAGCGCGCCGGGACCTTGGCCTCCAGGTCGCGGACCCGGCCCTTGGCCTTGACCATCTTCAGGCCGGCCGCCTTCGGCGAGCTGACCACGACGCCGGCCGAGTCGTACCCGCGGTACTCCAGGCGCTGAAGGCCTTCGAGCAGCAGCGGGGCCACGTCACGCTTGCCGATGTATCCGACGATTCCGCACATATAGGGGTATTCCTAGCCGTAGACGATCCGGCGCAGCTGCCTGAGCGTGAGCTCCGGCGGTGCCACCGCCCGGTATTTCAGGTCCGCCTCGATCCGTTCGAAGATCGTCGCGTTCACCAGGCCCTGGGCCTGGAGCTCGCGGTGGCGGCGACGGACGAACTCCTCGGTCGTCTCGTCGAAGTAGGCGAGCACGTCCTGGACCACCCGCAGCGCCTCGCCCCGGCTCAGGGGCGTGGACCGCGTCAGATGATCAAGAAGTTCGTCGTGCACCCGGTAGATCCTGGAGTAAGGGGGAGGCTTTTGCAAGAATCCTGCCCGATTCCGGGCAGGAGCGTGTCCGGTGGGTCACATACGCTTCAGAATCGCCCGCTTGGCCATCGTGAACTCCTCGTCCGTCAGCACCCCCGTGCGAAGCAGTTCGCCGAGCTCGCGCAGCCGGCGCAGCAGCGCGTCGTGATCGTCCTCGGGGGCGGGCGGCAGCGGGCGCGCGTCCTGCGCCTGCTGTACGTCGGTGGCGGCGGCCGCGGCCGGATGCGGCAGGCGGGCCTGGACGGCCGCCGCGACCAGGGCCATCAGCGGGTCCTTCTTGAAGCCCCACAGCTCCACGGCGTTCGGGTCGTACTTCGGCGGCGCCTTCGTCGGGGCGTTGCGCACGGTGAAGCGGAGGTGGCCGTTGTCCAGGCCGGCCGCCGGATGCCACTCCACGGCGACGACATCGGGGATCCGGAGGGTGCGCGGGCCCGCGGCGGCCTTGGCGTCCTCCGTCTTCCAGTTCCACTCCAGCCGGATGTGCTCGCCGTCGAAGGTCGCGGTGCCGTCCCCGGCGGAGACGGAGAGCGGCACGGACGGGCCCGGCAGTAGATACTCGTCCACCGGGTCGGCCGGAACCTGGTCCAGGAGCAGGGAGTTGCGGACTTCGTCCGTGAAGTACTCGGCGACGCCGTAGCGGTCGGACTCCACGATCAGCTGGTAAGGGTCGTGGGGCTCGGTGAGCCGGCCGCCGGTGGCGTGCAGCAGGGGGTCGGCGCCGTCGCGCAGCCGCAGTCTGAGCCGCCCGGTCTTCTTGCCCTGCTCGAACGAGACACCCGCCAACGCGCCCAGCGGGACCACGAGTTCGCCGAGGGTCTTGCGAAGGAGGCTGACGTTCTTGTCCCTTCCCGGTGTCAGCCGCAGGGCGTCCCCGTCAAAGACCCAGGTGCCGTCCTTCTGGATGATTTCCGCCATGAGGGTGATTGTTTCATCGGTCACGCGAGAGAGTGGTCTGTACCTATCGGAGCTCACCGAAGGGACCGACTGTGAGACAGCGCCACAGAACGCTTCGCCTTCTCGGTTCGCTGCTGCTCGTCGCCGCGGCCGGCGTCTCCACCACGGGTGCGATACCCGCCGGTTCGGGGCCTGCCGCGATCCCGCTCGACCGGGTGATCCCCGCCCCGGCCTCCGTCACCCCGGGCGGCTCCCCGTACCGCATCACCGACGCCACCCGTATCCGCGTCGACGACTCGCGTGACGTCCGCCGGATCGGGGAGTACCTCGCGGACATCCTGCGGCCCTCGACCGGGTACCGGCTGCCGGTCGCCACGCGGGGTCCGGGCGGCATTCAACTCCGCTTGGTCAGCGGGGAGTTCGGGAACGAGGGCTACCGCCTGGACAGCAACCACCGGAACGTCACGATCAGCGCCGGCTCCCCTGCCGGGCTCTTCCACGGCGTCCAGACCCTGCGCCAGCTCCTCCCGGCCGCCGTCGAGAAGGACTCGGTGCAGCCCGGCCCCTGGCTGGTCGCGGGCGGCACGATCAAGGACACCCCGCGCTACGGCTGGCGCGGCGCGATGCTCGACGTCTCCCGGCACTTCTTCACCGTCGACCAAGTCAAGCGGTACGTCGACCAGTTGGCGCTCTACAAGCTCAACAAGCTGCATCTGCATCTGAGCGACGACCAGGGCTGGCGGATCGCGATCGACTCCTGGCCGCGGCTCGCGACGTACGGGGGCTCGACCCAGGTCGGCGGCGGTCCCGGCGGCTACTACACCAAGGACGACTACAAGGAGATCGTCCGCTACGCCGCCTCCCGCCACCTGGAGGTCGTCCCCGAGATCGACATGCCCGGCCACACCAACGCAGCGCTCGCCTCGTACGCCGAGCTGAACTGCGACGGGGTCGCGCCGCCGCTGTACACCGGGACCGAGGTCGGCTTCAGCTCGCTGTGCGTGCCGAAGGAGATCACGTACGACTTCGTGGACGACGTGGTGCGGGAGATCGCGGCGATCACGCCCGGGCGGTATCTCCACATCGGCGGCGACGAGGCGCACTCCACCGCGCACGAGGACTATGTGAAGTTCATGGACCGGGTGCAGCCGGTCGTCGCCAAGTACGGCAAGACGGTGGTGGGTTGGCATCAGCTGACCGGGGCGAACCCCTCGCGGGGGGCCGTTGCGCAGTACTGGGGGCTCGACGGGACCAGTGCGGAGGAGAAGGCGCAGGTCGTTGCGGCGGCGCGGGGTGGGACGGGGATCGTTCTCTCGCCCGCCGACCGGATCTACCTCGACATGAAGTACGACGAGAGGACTCCGCTGGGGTTGTCCTGGGCGGGGTATGTCGAGGTGCGGCGGTCCTACGACTGGGATCCCGGCAACTACCTTGCGGGTGCGCCTGCTTCGGCGATCCGGGGGGTCGAGGCGCCGCTGTGGACGGAGACCGTGGTGACCTCCGAGCACATCGAGTACATGGCGTTCCCGCGGGTGGCGGGGGTGGCCGAGCTGGGGTGGTCGCCGGCGGGCGCGCTCGGCTGGGACGGGTACAAGGTGCGGCTTGCCGCGCAGGCTGAGCGGTGGGAGGCGCTGGGGATCGGGTATTACAGGTCGCCGCAGGTGCCCTGGCAGTGAATCGGCTGCACTGACGGGCACCCGGGGGACCGTACCCCGGGTGCCCGTCAGTCCGTGCGGGGCCTACAGGCCCGCGATCGGGTTCTTCAGCGTGCCGATCAGTTGCAGTGCCCCCGCCGGGTCCGCGAGGTCCACCATCTGCTTGTTGTTGCGCAGTTGGAGGCGGTTGAGGCAGGACAGGGCGAACTCGGGGGCGAACATGTCGTACTGCTTGAACTTGTCGGCCAGTTCGGGCACCGAGTGCTGGTAGTCGCGGGTCACCTCCGCGACCGTGCGCCAGAAGTCGTCCTCGGTCAGGACTTCCTCGGCGGCGAGGTTCGCGGCGAGGAAGCGGAAGAAGCAGTCGAAGACGTCCGTGAAGATGGAGAGGAGCTTCTTGTCCTCGGGGACGTCCACGCGCAGGCGCTCGACCGTCGGCGGGAGTACCGCGTCCGGGTCCATGACCGCGATCTCCTCGGCGATGTCCTTGTAGATCGCGCGTTCCACGACGCCGTCCTTCAGGACGAGGATGACGTTCTCGCCGTGCGGCATGTAGACGAGGTCGTAGGCGTAGAAGCTGTGCAGGAGGGGGGTGTAGTACGCCTTCAGGTAGCGGCGCAGCCACTCCGTGGGGGTCAGGCCCGACTGGGCGATCAGCGCGCCCGCGAGGCTCGCGCCCTCGTGGTCGACGTGCACGAGCGAGGCCATGGTGGCCAGTGACTCGCCGTCCTGGAGGGAGGCCACCGGGCTCTCCCGCCACAGCGCGGCCAGCATCTTGCGGTACGGCGAGTAGCGGTCGGTCGCCGCCTCGTACTCCAGGTGCCGGTAGCCGACGGCGGCCCGCTCGCGGATGATCGACAGGCCCGTGTCCTTCAACACCGGGTCGTTGTCGATGAGTTGCGCGAGCCAGTCGTTGATGGCCGGGGTGGCCTCCATGTACGCCGCCGAAAGGCCGCGCATGAAGCCCATGTTGATGACGGACAGGGCCGTCTTCACATAGTGCTTCTCGGGGCTGGAGGTGTTGAAGAAGGTCCGGATGGACTGCTGGGCCAGGTACTCGTCGTCGCCCTCGCCGAGGCAGATCAGGTGGCCGCGGGCGACCTCGGCGGCGAAGGTGACGGTGAGCTTGTTCCACCACTGCCAGGGGTGGACGGGGATGAGGAGGTGGTCGGCGGGGTCGAGGCCCCGGTCGCGCAGGATGTCGTGGAAGCGCTCGACCGTCGCCTCGCCCAGCTCGTCGCGGACGAAGCTCTCGTACTCGATGCCGACGCCCGCCGTGAAGGCCGCCCGGTCGCGGTGGGCGGCCAGCCACACCAGTCGGACCGGGCTCGCGGTCTCCGGGGCGTACGACAGGTACTCGTGAATGCCGAAGCCGAGCCGGCCGTTGTTGGCGACGAAGCAGGGGTGGCCCTCGGTCATGCCGGTCTCGATGGCCTGGAAGCCGCTCCTGGCGAGTTGGGCGACCGGGGTCTGCGGCTTGGTGAGCTTGTAGCAGGTGCCGGAGAGGGTGGAGGAGATCTCCTCCAGGTAGACCGGCAGGATCTCGTCGCTCAGGCCCAGCGCCGTCTTCAGCTCGATGAAGAAGTCCAGGGCGGCGAGGGGGAGGTCGACGCCGTCTCGGTGACGGGAGATCGAGTCGGCGTCGACCTGCCAGTGGTCGAGGGCGCGGCGGACGGCGCTGAACCGGTAGCGGGTCAGACCGTCGTCGCTGCGGACCTCGAAGCGGCCGTCGGCGAGAGCCTCCGGCGTGATGAGCCGCTCGTGCGCGAACTCGGCGAGGGCCTTGCGGATGAGCAGGCGGTTGGCCTTCTCCCAGCGCTCGGGGGAGAGGTGGGCCACGGAGTCGGCGAGGCTCATGCGGTCACCGCCGTGGCCGCAAAGAACTGCTCTCGGGTGCAGAAGCTCAGCAACGCCATCTTCTCCGGCTTCTGGATCTCGCGCTCGGGCACGAATCCGACTGCTTCGTTCAGGGCGTGGACGGCCTTGTTGGACACGTCCGGTTCGACGACGACGCGCTCGACGGCCGGGTCCTCGAAGAGGTGTGCCATCACGGCCGTGATGACGGCCCGGGTGAAGCCGCGCACGGGCCGGTCGGTGGGCGGCGTCAGGAAGTGCATGCCGATGTCACCGGGCCGCGGTTCGTACAGGCCGACCAGTTCGCGGTGGGCGGGGTCGTACTTCTCCATGAGGAAGGCGGGGGCGCCGTGATCGTCGAGGCCCAGCAGGGCGTGGTGGTGCTCGTCGGCCGCGATCTCCATGTAGGCGCGTTCGACGTCCTCCAGTTTGGCGTCCTGCATCATCCAGAAGGCGGCCTTGGGGTGGGTGACCCAGGCGTGCAGCAGCTCGGCGTCCTTCAGGGGGTCGAGGGGGCGGAAGGTGAAGGTGCCCATGTCTGTGGTGCTCATACGGCGAACTCCTGGAACGCGATGGTCTTCTCGACCGGGTAGTACTCGCTGCCGAGCAGCTCGCGGATGATGTAGCTGTTGCGGTAGGCGCCCATGCCCAGGTCGGGGCTGGTGATGCTGTGCGTGTGCACGCCGGCGTTCTGGAGGAACACACCGCGGCCGGTCACGTCGATCGCGTAGTTGCGGGCGACGTCGAAGCTGCCGTGGGCGTCGCGCACCAGGCGGTCCTGGACCGGGGCGAGGAACTCGGGCTCGGCGTAGGCGTAGCCGGTGGCCAGGACCAGGCCCTGGGACTCGATCTCGTAGTCCTTCTCCTGCTCCTCCTGGCGGAAGGAGAGCGTGTACGTGCCGTTCTCGTACCGCGCGCTGTTGAGGGAGGAGTTGGTGAGCAGACGGGTGGGGACCGGGCCGCCGAGGTTCTTCTGGTAGAGCAGGTCGAAGATCTCGTTGATCAGGTCGCCGTCGATGCCCTTGAACAGGCCCTTCTGCTGGGCGGTCAGCCGGTAGCGGGTGTCCTCCGGCAGGGCGCGGTAGTAGTCGACGTACTCCGGCGAGGTCATCTCCAGCGTGAGCTTGGTGTACTCCAGCGGGAAGAAGCGCGGGGAGCGGGTGACCCAGTTCAGCCGGTAGCCGTGGACGTCGATCTCGGCGAGGAGGTCGTAGTAGATCTCGGCGGCGGACTGGCCGGAGCCGACGATCGTGATCGAGTCCTTCTTCTGGAGCTCCGCCTTGTGCTGCATGTAGCGGGAGTTGTGGAAGAAGTCGCCGCCCAGGCCCTCGACGGCCTTCGGGTAGTGCGGGGAGGTGCCGGTGCCGAGGACCAGGTGGCGGGCGCGGTAGACCTCGCCGGCCTCGGTCCGTACGACGTACAGCTCGTCCTCGTACGTCACCTCGCTGACCGTCGTACTGAAGCGGACGCTGCTCAGTCTGTTCGCGGCCCAGCGGCAGTAGTCGTCGTACTCGACCCGCAGCGGGTAGAAGTTCTCGCGGATGTAGAACGAGTAGAGCCGGCCTTTCTCCTTCAGGTAGTTCAGGAAGGAGTACGGCGAGGTCGGGTCGGCGAGGGTGACCAGGTCCGACATGAACGGGGTCTGGAGGTGGGCGCCTTCCAGGAACATGCCGGCGTGCCACTCGAAGTCCGGCTTCGACTCCAGGAAGACTCCGTCGAGTTCGGCGATCGGCTCGGTGAGGCAGGCGAGGCCCAGGTTGAACGGGCCGAGCCCGATGCCCACGAAGTCGTAGGTCTTGCTCGTGGATTCAGGAAGCGCGGTCAAGGGACTCTCCCAGGTACTGCTCGGCGTGGCCGGCGATCAGGTCGAGGACGGCGGCCATGTCGGCCGTGGTGGTCTCGGGGTTGAGCAGGGTGAACTTCAGGTAGTGGCGGGCGCCGACCTTGGTGCCGGCGACCACCGCGTCGCCGGAGGCGAACAGGGCCTTGCGGGCGTAGAGGTTGGCGCGGTCGATCTCGGCCGGGTCGGTGACGGCGGCCGGGATGTAGCGGAAGACCAGGGTGGACAGGCTCGGCTCGACGACGACGTCGAAGCGGGGGTCGGCGGCGAGCAGCTTCCAGCCCTCGGCGGCCAGGTCGACGACCTCGTCGAAGAGCTGTCCGATGCCGTCGGCGCCCATCACGCGCAGCGTCATCCACAGCTTCAGCGCGTCGAAGCGGCGGGTGGTCTGGAGGGACTTGTCGACCTGGTTGGGGATACGTTCCTGCACCATCCGGCGCGGGTTGAGGTACTCCGCGTGGTAGGTAGCGTGCCGCAGGGTGGCGGCATCGCGGACCAGGACGGCCGAGGAACTCACCGGCTGGAAGAAGGACTTGTGGTAGTCCACGGTGACCGAGTCGGCGCGCTCGATGCCGTCGATCCGGCCGCGGTACTTCACGGAGGCGAGCAGGCCGCAGCCGTAGGCGGCGTCCACGTGCATCCAGGCGCCGAACTGCTCGCACAGCTCGGCGATTTCGGGCAGCGGGTCGATGGAGCCGAAGTCGGTGGTGCCCGCGGTGGCGACGACGGCCATGGGGACGAGGCCGTCCTGCTTGCAGCGCTCCAGCTCGTGGGCGAGCGCGACGGTCTGCATGCGCTTGTCGTGGTCGACGGGGAGGGAGACCACGGCGTCGGCGCTCAGACCGAGCAGTTTCGCGGACTTCTTGACGCTGAAGTGGCTGACCTCGGAGGCGAAGATACGCAGTTTGGCGAGGTCGTCGGTCTTCGCCTCCTCACGGGCCAGCAGCAGCGCCTGGAGGTTGGACTGGCTGCCCCCGGAGGTGAACACACCGTCGGCGGCCGGGCCGAGGCCGATGCGCGCGGTCGTCCAGTCGATGAGCTTGCGCTCGATGAGGGTGCCGCCGGCCGACTGGTCCCAGGTGTCCAGGGAGGAGTTGACGGCGGAGAGGATCGCCTCGCCGAGCACGGCCGGGATGACGACCGGGCAGTTGAGGTGGGCGAGGTAGCGGGGGTGGTGGAAGTAGATCGCGTCCCGGAGGTAGACGTCCTCCAGCTCGTCGAGGACCGCGGCGGTGTCGTACAGCGGCTTGTCGAGGTCGATCGCGTCGATGGTGGGGGCGAGGGCGTCGACCGTGACGCCGGTGAACGGGCTGTCGGTGGTGGCGAGTTTGGCGGCCACCCGCTCTATTCCTTCGGTCACGGAGCGGCGGTACTGCTCCGCGGTCGTGTCATTGAGCAGGTGCGAGCGCATGGGGGGTCCTCCGGTGGGGACGGTCCGTGAGGGACGGGAGAGGGGGCCGCGTCCGTTACTTAGGTTAGCCTAACCTAAGTAACGCGGGTGAAACGCGGCATCAACCGTGACTACCGTCACTCCGGCCGCAGTTGTCACGGACGGCACAGCAATCGCCGCCGTACACACGGGTGTTGACCGTGCATACGACGGCGGTTTCGGCGGGCGGGCGCTACTCCTGCTCGCGCAGTTGCTCCTCGGTGAGCCCCTGGCGCCAGTAGCCGACGAAGGTGACCCGACGGCGGTCGATGCCGCGCTCGTTCACGAAGTGACGGCGCAGCTCCTTCACACAGCCGGACTCGCCCGCGATCCAGACGTACGGCCGCTCGGCGGGCGGCAGTTCCGCCGTGCGCAGGGCTTCGAGGGCCATGGGGGACCCCTCGTCGCCCCGGTCCTCACGGACCAGCCAGTTGATCTGGGCGTCGGCCTCGGTCACCAGGTCCTGGATGTCCCCGGCGTGGTGCACTTCCAGCCACACCCGGGCGCGGGTGCCGGCCGGCAGCTGCTCGACGATCGCGGAGGCCGCGGGTACGGCCGTCTCGTCGCCCCAGACGACCACGAGATCGGTGTCCGCGGGCGGCCGGAACCGGATCGCCCGGTTGTCCGCCACGGCCGGCCCGATCAGCAGGACCCGGTCACCGGCGGCGGCGTCCGCCGCCCACCGGGAGGCGGGACCGGCCGGAACGGCGGCACCCGGCTCGACCCCGTGCAGGACGAAGTCGATGTCGATCTCGTCGGGGTCGCGCCGCAGCGCACGCAGGGTGTACGAGCGCATCACCGCCCGTACGTCCTCCGGGAGATCCCGCCAGCCCTGCCACCAGCCGTCACCGAGCTCGATCGGAACGACCGGCGCTTCCTGCCCCGGGTGCGGCAGGAACAGCGACAGCGACTGGTCGCACCCGTCGGAGTGGAAGTCGCGCAGCTCGTCCCCGCCGAAGGTGACCCGCACCAGAGACGGACCGAGCCGCCTCGTCCGTACGACCTGGAGAGAGAAGAAACGGAACGCGACGGCTACGGCGGTAGTCATGAGTGCTCCTGAGTGAGCTTCAGGGGACCGGGGTCAGGGGGTCAGCCGACCTTCTTGGCGTTCTCGATCGCCTCGGCCAGGTTCTCCAGCAGCGGCGTGCACTTGTCGTACGACAGGATCGGCTCGGGCGAGCGGGCGATGACCTGGCCGGCCTTCACCGCGGGGAGCTTCTTCCAGGTGGCCTCGGTGATGTCGGCCGGCTGGATGGTCGAGGAGCGGTCGTCCATGATGATGATGTCCGCGTCGTACTTGTCGACGTTCTCCCAGCTCAGGCTCTCGAACCAGCCGCCGGTCGCTTCCTTGGCCTTCTCCGAGGGCTCGACGAAGTTCACGCCGAGGGCCTTGAAGTACTCAAGGTCGATGGAGAAGTTGGTGCCGGAGACGTAGAAGAGCTCGGCGCTGGCGGAGCCGGCCATCACCTTGATCTCGGGCTTGGCCTTGGCGGCGGCGCGCAGCCGGGCCGCGGCCTCCTCGAACTTCTTCTTGGCCTGGACGACCTTGTCGGCCTTCATGTCGGCGCCGAGCGACTCGGCCAGCTCCCACATGCGCTGCAGCGGCTCGGCCATCTGGCGGTCGAAGACGGAGATCGCGGCGCTCGGGGCGAGCTTGGCGATCTTGTCCTTGGACGCCTCGGGGACGTACCAGAGGGTGCCGGCGTCGTCGAAGGTGGTGGTGAGCAGGACGTCGGGCGCGAGGGCCGCGTACTTCTCGACGTTGAACTGGTCCCACACGTTGCCGAGGATGGTGACCTTGCTGATGTCCATGTCGCCGGCCTGGACGTCGGCCTTGCCGTCGGTGGTCTTGGTCGGGCCGAAAACGCCCTTGACCGAGATGCCGTAGTCGTACAGGGCGGCCGCGACGCCGGTGAACGCGACGATGTTCGCGGGCGCCTTGTCGAGCTTCACGGTCGTGCCGCGGTCGTCCTTGAACGTCCACGGGCCGGACTTCGCGGCGGCAGTCTCCTCGCCCGAGCCACCGCTTTTCGCTTCGTCGTCTCCGCAGGCTGCGAGCACGGCACCGAGGCCGAGGGCGCCGCCCGCGGCAAGCACGCCGCGGCGGGTGAGGTGGGTGGCGCTGGCGTTGGACATGGCGTGGCTGCTTTCGAACAGGGCGGAGCGTCCGCCGGGCAATTCGAAGGTAGGTTAGCCTAACCTCAGCGCTTGTCCAGAGGTGGGGGTGTGTGTGATCATCACCACGACGGCGGGGAGGGCCTAGCCCTCGGCGACGATACGGCGAGCCGCCTCCACCTTCTTCCGGTGGGCCGTGAGCAGCTTTTCCAGAGAGTCGGAGTTCTTTTCGATATCCGCTTTCTGGAGGGCGGATTCGGCCTTGAACCAGATGTCGAGCAGGTCGGTCTTCTCCTTGCAGCGCACATCCGTGCGTGCGATCTCCTTCTCCTTCGCGGAGATCTCCTCGCCCTGGAATGCCTTGTTGTTCGCCGGTTCGAGCGGAGACGCGTAAGGGAATCCGGAACTCCGCATGCAGGCGGACCATTTCCGGAACCCTTCCTTGACCGACGGATCGGTCAGTGAATCCTCATAGCTCCGGGTGGAGATGGTGCGGGCGATCTGCGCCGCCTCCGGGGCGTCGTACTTCTTCTCCAGTTGCGCGACCGACTGGCCGAAGCAGCCGTTCTCCGGCACCTCTTTGCCTTTGTAGACGACCTTTTCGGTACTGCCCGGCTCCGCGCCCCGGTTTCCGTAGAACACCCGCAAGGCGTCCTCGGGCAGGTCGGGTCCGGCCGGCAGAGGGCCGATGTCGGGGTGGTAGCCGAGGCGTGCCGCCTCGCTCGCGCTCGACAGCCCGTAGCGGCGGTCGGCGGGCAGGGAGGTCTCGGTCTCCTGCTTCGGGGGCTCGTACGCGATCCCGAACGTGCGCAGACAGCGCTTGGTCAGGACCTGCTGCGCGGACTCGATCGCGGCGGCCTCGTCGGCGGTGTAGCTGTAGCGGGCGATGGGCAGCCGGTCGACAAAGGTGACCTGCGGCTTTGCCGCGGTGCTGCCCGATGGGGCGGGAGTCTTGGCGGCCTCGGCCGGGCCGCCGCCCTCGCCCGAACCGCTCCCGGAGGAGCAGCCGAGCAGGGCGGCGGCCAGGGCCAGGCACGCGGGTGCCAGGCGTCGCACGCGGATCAGAACTTGTAGCAGTCGCCGTCGTAACGGCCGTACCCGAAGGAGGCGTTCTCGTTGTACGTGTTCTTCAGCTGGTACGCCGAGCCGAACTCCGGGAGGGCGTCACAGGCGCCCTGGAGGCTGCTGTTGAAGTAGATCACCAGGTTGTAGGGGGCCATGTTGACCGCGGAGGCGGCATTGTTCTTGACGGGCTGGCCCTTTCCGGCACCGTCGGAGAGGAACGTGTAGCCGTTCAGGCTGTAGTGGTCGAAGCCCCGGAATACGGTGCGGGAACCGGCATAGCCGGTGTTGTAGTGGAAGCGCATGCAGTACGTCTGGGAATCGGGACAAGTGAGCCCCGCGTCGGCATTCGACTGAGGGGCGACTCCGAGCACCAGCCCCGCCGTGGCGGTGGCGGTCACACCGAGGGAAGCGAACGTTCGGCTCAAACGCATGGCAGAACTCCTGTGTTGGTCAGACACGGATGGAGCGGCGCGCCAGTATTTCTCGCCGCGTGAGCCGGATGATCGTAACCCCCCTTGTTTCGTAAGGGAATTGACATTCCTGCTGTGGCACAAGCTGACGGAGGGACATCCGAGACTATGTCGTCAGACACGGCAGCTGTAGTTCTGGCGTCCATGCTGGTCAGCGGCTATGGGGGCGGGGGCGGGCATGGGTACGGCCACCATGATCATGAACGTTTGTG
>NZ_JBFBLP010000028.1:0-52342 GCF_040686775.1 Streptomyces sp. NPDC079141 | reverse complement strand
GACCCCGGCGGCCTGACGGCCGCCGGGGTCGTTTCACCTTGTCCCGTCAACCACCAGCACGTCGCCCTCATGCACATCTTCAGCGTCGCTCAACAGCCCAGGGCATGGATGAGAAGTGGAACGCCTTCGTTGAAGGCGATGTCCTTTTCTTGCACCGGAGTTGGACCGGGCGCGGTGTCTATGAGGTGACTTTCGCCCCAGTGTCTGATGGTGGGAGGAAGATCGCTTCTACTGTCGTGGAGGGCGATGAGACGTGCTATCGGAATATGGGGGACGAGTACGACTGTCTGATGATGGAGCTGGTCATCAGTGCGATCATCCTTGGTGAGCCCGCCGCCGACCTCCGGGCCGGTCTCGTGGAGTTGACTGCTCGTGCCTCTGGAAAGAGCGATCTTTCCTCGGCCCTGGTGGAGCACAGTGCTCTGGGGTTGCGCTCTGGTTCGTAGCGTTGCAGCCCAGCGAGTGCTGTCACGATGTCGGGCCGTGTGACTGGAGCATGCGTTGCAACCGCAGGATCTCGACGTCTGCGGCGGCCAGTCGTTGTGCGGTATGGGCGCGGTTTCCGGGGTCGTTTCACCGGTAACCGCTCCAGCATGTTGCCCAGGGCGTGCCGGATTTGCACGCGCCGCCCGGGGGCGGGCATCCGGCCCCGGGCGGCGTGGAATCTGCGGTCCCAGGCGGTCATCCGCCCGGCCAGCGGCCAGCAGCCGGTCGGTGAAGGAGGCCACGCGCGGGCGACGCGCGGGTGGCCTGCGCTGACGTCGGGCCGGCTCTTGGGCCGCCAGGTCCACCGCGTCCGCCGCAGGGTGCCGCCGGCTGTTGTCGTCCGGGCAGGATGCCGAGGCGGCGCTATGGTGTGCATGAATGTCGGATTTGGGAGGCGCGTGTGCCCGACGCACAGGACCTGGTGCTTTACCTTGACATCGATGCGGACAGCGCGGACTCGGCTGAACTCAAGCGGATACTGGGCGGGTTGGACAACGTCTCGGCGGTACACGTTGAGCGCGAGGACACGGAACGCAGCACGGCCCTTGAGGCGATCAACTCGTACACGGTCGTCGTCACCGCGGCCGGGGGCGCGGTCGGCGCTTCGGCTCTGCTGCTGAACGGGGTTCGCGACCTCCTTGAGAGCGTGCAGGGACTGCGGAAGGCGTGGGTGCAGACCAAGACCGGTCCGCGACCGATCGACCAGGCCGAGCCCGAGGCGGATCAGGGGCCCGCATAGGAGAACCCGGCCCAGTAGTACGGGGCGCGCGACGCCATGGCCAACTGCGCCGCGCGCAACGCTTCGGGAAGGTCCAGGCCGTCCGCGCGCCAGTGCCGGTACATCTCGCGCATCAGCTCGGCGGAGGCCGCGTCAGGCACCTGCCACGACGAGGCGATCACCGCGCGGCAGCCGCTCATCAGCATCCCGGCGGCCAGGCTGATCGCCTCGTCCGGCAGTTCGAGGTCGGGCACGTTCGTCTGACAGGCCGACAGCACGGCGACCAGCAGGTGATCCTGCGGTCGCTCGAACAGCTCGCGCAGCGTGAACCGTTCGCCCCCGGCGAGTTCCAGGCCGCTGGCCAGCGGGTCCTCGGGGTCGGCCAGTCCGTGGCACGAAGCGTGCAGCATGCCGACGCCGCCGAGGGCGTCCAGGACTGTCGCGCGGTCGACTTCGTCGGGTTGCAGCACGCGGGGCGCCTCGAAGTACGCCGCGACATCCTTCACCTCCTCGTAGGCATGGTCGAGGGCGATGCCTGCGCCGGTCGGCTGGGGGATCGCCAGGAATTTCGGCTCAAGTTCGGGGAGCAGCCGCTGCCGCGCGAGGACGAGGGCGCCGGCCGACGGGACGTACCGGATGCCGACTTCTTCGAGTACGTACGTCCCTTCACTGCCGCGTGCGGCGTGCAGTGGCACGCCGGTGAGGTACGACGTCATGACGACGTGGACGAACGGGTAGCCCGCAACCGCCTCACGGATCGGTGCGTACAGCGCGTCCCAGGCCCATGTGGTGACGTCCGTGACCGCGGCCCTGCGTGCCCCGGCGGGCCAGCCGCTGCCGAAGGTCGCCTGCTGGAAGCTCGCCACCGGTTCGGGTACCGGCCGGTGCGGGCAACCGGGAAGCGCGTGTGCGCTCGGTTCGCGATCCGGGTACAGGATGAAGGCGGCGCCTGCTGGACGGCCGGGCACCAGGTAGACCAGCGGCGCATCGAGTTCAAGGCGGGTCATGTCCGGGATGTCGCGCAGACGCGAGAACCCGGGTACTTTCCGTGCCTCGTCCTGGTAGTACATCAGCTTGTCGCGTGCGGCTCCGCGGGATACGGCGGAGACATGCGGCGATCTGAAGGTCTCCAGCGCCCGACGCAGGGGGAGCGCCAGATCGGGCCGCACCTCGCCGAGAAGGTGGAGATCCTTCTCATCGTGGGGAAAACGCTCACGCAAGGTGGTCATCCGCGCCCGCTCGATATGCTCGACCGCTGACATCTCCCGGCTGGGGACGGCGGCCAGCGCAGGAGCGGCCAGTGCGATCAGATCGGCGATCTCGCGCAGGAACCTTTCCCGGTCCTCCTGCCGTACCTGACGCTGTGCCAGGCGGTGCAGCAGATCCAATGCGCTGTGAGAGGCGTGTCCGACCCCTTCGTCGTCCCCTTCGGCCAGCAGTGCGTAGGCGAGAAGTGCCGATGCTTGGTTGAACACGAAGGCATTGCGGGTGCTCAAGTTCATGGCTCGGCGGTAACCGGCTGCGGTGCCGTCGAGCAGGGCTGCGGCGAGTGCCACCTCAGGATCCCGAGGATGGACCGAGTACGCCAACTCGATGAGGTGTCGCGCTTCTTGGAGATCCTGCTCCGAACTGCCCAACAGATAGGCGGCGTAGTGCACCAGGCCCAGCCCCGTCAGCCAGTGGGCGCTCAGGAGATCACCGACCGGGATGTCCGGCCGCGGGTGACTGAGCAAGGCGTGGAACAGGCCGGCCGCTCCGCTCAGCGCCCGTTGAGCCTCCTGCGTCGTGGTGTCCGGATGCGCCACGGAGACGCGCAGGCAGGTGGCCAGCACCGCCATGGTCAACGCGTCGCTGTATCGGTCCACGCATTCCCGCAGTGACGGAATGACACGGTGGACCGCCTCCGGATCGATGCCCAGCTGGCTGCGCCGGACGGCGACCCGGCCGAGCGCCAGGTGCACGGTGACCGCGACGTGCGGCTGGATCTCCAGCCCCGCGCCGAGTGTGAGCACCTGGCGGGCATGCCGCTCGGCCTCGTCCAGGTCCGAGATCTCGAACCGGTAGTCGAAGCGTTCGACATGGCATGTCGCCGCTCCCGCCAGCGCCGCCAACAGGTCCTCGTTGAGGGGGAAGAGCGCCCGTCCGGCGTGCGTCGCCGAGCGGATGCCATTGAGGATGATGTGCAGCATATGGTCGAGTTCGGCGACGTTCTGCCGGAGCATAGAACTCCACTGGGTCGCGACGACGGCATCGTGATACAGCCGCAGCTGTTCGTCCGAGCCCGACTCCAGTTCGAGGATCTCGGCCCGCAGGTCGGCCGCATGCTGTTCCGCGCGCGCCACGCGGTCCATGAACTCATCCGCTACGTCGCGATCAGATCCGGCCACTCGACCCCTTCCTCGAACTCACGGATCGCCTCCCGCGCGCCCACGCGCAGCGCGCGGCGGAACATGGCCCGGCGCAGATAGAGATCGCGCAGTGTCACCAGGTCGACATCCGCCCATGCCTGGTTCATCGGCGGCTGGAACATCGACTCGGCGACGAGGGCCATCGGCATCTCCAGCAGCTCGGGGTGATCGACGAGCCAACGATGACGAAGCGTCTCGTCGTCCTGCCCTACGTAGTCCGGGAGGAACTCACCGGGGAAGGCAGGAGCGGTGTCAAAACCCCTTGGTGCGAACTGGGCCCCGGGCAGGACCGACGCCATCAGATACTTGGTCGCGGCAGTCTGATCGGCGGCGAAATGGCTCTCCCGCTCACGCCGATCGAAGTATTCCCGCGCCGCTTCGCTCGACAGCTCCGGGTACTCCGCGAGCAGCCGTTCCGTCTGCGTCTGGTCGGCTTGCAGCAACGCGTCCGCGAGTAGTTCCCAGTACCCCTCTTCGACACCGAAACGCCGGAAGACGCGCAGCAGCCCCAACCAGTGCTCGATTTTCGCGATGTATTCCTCGTTGTTCTGCTGCCGCAGCCGGCGCAGGGCCTCTTCCAGCCACACCAGGATCTCGTTGCCGAGCAGCTCCGGAGTCTCGCGCAGCGCGTCGCGCGCGTCCCGAAGCGTCAGCGAGGCCATGAACCGGTCCAGAGCGTCGCGCAGTTGCGCCTCGTCCATGCGGTCACTATGGCAGCGCCGGGAGGGAATATCCCCCTTTTCCTGACAGCGAGCCGTCTTCGGCCTTGCGAAGACTACTGAGATCCCCCTGGTCGATCCGGGCGAATGCGCTGCGGGCCGTCTTCCGCGCTTCAGCAGCGGCTGTCCGGGCGGTTTGCGGTGACTACGACGTCGTATGCGGGGTCTGGCATGACGGCTCGGCGCGGCCCCGTTTCGTGAAGGTCCCTGATGGTGCTCGGAGCGGTCCAAGTGCCGACACGGACAGGTCTGTGCCCGAGCCTGCTGATGCTCAATGTTGAGGCCGATTCCAGCCGCCCGGACGACATCGCAGCCCATGACGTCGAGTACGCGGGTCAGGGCCGGTTGGGCCTGGGCCGAGCGCCTTGTCCCACGGCGAGCCGACGGGGATCATGACCGCGTGCAGCACCAGGAGCAACTCCACGACCTACTCGCACGCGCCGGCCTCACGGTCGTCGAGGACGTGTACCCGGGCAGCCTGTTCCCGCCGGAGGCCGGCTGGCGGATCGCGCGGGGGATCGCGGCGCCGGACGGCGTGGCCCGCGAAGCGCTCGATGCCGCGTGGTGGCGCCGTCTTTTCGATGCCGACGGCGAGTTCCTGGTCGCCGTCCTCGGGCACCGGATCGGCGGCAACGACTCCTGGTGGACCCGGGTCCGGCACATCGGCGGCGGCGTACCGGAGTTGAGCGGCGGCCCCGGGTTCGTGGCACTCTCCCTCGACGGGCAGGTGCTGCTGGCGGAAGTGCCCGGCGCGGGCGGGCCCCGGGTGACGGCCCTCGACCGGCTGCCGGAGCGGCTGGAGAGGGCCGCTGCGCAGGCAGGGCAGGAGACGGAGCATGAGCGGACGGAGGTCTGGGCACAGGTGCCGGGCCGGCCCGGGTGGCCCCTGCACTGGGCCGAGGGGATCGGTTCCAATCCGGCCGCGCCGGACGAACTGCTCATCCGGCTGCTGGACGTGGAGGACGGTTTCCTGCTCGGATGTGACCGGCCCGCCGTCCTCGACGCCGCCGTGACGCACCCCGATCCGCGGGTGCGGTCAAGGCCCGCCGACACCTTCCGGCCCAAACTCACGTCCGATCAGTGGATACGCCTGGTCCGCGCCGAGCCGTCGCCCGATCGACGCGTGCTTGGGGCGGAGCGGGCCTGCGTGTGGGGCGCCGAACTCCCCGAGGACCTGTACGACGACCTCCTCGCCGGCCCGTCCCGCGCCCTGGCCGCCGAACTCCCAGGGCTCCCCGCACAGCACCTCCCCGGCCTCGCGGCCGACGCCGACCCCCGGGTGCGGGCGGCGGCCTGTGCCCGGTGGCAGGACCTCGCTGCGCCGCTGCGGGAGCGGCTGCTGGCCGACCCCGACCGCGCGGTGCGAACGGCTGCGCTGCTCGCCCACCACACCGGCATACCCATGGCTCGCGAGGTTTTCGCCGCCCTGCCCGACCCGCGGCGGGCGCTCGCACGGTGCCGCCTCGCGCCCGAGCTGGAGGCGGAGCTGGTCCGGGACGAGGACACGGAAGTACGCCGGGCACTGGCCGCCAACCCGGGCCTGAGCGCGCACGGCGTCGCCGTCCTGGCAAAGGACCCGCAGGACGACATCCGCTCCGCGGTGGCGCTGCGCCCCGACCTCACCGAGGAACAACGTGCCGCGGTCCGCCACGACTTCGACCCGACGTTGATGTCGCACACCCTGCCCTGGGTCGAGGACCTGCACGGCGACGCCGACGCGATGCGCCGCCTCGCCGCGTCGTCCCACCCGCTGGTCCGCCGCAGTGTGGCCCGCGCCCACCATCTCCCGCCGGACGTGGTGGAGCGTCTGGCGCGGGACGAGGACCGGGCGGTCCGCCTGTTCCTCGCCGAATCGTGCGAGGACGCGCCGGCCGACCTGCTGCTGGAGGTCTGGCACTGGTGGGACGGCAGCTTCAGCCACCCGGGCCGGCCCCGCAGCCACCCCAACTTCCCCCGTGCGGGCCTGCTGCGCTACACCGCCGACCCCAGCGGGCGGATGCGCCGCCTGGCCCTGGACGATCCGGAGTCGACACCGGCCGACGTCGCACGCCTGACCCGGGACCCCGAAGCCGAGGTACGCCGCCGCGCGGCCGAGGACCCCCGGCTGTCACCGGCCGACGCGGTACGGCTGCTGAACGACCCTGCTGCCCACGTCCGCGGCACCGCGATGCGCAATCCCCGGCTGCCGGCCCGCGTCCTGGCCGCCCTGCTGCACGACCGCGACACAGCATGCACAGCGGTCACCAACCCGGCGATCCCGGTCCCCGTCCTGCACCGCATCCTCACCGCGGCTGAGGCAGCCCTGCGCTCAACACCGACACCCCCCACGGCGGCCTGGGATCCGTTGAGTTAGGCCGGCGGCGATGCTCACAGCGCACAGGCCGTCGTCCGATTCAACGCGCTGCTGCAGTTCGCACAATGCCCACGACGTATCAGCTGAGCCGACCGACCTGCCGAACGCGGTCGCACCGGAAGACGCGGCGGCGGATCGCCGCGTACGGATACAAGGCCACCGGAGTGCGCACCGCACCGCGACGGCCCGGCGGGACGAGTTCGGGCACGGTCGCGGGCCCGGCGGCGACGGCCGGGGCGGGTCTGACGGATTCAAGTCCGTCGGCAACCTTTGCGAATCCTGTGGCGACTGTGGGGTGAACCAGGCACCTGTGCTCTCCCGAACCCCGTAAGGACCTCATCCGTGGCGTCCCCCTCGCAACACCGCCGTCCCCGCAGCAAGCGCGCTGTTCTCGTCCCCGTCGCCCTGGCGGCCGTAGCGCTCGTCGTGTCGCTGGTCGTGGCCCTGCGCCCCGACGGCGGGGCCGACGCCGGACAGGTGGCCGTGAAACCCGCGCCCACCACGACCCGGACCACCACCCGGCCCTCGAAACCGGCGACGCCGAGGCCTTCATCGGTGTCACCGACCCCCAAGGCCCGGAAGACGACGCCCTCGGCGCCCGCGTCGAAGTCGCCCTCGGCCACGAGCCCCGCGAAGTCCCCTTCCAGTACCGGCTCGTTGGCGGGACGCATCCGACCCGGCGTCACCTACTCGGGCGTCGCCACCTTCTACGACGCCGGGAACGGTGACGGCGCCTGCACCTACGGCCCGACCGACGACGTCATGACCGCCGCGATGAACACCGCCGACTACGAGACGTCCAAGGCCTGTGGCGCGTACGTACGTGTCCGCGCGGCGAGCGGCGCCACCATCACCGTCCGGATCACCAACGAGTGCCCCGCACCCTGCGCGCCCGGCCAACTCGACCTGAGCGCGCAGGCCTTTGCCAAGCTGGCCACCCCCTCGACCGGGCAGATACCCATCACCTGGAGCCTGTTGAGCCCCGACGTCTCCGCCCCGCTCTCTCTCCGGTACAAGACCGGGTCCAGCCAGTACTGGTGCGGCATCCAGGTCATCGGCCACCGCAATCCGGTGGCCCGGCTGGAGGTGCGCACCGGCAGCGGCTGGAGCAGCCTGCCCCGTACCGAGTACAACTACTTCCTCTCCGAGCAGGGCGGCGGCTGCGGCGCAGCGATCAGGATCACCGACATCTACGGTGAGCAGCTGACGGTCGAAGGGATCGCACTGCGGCCGAATGTCGTCCAGCCGACACGCGTCCAGTTCGCCCGGCACTGAGCCCGCTTGTCAGCGCGGACAGCGCGCGACCGGCGTACCCAACGCCGTGCGCACGTCCTCCTGCGGAACTGTAGGTCTCCGTGGCTGCCGTGAGGGGGCGCAGCGATGGTGCGGAGTTTGGTTGGACGGCTGGGAGATCTCCCGCAGGACTATCTCCGACGTGTGGACGGGTGATCGAATGAGGTTGCCCCGAGCGGGGTAGGACGGACGGCGGGCGTCTTGCCCGGCGGGAGTCTCCCGCTACACCCGGCCGGTACACCCGGCCTGAACTGAAGGAAAACAGCATGGCCAGCGGCACCGTGAAGTGGTTCAACGCCGAGAAGGGCTTCGGATTCATTGCCCAGGACGGCGGCGGCCCGGACGTCTTCGCCCACTACTCCAACATCACCGGCAATGGCTACCGGGAGCTGGTCGAGGGCGAGACGGTCACGTTTGACGTGACCCAGGGTCAGAAGGGCCCGCAGGCCGAGAACATCGTCCGGGGCTGACCTGCAAGAAATGGCTCACTGCAACGTGTGGGGCGGCCACCGACGCTGGGTGGACCAGCGCGGTAGCTCGCCGGGCCCGTAACCCGGAGGGCACAGGCTCACATCCTGTCCTCGCTGCAGAGACGGGGGCCCGGCACGGCCGGGTCCCCGTCGCGGTGCGCCGGGCGGTTCATTGACGTGTGCGAGGTGGGGGAGGTGTCCCGCGAAGCCGCGTCCAGGCTGCCCGGGTCGGCAGGTGCAGTTGCTGGCCGTGAGAGGACCGGCAGCCCCGGCCGGGAGGGCCTGGCCACGGCCACGCCTGGGCCGCCGGCGAAGGGGAGCAGCCACGGCTCGCGCGTGTGTGCGGCGCGACCGGCGAGGACTGCCGGGGCCGGACGGACCGGGAGCCGGCGCGGACGATCGTTGCAGCGAGGGCCGGTGACGCCGCGCGGGTTTCGCCCAGTACCTCGAATCGGGAGGGGCCAGACGCCCCGGTAGTCATCACCGGCGCAGCGCTTTGACGTCGGCCGGGGGAGTGGGACGGCAATGTTCCCGCATCTCACGCCTCGATCTGGCCCGGGCTTGGTGCAGCGCCGGTCAGCGGGGCCAGCACACGCCACTCCAACCTCTCGTACAGGGCCCGGCCCTCCGGCGTCGCGCCCAGCACGCCCGCTGTGACGCCCTGTCCGGCCGCGGCGTTGGCGAGCGTGGTCATCACCAGGCGTCCCAGGCCGCGGCGCTGGTGGGCGGGGTCGGTCTCTACCTGGTCGACCACGGCGGTGGCGCCGGTGACGGCGATCTGACCGCGTGCGGCGAAGGCGCCGTCGGCGGTGCGCACCAGAGCGCGGGTCACCCCGGCGCGGGTCCAGGTGCTCAGCCAGTAGCCGTCGGGGACCTGAGCGTGTGCGGTGCGCAGCGAGGCGGACATCAGGAAGCCGGGACCACCCGCCAGGGACCAGCCGGGGGCCAGCCAGGACGTGAGTGTCTGCGGTGGGACGAATGTCTTCAGCCAGATGCCCGGGCTGCCGGCATTCTCGGTGATCTTGCGGACGGTCGCCTCGTCGGCAGTGGTCAGGACGTGGCGCATGACGTGCTGAGAGAGTCCGACATCGATGGTGAAACCCCAAGGGTGTGGCACTGGTTGGGCAGCGCCACGTGAAACGGCCCAGCCGTCGGCCCATGCTGCTGCGGCTTCAGCCGTGTTCCTGAAAGGCATAGCCCCTCCCGAAGTAAGTAACGCAAGCGCAGTGCGCCTATTACATCAGGCGAGGGGGTGGTCTGCGAGACCCTTATGACGGCGCTTCGCCCAGGGCGCCGGCCTCCCCGAAAGCGAGTGAGCCGAACTGCACAGGGCAGAAAGGCCCACCGCGCCCCGGAGTGAACCGACGCGTCCGCACCCGGCGGGGCTGCCGTGCGCCCCGTGGACACGGCATGGTCTCTTGACTGCACGGCGCCCCGGCGCTGGAATCGGGGGCGGTCGATCAGTCGGCATGAGGGGGATGGGTGTCGAGTCCCACGGACGTCACGGGGCGTTGGTACTTCTGCGACGACGGGTGGCCCGGCGAGCTGACGCTTGAGCACGAAGGGGACGAGCGGTTCAGCGGGACGTACTACGCGGAACGCTTCGACGAGGACTACACCGTCACCGCCACCGTCGACACGGGCGCCGACGACGAGATCACGCTCGTCGTCCACGACTTCAACTGGCTGCCCGAACAGCGCTACGTCGGACACCTCTTCAGCCACGGGCGCCGAGCCATCGCGGGCCGCTCGTTCTGGGAGGGCACGCCCTACGGGTTCTTCGCCAACCGCAGCACGCGCATGGCCCTCGGCAGCTACCGGACCGGAGCCGTGCTGCCGGAGGACTTCGCCGGGCAGTGGAACGCCCAACTCGACGGCGAGCCCGCGACCGTGGCACTGGCGTGGGACGCGACGGCGGGGGAACTGCGCGGGCACTGCACACGACGCGGCCTCGACGGCGAGTACGCCGTGACCGGCAAGCCGTCCACCGAGGTGCTGCACCAGATCACGCTGACGATCGATGGCCCGGACGAGTGCCTGATCCTGGACGGTCTGCTCAATTCCCGCCCCAAGAACGCCCTGTGCGGCACGATGCTCAAAGGCGACCTGAAGCGCGGCTTCTACATGGTTCGTTACGCCTGAACGGGAGGCTGGTCATGGGCGCGTACGTGAGCTTCGACAGCGAGGCCGTCATGGTCGAGATCACCCCTTCGGCCCCGTCACCGCCGGGCAAGGGCCCGGTGAAGGCAGGCGTCGGCGACCGGCTGCGCGACGGCGTGGTCCAGGCCCAGCAGAGCTTCGAGGACGCCCTCGGCCAGCTGATCCGGCACACCGCGGGCGCGTTCGTGCGCGCGGCGAACAGCCTCGACGACGCCCCGACCGACATTGAGGTCGAGTTCTCCGTCAAGGTCACCGGGGAAGCCGGGAGCATGGTCATCGGCAAGCTGGGGGGTGAGGCGCACTACGGCGTCAAGCTGGCCTGGTCCAAGAGCTGACCCGTGGATCAGGACCTGGCGGCCTGCTGCGCCGCCGTCCGCGGCGCGGACGACACCAAGGGCACCGCGTTCCTGCTGAGCCGGGAGCATCGGCTGCTGGCGACCTGCGCCCACGTCGTCGACTACGCCGGCGCCGGACCCGGCGAATGGGTCTCGCTGCGGCTTCCGGCCGGCGGCGAGGAGATCCGGGCCTACGTCGTCCCGGACCGGTGGCGTCCCGCCGACGCCGAGGACGTGGCGATCCTGCGCGTGGCCGAGGACCTGCCCGACGAATTCGCCGAGCTGCCGCTGGGCACGTCCACCGACGCCACCGGACATCCCTGCCGCACTTTCGGGTTCCCGCCGGACAAACCACTTCAGGGACTGGCCGGTTCGGGAACGGTCCTGGCCCGCATCCGCGACGAGTCCGGGCGGCAGATCCTCCAGCTCACCGATGCCCCCGAGATCACCCCGGGCTTCAGCGGCGGGCCGCTGCACGACCCGCTGGCCCGGCGCGTCGTCGGCATGGTGGTGTCCATTCTCGCGCCCGACGAGTTCGGCCGGCTCGTCACCACGGCCTTCGCCGTGCCCGTCGAGACGCTCGCCGGGCTGTGCCCGGAGCTGACCGTCTCCGACGTGAGCCCGTACCGCGGCCTTGAGCCCTTCCGCGAGACGGAGTCGGAGTTCTTCTTCGGCCGGGAGGACGCCGTTCGGCGCATGCTGACCCTGCTGCGGCAGGACCCCCGCTTCCTGCCCGTCCTCGGGCCCTCCGGCAGCGGCAAGTCCTCACTCGTCCAGGCCGGCCTGCTGCCCCGGCTGCGCGAGGGTGCGGTGCCGGGCGCCGAGCGCTGGCGGCTCATGGTCACCCGGCCCGCCCGGCTGCACGAACTCGAAACCAGCCTCCCCGGCGTCAGCGCCGACATCGGCGACGCGGCCCGGCGCTGGCTGGACCTCAACCGGGACGCCGAACGGCTCCTGCTGGTCGTCGACCAGTTCGAGGAGATCTTCCTGTCCGGGGACGACGCCTCGCGGGCACGGTTTCTGGAACAGCTGGCCCGGGCCGTCGACGACCCCGCCCTCCCGCTCGGCGTGATCCTGACCATGCGCGACGAGTTCTACAGCCGCCTCGTCCGGGAGGCCCCCGCCTTCGGACGGATGCTGGAGGAAGGGCTGTGCAATGTGCCGCCGACGCTCGACCAGATGGATCTCGCCGACATCGTGGAGCGGCCCGCGCTTCGGCTGGGACTGCGGTTCGAGGCCGGACTGGTGGACCGTATCGTCCACGACACCGTGCGCCTTTCACCCGCACCCGTCGACGACGGCGCGCTGAGCACCGTACTGCCCCTGCTCCAGTTCGCCCTCGGGGAGCTCTGGGAAGGCCGCCGCGACGGGGTGCTCCAACACCTCACCTACGAGCGGATGCAGGGCGTGGGCGGCGGGCTGTCCCGCTGGGCCGACCGGGCCCTGGAGCGCATCGACAGCGCGCAGATGCCGCTGGCCCGGCGCGGACTGCGGCTGCTGGTGCACCTCGGCGACGAGAGCCAGGGCACACCGGACAGCCGGTGGCGCAGGCCCATCGCGGCCCTGGCAGCCGAGGAGGAACGCGCGCCGATGGCCGCGGTGATGGGCCGGCTCGCCGACGAACGGATCGTCGTCACCAGCCTCGACCGGCAGTCCGGGGAGGAGATGGTCGAGCTGATCCACGACGCGCTGCTGCGGGAGTGGGGCACGCTCAAGCACTGGATCCGCACCGACCGGGAGTTCCTCGGCTGGCTTCAGGGGCTGGAACAGCAGCGGCACTCCTGGTGGCAGTCCGACGGCCCGGACGGCCACGACACCGGACGCCTGCTGCGCGGCCGCGACCTCGACACCGCCCGGCGCATGCTGGCCGAGCGCGCCGTCGATCTGACCCCGGCCCAGCGGGAGTACATCACCCTCAGCCAGCAGGCGTGGGACCGGGAACAGAACCGGCTGCGGGAGGCGCTCACCGAGGCGGACCGCCAGCGCGAGCTCGCCGAACGCCGGCTGGCGGCCGCGGTCATCCGGGAGCAGGCCGCCCGCGCGCTCACCCTGCTGCCGCTGCAGCCCGTGGCCGGGCTGGTCACGGCGGCCGACGCCGTGCTGCGCAACCTCGCCGAACTGCCCGCCGACATGCTGGAGACCGCCCAGATCAGCCTGCACGCCGCGCTGTACCAGTCGCGCGAGCGCGGCGTCGCCGCGGAACACACCGCACCGGTGACCGGGCTGAGCGTATCCCCCGACGGCCTGTTGATCGCCTCGTCCGGTATGGATCGCACCGTACGCCTGTGGGACGTACAAGGACGGTCCGTCGGCTGGCCGCTCACCGGTCCTGAAGACGCGGTCACCTGTGTGGCCTTCCATCCGGACGGCCGCCTGATCGCGGCGGGCGGCGGCGACTGCACCGTACGCGTGTGGGACCTGAACGGCCGGCAGGTCCGGGCCCCGCTGGAAGGCCATGAGGACACCGTCACCGCGCTCGCCCACGACCCGCACGGACGTCTGCTGGCCACCGGCGGCGCGGACCGCACGATCCGTCTGTGGCATCCGGACGGAACCCCTGCGGGACCGCCCCTGACCGGCCATCAGGACGCCGTCACCTGCCTCGCCTTCGACGCCGACGGACGCCTGGCGAGCGGCAGCGCCGACCGCACCGTCCGGCTCTGGAACACCGACGACGGGACGGAACTCGCCCTCCTGCCGGGCCACGAGGACTCCGTGACCTGTCTGGCGTTCGGCGCGCAGGGGCGGCTTGCCAGCGGCGGCGCCGACCGGACCGTACGTCTGTGGAACAGGGACGGACGCCCCGTGGGGACGCCGTTCACCGGCCACGAGGACGCCGTCACCTGCCTTGCCTTCGACGCGGGCGCCGGGCGGCTCGTCACCGGCAGCCTGGACCGCACGATCCGGCTGTGGGACCGCCGCGGCCGTGCGCAGCACACCCCGATGATCGGGCACACCGACGCCGTCACCGCCGTCTCCTGCACCCCGGACGGCCGTACGATCGTCAGCGGCGGCACCGACCGCACCGTACGGTTCTGGGACACCGAAGGCTTCGGCGCCGACTCGGTCATCGCCGCACACCCGACCGACGTCAACGGCATCGCCCTGATCCGCGGCGACCAGCTCCTGCTCAGCGGCAGCGCCGACGGCACGATCCGGGCCTGGACCCGCGAGGGCCAGCCCGTCGGCCCGGCCTGGGTGGGCCACGACGGCTTCGTCTACGACCTCGCCGCCCACGACACCGCCGAGCGCGTCGCCAGCGCCGGAGCCGACGGCACGGTCCGGCTGTGGGACCTCAACGCGCGCGCCGTCGCCAGCCCCCTGACCGGACACCGCGGCCCCGTCAACGCCGTGGCCCTGAGCCCCGACGGGACCGTGGTCGCCAGCGGCGGCGCGGACCGCACCCTACGGCTGTGGCGCACCACGGGAGAGCCACTGGGCGCACCCCTCGAAGGGCACGAGGACGAGGTGCGCGGGCTCACCTTCAGCCCGGAGGGAACCGTACTGGCGAGCGCCGCCGCGGATGGGACCGTACGACGCTGGAGCACGGCCGGTGACGCACTCGGGCCGCCGCTGACGGGGCATGAGGGAGAGGTGCGCGACCTGGTGTTCAGCCCCGACGGCACGAGCCTGGCCACCGTCGGCCTCGACGGGACGCTGCGGCTGTGGACGGCCGAGGGCGAGCCCCTCGGCGAGCCGGCCCGGGGTCACGCCGGAGGCGTCTACGCCGTCCGCTTCACTCCCGACGGCGCCCACCTGCTGACCGGCGGCGCCGATGCAACCCTGCGGCTGTGGAGCCGCCGCGGACTCCCGGCAAGCGAGCCGTTCCGGGGGCACCGGGCCCCTGTGTGGCGGGTCGAGGTCGGGCAGGACGGGCGGTTCGTCGTCAGCGGCGGCGAGGACGGCTCCTTGCGTACCTGGGACGCCGGTTGGCGGGCGTGGCTGGAGCAGGCCGCCCGCAGACTGGCGGGACATCCGGGTCCGGGCGGGGTGTTCCAGCAGACCTTCGCCTCCGTCAACGCCCGTTGCACACAGCAGCCCTGGCTCGACGCACGGCGCTGACCGGGCCACGCGTCCCGGCCCATCGGCCCCAGCGCCGGACTGCACTGGCCATCGGCCACCAGCCCTGCGCGCCGCGCTCAGCCCTGTCCCAGTCGATGCGTGCGGCTGCGCGCCACTGCCTTCGCCAGCACGTCCTGCCAGGCGCGCGCCGGGTGGCCGGCGAGGAGCTGGCCGGTGGTGAAGCGGAAGTCGCGTGCGTAGTGGCCGGTGACCGATTCGGTGTACGTCGGCTCCAGGTCCAGCCCCAGCAGCCCGAGAAGCTCGACGGCCAGGTGACGCCAGGCGAACTGCCCGTTGCTCGTGTTCATGACCCCGCTCGCCCGCCCGGCCACGCACTCGGCGACCACCCAGGCGAGGTCCCGGGCGTCGACCCAAGCGTGCCCCCGGTCATCCGGCGGCAGCGCGATCCGGCCGTCCCGCGCGGCGAACAGCGGCGCTGCCGGACCCTGCCGCAACTGCCATGCGCAGTACGGGTCCGGGGCCCACACGTGCGGCGGCCGGACGACCGACGCGGTCATGCCCCGCTTCGGCCGGGCCGCCGCCAGCACCATCGACTCGCAGCGGATCTTGGCCGCCGCGTAGGCCGAGTAGCTCGCATCCAGCGGATGGTCCTCGCCCGCCGGCGGCGACGCCGGTACGCCGTACACGTCGGTGCTGCTGACGAAGATGAACGGTCCCTGGTCCCAGGCCCGGACCAGCGCCGCCGTGGCCGCCTCGTCAACCCCGGGATCGGAAAACGTACAGGCGATGTGCACCACCCCCGCGACCTGCGCCATGGCCGCGTGCAGCGAGCCGACATCCGCGAGGTCGCCGACGGCCACTTCCTGCCCGCGCGCGCGTGCCGTGTCCGCCGAGCCGGGCCGGGCGAGGATCCGCGTGCGCACGCCGCGCCTGCGCAGCTCGGCGGTGACGAACCGGCCGACCATGCCGGTACCACCCGTGACCAGCACCGGGGCACCCTGGGCTGACACCCGGACGGGTTCGGTGCGCGGCCCGGCCGCCAGCTCGGCGGCGATCCCCGCGACGGTGGAGCGCTCCATGACGGTCCGTACCGGCAGGCTGCGCCCGAAGTGCTCACCGAGGGCCGCGACCAGCTGGATCGCGAGCAGCGAATGGCCCCCCAGGTCGAAGAAGTCGTCGAACACCCCAGGCTCGGGCACGCGCAGCACCCGCTGCCACACCTCGGCGACGGCCCGCTCCACCGGTGTACGCGGGGGAACAGACCGGCGGCTGCCGTGCGCTGTCGCTCGCGGCCTGGGCAGCGCGGCCCGGTCGACCTTTCCGTTCGTGGTCATGGGAAACCGGGGGACCGGCACGAACACCGCCGGGATCAGATGGCCGGGCAGCCGCTCGGCGCAGTACGCGCGCAGGGCGTCGAGTCCGCCGGTCGCCACGCCGCTGACGTAGGCCACGAGCCGTCTGTTCCCGGCCCCTTCGCCGTCCGCCAGGACGAGGGCCCGGGTCACGCCGGGATGGGCGGTCAGCGCGGCCTCGATCTCGCCCGTCTCCACCCGATGGCCGCGAATCTTCACCTGTTCGTCCCGGCGGCCCAGGAATTCCAGCTCACCGTTGGGCGACCAGCGGACGATGTCGCCGGTCCGATAGAGCCGTCCGGGCCCGAACGGGTTGGGCACGAACGTGGCGGCGGTCAGAGCGGGACGCCCCTGATATCCGCGAGCGAGCCCGCCGCCCCCGATGAGCAGTTCGCCGGGCGTGCCCGGTGGCACGAGGTTGAGGTCGCTGTCCACGACGTGGACTGTGGTGTCACCGATGGGCGTCCCAATGGGGATCGGACCGCCGGTGTCGGTGATCTCGCGCTTCACACAGGCGAAGGTGGTGCACTCGGTGGGGCCGTAGCCGTTGCCGACGCGGGGACCGAGGCGGGACAGCGCCGCCACATGGGGCGGGGAGAGCACGTCACCGCCGCTGATCACGTGCCGGACGGTGGCCAGCGCGTCCGGCCGCAGATCCACGACCGTGTTCAGCAGCGCGGCGGTGAGCCACAGCACCGTCACACCGTGTCGGCGCAGGGTCGTCGCGAGCACGTCGACGTCCGGTGTGCCGGGCGGGTGCACCGCCAAAGTCGCCCCGCTGCACAGGGCACCCCACAGTTCGAAGGTGGATGCGTCGAACGTCGTCGGAGCGAGCAGCAGGAAGACCTGCCCCGGTCCGAAGTCGGTGTACCGCGCTCCCCGCACGAGCCGGACGATTCCGCGGTGCGTCACCAGCACGCCCTTCGGGGCGCCCGTCGAACCCGAGGTGTACATGATGTACGCGAGCTGGTCCGGCCGTACTTCGCTCGGTGGGCCGGTGGCGGGCTCCCCGTCGAGGTCCAGCTCCTCCCACACCAGGACATGCGTCCCGGCACACGCCTTCGCGAGCTCCCTGGCCGCGAGGACCACCGTGACCCCGGCGTCCGCGAGCACGACAGCGGTGCGCGCCGTGGGCTGAGCGGGATCGAGCGGCACATAGCAGCCCCCCGCGCGCAGAATGCCGAGCAGTACGACGGGCAGCTCCGGGCCGCGCTCGAACAGCACCCCCACCCGGGTCTCCGGGCCCACCCCCGCCCGGCGCAGCCGGTGTGCCAGCCGGTTGGCCGTCTCCTCCAGCTCCCGGTACGTCAGGGACGTGTCCTGGTACGCGACGGCCACGTCCTGCGGATGCCGGGCCGCCGCCTCGGCAACCAGCGACGGCACCGAGGCTGCACGGCCGCTGCCGCCGGTGGAGTTGAGCGCGTCGAGGCGGGCGCACTCGGACTCCGTGAGCAGGGGCAGATGGTGGACCGGCGTGTCCGGCGCGGCCGCCACCCGGTCCAGCAGCGTGCGCACATGCCCCAGCAGCCGGTCCGCGTCGGATGCCTCGAACAGCGCGGTGTCGTAGGTGAGCACGAGATCGAGCCCGGCCTCGCGCCGCTGGAACGCGAACGTCAGGTCGAACTTGGACGTTCCGGTGTCCAGCGGCCGTCGCGTCACCGACAGCCCCTCCAGCACTGGCACGGACGGGGTCTGCACATCGGCGACGATCCGGACCAGCGGTGTGTCACCGCGGTCCGTCGCGACCGAGCGGACGATCCGGTCGAAGGGGACGTCGGCGTGCTCGAACGCCCGCAGGCAGATGTCCCGTACCCGGTCGACGAGCGCACCGAACGACGGCTTCCCGCGCAGGCCGACGCGCAGGGGCAGCAGATTGACGAAGAGCCCCACCGCGCCCTCGGGCCGGTCGGACGCCGACATCGGTACGCCGATGACCACCTCCTCGTCGGCGGTGTACCGGCCCAGCACGACCGCCAGCGCCGCAAGCAGCACCATGAACTCGGTGGCCCGGCACTGCCGGGCGAGCCGGCGGATGTCCGTGGTGAGGCGGATCTGCGTGTCGGCTCCCCTGCCCTCGCGCGGGCCGGGCGTGCGGCGCGTCGGCAGTGCGGTGGCCGCCGCGCCCGCCAACTCGTCGGACCAGAAGGCCAGATCAGCCTCCCGGACCTCACCCTCCTCGGCGACACGCGGCGCGGGCGCCGGCCGGGGGAGCCGCACCGGCTGCCCCGCCGCGACCGCCCGGTAGGCCACGGCGAGTTCCTCGTGCAGCACCCCGAGCGACTCCGCGTCCGCGACCAAGTGGTGGACACACCACAGCAGTACATGGTGATCGGCGGCGACCTCGAAGACCGTCATCCGAGTCAGCGGCCCCTGCGCCAGGTCGAACGGCTCGGTCGCCGCGGAGAGCAGAGCCCTGTCAAGGCCGGCGGTGTCGCAGGGGCGGACGGTGAACCGCAGCGCGGCCCCGGGGGCCGCGACAGGGACGCCGTGCTCGGTGCGGAACACCGTGCACAGGGCTTCGTGCCGCCCGACCACGGCCGTCACGGCCGTCCGCAGCGCCTCGACGTCGAGTGGGCCTCTGAGGTCGTAGGCCTGTGTGAGGGTGTAGCGCGTCGAACCCGGCAGGAGCTGTTCGAGGAACCACATGCCGCGCTGGGCGAAGGACAGCGGACGGACGCCGCGCGGGGCAGCCTCGGCAGGCGCGTCAGGAGTGAGCGGCCGGGCGGCCAGTCGCTCCTCAAGCAACTTCCGCTGCTCCGAGGTGAGTTGATCGCGCAGCCGCGCCGGCGGCCGGGAGGGTTCGTCCGCACGTGCCTCTGTTGACATGAGCGTCCCCAGGAGTGGCTGCCTCGGCTAAGGTGAGTATGGACAGACCGGTCGGCTCGCGCAATAAGGGTATTCGCGGGGGGTCCATGGATCAGTCGGATATGTCGGTCGAAGTGGCCATGGAGTACGGCGGCCGCTGGAGCTCCCTGCGCGGAGGCAACGGCCGGGAGTGGCTGTGGCACCGCGAGGCACCCGACCGGTTCCGGGTGCGCCCGGGTGACGCGTTCGTCGACGCCGGCGGGCTGGAGGAGTGCATCCCCACGATCGGCGGGACACCCGACCACGGCGACGCCTGGTCGCGCCCCTGGCAGCCGCACGGCACGGGGATGACCGTCGCGGGCGAGGACTACCGCCTCACCCGCTGGATCGACACCGGCTCCGCCGTGACCGCCCGTTACCTGCTGAACGCTGAGCCCGGCTGGCGTTTCATCTGGGCCGCCCACACCATGCTCGACCTCGCGCCCGGCGCCCGGATGCAGGCCCCGCACGGTGCCCCGATGTGGGTCAACTCCGAGCCGCGCACCTGGCCCTACGACGAGGAAACCGATCTCAGCGTGCTCGGCGCGGACGACGGGACAACTCGAATGATCGTGATCCCGCAGCTCGCCGACATCACCGTGACCGACGGCCAGGACAGCCTGACCATGCGGCTGGAGGTCGACGGCCAGCCCTGCGCCATGGCGATCTGGCGGAACCTGGGCGGCTGGCCCGCGGACGTCCCGTACCGCAACATCGCCGTGGAGCCGATCGTCGGCATCTGCCCCGAACTGAAGTTGGCGCGTGACGGCGAGACCGCGGTGATGCCCGCGTCCGGCACGCTGGAGTGGACCCTGACCGTCACCGCATGAGGAGAAGACCCGTCCCATGGGCTGGCTGGACGAGGACGACGACACCGACTGCTGCAAGGTCGTCGTCAACGACGAGGAACAGTACGCCTTCTGGCCCGCCGATCGGCCCGCCCCGCCCGGCTGGTCCGACACGGGCGTCCACGGCACACCTCGTGACTGCGCCGCCCACGTCGACCAGGTATGGACGGACATGCGCCCCCTCAGCCTGCGCAAGGCGATGGACCAGGACGCCGGCTAGCCCTCTTCCAGGATCTGCTGAATCAGCCCCTCCTCCACCGCCTGGGCGAGCCCGCGCACGGTCGGCCGGACGAACAGCTCGGCGAGCCCCAGCTCTGTGCCGAAGGTGGCGTTGACGCGCGCCACCACCTGGATGGCAAGCAGGCTGTGGCCGCCCAGCTCGAAGAAGTCGTCGTGCGCGCCGACCGAGGGAAGCTTCAGCGCGGCCGCCCAGATGTCCGCGAGCGTCCGCTCAGGGCCGGTTTCCGGCGGCGCCGGAGCGCCTTCGGGCGCCCGCACGCCGGGGCCGGGCAGGCAGCCCACGTCCACCTTGCCGTTGCTGGTGAGGGGCAGCGCATCGAGCACGACGACATGGCCGGGCACAAAGTGCGCGGGCAGCCGTTCGGCCGTGAACCCGCGCAGCTCCTTGACCGACACGGGCCCGCGCGTCACAACGTGGGCGACGAGGCTGTCGTCCGCGACCGTGACCACGGCCTGGGCGACCGACGGGTGCCCGCACAGCACGTGCTCCACCTCGCCCGGCTCGATGCGATAACCCCGCAGCTTGATCTGCCGGTCGACACGACCGAGGAACTCCAGCCGCCCGTCGGCCCGCCGACGGGCACGGTCCCCGGTCCGGTACATCCGCAGCCCGGGACGCCACGGGTTTGGCACGAACCGTGCCGCCGTGAGACCTGGGCGGCCGTGGTAGCCCCTGGCCAGGCCGGCTCCTCCGATGTAGATCTCCCCGCTCGCGCCGGCCGGGACGGGCTCCAGCCGGTCGTCGAGCAGCATGATGCCGGTGTGATCGATCGGCGAACCGATCGAGATCTCGCCGGAGCCGTCGACCGGCGTCATCGTCGACCAGATGGTGGTCTCGGTCGGGCCGTACATGTTGTAGACACTCCCGGCGACCTCCCGCAGCAGCGCCGCCAACGCGGGCGGCAACGCCTCACCGCCGCACAATGCGGCCCGCAACCGCACCGCAGGACCCGGCGCGTCCAGCAGCGCGCCCCACATCGACGGCGTGGCCTGCACGACGGTCGAGCCGACGTCGGCCAGCAGTCGGCGCAGCGCCCTGGGATCCCGGACCGTCTCGCGGGGCGGCACGACAAGCCGCGCGCCGCGCATCAGCGGCAGCATGAGCTCCAGTGCCGCGATGTCGAACGACGCAGTGGTGACCGCCACCAGCACGTCCTCGGCAGACACGTCCAGCGCGTTCCCCACGCTCATGAGGACATTGCCCAGGGCACCGCGCGTCACCTCCACGCCCTTGGGAGTGCCGGTGGAACCGGAGGTGTAGATGACGTAGGCGAGCGCGTCCGGGCCGACACGGACGTCCGACGGGCCGTGCGGCGGCAGGCGTACCGGGTCGGTGAGCACCAGGTCGGGTGCCGCGTCCCGGAGGATGTGGGCGAGCCGTGCCTCCGGGTCCGCAGGGTCGAGCGGCACATACGCGGCACCGGCCGCCAGGACCCCGAGCAATCCGACGACCAGCTCCGCGACGCGCTCCCGGCACACACCCACCAGCGATCCGGGACCCACCCCCTGCGCCCGCAGCCAAGCCGCGAGGCCGTCGACGGCGTCGCACAGCTCCGCGTACGTGAGACTGCCGCCGCCGCTGACCACAGCTGTGCGGTCCGGTGTGCGTGAGGCGTGTCGGCGTATCTCCGTCAACGGATCGTGGAACGACGGTTGCGCCACGGCCCGGACCGCCGGGACCGCGCGGGCGGCTGCCCCGCCGGACACGCCCTCGCGAAGCCGGTCCTCGAAAGCGGCGGCCAAACGCTCCGCGGTCGTCGCGTCGAAGAGATCGGTGTCGTAGGTGAACACGGCAGTCAACGCGTCCGCCCGCTGCCGGAACGACACCGACAGGTCGAACCGGGCCGTTGCGGTGTCGACCGGCAGCGGAGCCAGACCCAGCTCGCCCAGCTTTGGCGACACATCCGTCTGGAAGTCGGCCAGTACCTGGAACACCGGGTGATGGGACAGGTTCCGCGGCGGCTGAAGCTCCTGCACCAGACGCTCGAACGGGAAGTCCTGGTGTGCCAGCACCCGCAGCACGCACTCACGGACCCGGCGCACCAGCCCGGGAAAATCCATGCCCGGGTCCACGTGCACGCGTACCGGAAGCACATTCACGAACAGCCCCACGACCGACTCGAACTCGGCCCGCGTACGACCGGAGAACGCCACCCCGATGACAATGTCCCGCGCCCCGGTGTACTCGTGCAGCACGCGTGTCCAGGCGGCGAGCAGCACCATGAACACGGTGACGCGTTCCCGGCGGGCGAACTCGGTTGTCTCCCGCAGCAGTTGATCCTGCAGCGGCGTGCGGAGCGTGCTGCCCCGGTGGCGCTGGACGGGCCGGCGCGGCCGGTCCGCCGGCAGCGGCAGCAGCAGCGGCGCGTCCAGCAACTCGCCCCGCCAGAAGTCCATCTCCCGCTCGACGCGCTTTGGTGTCAGCCAACTCCGCTGCCAGGAGCAGTAGTCAGCGTACGTCGGCCCTGGGGGCGGTCCTGCTCGCAGCCCGTACGCCGAGCCGAGGTCGGCGAACAGCAAGTGCAGCGACCAGGCATCCGCGATCAGGTGATGCACCCTGAACAGCAGCACGGTCCGCTCCGGACTCTCCAGGACCGCGACATGGCACAGCGGGCCCTCGGCGAGGTCGAGGGGAGCGCGCAACAGCTCACGCAGGCGGTGCGGCAACGCCTCGGTGGTGACCTGCTCGAAGCTCACGGGCGTGCCGCCGCAGCCCTCCAGCGCCGCTGGGCGGCCGTCCTGGACGGCGAACCGGCTGCGCAGCAGGGGGTGTCGGGCCAGCACGGAGTCGACCGCTGCCCTGAGCGCGCTGTCGTCGAGCCGACCCTCACGTACCTCGAAGGCGACCGGGATGGTGTTGAGCGGGCTGCCCGGCAGCAGGTTCTCGAAGAACCACAGCCGCTCCTGGGCCGGTGAGACGGTGTCGCCCCGCCCGGCGGCGGGAAGGATGGAGTTCTCCTGCGTCGAAGCGTCCCGCAGCAGCGCCGCCGCCTTGGCCACGGTGGGCGTGCGGAACAGTTCCGCAGGCTCCGGGGCATACCCCCACCTGCGCCGCATGTGCGCGACGAGCCGCATCGCGACGAGTGAGTCGCCGCCCATCGCGAACAGGTCGTCGTGCGGCCCGAGCGCGGGATTCCTGAGCACGCCGCGCCAGATCGCCAGCAGCTCGGCCTCGTCGGGGGCGGCGGAGCCGGCCTCCACCGGGCCGCCCCGCGCGATCCGCGAGGGGTCCGGGAGAGCCCGCCGGTCGATCTTCCCGGTACTCGTCCGGGGGAGCGCGGGCAGGAACATGTACCGGGCAGGCACCTGGGGCGCCGGCAGGAACCGTTCCGCGAACGCGCGCAGTTCCCCCGTGTCGAGCTCCTGCCGTCCGACCGGGGGCACCAGGTAGGCGCACAACATCGAGGACTCGTCGGGTCCGCTCACCAGGCGTATCGCGGCGTCGCGCACCTCGGGGTGGCTCTGGAGCACGGCCTCGACCTCGGCCGGCTCGACCCGGATGCCATGCACCTTGATCTGGTCGTCGGCCCGTCCGTGGAAGTGCAGCACCCCCCGCTCGTCGAGCCGGCCCAGGTCACCGGTGCGGTACATGCGTCGCCCCGGACGCAAGGGGTCCGGGAGGAACCGCCCGGCCGTGAGCGCGGGCGAGTTGAGGTATCCCCGGGTGACGCCGACACCGCCGATGAAGATCTGGCCGACCTCGCCGGTCGGCACCGGGGCGAGGTCGTCGTCCAGTACATGGATGACCGTGCCGGGACGGGGGTGCCCGACCGGGATCCGCTCGGGCACCTCGTCCTCGACCAGGTGGAACGTCGTCGTCATGGTGCATTCGGTGGGGCCGTAGTGATTGACCAGCTCCACCGGCCCGAACCGGTCCCGGGCCTGGCGCACGGTGGCGGGGGACAGCGCCTCCCCGCTGACCAGAATCCGGCGCAGCGCCGGTCGCGGTAGATGGGTCGGCCAGGCGTCCGCAGTGAGGAACCTGAGCATGGCCGGCCCGCACCCCAGCACACTCGTCACCCGGTGCCGAACCAGGGCAGCCCGCACCTCCTCCGGGTCCCTGAGCTGTTCCCCGGTGAGCAGCACCAGCCGCGCCCCGACACTCAAAGGGCCCAGACAGTCCCGGATCGAGGCGTCGAAGGTGGGTGCCGCGAGGTGCAGGGCCACGTCGTCGCGCCGGATGTGCCCGGCCCGAGTCAGCGCGTCGAGGTAGGCGGCCGCGCAGTGATGCGGGGTGCCCACGGCCTTCGGGGCGCCGGACGAGCCCGACGTATAGGTGATGTAGGCCAGTTGGCCGGGCAGGAGTGAAGACTCGGGGGCGGTGTCCAGGTCCACTCCAGCGCCCTCGGCAACGGCTCGCACGTCCACGACGTGCGCGAACCGCCTCTCGAAGGCCGCGTCTCGCACCTCCGCGGCGGTCACCAGGACGCGCGCACCGCACTGCTCGGCCATCAGCCGCGACCGGTGCTCGGGGAAGTCGGGGGAGATCGGGACGTACACGCCCCGCGACTTGAGCACCGCCAGCAGCGCGATCAGCAGCGGAGCGCCGCGGTCCAGCCGTACCGCGACCGCGGTCTCCGGCCCGGCCCCCACCCGGGCCAGGATGCCCGCGAGCTGTCCGGCGAGCGCGTCGAGCCGGCCGTACGTGAGTGACTGTTCGTCGGAGACGAGCGCCACGCGGTGGGGTTCGCCGACGGCGATGGCTTCGAACGCGGACTGCACGAACACGTGCCCCCCAGGAGGTCGTCGCGTGATCACAGTTCGCCCGTGGCGATCCGCCCGGCCACGATGGCCAGCGGGTCGACCACCGGATACTCGGCCGACCAGCCGGCCCGTTCCATGGCCCTGGTGACCAGGTGGAGTTCACTGCACGCGGCAACGAAGCGACGCACGCCGTGAGCGGCCAGCACCCCCCGGACGACATCGGCGGCACGTGCCGGATCCCCGCCCCGCTTCACCCGGTAGATCTCGTCATGCAGCACCTCCTGGTGGCCCGGCGACAGCTCAACGAGCTGCGACTTGACGTCCGCCGCACCGGAGCCTCGCGCGAGCAGGCCCGACTGCGCGGTGCCCTTGGTGCACAGCAGAAGGTGGGGCTCCCCGGACGCGCGCAGTGCCTCGTGGATGATGTCGACCAACGACACACAGCAGTCCTGGAGTTCGGCCGGCAGGTCCGGCAGCACACAGTGCGCGGTCACGCACGCGATCACGATCCGCCGCGCACCCGCGCCGACCAGCCCGCGCACGGCGGACTCCACGGCCCCGCGCAGTTCGTCGAGGGCCCCGTCCTCGATCGCCGCGGTACGGTCGACGACCAGGGGATCCGACCACAGCAAGACGCGCGGTGTCTCCTGCTCCGGCCGGTCGAGGCAGGCGCCGTACACCGTGCGGAGCAGCTCGCTGGACGCGAGAGGGCCCATCCCGCCCACGATCCCGACGAGCGGATGAGGCCGTGACAGTCGAGACGTCTCGAACACGACGGGGCGGCCTCCTCGGAGCATGTCGGTCCGGGCGGAGCTGTCGGGTGCGCTTCGACTATGGGGCAACGACGGCGCCGGCGCCAGCGGTCCGATGAGACTCGGCGTCGAAGGACCGTCGTCCACGCGACACCGAGGCGAGTGGTCCCGGCGTGCGAGACACGAGCAGATGGGCGGCCATGAGCAAACCACCCGCACGCATCCGCCTTGTCCGACGCCGCGCTGTTCGACGAGCGCGGATACGAACAGACCACGGTCGACGACATCGCCGAACGCGCACGCTCGGCGTGGGGCGTACGAGGTTCTTCCGACACTACGGGTCGAAGGAAGCGGTGTTCTTCTCCGACCACGAGGACGGGCAGGACCGACCTGGCCCGGGAGACGGCCTGACGGCCGTCATCCTGAACGCGGACACGGGGATAGGACCCGACAGGGTGCTTCACCCGGGAAGTGCCTCTGGTTTGAGAAGGACTGCCCGGTCCGCTTCCGCTGCGTCGGCTGCGGGCATTTCCGCACGGACGCCTCCTACCTCCCCGACCTCGAGGCATACCTCGGCGATCTCCTGCGGAACCGTGAACGCCTCGTCGCCGCCCTCGCCGCCGACGACTGGGCCAAAGCCGAAGCGATGCCGTCCGACGAGGAGATCACCTGCGTCCGCAGAATCATCCGCCGGGTCAAGACCGACCTCGACGACCTGCTGTCAGAGGAACGGGCCCAGCTCGACGAAGCCATCGTGCTCGTCCGCCGCGGCCGACAACCGGTCAACCTCGGCATGCTTCAAGTCCGCCAGCCTCGCCCCGATTTCCAGTCAGGACTCAGCTCATGACGCCCTCCCTGCACGACGGCCGCCAAGAAGCCACGTCCCGCCGCCGAGAACGGGCTCGCGCCGCCCTTCGTGAAGCCCTCGCCGCGGGAGAAACCCGTGAGCGTCTCCGGCAAGCACACGGGCATCGGAGCATCGGCCGACGTAACCGTCACCTCTGACGCAGGCCAGGCAGGGCTCCCGCGACCACGACCCGGGCCACGGCCTGGTCGGCATACGGCAACGGGCCGCCATGTACGGCGGCACCGTCATCATCGGCCCCCGCGACACCGGCCACGGCTGGCTCGTGGACGTCCTGCTCGAAGTACCTTCCGCACCCGCCCTCTCGGCCTCAGGAGAGCAACTGCCATGACCACCGTGCTGATCGCCGACGACCAGCCCCTGCAGCGCATGGGCGTGCGGATGCTGCTCGAAGGCACTCCGGGCCTGGACCCGGTCGGGGAGGCGGAACACGGAGCCGAGGCCGTCCGTCAGGCCGCCCAACTGCGCCCCGATGTCGTCCTGATGGACATCCGCATGCCCGGCATGGACGGCATCGAGGCCACCCGCCGGATCGTCGCCGCGGGCGGCCGTACCCGCGTGCTCATCGTGACCACCTTCGACCTCGACGAATACGCCTACGAAGGGCTGCGGGCCGGCGCCAGCGGCTTCCTGCTCAAGGACGCACGGCCCGAGGAACTCGTCGCCGGTATCCGCGCCGTGGCCAGCGGCGACGCGGTGGTGGCCCCCCGTCTGACCCGGCGCCTCCTCGACGCGTACGCCCACCAGGTCCTGGCCCCCGAAGGCGCCGCAGCCGACGAGGACCCCCGCCTGAAGGAACTCAGCGACCGCGAGCGGGAGGTCCTGATCGCCATCGGCAACGGCTGGACGAACACCGAGATCGCCGAACGGCTCGTCCTGACCGAATCCACCGTGAAGAAGCACGTCGGCCGCGTCCTCGCGAAGATCGGTGCACGCGACCGCATCCAGGCCGTCATCACCGCGTACGACGCCGGGCTCGTCCGCACCAAGTCCTGACCGGTTCCCGACCTGCCCCAACCTCCCCGCCCTCCCGACATTCCCGATCCTTCCGACCAGGTCCTGACCCGGCCCGCTCCCTGACGACGCCGGGCGCTGGCCCAGCCCCTTCCCCAGGCCCGCTCCGCGGCGCAGCCTGCTGGTTCGACGACGTCGGCCTCCTCCCCATTCCGTATGGAGAAGGCACGCATGACCTCCGTACTGGTCGTCAACGACCAGGCCCTGCACCGCCAGGCCCTGCGGATGTTGTTGGCCGCCGAGCCGGAGCTCGACGTAGTCGGCGAGGCAGCCAGCGGCGCCGAAGCGGTACGCATGAGCGCCGCGCTCGGGCCGGACGTCGCCCTCATGGACAGCCGTCTGCTCGAGACGGACGGCCTCGAAGCCATCCGGCTCATCGCCCAACTCACCGCACACGTACTGGTACTGACATCCCCAAGCCACGAGCGCTACACCTTCGCCGCCCTGCGCGCCGGCGCCGGAGGCTGCCTGCCCACCGACGTCGCACCGCGTGAACTCGTCGCCGCGATCCGCGTCGTGGCCGCGGGAGACGCCGTCATCACCCCGGTCGTGACCCGCGCCCTGATCGACGCGGTACGCCTGCAGCGCGGCGCAGGGCCACTGGTGCCGCGGGCCGCGCTGGGCGCCCTCACTCGCCGTGAACGCGACGTGCTCGTCGCCGTGGCCTCTGGCTGGACCAACGCGGAGATGCCGAGCGCCTCGACATCTCACCGACGACCATCAAAACCCACGTCAGCCACATCCTCGCCAAGACCCGTTCCAGTGCCCGCGTCCAGGCAGTGACCTTCGCCTACGAATCCGGGCTCATCCGCCCGGCCGCCTGAGTGACTGCCATGCCAGGAAGGCTGGTTGGGTCGTCGGGCTCGCCGAGCCGGGGTGGACATCAGGGAGCGGGGGCCGCCTGCCGGGGGCCAGCGGAGGGCCGGTTGGGGGTGGGTGTCTGCGGTGGGACGAGTGTCTTCAGTCAGACGTCCGGGCTGCCGGCGTTCTCGGTGATCTTGCGGGCGCCTCGTCGGCGGTGGTCAGGAGGTGGCGCGTGACGTGTTGAGGGAGTCCGACGTCGATGGTGAAACCCCAAGGGTGGGGCAGTGGTTGGGCGGCGCCGCGTGAAAGGGCCCAGCTGTCGGCCCATACTGCTGCGGCTTCAGCCGTGTTCCTGAAAGGCACAGCTCCTCCCGAGGGTGCAGTGGGCGGTGCGTCGCGAACTCAGACGACAGAGTTTCTGAACGGATCGGTCGGAATGATCTCTGCTTCGTCGAAGAGTTGTTCCAGTGCCTCGTGGCCGTGGCGTCGACGGAAACCGATCTCGGCGGTCGTCACCGGCAGGGTCCACAGGATGCGGGCGTGTCCCTCGGGCAGGGGGCAGTGTTCGAGGTCGGGTCCGTGGAGGTAGGGCAGGCTGATGAGCAGGTGGTCGCAGGCAGAGCCTGGCACCCACGGTTCGCCGATCGGCAGGCTGTGCTCCAGGTCGAGCCGATGCCCTCCGCAGTGGTAGGAGGCGATCATCGCCATGAGGTCGACGAACCGCTGATCGCGGACGTGGGCGGTCATGACGAACTCGAGCCCATGACCGTGTTTCTCCATCGCGGCCCAGCACCCGGCGGTGACATAGGCCCAGCTGTCGCTGCGAGGACCGGGCCCCACGACGAGAACACGCAGGTCGGAAATCGCTTCTCGCCGTTCCGGCCCGAGGCCGTATTCGACGACCTCGACGGAATGCCCCTCGAAGAACGCCCGGACATGTGACTCCACGCCCTCCATGGCCGGCAGCCTCTCATTACTCACCGCGTGATCATGCCAGATGACGTTCGACCGCTCCTGAGTTCTTGTTCGCCTGGGTGCGAGCCAGGCGGACGGCGGTGTGGGAACCGGTGAGGCCGATACCGGCAGGAGCACGGCGGCTGCCGGTGCCGGATCGGTGGTCGTGTGCGTGGGGACGGCGCTGTTCGCGCAGGTGGCTGTTGCTGACCGTGGGACAGGCCCGGCAGGGTGATTCCCGTGACGGCGGGTGCGAGGGTGCTCGGCAACGGCGGGTGCGATGCGTGGGGGGTGCAGGGTTTCGGTCTGGTTTGTCGGCCGGCGTTGCGTTGATCTGTGGCGTTGTTTGGTGGTTCCGGTGATCTGTCGGTGGGTTGGTCGGGTCGGGGCGTCGTCTCCTTCGGGCTGGATGCGGGGCTCGGCGTGGGTCTGTCCGAGCGGGTGCGGCCTTCGGGTGGCTTCGAAGACGTGAGGTGACGCGATTTCGGCAGCGGGACTGTGCCCCGCTTGGCGATCTTTCGGGTGTGGTCTGTATGGGTCTTCGGCCTCATCTGGTGCGTGCGGCATGCTGGTCCGACGTGCGGGGCCCGGTGTGCGGGTTTGGCGACTGGGGTGGGGAGGATTGCGTTGATTGTCTGGGTGAACGGTGCGTTCGGCAGCGGGAAGAGCACGTTGGTGGAGGAGCTGCGTCTGCGTCGGCCCGAGGTGCTGGTCTGTGACCCGGAGATGGTCGGCTATGTGCTGCGGGAGATCGTGGAGGTGCCGACCGGTGACTTCCAGGATCTTCGGCTGTGGCGGCGGCAGGTTGCCGACCTGGCGGTGGGGCTCGTTGAGGAGTACCGGCGTCCGGTTGTGGTTCCCATGACCTTGGTCAACCCCGGGTATGTCGGTGAGATCTTCGGCGCGTTGACGGATGCGGGCATCGAGGTTCACCACTTCTTCCTCAAGGTCTCCCGCGAGGTCTTGGAGGAGCGGATCGACGGCCGGAGCTTCACCCCGGATGATCCTGAGCAGGACGAGCGGGTCCGGCGCTGGTGCAAGGACAGGATCGAGCCGTGCATGGCCGCGGTCGGCACCCTGCCCAGCGACACCGTGTTTCTGGACGGCGAGCTGACCCCGCAGGAGCTGGCCGACGTGGTGCTGGCTCGTGTCGGCGCGGTTGCGGGCCGGTAGGACTGGTTCAGGGGTGGCTGCGTAGCTCTCAACGGGCTCTGGTCCACTTCGTGAGGTCGCGTACGCAGCGTGACTGTCGATTTTCTCGTAATGGTGGCTGAGACAGCCCGAAAATCGCCCGGCCGGTGTGCAGTGTGGTCGACAGTGCTGCGCTGTGAACGAAGAACGGCCGCAACTCGAACGCGCCGTACATCGCGCCGTGTCCGCGCCGATGTTCAGGCACCAACGTCAGGTCCACCGGCGCAGTCACCGGCACGTCCGCACACAGCAACGCGTCCACGAGCTCGAACAGCTCGTCCCCGCGGGCGGTCAGGCAGTCGAAGAAGTCGTCCCGGACGCGTGACGCTTCGGCGAACGCATTCCCCGGGACATCGAGGTGCGGCAGGCTCATCCCTAAGAGCTCGTAACACGATCTTGGTTGCACGGGAGGTCTAGGCGATCTATCCGTTCGTAGGGGAGTCAACGCGGAGGGCTCGGACGTCGTCCGTAGTAGGGCCTCACGGTGCTGGCAAGCTTGCGTTGGATTGACCGCAGCGTCCTGATCGTGGCCTCGTCGGTGAACCCCGTGGTCGTTGACCACTCAACGCCCGAGCCAGCGAGGTCGCTGACAAAGACGATCTCGGTTGCCAGGAGCGTTCGTGCCCAGTCCACTGCCTTGAGCGGAGCATCTTCACCGAGTGCGAGGTTCAGCACGCGGCACTGGTCGAGCAGATCCTGAGCGTCCGCGAACCCCATGCCGACGGCGAGAGGGTCACTGCACCGAGCTGGCCCGCCCCATTCAAGAAGGGAACGCCGAAGCAGTTCGACCTCGTGCTCGGTCAAGAGCTCGCTTGCCCGCACCACATGTTCTGGCAAAAGCTCCGCCCTCCCGTCTGAGCCGAATAATGATCACGCTACCTGTTCTTGAGGCGTCTCCAGCAGTTGAGGCCGCAGGCAAGTGAGACGAGGGCATCGTGCAGGTCGAGGCGTCGTTCCCAGCGGACGGCCAGGCGCTTGAAGTGGTGCAGGAGCGAGAAGGTCTGCTCGACGACGTAGCGGAGCTTGCTCAGGCCCTGGATGTTCGGGGCGCCCTTGCGGGAGATCACCGGCAGGATGCGCCGCCTGCGTAACTCGCGCCGGTTGGGGTTGCTGTCGTAGCCCTTGTCGCCCAGGACGGCGTCGGGGCGCCTGCGCGGACGGCCCGGCTTGCCGGCCACGGGCGGGATGCCATCGACAAGGGCCAGGGTCTGGGTGACGTCGTTGACGTTGGCCGCGGTGGTGATGACCTTGAACGGGGTGCCGTTGCCGTCGCAGATCAGGTGGTGTTTGCTGCCCGTCTTCCCGCGGTCGACCGGTGACGGCCCGGTGGCCTCGCCCCCTTTTTCGCGCGGATGTGGGAGGCATCGACACAGGCCCGGGTCCAGTCGAGGGCGTTGGCCGCGTGCAGCCTGGCGAGCAGGATGTGGTGCAGCTTTTCGAAGACGCCGGCCTTGTGCCATCGGCCCAGCCGGCGCCAGCAGGTCTGTCCGGAGCCGAACCCTAGCTCCAGCGGCAGCAGTTGCCAGCTGATGTCGTTGTAGAGCACGTACAGGATGCCCTGCAGGCACAGCCGGTCATCCACGGGCTTCGGACCGGGAGCCTTCTCGGGCCAGGACGGCAGCAATGGCTCGATCAGCGTCCACAAGTCGTCGTCCACGATCCACGGTCGGTTCCCCACACCTCACGAACGGCGGAATCCTCGTACAAGTCACGCCCCACCAGCGCACGTCCACAAGATCGTGTTACGAGCTCTAAGGCCTTTATTCTGGTGCGTTGCATTCCTTGGTCGGAGCACAGAATCGGGCGGAGGCCGCCCGTACGTCTGGTGAACTTCCGGGTGAGGGGGCCAGATCGACGGACAATTCGAACGACGGAGCTCGCGAGCTCAGGCAACCCACCTGAAGTGGTGGTTGAAGGGAGCGGTAGTGAACGGGGCGTGGTGGCTCATACAGGGCGACACCCGGATCGGCGAGCTACGCCAGTACGCAATCGATCAGCCAACGTTTCTCTGTCACTTCGTCCCGGGGCCCGGGTGGGAAAGGGTCCGCGCACTGTTCGAGAGCTGGGCGGCCCTGCATGGCCCGGACCCTGATGGCTCCCGAACGGCACAGGCCATCAAGCCCATCATGGACCTCGGACTCACGCTGGTTGCCGAAGACGAAGGTCGGCCTATGGTGCTCTTCAAAGAGTGCATCGTTCGTATCGACGGCGATACCGCCCGCGTGCGCTGCTGACCTGAACGAAGCCGCCGACCATAAAGCACAAGCTAAGAACGGGCAGTAACCAGTGGTCTCGACGCGCTGACAAACGCGTCGATTGCGTCTCGGGTTGTCGCGCGGAGGAGGTCGAGTTCCCGCTCGCTGCTGGCCTTGTAGAGCCGGTCGATCATTTTGAGGGCATGCCGTCCGGCTGCCGTGAGGCTTCCGCCATCGGTGAGCAGATCAACACGGAAGATCGCTTCGAGCGCGACCGTCCTGAGGCGCTGACTCTCCCGGTTCAATTCCGGGATGTCGGACTGCCCTTGATGCCGGTGGGTCCCGAACCACAGGTCCATCTGGCCGCGACGGTAGTTCGCGAGGGCGCCTGCGCATGCAGCAAAGGCGTCCAGCTGCTCCTGACGCAGCTTCTCTGCACGTGCGTACTGCTGCTGCCGACTCGTGTTGCGCTGTTGAAAGACGTAGGCGAGTCCTGATCCCATGAGCGTGCCCAGAACGGCAATCACGCTCGCAGCAATGACCTCCACCACTCAAGGAGACCACAGCTGGAGTCCCCATCGGATGGCAATACTGCGACGGTGGTGGTCGAAGCTCGATGAGCACGGTCAGCCTTCAGGAAGATGGAACACGAGATCAACAGCAGTTCAAGAGATGGGTTCCCAGCCCCTGCTCGGTGAGGCGGTGCAGCAGCGCGATCGCGTCCGTGCAGGTCGTTCCGGGCCTCAGCCAGGTCAGTGGCCGGATGCTGCCGTGCCAGCGCCTTGGCGGTGCCGGCGGTCCTTGGAGCGCCCTACCACTGGGGCCGACGCCCTCCCTGCTGTGGTGGAACGGTGCCGCGCCGGAGCCGGGAGCGCCCAGATCGCTGACGGGCCTGCCGATGCTGCAGAGCCGTCCCGGTCGCCCCGAGATCACATGTCGGCGGACACACGATCGTCCCCGGTCGCGTACGAGTGAAGAGGAACGCTTGATGGCGCGGTGAATCGTGGTGCCCGGCACTCTGCTGCTCATCCGGTGAAGGGTGGCGGAGGGCGGTGACGCGGTGGTTTTGGACCCGCAGCGCTGGCTGGAACTGCGGCGGTTCCGTGCTCTGGTCGAGTCAGGAGCGGTCAGTCTGACGGAGGTGGCCAAGGAGACTGGGCTGGACCGCAAGACGGTCCGCAAGTATCTGTCGAGCACGGCGGTCTCGGTGCCGCCGAGACGGACGTCGAACGGCCGGCCCCGGCAGAAGGTGGTTGACGAGGTTGCCCCGTTGATCGACGCGATGCTGCGGGCGGAAATCCTCATCAAGGGCGCTGTCGTGCACGAGCGTCTGGTGAAGGAGTACGGCTCGACGATCAACTACCAGCGGGTCAAGCTGTATCTGTAGGAGGCCCGGCCGCGAATTGCGGGTGAACTGGGCATCGAGCCGCGGGAGTTGGCGGGTATGCACCGCCGCTTCGAGGTGGTTCCCGGGGGCCCAGGTCGACTGGGGCGATGAAGGCAAGATCCTCGCCCACCTGGGAATCCCGAAGGTCTACTCGTTCCATATGGTTCTGTCGTACTCGCGCGACCCGTTCTGTTGCTTCACCACGAGCCAGGACCTGCAGACCTTCTTCGCTTGCCACCGCCGCGCGTTTGCGCACTTCGGCGGGGTGCCGATGTCGATCGTCTACGACCGGACCAAGACCGTCGTGCGTCGGCACGTCGCCCCGGGCGAGGCGGTGCCGCTGCATCCGGAAGCGGTCGGCTTCGCCGGCCACTACGACTTCGACATCGACGTGCTGGCCGCCTACCGGCCCACCAGGAAGGGCCGGGTCGAACGTCACGTGCTGATCGTGCGTGATCACGTGCTGGCGCTGTAGTCGGCGTGTGGCGGCCCCCGGCCGTTCTCGCTGTCACCGGTTCCGCGTACCGTCTGCGCATGGTTGATCAGCAGTGGAGCGGTGTTCGTCAGCGCGTGGCCGCGTTGGCTACCCAGCCATCGAGCGGCAACGTGTTCGGCTCGCTCGGGCACGGGTGGGCCCTGGAAGACCCGCTGGACGATGACGGGCTTGCCGAACTCGAAGCGCAGGTGGGCGTGCGGATGCCGGATGACTACCGGACTTTCCTCACCAGCGTGGGCGCCGGCGGCGCAGGTCCCGCATACGGCCTCTTCTCCGTGCGCCGCGTGCAAGGCCGCTGGCGCTGGGAAGGAGACGGCGCCGACTTGGCCGACCTGGCCATGCTCGCCCGACCCTTCCCCGAGCACGGCCCGGACCCCGAATCCCTCCGCGGGCTTCTCGCCGAACGCCCTGAAGAGGAGGACTTCGACGAGATCGAGGACTTCGACGACGCCATCGAAGCGTGGGACGAACGCTGGGAAGCCCTGATGTTCGCCCCCGAACGCACCGCCGGCGCCATCGTGATCTCTCACCTCGGCTGCGCCCAGAGGGAGTGGTTGATCGTCAGCGGCACCCATCGCGGCACCATCTGGTCCGACTGCCGGGCAGACGACGCCGACCTCGCCCCGCTCCTCGACGACACCGGGAAGCCGGTTACCTTTACCCGCTGGTATTTCGACTGGCTGGAGGAGGCGGAGGTCACCGCATGCCAGCCATCTACGAAGGGCGCAGTTGTTTTGGAGGGAAGGGTTGAGTAGGCCGCTGTGCGTGGGGCGGGCCAGGGGCACCAGCCCTTGATCATTGAGTTGCCTTCTCGCGGTGGTCTAGCCAGTGGAGGTACCAGCTGCGGAAGGTGTGACGGGTTCCGTTTGTATCGACGTACGGCTCGAAGGGCGGGTTGACCGCGCAGTCCCGGTCGCGGAGTTCCCCGCGGTGCGGGCCGACGACGATGAGCCAGCCAGTCATCCCGCATCCGTTGTCGCTGATGGGGATCGCACCTCGCCCGCGTTCCAGGAACCAGACGTCGTCGCCGGCGTCGCCGAAGACCTTGCGGTAGTCGTCCAGATAGTCGTCGTCCTCGCCACGGGTGGTGGGTTCGTAGCCGGCGGCGCGAAGGGTCGCTATCTGCTGGTCGGCCCAGTCTTCGGTCTCGACGAATGGCCCGCTGGGGTCCAGCAGCCAGGGATGGTCCTCGTCGTTCTCCCAGACCCATCCCCACTTCCCGGCGATGCGGCGCAACGGCATGAGCTCTAGTGCCGGTCCGGGGCCGCCGGCTCCGACCTCCGCGAGAAATGTGCGGTACTCGTCGGGGAGCGCAACACCGCACTGTGCTTCGATCTCGGCGATCTCGGCGGGAGTCAGGACAGGTTCGAACGTCGGGTATCGAGACGGCCCAAGGCCACGGGCCCGATGCTCGGCCTCCTCCACTGCGATGACGCGTTCCCGAACTCCCGACCAGTGCACATGCGTCTTCACCGTTCTCCTATCGACTGCGAGCACGGACATTAAGGGCTGTCCCGTAAGTGGCGGGGTGAGTAACAGCCCCAGGGCGACGGCACCGTCTCACATGGCTGATCTCTGAAGGGCTTCTCGCCACTCCTCCATCACATCGCGGGACTCGTCCAGGGCGGGATCACGGCTTCCGCCAGGTGCGTAAGCCGGGGACCGGTCTGCTCGGAGCGGTACATGGGCGCAGTACCAGGCCCGCTTGGGGCCTGCTTGCTCCGCGTCCGTGCCGGTCCGTAGATAGTCGAGCAGCGTGGTCATGACTCTACGGCGCCCGAAAGCGTAGACCGATGGTTCGACGAACCAGAGGCAGAAGCTAGGGTCCGGGTCGTAGACGGCTGCGGTCAACAGCGGGGCGAAGAACTCCACGCCCCGGCCTGCCCCGCACGGGACGTGAACAGAGCGAGCGCTCGGTGCTGCGGGAGGCCGGCGCCTCCGTGGCGGAGCAGAACCGCAGGTGGTTCCGTGCGAACCCGAACGGCGTGGACGCGGTTGCCGCCGCGACGAAGGCCGCCGATGCCGCCCGTGAGAGCGCTGCCGAGTACCTGCTCAGTCGTCATCTCATTTGGTTCGCTAGGGTGTCGGTCGTGATCTCGATCGTTGAGCGGCTGGTGCCGGATGAGTTGTGGGAGCTGTTCCAGCGGGTGGTCCCGGAGGCTCCGTCGCGGCCCCAGGGTGGCGGCCGACGTCGGCACGGTGACCGGGAGGTGCTGGCCGCGATCGTGTTCGTGGCCACGTCGGGCTGCACGTGGCAGCAGCTGCCGTCCGCGTCGTTCGGGCCGTCGGGAGCCACGGCTCACCGGCGGTTTGCCGAGTGGTCGAAAGTCAGGGTGTGGGCCGAACTCCACCGCCTGGTCCTCGACGAACTCGGCGCGCGCGGCGAGCTGGACTGGTCCCGCTGCGCGATCGACTCGGTGAACATGCGGGCCCTGAAAAGGGGGACCTGACGGGTCCGAATCCTGTCGACCGGGGCAAGTACGGCTCGAAGATTCACCTGATCACCGAGAGGACCGGTCTGCCCCTGTCCGCCGGAATCTCGGGGGCGAACCTCCACGACAGCCAGGCGCTGATCCCGCTCGTGAAGGGCATACCGCCGATCTGCTCCCGGCGCGGACGCCGTCGGCGCAGACCCGGAAAGCCCCACGCCGACAAGGGATACGACTACGACCACCTGCGGCGATGGTTACGCGAGCGCGGCATTAGGCACCGCATCGCACGCAAGGGCATTGAGCCCTTGACCCGCCTGGGCCGCCACCGCTGGACCATAGAACGCACGATGTCCTGGCTTGCCGGATGCCGCCGGCTGCACCGCCGCTACGAGCGTAAGGCCGAGCACTTCCTGGCCTTCACCAGCATCGCCTGCACCCTCATCTGTTACCGCAGACTCGCCAAATGAGATGACTTCTAAGCCGGACAGGTCCTTGTTGTGCGGAGAGGACCTGGGGGATCTCCTGCGCAGTCGGGTCGCCGCTGTCCTGCTCGCACCGGGCGACGGGGCGGGACAGGCAGTTCTCTTCGGTTCCTCACCACAGGCGTCCGCGCTCGGTGAACTGGGCGGTGTCGGGTATCGGCGCGCCGTTGCGTGCCTCGTATCGTGCTGTGATGTGCGCGCTCTGGGTTGTCGCCGTGGTCCTCGGCATCGGGCCTTGCCCCGGGTGGTGGGGGCGCCGGGGTGCCCGGGCTCGGGTGCCCCGGCGCCTGCACCGTCCGGGCGCGGGACAGGGGGGTGTGGTCTGTCGTGTGCAGCGCGGGTCAGTGGCGGGGTAGCACGCCCAGGAGGGTTGCGGTCAGGGCCAGCTTCAGGGAGTCCTTGAGTTCCAGGTGGAAGCGGGCCAGGTCGGGTTCGGCCTGGTAGGCCGCCTGCAGGCTGGGTGGGGGTGTGCTGTACGCGGACAGGGCGCCGGCCATGACCATGGTGTGCAGGCTGAACAGGGTTGCGTTCTCGCCCAGTTCCGGCAGGTGCTTGTGGATGAGGTCGGTCATGGTGGTCAGGCGGTCCAGGGAGGCGCGCTTGTAGCGTGCTACGACCTCGACGGAGACGTTGTGTTCCAGGACGCTGCCCTGTGCGCCGAAGAGGTCGCACAGCACCACTCGGTTGGAGAGTGAGCGGCTGAGGGTTTCGGCCATCGCTGCCGCCCGCTCGGGCATGGGGAGATTTTCGTCGATGCCGGCGGCCAGTTCGCCTGCCAGTTCCGTCAGCCACTCCTTGAGGAAGTGGTCCAGCAGTTCCAGCAGTACCGCCTCGCGGGACTCGAAGTAGCGCAGCACGTTCGGCTTCGCCAGGCCCACCCGGCGGCTGAGTTCGTTCAGGGTGACCGCGGCCACGGGCATCTCGTCGAGCATTGCCGACGCTGTGTCGAGGATCGCCCGTCGGCGGATCTCCCGCTGCTCTTCGGTTCGCGCCCGCTGGAAGGTCATGATCGCCAGCCTAACTTAGGTACCTTCGGTACGTTGACAACGTACCGCAAGTACTTTAGCGTCGTCAGTGCAAGATACCTTCGGTACGTTAGTTAGGTGGGAGCCTGGTATGAGCGAGAAGTGGACGACGGCGAACATTCCGGACCAGCGCGGGCGGGTGGCCGTGGTGACCGGGGCCAACACGGGACTGGGGTACGAGACCGCCAAAGCGCTCGCCGGGCGCGGGGCGTCCGTGGTGCTCGCCGTGCGCAACGTCGACAAGGGCGAGCAGGCCGCGGCCCGCATGACCGGCGACGTGACCGTGCAGGAGCTGGACCTGACCTCGCTCGACTCCGTCCGGACCGCGGCGGCGGCGCTGCGGTCCCGGCTCGACCGGATCGACCTGCTGATCAACAACGCCGGCGTGATGTACACCCCGAAGCAGACCACCCGGGACGGCTTCGAGATGCAGTTCGGCACCAACCACCTCGGCCACTTCGCGCTCACCGGGCTGCTGCTGGAGCTGATGCTGCCGGTGCCCGGCTCGCGCGTGGTGACGGTCAGCAGCACCGGCCACCGCATCCGGGCCGCGATCCACTTCGACGACCTGCAGTGGGAGCGGTCGTACAGCCGGGTCGCCGCCTATGGTCAGTCCAAGCTGGCCAACCTGATGTTCACGTACGAGCTGCAGCGCCGGCTGGCCAGTCACGGCACCACCGTCGCGGTGGCCGCGCACCCCGGCATGTCCAACACCGAGCTCGCCCGCAACAGCCCCGCAGCCCTCCGGCTTCCGCTCACCTGGCTCGCGCCGCTGATCACCCAGACGCCGGCGATGGGCGCGCTGACGACCCTGCGCGCCGCCACCGACCCCGCCGCGCTCGGCGGCCAGTACTACGGTCCCGGCGGACGCAACGAGGTCAAGGGCCACCCCCGGCTGGTCACCTCCAGCCCGGAGTCGTACGAGGCAGCCGTCCAGCAGCGGCTGTGGGCCGTCTCCGAAGACCTCACCGGAGTGAAGTTCCCCGTCGCTCAGTCCATGCAGAACTCGTTTCCCTCCGGATCGGCCATCACGAAGTAGCCCGCGCTGGCAGGACGCGCTGGGTCGTTGCGGCGCAAGCGGGTGGTGCTGAGACCGACGAGGGGCTCGCACTCCGCTTCGGGGGCGGCCATCCGCCCCTCGCCGTGCAGGCCGGGTGCGTCCAGGTGCAGGCGGTTCACGGCGGTCTTGCCCTCGGGTACCTGCTGAAAGAAGATCCGAGGACGTACGCCCCTGGGGGCCTCCGGAGACGTCCGCCGAGACCTCTCCTCACCCAAGTTCCGTTGTCCGTGCGTTCTGTCACCTTGTTCGTCCGACGAGGCGGATCTCTGGCCGGCGGCTATTCGATCGCGGTCGTGCCTTCGGACGCTGCCACCCGCACTTCAGTCATTCCGCAGGTTCTGATAGCCGTACTGACCGATATCGGCGTGGGCACAGGGGACCGGCCACGCGCTGCCCGTGTTCTGGTGGATCGCGATGGTGCGGGACAAGTCGACGCCGCGGGCGGCCGGGTCTTGCGGCATCTTCACCAAGAACGCGGCCGAGTCCCCGCCCGGGCCTCTGTCACCTATTCGGGGCTGTTGCATCCTCCTTCCGGTGCGGAGGGCCGGAGGGAGGCTTCGTTCCCGTCGGACGGCAGCACTTGTGTATGAGTTCTGCAGGTGGCAGGGCAGCCCAACCCATGCTCGGACCTTGGAGGTTGGGATAGGGTCCGTTGGGGGGATGGGGATGAGTTTCCGGCTGGCGGCGTATGCCGTGTGCATCGAGGACGGGCGGGTGCTGATCGCTCGTCACGTGTCGCCCAAGGGCGAATCCACCTGGACTCTTCCGGGCGGCAGGGTCGAGCATGGAGAGGATCCGTTCGACGCCGTGATCCGGGAGGTGGCTGAGGAGACCGGCTGCGACGCGGTGGTCGAACGTCTGCTGGGTGTGGATTCAAGGGTGATCCCTGCGGCCGAACGTGCCATCCCCGGCGGACCTGAGCACCAGAACGTCGGCATCTTTTACCGGGTCCGGATCGTCGGCGGCCGACTCCGGCCTGAGCCGAACGGCGAGATCGCCGAGTCGGTCTGGACTCCGATCCCCGATGTTGCCAGTCGGCGTCGGTCATCGCTGGTCGACATCGGCCTCGGCTTGGTGCAGACACTTCCGGCAACCGGCCACGTTGCTCCTGTCCCGGTCGGCGGCCTGATCCAGCACTGAGGTCACCACCGACATCTCCCTGGAGGGCTCGACTGTCGTCCGCCCTGGCGACGGTCTGGCTGAGGGTGGCGCCGCTGTGGTCCAGGCGTTCGGCGATGCGGGCGCGCAGGGGGATCGCGCCCTCCTCCTCGAGCTCCAGGACCGTGCGGAGATACCTCTGCGTGGTGTCGATGAGTGGGGTCATGCTGTTGGTCAGGCGGGGGTTTCGGCGGTGGCGGTCAGGACCGCGCGGCCGAGGATGTGGCCGGCCATGGTGAAGCCGAGGACGGCCGGGGTGGCGTCGGCCGGGACGCCGATGGAGGCGACGTCGAGGGCGTGCACGACGATGAAGTAGCGGTGTGGGCCGTGCCCGGCCGGCGGGGCGGCGCCGATGAAGCGGGCCGCGCGGGCGTCGTTGGGCAGTTGGAAGGCGCCCTGGGGCAGGCCCGAGCCGGTGTCGTCGCCGGCGCCCTCGGGCAGCTCGGTCACGCCGGCGGGGATGTCGGCGACCGCCCAGTGCCAGAACCCGGACCCGGTGGGGGCGTCGGGGTCGTAGACGGTGACGGCGTAGCTCTTGGTGCCTTCCGGGGCGCCGCTCCAGTACAGCTGCGGGGAGACGTCCTTCCCGCCGGGGACGCCGGATATGCCGGAGAGCTGCTCGGGCGGCCAGGCGGCGCCGTCGGTGACGGTGGTGCTGGTGACGGTGAAGGAGGCCGCCTCGGGGAGGCGGGCGAAGGGGTCGTTGGTGCTCATGGCGTCGTTCCTTTCGGGCCGTGCTGCGGGGCGGGGGAGAGAGGCGACGGGCAAAGGACATGCGGCATCGCGCGGCGGCACCGCCGCGCCCTCCGCGGATCCGATGGATCGACCATAGCACCGATAATCGATTATTTGCTGGATCGTCTATGCTGAGGAGCATGACTCAGACGGTCCCCACCTCGGCCTCGTCGGGAAGACAGATGCTCTCCGAGCAGGTCTACGCGCACCTGCGGCACTCGATCCTGCGCGGGGACTACGCCCCCGGTGACGCCCTCAAACCGCAGGACCTCGCCAAGGAACAGGGCGTGAGCCTGGCCGTCGTGCGTGAGGCGCTCGTACGGGTGGTCGGCGAGGGCCTCGCCAACCGACTGCCCAACCGCGGCTTCGCCGTCCCGGCCTTCTCCGACCGCCGCTGGCAGGAGATCGCGGAGGCCCGCCGGACCATCGAACCGGTCGTGCTGTGCATGTCCATCGAGCGCGGCGACGTGGACTGGGAGGCCCGCGTACGAGCCGCCCACCACCGCCTGGCCCGCACCCCGCCGTACCCGCCGGGGGAGGGCGAGTACTGCAGCGACGCCTGGTCCGAAGCCCATCGGATCTTCCACCGCACCCTGCTGGAGGGCTGCGGCAACCCCGTCCTGCTGGAGACCTTCGACCGGACGTGGACCGCGAGCGAACTGGCCCGCCGCTGGTCGGCGCACCGCAACCCCGGCCGGGACCACGCCGGCGAGCACCGCCGGCTGGAGGAGGCGGCGCTGGCCCGCGACGCCGAGACCGCGTCCGAGGTACTGACCCGGCACCTCACCCAGACCGCGGCTGGACTGACCGGCTACCCCCACCGCGAACCCGCGAAGGAAGCCTGATGCGCCTCGCCGACCTGGCCGGAGATCTGCGCCTGATCACCGACACCGGAGCGGTGGATGTCGCCGGCACCAGTGAGAATCCGCCTGCCCGAGCCACTGCGCGACGAGTTCGAGGCGCTTGCCGAGGGCGAGGGCCCACGCTTTTGGCGCGCTCATCGAGGCCACGCACGATGGGGACAGCAAGAGGCGGCGCCAGCGCGGTGCGGACGAGGGGTTGGAGCCCGACGAGCACAACGACCGTCGTCATCCGGCGGCCGAGGGATCAAGAACACCTACGAAGAGCGGTAGCTCGCCGCCAGCGCCTTAATCGACGCCGTTCCCGCACCACTGCGCCCTGACTCCGGGGCTTCGCCGACTTCCTGCTGATCCCGGCGTGAGCGGGCCCGACAGCTGGGTCTGCGGCCGCATCAGCTGAGCTTGTCCTTTAACCTCCGTCCCGACTCTGACGCTCCCCTTAATGGGGTGATCATGACGGGCTGATCCGACACACTGGTTCGATGCGGCACGATGATGAAGAGCCTTTGTCCGGCGGCAACGTCAGCGATGGTGTCGTTCGCGTTGGGGACACAGTTCGCCGTCCGGCCGGACCATGGACTCCCGCTGTGCATGCCCTGCTTGCCCACCTGCACGAGGCGGGATTCGGCGCGGCGCCTCGCCCACTCGGCATTGACGATCAGGGGCGTGAGGTCCTGACCTTCATGCCGGGAGATGTGCTCTGGCCCGACCGGTTCTCGCTGATGGAACCCGCTCGACAACTGGCTCGCCTGGCACGGCTGATCCGGGACTTCCACGACGCCGTGCAGGACTTCACGCCGCCGTCCGATGCGCAGTGGCAGACGCTGATCCCCGCTGAGGACAGTGACATCATCGCCCACAACGACCTGGCCCCCTGGAACCTCGTGGTCGCAGACGAGGCGCGGTGGGCCTTCATCGACTGGGACACTGCAGGTCCCGGCTCGCGCCTGTGGGATGTCGCATATGCCATTCACGGGTTCATCCCGCTGTCCGCGCATCCGGACTGGCAGAGCCCGGACGCGACGGACCGACTGAGAGTCTTCGCCGACGCCTACGGCCTCGCTGAGTCCGAGCGTCGTCGGTTGGTCCCTGTGCTGGGCCGCCGTACGCGTTCCATGCACGACTTCCTGCGCGACCAGGCAGCCCAAGGAGCCCAGCCCTGGGCAAGGCTGTGGGCTGAAGGCCACGGCGACGCCTGGCGAAACGACGCCGAATACATCGAACAACGCGAAGACCAGTGGATGCAGGCTCTGCTCGCTGGCTGAGGCATCAGTGCCCGTGCCTGGCTCCCGGCGTCGAACGACATCTCGAACTGGATCACTCACCTGGGCATTCACCGGACATTGAAGCGGCCTTCGTCTGATCATGTGCTCCGACCAAGGTGCACCGATCAAGACGAAGGCCGTGAGGGTGAGTCTGCTGCCTGACGCCGGTCCCGGGGAGGCGTTCGCGAAGGCGTCACGCTTCCGGGAGGACCTATTCGACTGCCTGACCGCACGCGGGGACGAACTGTTCGACCTCGTCGACGCGTTGCTGTGCGAGGACGGTCCGGTGACCTCGCCTGTGGACCTCACGCTGGTGGCCGAGCACCGCCGCGGACACGGCGCGATGTACGAGGCTCTGAACTGCGGGAGTGTGGACGTGCCCCGGCTGCGGCAGGTCCTGGCCGGTCTGCCGATGCCGCGGGCCGCTGACGGCCGCCTGGTCCTGGCGGTCGACGTCAGCAACTGGCTCCGGCCGGACGCGCCGACCAGCGCGGACCACCTGTTCTGCCACGTCTACGGCCGCAGCGGACGGTCCTCGGACCAGTTCATCCCTGGCTGGCCGTACTCCTTCGTCGCCGCCCTCGAATCGGGCCGACACGATCGGCTTCGACGCCCTCACCGACCTCGATGACAACCGGGCCCGCGACCTGGTCGCCCCGCTCGGCCTGACCGAAGCCCGCCTGGCCTACCTCTACTCCCTGGCCGACACCCTCGCCCGCTGGGACAAGGACGGCACCGACCCGGCTACCTGGAACGCGGAGACGTTCGTCGCCTCCTTTGCCCGCGAGGTGCGCGGAGCCTCCTACAAGATCGCCCAGTGCGCCGCCCTGTATGCCCGCGGCTACCACTGCGGCATCATCCCCGTCGACTCCGGCATGGTCACCAAGCTCACCCCCGCGCTCGGCTTCACCCTTCCCTCCGGCCCCGCCGCCCACGAGCACCTGCGCACCCTGCTGGAGCACGCCGTCGCCCGCCACACCGACGCCCTGCGCACCCTGGCCGCCGACCAGGACGTCACCATCCCGGCCGAGGCGGCACCGGCCTGGTGGACCCACCTGACGCTGATCTACTTCAAACGCCTCTACCTCAACCGGCCACCCGCCCGCCCGTGCCCGTGCCGTCCCACCTGCGCCGCCCTGACCGACTGCACGCACACCCGGACCTGACCGAGGGGAGAGCCGCGATGCAGCGCACCATCGTGATCGGCAACATCTCCCTCGACCACATCCACCGCCCTGGCCACCCGCCGGTTCACCAACTCGGCGGCGCCGCCCTCCACCTGGCCGCCGCGGCGGCCCGCGCCGGCCTGACTGCCGCGCCCGCCGCCGCTGTCGGAGACGACCTTTCCGGTCTGGCCGGAGAGCCGCGTCTTCCCTGTTTGGACTGGAGCCTCCTCCACCACGCCCCCGAGCCGTCGGCCGCGTTCACCATCCACTACGACGAAACGGAAACCGTCACGAACGTCGATTCCGACTACGGCGGCGCTGGTCACCTCACCGCCCACGCCCTCCACGTCATCGACCGCCATCCCCGGGCCGTCTTCCACGTCAGCTGTCGCCACCCCCTTGACGTCCCCACGGTCCTCGAAGCGCTGACCGAACACGACTGCGCCTTCAGCCTGGACTTCCACCTCCCCAGTGCCCCCCAACTCATCCCCGCCGCCACCCCCTGGCTTCATCACGCGACCACGATCTTCGTCAACGCCCAGGAACACGCGCTCCTCAACCACCACACCGGCCACCCAAGTCCCTGCCCGGAGACCGTCATCACCGACGGCCCCGGCCCCGCCCACGTGCTCACGCACCGCGACATTCCACGACCTGTCGCTCCAGCCGCCGTTCCCACCGTCCGGCAGATCACCGGTGCCGGGGACACCCTGGCCGGCGCCTACCTCGCGCACCGCGCACGACACCTCCCGCCGCCCTCGACCTCGCGGTCCAAGCCGCCACCCGCCACACGCCACACGGCCCGGCTCCCTCTGACCGTCCCCGCACCACGCCGCGCCCCGTCCTGACCCGTAGCAGGAGGCCGTCCGATGCACTACGTCGCACACCGTCTCTTCGCCGCCCACGACCGCGCCCTCGCCGCCGCCCTGGCCGACCGTCTCGCCGTCAAGCTCGGCGAAGACCAGGTTTTCCTTCCCTTCTGCGACACCGACGAGGAAGACCTCGTCGCCGATATCAAGGGCCGGCGCCTGTTCGAACTCGACCGCGACCGCCTCCGCCGCATCCGCGCCCTCATCGCCATCGTCCACGGACCCAGCCCGGACGACGGCGTCTGCATGGAGATCGGCTACGCCGCCGCCCTCGGCGCCCCCGTGATCGTGATGACCACCGACTTCCAGGACTACTCCGCCACCCTGCACGGGCCACGCTCCGTGTTCCCCGATCCCCTCCTGGACGCCCTCGCCACCCGCATCGTCCGCTTTCCCCGGCTCGGCATCCCCGGCGAGCCAACGGGAGGCAGCCGCTTCGCAGACTTCGCCGCCCGCAACCGCACCCAGGTCCAGAAGGCCATCGAGGCATGCGTCGACGCCGTCCTCTAACTCCGCTCCCCGGCCGCGGCAACACCCCGCCCACACCGAGACACCCACACGGTGTTCCTCGAACCCAGCCCATACACCTCACCGCACGCCGGACTTCCCGCCACCACGGGGACCACCGTCCTCCTTCCGACCCACTACGACGCAGCCGACCCCATCACGTCCGCGCGCCACGACTGGGCCACCGCTCTCGGCTCCACCCGCATCGTCGTCGGCACCTCCGGACCCGAGACCCCGCCCGGAGCCGCCCTTCTCATCGGGGCAGCCTGCGCCACAGGCCAGCCGGTCGCCGCGTATCTGCCACGCAGCACCTACACCCACGCGGCAGGCCGCGAGCCCAACTTCCGCAACCTGATGATCCAGTACGGCGTCGATGCCACGCTTCGCACGTCGGACGAGGTAACCGCGTGGCTCGGCGGCTGACCCTTCAGGAGATCGCCCGCCACCGCACGGTCGTACTCGAAGGCGGCGACGGAGTCGGCAAGAGCACGCTGGCCGACCTCCTCGTCACCCAGCACGAGTTCACCGCAGCCCACTCACCCCGCACACCCGACCATCAGGACCTGACCAGCCGTTATCGTGATCTCCTCGCCCGGCCTGGTCGGCTCGTCCTGGACCGCAGCTTCGTCAGCGAGCTCGTCTACGGCCCTCTCTACCGCGACCGCTCCCGCCTCACCTGGGACCAGGCACTCGAACTCGCCGACCTCGTCACCATCCGCGACGGAATCTTCCTCCACCTCACCGCCCCCGTAGCCGTCGTGCACAGCCGTCTAGAGGCCCGCGACGGCCAGGCACCCCATCTCGAGGCGATCGCCGAACTGTCTCACGCCTACCAGCGCGTCTTCCGGCTCCTTGATAGCCATGCGTCGGTTCTCACCCACGAGACTGCCCCAGAGGCTGGCAGCCGTCCCACCGGCTGGCTCCTGTCCGGTTCTTGCCTCTCCGGCGCCTGAGCCTCGCTACTGTTCCCCGAGAACGCCACACTGCACCGTCAAGGGGAACTGCCGTGGACATCGCCGAGGCCCAGAAGCTCGCCTGGGAGAACAAACTCGACAAGGGCTTCAACACCACCGACATCCCTCTGGAGTTCGGCCTGCTCACGGCCGAGGTCGGCGAGGCATTCACGGCGTGGCGCAAAGGCCTGCCTGACCACGGTGAAGAACTCGCCGACGTCTTCCTCTACCTGACGGCGATTGCAGAGATGCAGGGCGTCGACCTCGACGACGCGGTCAGGTAAAAGATCGCGAAGAACGCAAGTCGCGAGTACGCCCCCGGCGCCAACGGCACACTAGTACGAACGAGCCAGGAATGACTCGCATGAGGTGCTGACCACGTTAGAGCCGCACGAGGTCAATTCAGGCACGGAGCGACCCAAGGTGATCACCGGCGTACCCGGCCGATGCGTGACCCCTAGCCCTGTGCGTCGCATCGTCCAGAACAGCGGCATGACCGAGAGCGACGTGCCCTCCGGCCGACCGCGCCCAGGCCTGTGCCGCTTGCCAGGACGCGGACCGACTCGGCCAGGCACCGCCGTTGACCATGGGCACCGTGCCGGTGAGCCGAACCGCGTGCTGCAAGAGGTTGTGCTCCCACTGACGGGCGTCCACCGCCCCGTCAGGAGCCGGCGCCCACCAGACCACCGCGTCGTACGCCACCATCACGCGGCTGAAGGACTCCCAGTGGTCCGCCATATGTTCGGCGTTCGCCCCCACTTCGGCTTCCTGGATTCCCGCGCGCACCCAAGTGATCTCGCCCATACCAAGCCGCCCGCGCAGCCCGAGGCGTCCCGCCGCTCTCCCGATGTAGAGCACGGCGTCGGTGGACCGACAAGCCCAGGCGTAGACCCCGGGTACAGACGGGACCTGAGTGTGGGCGGAGGAATCGCGAGGGTCGGCGCACGCCCATTCGAGCTGGCTGGCTAGGGCGTTCATTACTGGGCTCTGGCACAGATCTTGTGGAGTAGTCGCTGAGCGTTACTGCGGTGTTCGATTGTGGAGGGCCTCCGCCTCGTGAGACCGCGTGCGCCGTGCCCCGGAGCGACGGTGGCTGACGCTCCGTCAAGTCCGTACGGAGTTCCTCGCTCCGGGGCGGCAGCCGGTGATGGTGCCGGTCATGCAGACCGACGCACCGTTCTGGAAGACGCTCGTGTTCGACGGGGTTGACGCGGTGGACGTTGAGAAGGTGACTGCGGCCTTCGGGACGATCGGCATCGCGGTCAAGGGCCGCGCGATGGGTGCGGGATCTGCCGCTCGGAGAGCGGAGCGTCGTGATCCTGCTGAAGGTCCGGCGCTTCGTCTGTGACGCAAGGACATGTCCGCGCCGCACGTTCGTCGAGTCGTTCGCGTGGCTGACCTGCCCGTATTCGCGTTTCACCACCCGGCTCGGTCGTCTCCTGGAGCACACCGGGCTCGCACTGGCCGGACGGGCCGGCGCGCGGATGGCGGCCCAACTGGGGCTCGGTGCAGGGCGGATGACGCTGCTGCGCCGGGTGATGGCCGTGCCGGACCCTCCGCTCGACACGTTTCGCGGGTGATCGGGGTCGACGATTTCGCCACCCGCCGCGGCCACTCGTACGCCACCGTGATCACGGATGGTGAACGCCACCACCCCATCGATGTGTTGCCCGGACGCGAGGCGGCGCCCCTGGTGGCCTGGCTGAGGGGGCATCCGGGAGTGGAAGTGATCTGCAGGGATCGTGCCGGCGCGTATGCCGAGGGTGCCGCGCTCGGTGCCCCTGCTGCGCTGCAGGTCGCTGACAGGTTCCACATTCTCCAGAACCTCAACCAGGCCGTCGAGAAGTGCGTCGCGGCGCATCGCGACTGCCTGCGCACCGCCGCCCCACCACCGGGTCCCGCGATCACCAACACGCGAACCGCCGAGATCGAGCTGCCCGTCACCGCGGTGCCCGCCGGCCGCCGGGCCGAGCGGATGCGGGCCCATCATGCCCTGGTCCACGGCCTGTTGAGTGAGGGAATGGGACTGCGGGCCATCGCCCGCCACCTCGGCTGGGGACGGCACACCGTCCAGCGATACGCACGGGCCACCCGCTGGCAGGACATGGTCACCGGACGCCGAACTCGTTCCAGCCACCTCGACATGCACCAGCCCTACCTGCAACGGCGCATCGACGACACCGGCGGCGTGACCACTATCAAGGACCTGCGCGAAGAGCTCGCTGCGCGAGGCCACCGAGTGCCCTACACCAGCCTGCGCGACTGGGCCCGCAGCCGCTTGGAATGGCCCGATGCACCCGTGCCGGCCGCTGCGCCGCCGTCCGTGCGCACCGTCGTCGGCTGGATCACCCGCCACCTCGATACCCTCACCGCGGACGAAACCACCCAGCTCAAGGCCGTCCTCGACGCCTGCCCCGAGCTGGATCAAACCCACACCCTCGTACGGGACTTCGCTCAGATGCTCGCCCGGCGCACTGGTGCCGACCTGCCGGACTGGATCAGCACCGCCCGCGCCGCACAGCTGCCGGGGGTGACCGGCTTCGCTCACGGACTCACCACCGACCTCGAAGCCGTAATCGCCGGACTCACCGTGCACTGGAGCTCCGGCGGCACGGAAGGCGCGGTAAATAGGGTGAAAAAGATCAAGAGGCAGCTGTACGGGCGGGCCGGATTCGAACTGCTCCGCAAGATGATCCTGCTTCAGTAACGCTCAGCGACTACTCCACAAGATCTGTGCCAGAGCCCACCCACGCCAGCGCCCTGCTCCGGGGTGCCCTGGCCTTCGCGGGCAGCGCCACCCTCTGCCTGGCACTGCTGACCTTCGTCCTGACGGCGCTGTGAACCGACGGATCCTTTGGCGCACTTCCCCTCGCTGGCGCCTGCTGTGGTGGGCCGCCGTCAGTTGTGGGTGCCGGGGAACCCTGTCCAGTGCCAAGCCGGCGATCCTTCTTCCCAGCGACGCACCCTCGCCGGCTTGCTTCTTCCAGCTGATCGACGGTCGACACCGGTCCCGCGTGTTTCCGGCGTCTGCGGCGTCTGGGGCGTGCTGGTGGGCGGGTTGTGGTGCGCTGCGCTGCCTTGCGGGGGGCGTTGATGAGTCGATCGGCCGGCGGAGCTGCTCGGGAGCTGTGGTGTCGCGGTTTTTGCGGCAGGCTCGGCGCAGAGCGGCGGTGATGGTTTTGCTGTCCGGCGCGCAGGAAGAATCATGAGCGTTGTGGAACTGATCCTCCGGGCCTGTGAGCGGGGCCCGGGAGCCGGCCGGCCGGCTTGTGCGGATTGTTGGGTGCTACGGGCCGACGGCTGCGGGCGGCCTCAATGCCGTGCCGGGAGGGCCGGCCGGGTGTGGGGGCGTGGCTGAGTGTTCCGCCTTTCCTCGCGTTCGCGGTGGATTCTTGCCGTACTCGTTGCGGGCCTGCTGGTGCTGGCGTATTCCTCTGCATCGTCCGGGCGGCGCGTGTCCGCGCAGTGGCGGGCCTTGGCCGAGCGGTTGCAGGACCGTCTGCTCCCGGGCGGCGGCACGGCGAGGTTGTCGATGTGCGGGGTGGACGACGGGCCGCGGCTGGCACCACGAGGGGAGGGGGAGCGGGGCGAGGACCCGCAACTGGCGCTCACCAGCTGGGGCTTCTACGACCCGGGCCCGAAGGGGCCGGGTGAGCCCCGTTTCACCGTCCGCGCGGCTGTCCGGGCAGGCGAGCGGCCCCTGTTGCTTGATGCGCCGCTGGCCGAGGGCCGGGTGACGCTGGATTTCTACGGACCGCACGGCGAGGGCCGCCGCGCCTCGGTGCGCGGGCTCACCGCGACTGTCGTCGACGGCAGTTACCAGGGCAAGCCCGTCGACATCCCGGCGTCCGGCAGCTTCCGCGTCGGTCCCGGCCAGGAGCTGCTCGTGGAGGTGGACCTGCCTGCCGGGGCTGTGTGTCCTGGCCACAGCCTGCGCACCCTCAACACGTGCTCGCCCGAGGACACCAACGATGTGGCGGACTGCCCGGTGCTGGCCCTCACGCTCGCCGACCCGGCGATCCGTGCCTACCGCGCCCGGATGACGGACGGCGGCCTTGCCGGCGCCCTCAGCGACCGGCTTGTCGCGGTTTCCCTGGAACCGCACACCTCCCGGGTATGAGCAGGTCCGACGGGTGCCTGCGGCTCCGCACGGTGTGTCGGCGTGGCCGCGTCGCGAGGACGTCGCCGCCGTCCGGGCCCTGGGGATGCGCGAGGGGTGCGGCGTGTGCCGGTCCGGCCAAGGCGTGTGAGCAGCGGGCCGCCGGCCGGGGGGAAACGAGGGTGCGTTGGGTCGGCGAGCTGGGCAGCATGGCGGCGTGGCTGATCTGCTGTGGGATGACGTGAGTTCCTTCTTCGATCCGGACTTGATGGGGTCGTTGCCGGACGTGCGCGTTCCGGATGCCTCGGTGGAGGACTGGCAGGCGGTCCTCGACCTTGTCGCGGAGAAGGGCTGGAAGTGCCAGTACTCCGAGGGAGAGACGGTGCTTCCGGTGCCTCGGGCGGAGGCCGTGCTGTCTCGCCCGGCGGATGCAGAGTGCCCGGACCTGCGGGTCTGGCCGACCGCCGATGTGTTGGCGATCTTCCGTTTCCATGCCGACGATGAAGTCGACTTCGACGTCGACCTGCGGGAGTTGCAAGGCCAGGGTCGACTTGATGTGTTCTGCGGCTTTCTCCGGGAGATCGGGCGGCGGCTGGGCAAGCCTGTGCTGATGGACCCGGAAGGCGACTATGGCCATCCGGTGCTCGGCTTCGATGTCGAGGCCGATCGAGTCGTTCTCCTCGCAGACCCGCAGGTCAGGTGACTGCGGCCGAAGACTGCGGTTCGTAGAAGGTGCCGTCGCCGAGCATCGCGAACAGCACGTCGGCCGGCGTCTGGCGAGGCAGAGCAGGGCTTGGGCGTGGTGCTTGGGCGATCTTCTTGTCGTAGTAGGCCCGCGATGCCGGGTCGCCCAGGGCGGCGAACGCGGAGAGGAAGAAGGCTCGTTTGAGCTGCTTGTTTCCTCTCCTGGATGGCTGTTCGCCGCGGATCGAGGAGCCCGAGCTGCGGGTCGCCGGGGCGAGCCCGGCGTAGGTGGCGAGGTGGCTGGCGGTCGGGAAGGTGCTGCCGTCGCCGACCTCGATCAGGTGTCGGCGTACTAGCTCATCTGCAGAGGGAAGTACGGGCTCAAGTGCAGAGGTGTGTACAAAGTTTTGGCCGGGGCGAGGGCGTCAGCCCTCGC
>NZ_JBFBLP010000027.1:0-70726 GCF_040686775.1 Streptomyces sp. NPDC079141 | reverse complement strand
GGCCCCCCTACCCCCGGCGGGGGTGCGGGGCGCGGGGCGCGGCGCGCCGTTGTGGCGGGCTGGTGGGGGGGGGGGGGGGGCGGCGCCCCGGCCCCGGCCCCCCCCCCCCCACTCAGTCGTCTCCCGCCTGTGCTTCCGCCTGCTTCGCGGCCGCGTCGATCGCCGCCAGCGACCTACGGACCTGATTGCGGTCCGTGGTGTACCAGAAGTCGGGCAGCGACGCCTTCAGATAGCTCCCGTACCGGGCTGTCGCCAGCCGCTGGTCCAGTACGGCGACCACGCCGCGGTCGCCCGACGCTCGCACAAGGCGACCGGCGCCCTGAGCCATGAGCAGTGCCGCGTGGGTCGCGGCCACCGCCATGAAGCCATTGCCTCCTGCATCCTCCACGGCCTTCTGGCGTGCGCTCATCAGCGGATCGTCGGGGCGCGGGAACGGGATCTTGTCCATGACGACGAGCTGGCAGCTGGGCCCGGGGACGTCGACGCCCTGCCAGAGTGAGAGCGTGCCGAACAGGCAGGTCTTCGGGTCGGCCGCGAAGGACTTGATCAGCTCCCCGAGTGTCTCCTCGCCCTGGAGGAGGATCGGGAACTCGGGGATGCGGGAGCGCAGCTCCTCGGCGGCGAGCTGGGCGGCCCGCATCGAGGAGAAAAGCCCGAGCGTACGACCGCCGGCCGCCTGGATCAGCTCGGTGAGCTCGTCGAGCATGTCCGCCCGGTCGCCGTCCCGCGCGGGTCGCGACAGATGCTTGGCGACGTACAGGATGCCCTGCTTGGGATAGTCGAAGGGCGAGCCGACGTCGACGCCCTTCCACTGCGGGACGTCGTCGCCCTCGGTGCCCTCGGGGGCGAGTCCCAGGGAGGCGCCGACGCCGTTGAAGTCGCCGCCCAGTTTCAGGGTCGCGGAGGTCAGGGTCACCGAGCGGTCCGCGAACAGCTTCTCGCGCAGCAGCCCCGACACCGACATGGGAGCGACGCGCAGGGAGGCGCCGAAGCGGTCATGGCGCTCGTACCAGACGACGTCCCACTCGGAGCCGTTCGTGATCCGCTCCGCCACGTCGTGCACGGTCTCCACGGAGGCCAGGGCCTGTTTGCGGACCGCGTCCTCGTCCTGGACCGACTTGTCGCGGGTCGCGCCGATCGCGGAGATCACCGTTCGGCAGGCGTCGCGCAAGGCCATCAGGGCGTAGCCGAGGTCCTCGGGGATCTCCTCCAGGCGGCCGGGCAGCGCCAGCTCCATCAGCCGCTCGAAGCCCTCGGCGGCGGTCTGGAGCTGGTCGGCGGCCTTCTCGTTGACAAGCTTGGCCGCACGGCGCACCGCGCGATTGACCTGGCCCGGGGTGAGCTCGCCGGTGGCGACACCGGTGACCCGAGAGACCAGCTCGTGGGCCTCGTCGACGATGAGCACCTCATGCTGCGGAAGGACCGGGGCGCCCTCGATGGCGTCGATCGCGAGCAGCGCGTGGTTTGTCACGACGACCTCGGCAAGCTTGGCGCGCTCGCGGGCCATCTCGGCGAAGCACTCGGCACCGTACGCACATTTCGAGGCGCCCAGGCACTCCCGCGAGGAGACGGAAACCTGGGCCCAGGCGCGGTCGGAGACACCGGGCGTGAGGTCGTCACGGTCGCCGGTCTCCGTCTCGTCCGACCAGTCACGCAGCCGCAGCAGGTCCTGACCCAGCTTGCTGGTGGGCGCGGCCGCCTCGAACTGGTCGAAGAGCCCCTCCTCTTCGTCCTGCGGGACACCTTCATGGAGCCGGTGCAGACACAGATAGTTCGATCTGCCCTTGAGCATGGCGAACTCCGGGCGGCGGCGCAGCAGCGGGTGCAGCGCGTCGACCGTACGCGGCAGATCGCGCTCCACGAGCTGGCGCTGCAGGGCCAGCGTGGCCGTCGCGACGACGACTCGCTCCCCCTGCGCGAGCGCGGGCACGAGGTAGCCGAGGGACTTTCCGGTACCGGTGCCTGCCTGGACCAGCAGGTGCGAACCGTCGTCGATCGCCTCCGCGACGGCTTCGGCCATGGTCACCTGGCCGGGGCGCTCCGTGCCGCCGACGGCAGTGACAGCAGCATGCAGGAGTTCGGGGAGTGAGGGCTTCGTCATAGCGCGACCACCCTACGGCCCGGCACTGACAAACGGGTGATCACGGGGGTGGCGGGGGTCTGGATCAAGACCGGGCGTCCTCGGGCGGTTGGGGGTCGGTGGGTCGGATCGGGTCGCGGGGTGTTGGGGTGTGGGGGGCGGGTCGCAGTGATGGGCGTCGGGGCTCGGTGCTTTGGGTCGCGGCGTTCGGGGCGTCGGGTCGGGAGGCTGAGCGTCGGGTCGGGGCGGGTTGGAATCGCGTCGAGCCGGTCTGACTCCGGCCTGCTTGAACCTGCCGGGCCACACCCCCTCCTTCCCCCCTCTCCTCTCCTCCGTCTCCCGCCCCCTCCCGTCTCCACCCCACTCTGAAATCCGTTCGGCGCAAGTGGGAACCAGACCAGCCCGGCCGGTGTACCAAAAGTGACAATGCAGTGGCACGGCGTCACAGCAGATCGCGCAAGGACCGGTCTCTGATCATGAGGGCGGCCCGCTTGGCGGGCAGATCCACCTCGGCAGAGAACCGGAAGCCGGCGCTCAGGAAGGCAGCGACGGAGGGGGTGTTGCGAATGTCGGGTTCCGCGACGATGCGAGCACTGGCGGGGCGCCTGTCGAGCGCGAGGTCGGCGACGGCTCGGAGAAGAGTCGTGCCGAGGCCTCGCCCACGGTCGGCGACGCCACCGATAAGGAGGTGGACTCCGGTGTCATGTGGTCGAGCCGGATAGTGGCGGGCCAGCGGATCGAGGTCTGCTCGGTAGAGCTCCCAGTAACTCATCGGCGTGCCCTCCAGCACGCCCAGGCACGGCACGCTGCGTCCGTCGCCGTCGAGTTGGGACCGTACGTGCGCCTCGGCCACGCTCTGGGGGCCGGCCAGCTCCCAGAAGGCAGTGACGGCAGGGTCGTTCATCCAGCGGCTGATGAGAGGGAGATCTCGCTCGATGCGGACGGGGACCAGGTGGAACGCGCCTGCCGCCGTGGCGATCGGGCCCCAGTCGGCGACTCGGTCGAGCAGATCGTCGCCGGACGATAGGACACAAGCGGGCGAGGCCGATCCTCCGCCTCGGTTGGCATCTCCGCCGGCCGCGGTCTCCGACTCGGCCAACATCGCGAGGAATTCGTCGGGCAGACGCAGGTCCAGCGTGTCCTCGCTGTCCCCGACAGGGCCTGTATCCGCGTCGGCTGCGGTCACGTCGCCACCGGGGTCGGGTTCGGTGATTACAGGAACGGCGGGGGCGATACCGGTGTCGGCGCTTGCGTCGGTGGGAGGCACGGCGACGCTCCTCTCAGGGGGCGGGGCGGGTCATGTTCCTCAGGGATGAAAGGAGTTGGGGTAGTCGGGCATCGAATTCAGGCAGTCAGGGGCCCATCAGCAGTGCAGGGGGTTGGTGATGGTGACGTAGACGGACTGTGTGTCGACCGGGCCGACGAGTTCGTCGAGGCCGTGGAGCCGGGTCAGCAGGTTGGCCTTGCAGCGCAAGGTGCGTGAGTCGAGCAGGAGGGTGGGTAGTGAAGTGCGCAGTCGAGCGGGACCGGAGGCTACGTCGCCGAGGAAGCGGCGGAAGGCGGCGAGCAGTAGCCGTTCGTCGGCGAGACGCTCGGCGCCGAACGCGCCGATGAGGCCGAGCACGTTGTTGATGCCGAGGTAGTAGGCGAAGCGCTCGTCGGTGACCTCGTCGGAGACGAAGGTGTCGCTGCTCTGGCCGATGCCCGGCAGGAGGGCGTCGAGTTCCGCGCGCCGGGACTCACGGAAGTAGTAGCCCTGGTTGTCGCGGTAGCGACCGCCTGCAGGCCAGCCGTCGCGGTCCAGCAGGAGCAGGGTGTTCTGCTGGTGGGCCTCCAACGCGATGCCCGCCTCAGCATCCAGCCAGAGCACGGGACGGATGACCTGTTCGAGGTAGCGCAGGAACCACTCGGCGGCAACGGCCCCAAGGGGCCGGCCGGTCCGCCCGGCGAGACGTGTGACGACGTCGGCCAGGTGGGAACGCAGGACAGTCCTGGGCAGGCGGCGGTCGTTCCCGGTCGCGGCCTGGACCGGGCATGGCCGGGGTGAGGCGAGCCCGGCCACGCAGGACACGTCGTCGGCTGGGGCGAAGGGGTTGTGCCGGATCATCACGTCGAGTCCGGCCACTGGCTCACCCCCTGGCCCGTCGACGGCGAGCCACGCGGGGTCGCGGACGACGTCGAACCCCGGGTGGGCGGTCTGCCATCGCATGGACAGGCCGCTTCGCAAAAGGCGATGGACCTCGACACCGCGGTGCAGTTCCTTGCGGAGGTTCTCACGACGGGAGTTGGTGATGCGCAGGCCCAGCGACAGCTTGAGCATCGCGGGTGCGCCGGACTGGTGGACGGTGCGTACGGAGGAGGTGGGATGCCACGGGGATCCATGAGGGCCGAGGTTCCGGAGCAGCCCCGCGTCGAACAGCGCGGCAATCTCGGGCCGGTGAAGGACCTCGCGCAGCTGCCACGGATGGAGAGGGAGGGCCGCGTATGTGTCGGGCAACGGTAGCCCGGGACCGGCCAGGCGAGCGGTCAGCCGGGGCGCTGCGATGAGGCGGCCACGCTCGGTCCAGGCCGAGTCGGTAGCAAGTAGGGAGGGAGCTACGGCAATCCAGTGAAGAGGGAAGGAGCCGCGCAACTCGGGTGAGTACAGCTGGGCTTCTGAGTCGGAGAGACCTTCGCGGCTCTTCGGAGCGGGGTGCAGCGGGTGGCCGAGGACGAGTGCCTGCTCGGCGTTGAGGAAGAGGTCGGGCCCATCAGCAGGCTGGTTCCGACGGTCGCTGATGAAGATGGCGGTCCGCCGGACGGAGTCGGCGACGCGGGCGACAAGGTCGGTGCGGTCGGCAAGGGCGGGACCAGCGCTCGGTGGGACACGGGTCGCTGCCGAGGCGTGAGCATCCGCCGGCGGGGCGGGCGTGGTGGCTGCGTCGCTTCCGGGGAGCGTCTCCCGGCTGAGCAGCGCGGCGACCGTGATCGCGTCGGCGGGCGGGGAATGCTCAGGCGCTCCGGCCAAGTACGGGAGGCCGAAGCGGTGTCGGCCCGTTGGGGACCAGTAGTGGACCGGGGCAAGCAAAGCCGTGCCGCTGGCGGGGAGGAGGATACAGAGGGTTCCGTCGGAGGGAGCAGGAAGGTTCGCTTCTCGGACCCAACAGCGGAGCAGGTTGTCCACGGCTGCTGCCTGAGCCGCGACGTGGGGATCGGCGTGGTCCAGGAGATCGGTGACCGGGATGTGGATGCGCTCCACGTCTCGGACGGCGACGGGGCGGTGGACTCGCTCGGTGTCCGACGCGGAGGCGGGGCGGCGCGCTCGCTCCCCGTCGAGGACCGGACGCTGCCTGCCCACCACGTCCGAGGCGGAGCCCGGGCGGCACACTCGCTCCACCTCCCCGTCGAGGACCGGACGCTGCATCCCCACCGCGTCCGAGGGCGAGGCCGGACGGCGCGGTTGCCCTACCTCCGAGGCCAAGGCCGGACGGCGCGGTTGCCCTCCCTCCGAGGCCAAGGCCGGACGGCGCGGTTGCCCTACCTCCGAGGCCAAGGCCGGACGGCGCGGTTGCCCTTCCCCCGAGGCCAAGGCCGGACGGCGACGGACTCGCTCTACGTCCGCGTCAGTGGCGGGGCGCTGCGTGCGTTCCGCGTCCGGGGCGCCGCCCTGGGGCGGAGTTCGTTCCTGAGGGGTGGGGAGCTCTCCTTCCCTCAATGGCACTGGCGGCCGAGCCGTGCCGTGCGTCGGTGGCTCCACGTGGCCTCGGCCGTTGCCACTCCCCTGCTGCTGGCGAACCGACCCGGTTGTGGGGGCCGGCGGCGTGTTGCGGGCGTCGGCGGGGGTGTGGTCGTCGGAGTTGGCGGTGGTGTTCACGTCTGTCCTAGAGAGGTGGTTCTGTTGGAGAAGTGGAGGCACGTGATGAAGCGGTGCCGTCGGGGAGCGTGGCCTCGCCGAGGGCTGAGCGGTCGATGTCAGGGCCCTCCTGACGCAGGGCCGTCAGCCGTCGTGCCGCCCAGTCCGATGCGGGCGCTCGCCTTGACCGCGCGCGACGGCTTCCACGGCGTCGGACAGCCGGTCCAGCACCGCGGCCACCTGCTCGTCGCTGATCGTCAGCGGCGGAAGGAGCCGTACGACACTGCTGTGGGGGCCACCGAGTTCGACGATGAGCCCGCGTCGCAGGCACTCTCGCTGGATGGCGGCCGCGAGTCCGGGAGCGGCGGGGCGAGGGGTGCGAGCGGACGCTGCGGCCGGACCGCCCAACTGCTCCAGCCTCGGCGCCGGAACCGGCACCGGCCCTCCGAGGGGTTCCTGAGGCAGTGGCTCCACGACCGGTTCCGGCCCCGGCACGGGTTCCGTAATCGGCTCCGCATCCGGATCCACGACCTCGGCGCCGATCATCAGGCCGCGCCCGCGCACCTCGCTGATGCACTCGAAGTGCCGTGCCAGTTCCTGGAGGTGGCCCAGAAGGCGGGCGCCCAGATGTTCCGCTCGTTCGGCCAGACGGTTCTCGCGTACGTGGGCGAGCGTCGCCGTGCCCGCGGCCATGGCCAGTTGGTTGCCGCGGAAGGCGCCGACGTGGGAGCCGGGTTCCCCGGCGGCGAGGTCCTCGCGGTAGACCACGACGGCCAGCGGAAGGCTGCCGCCGATGGCCTTCGCGAGCACCATCACGTCGGGTGTGACACCGCTGTGCTCCACCGCCCAGAAGGCACCAGTGCGGCCGACCCCGGTCTGCGTCTCGTCGACGATCAGCGGGATGGAGTGGTTCTCGGTGAGCTGCCGCATTCGGCGCATCCACGCGTCGGGCGCGGGAACCACCCCGCCCTCACCCAGTACGGGCTCCAGGAGCATCCCGGCGGGCCGCGGCACTCCCGACCCGGGGTCGTCGAGGACGGACTCGGTCCAGCGGGCGGTGAGTTCGGCGCCGTGGTCCGCGTCGATACCGAACGGGCTGCGGCAGTCGTGAGGGTGGGGCAGGCGGGCGGCCCGTACGCCGCAGGCGCCTTCGGGGGTCTCGCGGGCGCCGGTGATCATCCCGTGGTGGGCGCCGGTGAAGGCGAGCATCCCGGTGCGACCGGTCGCGGTACGGACGAGTTGGAAAGCGGTCTCCACCGCGTCGGTGTCGGCCGGTCCGCAGAACTGCACGCGGGCATGGTCGGCGAGCCCGGGTGGCAGGGTGCGGAACAGTTCGGCGGTGAACGCGTCCTTGACGGGGGTCGCCAGGTCGAGGGCGTGCAAGGGGGCGCCGGAGTCGAGGACCTTGCGGATGGCTTCCAGGACCACGGGGTGGTTGTGACCGAGGGCCAAGGTTCCTGCCCCCGACAGGCAGTCCAGGTATCGGCGGCCGTCCGCGCCCTCGATCGTCAGTCCACGCGCGCGTACCGGCACGATCGGCAGGGCGCGTGCGTAGGTGCGCGCGGCCGACTCACGCGTCGACTGCCGCCGCAGGATCCCCTCGTGCAGCGAGCGCTCACCCGTGGGCTCGCCCCCACCGGGCTCCGGACCCGCGAGATCGCGCCCCCTGGGCTTCCGCATGCCGGGTTCACGCCCCGCGGGCCCCCTCACGGTCCCAGGCAACCCCCCGCGCGCAGACTCGGTCACAGTCACCGCTCCCCGTCCTCCCGCTGTCCTGGGGCGAGCCGACAGCTCGCGTTCTCGCCCGTCCCGACATACGCACCCTCGCGAGCCTTCACTCGAAGCTCGGAGGAATTGGGCGCAGGGGACCGCAACCAGACAGCAGGCCCCCAACCGCTACCAACCCCGGACCGCTCATGGGGTTACGGGTTGCCTCAAGATCCTTGAGGCAAGGGAGCCGTTTCGCCGGCGGCAGCAGGGCGGGAGGAAGTCAGGACACGGCTTCGGCCCGAAGACGGTCAGCAGAGCCGGCCCAATGCGTCGGCGCACCCGATCCACGTCGACTCGCGGCCGCGTGGCTCACGTCACTGGATACGACAGGACGTCAAATCGACACCTCTACGGAGGAATTACCAGTTCAGACAGCCCGTAGCGAAACCGTTGCCGTTCCGTGGGAACTCGCCCACAGCGAGCGCATAGTGTGTGTTGCCGTTCCAGGTCGCCGTGGAATCAGTGTGTGTGATCCGAGTGATCGAGCGTGAGATCACGGCAGCTGCACCAAGTACGTTCACTTCAGGGGGAGTCAGATCATGCGATCGATACGGCCGTCGTTCACCACTCGGCGTGGGAGGAGCGCGCGCCGCAGAACCTCCCCCGTGCCTGCGGCCGTCGCCCTCGCCGCGGCCCTCGCGCTCACCGCCACCGCCTGCGAGTCGGGCGACGCCGACGCGGGCGGTGGTGCGGCCTCCGCGACCGCCGCCGCGGGCGACGACAAGATCACGATCCCGGACGACATCATGGACCGGCTCAAGGAGCACGGGATCGACATCGACAAGTGGAAGGACGGCGCCTGGAAGAACTGGGACAAGGACGACTGGCTGCGCGAGGCCGAGGACTTCGTCAACCCGATCATCGAGGACCTGTGGGACCCGGACCGCATGCGGGAGGCCGAGGAACCGGACGAGGGTGTCGACGACGGTGACATCTCCGACGACCAGGGCGTGACCGACCCGACGCCGACTCCTGTGGACGCGGAGGCCGTGCCGACCACGTATCACGAGAGCGCTCCGACGGCCGGCAAGGTGTTCTTCGACTCCCCCGAGGGCACGATGGTGTGCTCGGCGACGGTCGTAGAGGACCCGGCCAACCCCGGCAAGTCCAACCTGGTGTGGACAGCCGGCCACTGCGTGCACGCCGGCAAGAGCGGCGGCTGGTACCGCAACATCGCGTTCGTGCCGTCGTACAACAACGACGGTATGGAGACTGCGGAGTTGGAGAGCGCCACGCGGGAGCAGGTCGCTCCGTACGGCGTCTGGTGGGGTGACTGGGTGCAGACCTCGGACCAGTGGATCGAGCAGGGCGGCGCGACCGGCGGTGACGGTGCCTCGTACGACTTCGCCGTCATCCATGTGACGCCGGAGGAGGGCAGCGGCGGCAAGTCGCTGGAGGAGATGGTCGGTTCCGCGCTCCCGGTGGACTTCGCCGCGCCGTCCGCGCCGAAGATGGACAGCCTCGCGGCGATCGGTTACCCGGCCGCGCCGCCGTTCGACGGGCAGAAGCTGTACCAGTGCCAGGACAAGCCGGGTCGGCTCTCGCTCAACGCCTCGGACCCGACGATGTACCGCATCGGCTGCACCATGACCGGCGGTTCCTCGGGCGGTGGCTGGGTCGCGACGGGCTCGGACGGCAAGCCGGCGCTCGTGTCCAACACCTCGATCGGCCCGGTGGAGTCGGGGTGGCTGGCCGGTCCGCGGCTCGGTGACGTGGCCAAGGGCGTGTACGACGAGGTCAGTCAGAAGTTCGCCGGTCAGTGACGGTTCGCTGATCGACGACGGCGGTGGGGCACGTGATCGGGAAACCTTCACGGTCCCGCCGCCGTTCGCCCTCAACTCCACAGGCATAGTGGGGTGTCGCCGCACGCGAGCGCCTGGATGGCCGTCTACCGCCACCCCGCCTCCCGTGCCCGACAAGCTCATGACATACACAGTTCCGACGGGGGTCACCGCACCATGCGTTCCACACCCACACCCACATCCGCAGCGCCCCGGCGCCGTCGTACCCTCCTCGCCGCCAGCGGGCTCCTCGCGGCCCTGGCGCTGACCGCGACCGCCTGCGGCGGCGGTTCGAGCGACGACACCGCGAGCGACCAGGCCGGTGCCAGCGCCTCCGCGGCCGCCGACGGCGACGGCAAGGTGCAGGTCCCGAGCGACATCGCCGACCGGCTCAAGGAGCACGGCATCGACGTCGACGCGTGGGCCGACGGCGGCTGGCAGGACTGGGACAAGGACAAGTGGCTCAGTGAGGCCAAGGACTTCGTCAACCCGGTGATCGAGGGCCTGTGGCAGCCGGAGCGGATGCAGTCCGCGAAGGCCGCCGACAAGACGGTCACGACGAAGGACACCGCGGCCGACCAGGGCGTCAGTGACCCGGAGCCGGCGCCCGTCGAGGCCAAGGCGGAGAAGACGCCGTACCACGAGAACGCGGCCCCGGTCGGCAAGGTCTTCTTCGACACCCCCGAGGGTTCGGCCGTCTGCTCCGGCACGGTCGTCAAGGACGTCAACCACCCGGGCAAGTCCAACCTGGTGTGGACGGCCGGGCACTGCGTGCACGCGGGCGGGAGCGGCGGCTGGTACCGCAACATCGTCTTCGTCCCGGCCTACAACGACCTCGGCAAGTCCGAGGCGCAGCTGAGCAACGCGAACGCCTCGGAGATCGCCCCCTACGGCAACTGGTGGGCCGATTGGGCATCCACCTCGAACGAGTGGATCCAGGGCGGTTCGGACACCGGCGGCGCGGGTGCCGCGTACGACTACTCGGTGCTGCACGTGCAGCCGGAGGACGGCGCCAAGTCGCTGGAGGAGACGGTCGGTGCCGCGCTGGACATCGACTTCTCGGCACCGGCCGCGGCCGAGTCCGGCACGATGGGCGCCTGGGGCTACCCGGCGGCGGCGCCGTACAACGGCCTGAAGATGTTCAAGTGCCTCGACCAGCCGGGCCGCCTCTCGCTGAGCCCGACGCTGCCCACGATGTACCGCATCGGCTGCACCATGACCGGCGGCTCCTCAGGCGGCGGCTGGTTCCGGGTGGTGGACGGCGAGACCAAGCTGGTGTCGAACACGTCGATCGGCCCGGAGGACAACACCTGGCTGGCCGGCCCGCAGCTCGGCAAGAGCGCCGAGGCGCTCTACCAGAACATGAGCAAGACCTACGGCGGTCAGTGACGACGCCGGTATGACGAAGGCCCGCCCCCGTACGCAACGGGGGCGGGCCTTCGCACTTCACTTCCGTCCACGACGGGCTCAGGCCAGCGGCGCCGGCACATACGGCGCGAGGTCCGCCGCGAGCTCCTCGTGCACCCGCGCCTTGAGCAGCGTGCCCTCCGGGGTGTGCTCCTCGGAGATCACCTCGCCGTCGGTGTGGGCACGGGCGACCAGCTTGCCGTGGGTGTACGGCACGAGCGCCTCGATCTCGACCGACGGCCTCGGCAGCTCGTTGTCGATCAGCGCGAGCAGCTCGGCGATGCCCGCGCCGGTGCGGGCCGAGACGGCGATGGAACGCTTCTCGATCCGCATCAGCCGCTGGAGCGTCAGCGGGTCGGCAGCGTCGGCCTTGTTGATCACGACGATCTCGGGTACGTCGATGGCGCCGACGTCCCTGATCACCTCGCGCACGGCGGCCAGCTGCTCCTCCGGGTTCGGGTGCGAACCGTCGACCACGTGCAGGATCAGGTCGGACTCGCCGACCTCCTCCATGGTGGAGCGGAACGCCTCGACCAGGTGGTGCGGCAGGTGCCTGACGAAACCGACCGTGTCGGCCAGCGTGTACAGCCGTCCGCTCGGGGTCTCGGCCCGGCGCACGGTCGGGTCCAGGGTCGCGAACAGGGCGTTCTCGACCAGGACGCCCGCGCCCGTGAGGCGGTTGAGCAGGGAGGACTTGCCGGCGTTGGTGTAACCGGCGATGGCGACCGAGGGCACCTTGTGGCGCTTGCGCTCCTGGCGCTTGATCTCGCGGCCGGTCTTCATGTCCGCGATCTCCCGGCGCATCTTCGCCATCTTCTCGCGGATCCGACGCCGGTCCGTCTCGATCTTGGTCTCACCGGGACCACGGGTGGCGAGGCCGCCGCCCTTGCCGCCGCCCATCTGACGGGACAGCGACTGACCCCAGCCTCGCAGCCGCGGCAGCATGTACTGCATCTGCGCGAGCGCGACCTGCGCCTTGCCCTCTCGGGACTTGGCGTGCTGGGCGAAGATGTCGAGGATCAGGGCCGTACGGTCGATGACCTTGACCTTGACGACGTCTTCGAGGGCGATCAGCTGCCCCGGACTGAGCTCGCCGTCGCAGATCACGGTGTCGGCACCGCTTTCCAGGACGATGTCGCGCAGTTCCTGGGCCTTGCCGGAGCCGATGAAGGTGGCCGCGTCGGGCTTGTCGCGGCGCTGGATCACGCCGTCGAGTACGAGCGCTCCCGCGGTCTCTGCGAGGGCGGCGAGCTCCGCGAGGGAGTTGTCCGCGTCCTGCACGGTCCCCGTGGTCCAGACGCCCACGAGCACGACCCGCTCCAGGCGGAGCTGGCGGTACTCGACCTCGGTGACGTCCTCAAGCTCGGTGGAGAGGCCCGCCACGCGGCGCAGAGCCGCGCGCTCGGAGCGGTCGAACTGGTCGCCGTCCCGCTCTCCGTCGATCTCGTGGCTCCAGGCGACGTCCTCTTCCATCAGGGCATCGGCCCGAAGACCTTCGGGGTAGGTGTGCGCGAAGCGCTGAGTGTCCTGGGAAGGGGAAGAAGAGGAGGTCATTGGGTCCTTACGTCGTTGGGTTCCGTTGAGCGGCATCAGAGCGGAAGCGAAGCCTCTGACCTGCTGCGCCACCACTCTCAACGCACGAGTACCCCGGGAGATTCCCGTGTCCTCGTGCCGCGCCGACCCGAAGATGGTCGCACGGCACGAGCCGTCTCGTCACCGCCTTATTTCCCGTCTCGTCACCGGCTCGTTTCTCGTCTCGTCACCGCCCTATTTCGCGGGGGCAACCGGCTTCCAGTCCGGGTGGCCGGGCATCGGCGGGGTCTTCTCGCCGTACAGCCAGTCCTGGAAGAAGTCGCCCAGGGCGCGTCCGGAGATCTCCGAGGCGAGGGAGACGAAGTCCGCGGTGGTGGCGACGCCGTCCTCGTGGCGGCTCACCCACTCGCGTTCCAGCTGCTCGAAGGCCGGGCGGCCGATTTCCTGGCGCAGGGCGTAGAGGACGAGTGCGGCGCCGTCGTAGACGTTCGGGCGGAAGATGCTGATCTTGTGGCCCGGGTCGGGGGCCTTGGGCGCGGCCGGGGGCCCGCCGGCGGCGCGCCAGCGGTCGGAGGCGCCGTACGCCGCCTTCATCCGCGCCTGCATGGGACGGTCCGCCGTCTCCTCCGCGTAGAGGGCCTCGTACCAGGTGGCGTGGCCCTCGTTGAGCCACAGGTCGGACCAGGTGCGCGGGCTGACGCTGTCGCCGAACCACTGGTGGGCCAGCTCGTGCACCATGATCGACTCGACGTACCAGGCGGGGTAGGCGGGCTCGGTGAACAGGCCCTTCTCGAAGAGGGAGAGGGTCTGTGTCTCCAGTTCGAAGCCGGTGGAGACATCGGCCATGAGCAGGCCGTACGTCTCGAACGGATACCGCCCGACCTTGCCCTCCATCCACGAGATCTGCTCCGGCGTCTTCTCCAGCCACGGTTCGAGCCGCTCGCGGTCCTTGGTGGGCACGACGTCCCTCAGGGGCAGCCCGTGCGGGCCCGAGCGGCGCAGCACGGTGGAGCGGCCGATGGAGACCTGCGCGAGCTCGGTGGCCATCGGGTGCTGGGTGCGGTACGTCCAGGTCGTCGACCGGCCCGAGCGGTCCGCGCCGGTCGGCAGGCCGTTGGCGACGGCGGTGTAGCCGTTGGGGGCGGTGACCTGGATGGTGAACATCGCCTTGTCCGAGGGGTGGTCGTTGCACGGGAAGACCAGGTGGGCGGCGTCGGCCTGGTTGGCCATGGCGAGGCCGTCCGCGGTGCGCACCCAGCCGCCGTCGCGGTCCTCGGCGGGCACCGGGTCGCTGGTGTGGCGCACGGTGATCCGCATCCAGCTGCCGTCGGGCAGTGGCTCGTCGGGGGTGACGACGAGGTCCTCGCCGGCGTCGGCGAAGGCGGCCGGCTCGCCGTCGACCTCCACGGAGTCGACCTTGCCGTGGGCGAAGTCGAGGTTCACGCGGTCGAGGGCCGTGGTCGTCCAGGCGTCGATGGTGGTGACGGCCTGGAGGGGCTTGCTGTTGGTGCCGGGATAGGTGAAGGAGAGGTCGTACGACGCCACGTCGTAGCCGGGGTTGCCGAGATGGGGGAAGAGGCGGTCACCGAGGCCGAGGGGTTCGGCGGGCGCGCTTGCGGCGAGGAGGCAGACCGTGGTGGCGGAGGCGAGGAGGGCGAGGGCCTTCCGGCGGGGGGTGTGCGGCATGAACCACCGCTACCAGCGCGGGCGTCCGACGCTGCGGCGACGCGCGACCGGCCCACCCGAACGGGGTCGCGGCCGACTGCCCGTTCACACCCCCCGGGCCACTACAGCCGCTCCGCCCGCGGCCGCCGCCCCCTGTTCCGCTACAGCTGCCCCGCCTGCGGCTGTGCCCTGCTCACGTCGTACACGCCCGCCACATTGCGCATCGCGCGCATCAGGTTGGGCAGGTGGGCCGCGTCCGGGAGTTGGACGGTGTAGGTGTGGCGGACGCGCTGCTGGGTCGGGGGTTCGACCGTGGCCGAGACGATCTCGGCGCCTTCGAGGGCCATCGCTTCGGTGAGGTCGGCCAGGAGGTGCGGGCGGACGAACGATTCGGCGAGCAGGGTGACCCGGCACTCGGCGGTGTCCCCCCAGTGCACGGCGACCTCCGCGCGCCCCGCGTCCTTCATGCGCGCCACCGCGGCGCACTCCACGCGGTGCACGGTCACCGCTCCCCCGCGCACGGGGAAGCCGGTGACCTCGTCGGGCGGTACGGGCGTACAGCAGCCGGCGAGCCGTACGGTCGCGCCGGGCTGGTCGACGACGACGTTGGCGGCCGGACGCACCGTCGGCCCCTCCGCGGCGGGCCGGGGCGAGGGCGCGGTCTCCTCGGGCCGCTGCTGCTCGCCCTCGGGCGACGGATGGGAGGCGAGCCACCGCTGGATGGCGATCCGCGCGGCGGGCGTGTGGGCGTGCTCCAGCCACTCCCTGGAGGGCTCGGAGGCCGGGTCCTGGCCCATGAGGAGCTGGACGGTGTCACCGTCCCTCAGGACCGTGCTCAGGGTCGCCAGCCGACCGTTGACGCGGGCGCCGATACACGCGTGCGCGTCCTCGCCGTACTGCGCGTAGGCGGCGTCCACGCAGGTCGCCCCCTCGGGCAGGCCGAGCGTGCCGCCGTCCGGGCGGAAGACGGTGATCTCGCGGTCCTGGGCGAGGTCCTCGCGGAGGGTGGACCAGAACGTGTCGGGGTCCGGTGCGGCCTCCTGCCAGTCGAGGAGGCGGGAGAGCCAGCCGGGGCGCGTGGGGTCGGCGCGCTCGCCGTCGACGGGCTCGTCGGAGGGCGGGGCGTAGGGATTGCCGAGCGCGACCACTCCGGCCTCCGCCACCTTGTGCATCTGGTGGGTGCGGATGAGGACCTCGACGACCTGTCCGTCCGCGCAGGCGACCGCGGTGTGCAGCGACTGGTACAGGTTGAACTTGGGTACGGCGATGAAGTCCTTGAACTCCGAGACCACGGGCGTCATACAGGTGTGCAGCTCGCCCAGGACGCCGTAGCAGTCCGCGTCCTCGGCCACCAGGACCAGCAGCCGGCCGAAGTCGGCGCCGCGCAGCCGGCCGCGTTTGCGGGCCACTCGGTGCACGGAGACGAAGTGCCGTGGCCGGATGAGGACTTCGGCCTGGATGTCGGCGTCGCGCAGCACCGTGCGCATCTCGTCGGCGACCTCGGCGAGCGGGTCGTCCGCGCGGGAGGCGTTTTCGACGATCAGCTCCCGGGTGTGCTCGTACTCCTCGGGGTGCAGGATCGCGAAGACGAGGTCTTCCAGTTCGGTCTTGAGGGCCTGGACGCCGAGCCGCTCGGCGAGCGGGATGAGGACGTCCCGGGTCACCTTGGCGATGCGCGCCTGTTTCTCGGGGCGCATGACGCCGAGGGTGCGCATGTTGTGCAGCCGGTCGGCGAGTTTGATCGACATCACGCGGACGTCGTTGCCGGTCGCGACGAGCATCTTGCGGAAGGTCTCGGGCTCGGCGGCGGCGCCGTAGTCGACCTTCTCCAGCTTGGTGACACCGTCGACGAGGAAGCGCACCTCCTCGCCGAACTGGTCCCCGACCTGATCGAGCGTCACATCCGTGTCCTCGACGGTGTCGTGGAGCAGGGACGCGGTCAAGGTCGTGGTCTCGGCGCCGAGTTCGGCGAGGATCAGGGTCACGGCGAGCGGGTGCGTGATGTACGGCTCGCCGCTCTTGCGCATCTGGCCGCGGTGCGAGGACTCGGCCAGCACATAGGCCCGGCGCAGGGGTTCGAGGTCGGCGTCGGGGTGATGGGCGCGGTGGGCCTCGGCGACGTGGCTGATGGCGTCGGGCAGCCGGTCGCGGGCGGCGGGACCGAGCAGCGCGGCCCGGCCCAGTCGGCGCAGGTCGATCCGCGCCCGCCAGCGCGCCCCTGCTACCGGACCTGGCGTCGCGGGGTTTGTGGCCTCCGCACTCATGGGCACCTCCGGCTGCGTGGACCGGCGGACGGGGTGCCCCATGGCGGACACGGCTCAGGGGACTGGCAACGGTCCCCCGTCCGGGCCGGTGCTTGATGCTACCGAGCCCATCACGTGCGGCTGACCGCCTCTCGCCGAGCGTGAAACGGATCACCCATTCGAGCGAAGGTTCGCAGGTTTACGGTTTCACGCCATGCGGCCGACGGCCGGTCGTGCTTTCCCCTCCCGGCCGCCGGGTTGTCCAACCGGCCCCACCTCGGCCGATCGGGAGTCCGGCGCACCACTGCCCGGTTGTCGCCTCGCTCAGCGAGCGAACGTTTCCAGCCATTCGGCATCGATCTCGCCCTCGGCGACGATCACCGCGGGTCCGGTCATCTCGATCTCGCCGTCGGGCCGCTCGGTGATCACCAGGGTGCCGCCGGGCACGTCGACGGTGTACGTCGCCGGGGTGCCGGTGGCCGTCGGGTCGGCGCCGTCCCTGCGGGCCGCGGCCACGGCGACGGCACACGCGCCCGTGCCGCACGAACGGGTCTCGCCGGCCCCGCGCTCGTGCACGCGCAGCGCGACGTGCCGGGGTCCCCGGTCGACGACGAACTCGACGTTGACCCCGTCCGGGTAGGCGGAGGCCGGGCTGAACGGGGGCGGGGAGTACAGGTTGCCGGCGTGCGCGAGATCGTCCACGAAGGCCACGGCGTGCGGGTTGCCCATGTTCACGTTGCGCGCGGGCCAGCTGCGCTCGCCGACGCTCACCGTGACGTCGCCCTCCGGGAGGCGCGCCCGGCCCATGCCGACGGTGACGTCGCCGTTCTTGGCGATGTGCACGGTCTTCACGCCGCCGCGGGTGGCGACGGCGAGGTCGCCCTCGGCCACATGCCCGGCGCGCTGGAGGTAGCGCGCGAAGACGCGGACGCCGTTGCCGCACATCTCGGCGATCGAGCCGTCGCCGTTGCGGTAGTCCATGAACCACTCCGCCTCGGCCGCCATGTCCCTGGCCTCGGGGTGCGCGGCGGACCGTACGACATGCAGGAGGCCGTCGCCGCCGATGCCCGCGCGGCGGTCGCACAGGGCGGCTACGGCCGTCGGGGGCAGGTCGATGGCGTTCTCGGGGTCGGGGACGATCACGAAGTCGTTCTCGGTGCCGTGACCCTTGAGGAAGGCGATCCGCGCGCGCGTGCTCATTCCCCGATCGTACGGTGCCGGACCGACAACGCCGAAAACGGAGCCGCAGCTCAGCGCAGCCGGGCCACGCGCCACACGGCCAGCACGACCACCGCGGCGACCATCACCACGTAGGCCAGGACGACCCGCCAGTCCGGTCTGCGCCCCGAGCCCCGTTGCGGCAGCCCCGGCCAGGTGTAGCCGACCCGGCGGGCGGCCATCATGCCCCAGCCCGCCGCGCACGAGGAGATCAGCAGTCCCAGCATGGCGATCACGGCGCCGCTGTCGCCGAAGTCGAAGGCCAGCGGGAAGGCGAACATCAGGGAGCCGACGGCGGCCAGGGCCACGATGGGTGCGAGCTGCCAGATGCGCATGCGCCGCTGCGGACGCAGCTCGACCTCGACCTCGGGGCCGCCCGCGAACATCTCCTCGGGCTCGGGTCCGTCGTCGGTCACGCCGTCCGGTGTCTCGTCGGGTCCGTCCGGGCTCAGACGGTCGCCGTCCTGCTCCGGTTCGCCCCCGTCACTGGTGACGGGCTCGGTGCCTTGTGCGGTGTCGCGAGGGCCGGCCTCCATCGCCACGCGCCCTCCCAACTCGGACTCCACTTGGTCGATCGAAGCTCGATGATGGCACGGCACCGAAGGCCGCGATGACGGCCGGAGCGTCCCGATGCCATGACGTGATCAGGCTGTAACCGGTCGTTCGACCAACGCCAGTGCGAGGTGCGGAAGTTCTGTGAGATCCGCCGCAGCCCCACTCAGCCAGTGCACCCGCGGATCGCGTCTGAACCATGAATCCTGGCGGCGCGCGAAGCGTTTGGTGGCTCGTACGGTCTCGACCCGGGCCTCCTCCAGGGTGCACTCCCCGGCGAGCGCCGCGAGCACCTGCTGGTAGCCGAGCGCGCGCGACGCCGTACGCCCCTCGCGCAACCCCTGCGCCTCCAGTGCGCGCACCTCGTCCACGAGTCCGGCGTCCCACATCCGGTCGACCCGGCGCGCGATGCGCTCGTCGAGCTCGGGGCGGGCCACGTCGACGCCGATCTGCAGGGTGTCGTAGACCGAGTCGTGCCCCGGGAGGTTGGCCGTGAAGGGCTTACCGGTGATCTCGATCACCTCAAGGGCCCGGACGATACGGCGGCCGTTGCTGGGCAGGATCGCCTGCGCGGCCTCGGGGTCGGCGGCGGCGAGGCGGGCGTGCAGCGCGCCGGAGCCGCGCAGGGCGAGCTCCTCCTCCAGCCGGGCCCGCACCTCGGGGTCGGTGCCGGGGAACTCCAGGTTGTCGACGGCGCCACGGACGTACAGGCCGGAACCGCCGACCAGGATCGGCCAGCGTCCGTCGGCGAGCAGGGCGTCGATCCGCTTCCGGGCGAGCCGCTGGTACTCGGCGACCGAGGCGGTGACGGTCACGTCCCAGATGTCCAGCAGATGGTGCGGGACGCCGGCGCGTTCCTCGGGCGTCAGCTTGGCGGTGCCGATGTCCATCCCTTGGTAGAGCTGCATGGAGTCGGCGTTGACGACCTCGCCGCCGAGTTGCCGGGCGAGAAAAACGCCCAGATCGGACTTTCCGGCCGCAGTGGGACCGACGACGGCGATGACGCGGGGGGCGGAGGGTGTGCTGCTCACCGACCCAGTCTCGCAAACCTCGCGCGGCGACCTCGAACGAGTTACGTGACGGCGCGGGTCCGACGTCGTTGCCAGTTGCGAGGTTCGCGCCGCCGGTTTGCGAAGGCGGCGATCCGGGCGGCGCAAACGGACGCACCGGACGACGCGGGAATTCGCCCGCACGAGTAACGTATGGAGTGGATATGGGCGTTTTGGCACGACTTTTCCGGAGGTCGAAGGCTCAGGAGGAGACGGCGACCGCCGAGGCGCCGGCCGAGACCGTGACGGAGTCCGAGGCGGAGCAGCCGGCCGAGGCGAAGGAGCCGGCCGAGGCCGAGGCCGCGGAGAAGGCGACGGAGGCCGCCGCCGAGTCCGCCGACGGCGCCGGGATTCCCAAGCAGCAGTCCGCCGAGGAGGCGGCCGACCGTGAGGCTGGCGAGGGCGCCCGTACGTGACGATCCCGCGTGGGAAGGTGAACGAATGGGTCTCCTGGACAATTTGAAGGCCAAGCTTGCCCCGGCCAAGGACAAGGTCTCCGGACTCGCACAGCAGCACGGGGACAAGGTTCAGCACGGTCTGGACAAGGCGGCGAAGGCCGTCGACAAGAAGACCAAGGGCAAGTACAGCGACAAGATCCAGACGGGCACCGGCAAGGCCAAGGACGCCATGGACCGACTCGCGCACAAGGAAGGCGGTACGGACACGGGCGGCGGCACCGAGCCGCCGAGCGGCCCGCCACCGGTTTCCTGAACACTGCAGCACGGCACACCGACGGACGGCCGAGGAGCGACAGCACGCTCCCGGCTGTCCGCCGTGCCCGGTCCGTTCCGCTACGTCCAGGAAGCCACGAAGTAGCCGACTCCGTAGGGCGCGCCCTCGTACAGGAGGCGGCCGGTGCCCTGGTCCTTCTCCCAGGCCGCGGAGAGGATCTGCCACGGGGAGTAGCCGGAGATCTTGAGCTCGCGGGCCAGACCCCGGTCGAGCCGCGCGAACCAGCCGTCGGAGTCGAGGCCGCGCAGGGCGGCGGCGATACCGGCGTCGACGCCTTCGGCGCGCTCGTCCAGGTAGCCGGGGGCCTTCAGCGTGCGGCAGGCCGTGCCGTCGCCCATCACCAGCAGGCCGACCCGCTCGGCCAGGGACGCGAGGTGCACGCCGTCCTCGCCGTTGGCCGGCCAGGAGCGGTCGCCGGTCACCTCGTAGCCGCGCACGGGACCGTCCCAGCCCGCGCGCGCGAGCAGCCACGCGCCCACGGCGAGGGCCGGCGGCAGGTCGGCCTCGGCGCCCTTGGCGGACGGGGCGCCGAGGACCACGTCGACGTCGACGCCGAACGGGCGGAAGGTTCCGCGGGCGCCCGCCTCGTGAAACGCGTTGCGGGTGCCCTCCGCGACCACCACGAGCAGGTCGGGGCGTGCCGCGCGGACCGCGTCCAGCGCCTCCTGGCACGCCGTGCGCACGGCGTCGAGCTCCGGGGCCGCCCCGGCGGCGACCTCGGGCACGAGCAGCGGCGGGCAGGGGCAGACGGCGGCGGCGACAAGCATGATCGGCAGCCTAACCGCTCGCCTGCCCGCGGCGTCAGTCGACGGCGCAGCCCCCGGTGACGACCGGCAGCGGCGCCGGCACACCCACCTTGGGCAGGCCCAGCAGCACACCGGCCGGCTTCGCCTGCTCCGCGGCGTTGCGCTTCTCCCACGCGTCACCCGCGCGCGTGCGGCGCACGTCCAGGACGGCGCCCTCGGCGAGGAGGTGGTGCGGGGCGGCGTAGGTGATCTCGACGGTCACGACGTCGCCGGGGCGCACCTCCTGGTCCGGCTTGGTGAAGTGGACCAGGCGGTTGTCGGGGGCGCGGCCGGAGAGGCGGTGGGTGGCGCCGTCCTTGCGGCCCTCGCCCTCGGCGACCATCAGCTCCAGTGTGCGGCCGACCTGCTTCTTGTTCTCCTCCCAGGAGATCTCCTCCTGGAGGGCGACGAGACGCTCGTAGCGCGCCTGGACGACCTCCTTGGGGATCTGGTTCTCCATGGTGGCGGCCGGGGTGCCGGGGCGCTTGGAGTACTGGAAGGTGAACGCCTGCGTGAAGCGGGCCTCGCGGACCACGTGCATGGTCTGCTCGAAGTCCTCCTCGGTCTCGCCGGGGAAGCCCACGATGATGTCGGTGGTGATCGCCGCGTGCGGGATCGCGGCGCGGACCTTCTCGATGATGCCGAGGTACCGTTCCTGCCGGTACGAGCGCCGCATCGCCTTCAGGACCGTGTCCGAGCCGGACTGCAGGGGCATGTGCAGTTGCGGCATCACGTTCGGGGTCTCCGCCATCGCCGCGATCACGTCGTCGGTGAAGTCGCGCGGGTGCGGGGACGTGAAGCGCACCCGCTCCAGGCCGTCGATGGTGCCGCAGGCCCGCAGCAGCTTGCTGAACGCCTCACGGTCGCCGATGTCGGAGCCGTAGGCGTTCACGTTCTGGCCGAGCAGCGTGATCTCGGAGACGCCCTCGCCGACCAGGGCCTCGATCTCGGCGAGGATGTCGCCGGTGCGGCGGTCCTTCTCCTTGCCGCGCAGCGCCGGGACGATGCAGAAGGTGCAGGTGTTGTTGCAGCCGACGGAGATCGAGACCCAGGCCGCGTACGCGCTCTCGCGGCGGGTCGGCAGCGTGGAGGGGAACGCCTCCAGGGACTCGGCGATCTCGACCTGCGCCTCCTCCTGCACGCGCGCGCGTTCCAGCAGGACCGGCAGCTTGCCGATGTTGTGCGTGCCGAAGACGACGTCGACCCACGGCGCCTTCTGCACGATGGTGTCGCGGTCCTTCTGCGCGAGGCAGCCGCCGACCGCGATCTGCATGCCGGGGCGCTTCGTCTTCATGGGGGCGAGGCGGCCGAGGTTGCCGTACAGCCGGTTGTCGGCGTTCTCCCGCACCGCGCAGGTGTTGAAGACGACGACATCGGCGTCACCGTCGGAGCCCTCGGGGGCGCGGACGTACCCGGCGTCCTCCAGCAGCCCGGACAATCGCTCGGAATCGTGGACGTTCATCTGGCACCCGTAGGTGCGCACTTCGTAGGTCTTGAGTCCTTGAACGTCCACTGCCGGGCTCCGGTCGCTGCTGCTGGTCATGGGTCAAGGGTAGGCGGTGCGCGGAGATCGCTTCCCCAGTGCGTTCCCGGCCGTCGCCGGCGGGCCGGCACCCCGGCCCGTCAGGGCTCGATCAGCCCCGCCCTGATCGCGTACCGGGTCAGCTCCAGCCGGTCGCGCATGCCCAGCTTCTGGAGCAGGTTGGCGCGGTGCCGTTCGACCGTCTTCGCGCTGATGAAGAGGAGCTCGCCGATCTCCTTGGAGGTGTGGCCCTCGGCGACCAGCTTGAGGATCTCCTCCTCGCGCTCGGTCACCGGCCGCTCGGGCAGGCCCTGGCCGCGGTGCAGACGGTCCAGGTAGGAGCGGACGAGGGCCCGTTCGGCACCCGGGTAGATGAACGGTTCGTCGCGTACGGCCGCGCGGCACGCCTCGACCAGGTCGCGGTCGGCGACGGACTTGAGGACGTAGCCGACGGCGCCCGCCTTGAGGGCCTCGAAGAAGTACTGCTCGTTGTCGTACATGGTCAGGACGAGGATGCGCAGGGCGGGCAGCCGCCGGGAGAGCTCCCGGGCCGCCTGGAGGCCGGTCATGCGGGGCATGGCGATGTCCAGGACGGCCAGGTCGACCTCGGTGGCACGGGCGAGCGCGACCGCCTCGGCGCCGTCGGCGGCCTCGGCGACGACCTGGAGATCCGGCTCGCCGTCGAGGATCAGGCGCACTCCACGGCGTACGAGGGTGTGGTCGTCGGCGAGCAGGACGCGGATCAACGGCCGCCCCCCGCCGGAACCCGCAGCCGTATCTCCTGTCCCGGCCCGACCGAGAGCCGCGCCCCCACCAGCAGGGCCCGCTCACGCATCCCCCGGATCCCGGCGCCGTCCTGCGCCTCGCCGAGGCCCTTGCCGTTGTCGCGCACGACGAGTTCGACGGCGTCCGGGTAGGGACGGAGACGGATTTCCGCGCGGTCGGCGCCCGAGTGGCGGGCGGTGTTGGTCAGGCCCTCCTGGGCCACCCGGTAGAGCACGAGTTCCGACTCCTCGGTGAGCGGGGGCAGTTCGCCGGGAACGTGGTGGCGCACCGACAGGCCGTGCGTGGTGAACTCGCCGGCGAGCGAGCGCAGGGCGCTGGCCAGACCGAGCTCCTCCAGCACACCGGGGCGCAGCCGGCGGGCGATCCGACGGATCTCGTCGAGGCCGGTCCGGGTGGCCTCCTGCGCCTGGCTCACCTCCTCGCGCAGCCCCTCGGGCGCCCGGTCGGCGACCCGCTTGAGCTGGAGCAGCACGGCGGTGAGGGTCTGGCCCACCTCGTCGTGCAGCTCCTGCGCGATCCGGCGGCGCTCGCGCTCCTGCGCGGACAGGGCACGCGCGGCCCCGGCGGCCCGCTCGCTCTCCAGCCGGTCGAGCATCGTGTTGTACGTCGTGATCAGCTCCGCCGTCTCGGCCGGACCGGCGACCGCCGCGCGGGCTCCCGGGCGCAGCAGGTCGGCGGCGGCCATGGCCCGGCCGAGCCGCTGCAGCGGGGCGAGTCCGAGGCGCAGGACGACGGCGTTGGCGGCGAGCAGGACCGCCAGTCCGCCGACGACGACCAGCGCCTCGGCGGGCAGGATCGGGGTCGACACGGTGACCGGGCCGAGGAGCAGGGCGGCGGCCACGACCAGGCCGGCGGCGTTGAGCGAGAAGATGCGCCAGAACAGCGACACGTTGGCGTACCCGCTCCTTCCCGCACTCCACGACCCCGTCACCACCACCCTCTCCGTCGCGCTCCGGCCGCGTATATCCGTGACGTCACCCATGTCGCCACCGTACGGGGGCCTGGCAGCATGCCGAACGATCAAGCATCCAGCGGGAGAGGGGAAGAAACGTGTCTGCTGCACGCCTGAGGGCGACGCCGCTGCCGGGTATCGGGGTCCAGTACGACCTCGTGACGCGGGACCACCGCCATCTGTCCGTGGTGGCGCACCGCGACGGCGGCCGCACGGTGAACGTGTACCGGACGGACGACCCCGACTCCTGCGCCCAGTCCCTGCGGCTGACGGAGTCCGAGGCGGACTCGCTGATCGACGCGCTGAAGCCGTCCCACCACAGCGCGAGCCTGCTCTACACCACGGACCTGGGTCTGGTCGCCGAGCGGATCGAGGTGGCGGCGACCTCGCGCTGGAACGGACGGCTGCTGGGCGACACCCGGATGCGCACCGAGACGGGCGCGTCGATCGTGGCGGTGCTGCGCCGCGCCGAGGCGATCCCCTCCCCCGCGCCGGACTTCCGGCTGGCGGGCGGGGACACCCTCATCGTCATCGGCACCCGGGAGGGCGTGGACGGCGCCGCGACGATACTCGGTCGGGAGTGAACCGGTGCACTCCGGCGTCCTGCTGATCGAGTTCGGTTCCATCATCCTCGCCCTGGGCCTGCTGGGCCGGGCCGCCGCCCGTTTCCGGCTGTCGCCGATCCCGCTCTACCTGCTCGCCGGTCTGGCCTTCGGCACGGGCGGGCTGCTGCCGCTGGGCGCGAGCGAGGAGTTCGTCGCCGCCGGGGCGGAGATCGGCGTCATCCTGCTGCTGTTGATGCTCGGCCTGGAGTACACGGCCGGGGACCTGGTGACCAACCTCAAGGCCCACTACTCCGCGGGCCTGGTCGACGGCGCGCTCAACGCCGTCCCGGGTGCGGCGGCGGCGCTGCTGCTCGGCTGGGGGCCGGTGGCCGCCGTGGTCCTGGCGGGCGTCACCTGGATCTCGTCCTCGGGTGTCATCGCGAAGGTGCTCGGCGACCTGGGCCGGGTGGGCAACCGGGAGACCCCGGTGATCCTGAGCGTGCTGGTCCTGGAGGACCTGGCGATGGCGGTGTACCTGCCCATCGTCACCGCCCTGGTGGCCGGGGCCGGGCTGGCGGCGGGCAGCGTGACCCTGGCGATCGCCCTGGGCGCGGCGGGGCTCGTGCTGTTCGTCGCCGTCCGCTACGGCCGGGTCATCTCGCGGTTCGTCTCCAGCGACGACCCGGAGAAGCTGCTGCTCGTGGTGCTCGGGCTGACCATCCTGGTCGCGGGCGTCGCCCAGCAGCTCCAGGTCTCGGCCGCGGTCGGCGCCTTCCTGGTCGGCATCGCGCTGTCCGGGGAGGTCGCGGAGGGCGCGCACACCCTGCTCAGCCCTTTGCGCGACCTGTTCGCCGCGGTCTTCTTCGTCTTCTTCGGGCTGCACACCGACCCGGCGAGCATCCCGCCGGTCCTGCTGCCCGCGCTCGCCCTGGCGGTCGTCACCGCGGCAACGAAGATCGCCACCGGCTACTGGGCGGCACGGCGGGCCGGCATCTCCGTCAAGGGCCGCTGGCGCGCGGGCGGGGCGCTGGTGGCACGCGGCGAGTTCTCGATCGTCATCGCGGGCCTGGCCGTGAGCGCGGGCATCGAACCGTCCCTCGGCCCCCTCGCCACGGCCTACGTCCTCATCCTGGTCGTCCTCGGCCCCCTCACCGCACGCTTCACGGAGCCGGTGGCAATGTGGTGGACGGGCCGACGCAGGACGGAACCACGCGAGACGGCGGAGGAGGCAGCGCCCCTTTGAGCGCACGGGAGCTCTACGACTGAGCGCACGGGAACGCTACGACGCCGTAGGGCCCGCCGCTTGGCGCGTTCGGGGGCCTACGCCGCCGTAGAACCTGCCGCTGGGCGCATCCGGGGGGCTACGCCGCCTTGGAACCCGCCGCTCGGCGCATTCAGGGGCCTACGCCGCCGTAGACCCCGCCACTTGACGCCTCCGGGGCCTACGACGCCGTAGCCCCCGACCCCCCGCTCCACCCCTGCCGCCGCAGCACCTCCGCCACGTCCGGTGCCCGGTAGTGCTCCCCCTTGAGGACCTTCCCGTCGGCCCGGCGGGCCACATGACCGTCGGGTCCCAGCTTCGTCATGTTGGACCGGTGGATCTCGGCGATCACCGCGTCGAGGTCGATCCCGTGGACGAGGGCCGTGCCGTAGGCGACGTACACCACGTCCGCCAGTTCGTGCGCGAGCTTGTCGAGCAAGCCGGTGACCGAGACCTCGGCCACCTCCGAGGCCTCCTCCGCGAGCAACTCGCCCCGGTGGGCCGCCAGTTCCGGTGAGACCTCGGTGGGGGTGCTGCGGACGTCGAGCCCGAAGGCGTGGTGGAAGACACGGACCAGTTCGGCGGGCGAGGAACTCATCCCCCAACCCTATCGACCCCGCCCGACCCCACCTCCCCTGGTCAGCGGGGAGCACCGCCTGGCAGGATCGCCCGCATGTCCAAGGTGCTCCCCCGTATCAGCAGGCGCCGGGCCCTCCAGGGCGCGGCCGCCGGCTTCGTCGCCTTCGGGCTGCTGCTGTGGTGGCTGCTGCCCCTGGGCGAGGAGCCCCCGAGCGGGACGATCATCTTCAGCACGGGAACCCGCGCCGGCGTCTACCACGAGTACGGCGACCGGCTGCGCGCCGAGCTCGCCAAGGACATGCCGGACCTGAAGGTGGAGCTCAGGACCAGCGCCGGATCGCAGGAGAACGTCAGGCGGGTGGCGACCGGCGAGGCCGACCTCACCATCGCCGCCGCCGACGCGGTGGAGACGTACCAGATCGAGGACGGGCCCGGCGCCGACCGGCTGCGCGGTGTCGCGCGTCTGTACGACGACTATGTGCAGCTCGTCGTCCCGCCGGACTCGGACATCGAGTCGGTCGCGGACCTGCGGGGCAAGCGGGTGGCCATAGGGCTGCCCCACTCGGGAGTGCGGCTGATCGCCAACCAGGTGCTGGAGGCGGCCGGTATCGACCCGGAGAAGGACATCACGGCCCGGTCGGACGGCATCGACACCGGGCCCAAGGAGCTGGGGCACGGGCTCGACGCGTTCTTCTGGTCGGGCGGGCTGCCCACGCGCGGGCTCAGGGAGATCGCCGAGACCTCGGACTTCCGCTTCGTGCCGATCGACGCCGAGCTGGTCGCCAAGGTGCACGCCCAGGGCGGCGCCACCCGCTACTACCGGGCCACCAACATGCCGGCGTCGGCCTACAAGACCATTCCGAACGGGTCCACGGTGGCGACGATGGCGGTGTCCAACCTGCTGGTGACCCGCAAGGACCTCGATCCCCGGCTCACCGAGTGGCTGACCCGCACCGTGCTCGACAGCCGTGACGGCATCGGCGCGCACGTCCACTCCGCGCAGCTGGTCGACGTCCGCACGGCGATCTACACCGATCCCCTCCCGCTCCACACGGGCGCCCGGCGCTACTACAAGTCCGTCAAGCCCTAGGCAGCCGCGCGGCCGCCGACCCGCTCCTCGGCACCGTCACCGTCACCTTCAGGCCGTGCGGCTCGTGGTGCTCGTACGCGATCGACCCGCCGCCCGCCGCGAGCAGCGCCCGGGAGATGGACAGGCCGAGACCGGAGCCCTTGATGTTCTGGTGGCGGCCGCTGCGCCAGAAGCGGTCGCCGACGCGGGCGAGCTCCTCGTCGGTGAGCCCGGGGCCGAGGTCGGTGACCACGACGGTCACGGTGTCGCCGTCGGCGGCGACGGTCACCTCCACGCGCTCATCCTCGGGCGTGAACTTCACCGCGTTGTCGATCACCGCGTCCAGCGCGGACGACAGCGCCACCGGGTCCACCCAGGCGGTGGTGGCCGGGCACTCCCCGACCAGCGTCACGCCCTTGGCCTCGGCGGTCGGCGACCAGGCCGCGACCCGCTCCGCGGCCAGCGCGCCGACGTCCGTGATCCTCAGGTCGGCCGCGGTGTGCTCGGCCAGCGCCAGGTCGAGCAGGTCGTCCAGGACCTGGGCCAGGCGTTTGCCCTCGGCCTGCACGGAGGCGATCTCCTCGTTGCCCTCGGGCAGCTCCAGGGCGAGCAGCTCGATGCGCAGCAGCAGCGCCGAGAGCGGGTTGCGCAGCTGGTGCGAGGCGTCGGCGACGAAGGCACGCTGCTGCTCCAGCACGTCCTCGACGTTGTCCGCCATCTCGTTGAACGCCCGGGCCAGCCGCCTGAGTTCCGGCGGTCCGCCGGCCGCCGCGACCCTGGACTTCAGCCGGCCGCTCGCGATCGCGTGCGTGGTGGCGTCCAGGACCCGTACGGGTCTGAGGACCCAGCCGGTCAGCCGTAGCGCGGCGCCGACGGCCAACAGCATCGCGGCGATCTCGCCGGCGCCGATGAGCAGCCAGCCGCGCAGTATCCCCGAGCGCATCTGCCCGGTGGGCGAGTCGGTGACGACGACCGCGACGACGTCACCGTCCCGGACGACCGGTGAGGCGACGACGAGACGGCCCCGCTGCCAGGGCCACACCTGCTTCGGGTCGTGGCTGCGGCGGCTGAGCAGCGCCTCGTCGAAGGCGTCGCGGACCTCGCCCGTGTCCGGCAGTAACCACGTCTCCGGCGCGTTGGCCAGGGGCGCGTCGCCCGGCAGGAAGACGCCGACCCGGATGCCGTAGATGCCGTAGTAGCTCTCCAGGGCCCGGTTCAGGGTGCGGCCCTCGTCGCGCGGGCCCTGGGAGGTGTCCATGACGGACCGGGTGATGGCCGCGAAGTACGCCGTGTCGTCGATCCGGTCGACGACCACCTTCTGCTGCTGGGCGGCCGCCAGGCTGACGGCGAGCGGAATGCCGAGGGCCAGCAGCACGGCCGCCATCAGGACGATGAGCAGCGGGAGGAGTCGCGTGCGCACCCGTACCCGCTAGGCGGCCGGGGCGACGAGCCGGTACCCGACGCCGCGCACGGTCTCGATCAGCGCGGGCATGCGCAGCTTGGCGCGCAGGGACGCCACATGCACCTCAAGAGTGCGCCCGGTCCCCTCCCAGCTGGTCCGCCAGACCTCGCTGATGATCTGCTCCCGGCGGAAGACCACGCCGGGCCGCTGCGCGAGCAGCGCGAGGAGGTCGAACTCCTTGCGGGTCAGCTGGACGACCGTGCCGTCGACGCTGACCTGGCGGGTGGGCAGCTCGATGTGCACCGGGCCCAGCCGCAGCACGGTGTCGCCGCCCGCGCCCGGGTCCTCGTGGGCGGTGCGCCGGCTGACGGCGTGGATCCGGGCGAGCAGCTCGCCGGTGTCGTACGGCTTGACCACGTAGTCGTCGGCGCCCAGGTTGAGGCCGTGGATGCGGGAGCGTACGTCGGAGCGGGCGGTCACCATGATCACGGGGGTGCTGGTGCGCTTGCGGATCTTGCCGCACACCTCGTAGCCGTCCTGGTCGGGCAGCCCCAGGTCGAGCAGGACGACACCGAAGCCGGCCCCCTCCGGAACGAGCGCCTGGAGGGCCTCCTCGCCGTTACGGGCGTGCGTGACCTCGAACCCGTGTCGCGCCAGAACCGCGGAAAGGGCGGCGGCGACATGGTTGTCGTCCTCGACGAGGAGCAGTCTCATCCGGGCCCCCTCCTGTTCATCGGCCGTACGGGTGGGTCTTGTAAACACAGTGATGCACACGCGCGCGTGCATCATGGCAGTCACGCTGATGGACGACGATGCCGTCAAGTGGGTTCCGGTTGCGCGGGGCTTGTCGTTATCCAGCCGGTACGCGCCCAGCTCACAAGTGCTACGACACGTGTCCGATTGCTATCGGATCGTGATGCTCAAATTCCCCTCAGGACTAATGACGCAGGTCGGATACGGTTATTACTGTCCTCCGAAACCGAGGAGGACGGAGCCTGAGAGCGATGACCGAAGTATCGGTGGCCAAGGAAGATGTGGCCGCGACCGGCGACCTGGTCGTCCTGAAGAGTGTCAACAAGCATTTCGGCGCGTTGCACGTGCTCCAGGACATCGATCTGACGATCGCCCGCGGTGAGGTCGTCGTGGTCATCGGGCCCTCCGGGTCCGGAAAGTCCACCCTGTGCCGCACCATCAACCGCCTGGAGACGATCGACTCGGGGACGATCGTCATCGACGGCAAGCCGCTGCCCGCAGAGGGCAAGGAGCTGGCCCGACTGCGCGCCGACGTCGGGATGGTCTTCCAGTCGTTCAACCTTTTCGCGCACAAGACCGTGCTCGAAAACGTGATGCTGGGCCAGATCAAGGTCCGCAGGACCGACAAGAAGAAGGCCGAGGAGAAGGCCCGCGCCCTGCTCGACAGGGTCGGCGTGGGCAGCCAGGCGGACAAGTACCCCGCCCAGCTCTCCGGCGGCCAGCAGCAGCGTGTCGCCATCGCGCGCGCCCTGGCAATGGACCCCAAGGTCATGCTCTTCGACGAGCCGACGTCGGCTCTCGACCCGGAGATGATCAACGAGGTCCTGGAGGTCATGCAGCAGCTCGCCCACGACGGCATGACCATGATCGTTGTCACCCATGAGATGGGCTTCGCCCGTTCGGCCGCGAACCGAGTGGTGTTCATGGCCGACGGACGAATCGTCGAAGAGGCTGTGCCGGACCAGTTCTTCAGCAACCCGCGCAGCGACCGCGCCAAGGACTTTCTGTCCAAGATCCTGCACCACTGAGGGCGCACCGGCGTAACCTGCGTCACCCGCACAGACGGCTCGCATCTCTTCACCAGACAAAGGAAGTTCACCATGAAGCTCCGCAAGGTCACCGCCGCGGCGGCCGCTGCGCTCGTCCTCTCCCTGACCGCGACCGCCTGTGGCGGCGACGACGACAGCGACAGCGCCGACACCGGCTCCGGCGGTGGCGACAAGATCAAGGTCGGCATCAAGTACGACCAGCCGGGTCTGGGTCTGAAGGAGCCCGACGGGTCCTTCTCCGGCTTCGACGTCGACGTGGCCACCTACGTGGCCAAGGAGCTCGGCTACGAGGCCGACCAGATCGACTTCATCGAGACCAAGAGCGCCGACCGCGAGAACGCCCTCGCCCGTGGCGACGTGGACTTCATCGCCGCCACGTACTCGATCACCGACGAGCGCAAGGAGAAGGTCGACTTCGCCGGCCCGTACCTGCTGGCCCACCAGGACCTGCTGGTCAAGGCCGACTCGGACATCGCCGAGGGCACCGACCTCAACGGCAAGAAGCTCTGCTCGGTCACCGGCTCGACCTCGGCGCAGAACGTCAAGGACGAGATCGCCCCCGACGCCCAGCTGAAGGAGTACGGCACGTACTCCGAGTGCATCGCCGGTCTGCAGAGCGGCGCCGTCGACGCCGTGACCACCGACGACTCGATCCTCGCGGGCTTCGCCGCGCAGGACCAGTACAAGGGCCAGTTCAAGCTCGCCGGCCTGAAGCTGAGCAACGAGAACTACGGCATCGGTGTCAAGAAGGGCGACACCGAGATGGTGAACAAGATCAACGACGCGCTGGAGAAGATGGTCAGCGACAAGGCCTGGGACAAGGCCGTCACGGACAACTTCGGCCCGGCCGACTACAAGAACGAGCCCGCCCCGACGATCGGGAACGTCGTTTCGTAACGCGGAACTCCGCGAACGCGCCGCCGCCGTCGGCCTGATGCACACGGCGGCGGCGCGGCACGTCAGTACGACGGCGGCGTGACACGACCGCCCCCGTACACCACGTACGCCACACACCCGGAAGCGCGGGAGATCGTGTTCGACTTTCTTTCTGACTATGACGACCCGAGCCTGCTGGGCGCCTTCTGGGTGACGGTGCAGCTCACCGTCTTCTCCGGCATCGGTTCCCTGATCTGGGGCACCCTGCTGGCGGCCATGCGGGTCAGCCCGGTTCCGCTGATGCGCGGATTCGGCACCGCCTATGTGAACATCGTCCGGAACATCCCGCTGACGGTGATCATCGTCTTCACCTCGCTCGGCCTCGCCGACATCTTCGGGATGACGATGGGCGCGCCCGACGACTTCGATGCCCAGGGCTTCCGCCTGGCCATCCTCGGCCTCGTCGCCTACACCGCCGCCTTCGTGTGCGAGGCGCTGCGCTCCGGCATCAACACCGTGCCGGTCGGGCAGGCCGAGGCGGCCCGTGCCATCGGACTGAGCTTCAGCCAGGTGCTGCGGCTCATCGTCCTGCCGCAGGCGTTCCGCTCGGTCATCGGTCCGCTCGCCAACGTGCTGATCGCGCTGACCAAGAACACGACGGTGGCGGCGACCATCGGTGTGGCGGAAGCGGCCCTGCTGATGAAGGAAATGATCGAGAACGAGGCTCAGACGCTGCTCATCGGCGCGGTCTTCGCCTTCGGTTTCGTGGTACTGACCCTGCCCACCGGTCTGTTCCTGGGCTGGCTGAGCAAGCGACTGGCGGTGAAGCGGTGACCTCCGTTCTGTACGACGCCCCCGGCCCCAAGGCCAAGCGGCGCAATCTGATCTTCTCGGTCGTCTTCTTCGTCCTGCTCGCCCTGCTGGCGTGGTGGGTCTGGGCCGTGATGGACGAGAAGGGCCAGCTGAAGTGGTCCCTGTGGGAGCCCTTCACCCAGTCCGAGGCGTGGACGACGTATCTGCTGCCCGGTCTCGGCGACACCCTGAAGGCCGCCGCGCTCTCGATGATCATCGCGCTGCCGCTGGGCGCCGTCTTCGGTATCTCCCGGATGTCCGACCACCGCTGGGTGCGGATCCCGGCCGGCGCCGTGGTCGAGTTCTTCCGGGCGATCCCGGTGCTGCTGCTGATGCTGTTCGCGAACGAGTTCTACGCCCGCTCCACGGACGTCAGCAGCGCGGACCGGCCCCTGTACGCGGTCGTCACCGGTCTGGTGCTCTACAACGCCTCGGTCCTCGCCGAGATCGTCCGCGCGGGCATCCTCGCCCTGCCCAGGGGGCAGACGGAGGCCGCGCAGGCGATCGGACTGCGCAAGGGCCAGACGATGACCACCATCCTGCTCCCGCAGGCCGTCACGGCGATGCTCCCGGCGATCGTCAGCCAGCTGGTCGTCATCGTGAAGGACACCGCGCTCGGCGGCGTCATGATCGGCTTCACCGAGCTGCTGAACTCGCGCGGCACGCTCGCGGCCAACTACGCCAACGTCATCCCGAGCTTCATCGTGGTGGCCGTCATCTACATCATCCTGAACTTCATCCTGACCAGCTTCGCGAGCTGGCTGGAGGGCAGGCTGCGGCGCAGCAAGCGGAGCACGGGCGTGGTGCTCGGCGCGGAGGACGTGGACGAGCTCAACGCCGCGGAGATCGGCGCCCCCGGGACCGGCAAGGAAGGTATCGTCTGACGCGCAGTCAAGTGACTTGAGCGACACGCGAACCATGGCGTGAACGACACGGAGGCAGTGGCATGATCGCCACTGCCTCCGTCACTTGACGCAAGCACCGGCAATGGGTTGCATACGTTCTGTGATCGTGCACCCTGCTCCAACCTCCTGTTCACATACGTCCCTCGGGGCACCGCTGCGAGCAGGGGGAGCCACGCCGTGGACCCGGTGATCATCGTCGGAGCGGGGCCCGTCGGGCTCACGCTCGCCCTGGCCCTGGCGCGTCAGGAGGTGCCGTCCGTCGTCCTCGACGAGGGGCCGGGCAAGGACGAACCGCGCCTGGCGCGCACCGTCGTACTGCGCGAGGACACCGCCGCCCTGCTGGAGCGCCTCACCGGAGCGGCCCTCACCGAGGCGGGCTGCCGCTGGGCCGGATGGCGGTCACTGCGGCGCAAGCAGGTGATGCGCGAGGTCGCTTTCGACGACTTCGCTCCCGTGCACATCGCCCAGCACCTGGTGACCGCCGCCCTGCGCGAGGCGCTCGCCGGCGAACGGCTCGTCAGAATCGTCAACGACAGCCGCCTCGACGGCATCGAGCAGGAGACCTCCGGCGTCACCGCGCACACCCGCGGCCCCAAGGGCACCTGGTGGCGCGGCAGTTACCTGGTCGGCTGCGACGGCCCCCGCTCGACCGTGCGCAAGCTCCAGGACATCCGCTTCCCCGGCCGTACGGCCGTCGAACGGCACGCCGTCGCCGCGCTGCGCACGGAACTCCCCTGGCCCGACGAGGCGTTGCTGCACCGGATGCCGCCGTGGCGGACCTCCGGCCCCTCGGCCGGCGAGGTCACCGCCCGTCCCCTGCCGGACGGGGCCTGGCGGCTGGACTGGCTGCTCCCGCCGGGCAAGGACCTGGTCACGCCCGAGCTGCTGGTGGCCCGCGTCCGGGAGACACTCGCGGGCTGGACCGGCGGCTCGACCCCGCCGTACGAACTCCTCGACACCGGCGTCCACACCGTGCACCACCGGCTGGCCCGGCGCTGGCGGGCCGGGCGGGTGTTTCTCGCCGGGGACGCGGCGCACCTGCTCGGGGCGCTCGGTACGCAGGGGCTCGACGAGGGCTTCCGGGACGCCGACAACCTCGCCTGGAAGCTGGCGCTCGCCTGGCACCACGGGCCGCACGAGGCGCTGCTCGACAGCTACCAGACGGAACGGCGCGCGGTCGTCGCGGCCCGGCTGCGCGCCGCCGACCAGGCGCTGCCGCTGGTGCGCGGCGGCGGAGGGCTGCGCAGTTACGTCCCCGGCTCCGCCCGGAACCACGACGCGCTGCTCGCCGAGGGCCATCTGGGGCACGGAGCGCTGGGTGCGCCGGGGGCGTACGCCGACTCGCCGCTCGCGCCGAAGCACCTGGAGGGCGAGGTTGTCGTCGACACGCCGGTGGGCGCGCCGGTCTCCGACGTCCGGGTGACCGCGGAGGACGGCACCTTCGTCCGGCTGCGGGACCGGCTGGGCCGGGGTGCGCTGCTGGTGGTGCTGATCGCGCCGGGCACGGGGGTGTGGGACCGCAAGCACTGGGTGACGGCGGGGATCATGCCCCGGCTGGCGGCGGCCGTGACGGCGCTGCCGCACCCGGCGGAACTGCTGGTCGCCGAGAGCTATCCGGGCGCGGCCGCCCATACGGTGCTGCTCGTCCGGCCCGACGGCCATCTGGTCACCGCGCTCGGCGGAGTGCGTCCGGCCGACCTGTACGCGGCGGCGGAGGCGACGCTGGGCGGGCCGGTGGAGGCTGCTACGACCGTGAGTTGACCGGCCCCGACGGGCGTGGTGTACTCCGCAACGTGACCGACACCTGTGTGCACCTGTGGCGGAAGGTCCATGTGGACCTGGTCCGCTATGCGGGCTGCATGTGTCGTCGTTCCTGCTGAATTCGCATCTCTCTTCCCCGCGCGGCGCCACGACGTGCCGCCGCGCGCTTCCCGCGAACCCTCATCAGGACGGTACTCGTGTCTGTCTCTGTCTCTTCTTCCGCTGCGGCCGCCTCCCCGCAGTCCGACGCTGTCTCAGCCGCCCCCACGCAGTCCGACCTGCTCGACTTCGTACGGCGTACGGCCGCCGACGCCGAGTTGATCGCCTCGCTCCCGCTCGACCCCGAGGGCCGCACCTGGGTCCGTCTGGAGGGCCCCGGCGGCAGCGAGGCCTGGCTGATCGGCTGGCCGCCCGGCTCGGGCACCGGCTGGCACGACCACGCCGACTCGGTCGGCGCGTTCCTGACCGCGGCAGGCGAGCTGAAGGAGAACTCGCTCGCCGCCCGGCTGCCCACCGACGGCTGGAAGACCCTGGAGCTCAGCGAGGACGTCGACCGGGAGCGCCGGCTGCCGGCGGGCAAGGGCCGCTCCTTCGGCCGCCATCACGTCCACGAGGTACTCAACGAGTCCCAGGACCGGCACGCTGTCTCCGTCCACGCCTACTACCCGCCCCTGCCGCGGATCCGCCGCTACAGCCGCAGCGGCCCCGTTCTGCGCCTGGAGCAGGTCGAGCGACCGGAGGACTGGAGTTGAGCGAGCATCAGGTGGGGATCGACGAGTTGCTTGAGCGGGTCCGCGCGGGGTACGCCCGCGTCGGGCCGCGGGAGGCCTACGACGCCGCCGGGGCCGGCGAGGCGCTGCTGGTGGACATCCGTTACGCCGCCCTGCGCGAGCGGGACGGCCTGATCCCCGGCGCCCTGGTCGTCGAGCGCAACGAACTGGAGTGGCGGCTCGACCCCCGCGGCAACCATCGAGCCCCCGAGGCCACAGGGCACGATCTGCGCGTGGTGGTGTTCTGCAACGAGGGGTACGCCTCCAGCCTGGCGGCCGAGTCCCTGCACCGACTGGGACTTCGCCGGGCGACCGATCTGGTCGGGGGGTTCCAGGCCTGGCGGGCGGCGGGGTTGCCGGTGACGGGGGCGGGGCCGGGCTCGGCGGTGGACGGTCGGAGGACGTCGGAGGAGCGTTGGAGCGGGGCGGTGTGCGGGCTGCCGACCGCTTGCGACGGCCCCGGGCTCGCCGGCGATGGTCACAGGCCCCCGGAAGGGCAGTAGAGCGGGGCGGTGTCCGCGTTGCTCCGGGTGACAAGGCGGACGGGAGTCTCGGCGATCCTGTCGGCCTCCCAGCCGCGCAGCAGGGCGATGGCGTTCGTCACCGCCAACTCGCCGGTGTCGGCGGGCGAGTTGGCGACCGTGGCCGCGAAACGGCCGTCCTTGAGGGCGGCCAGGCCCTTGTCCGTGCCGTTGACCGTCACGATCGCGACGTCCTTCGCACCGGCCGCGTCGAAGGCCTTGCGTACGGCGAAGGCCATCTCCTCGTTGGCGACGAAGGCGTAGTCGAGGTCGGGGTGGGTGCGGATCATGTCCGTGGCTACGTCCCGGGCCCTGGCGGGCTCGAACATGCCCGGCTCGTTCGCGACGACCTCCGCGTTGGCGGGGAGGGCGGCCTTGAAGCCGCCCACCAGGAGGTCGGAGGCGGCGCCCGGTGCACCGGCGACGATGCCGACCCGGACGTCCCGGCCGGCGGCGTCCTTCCCTATCCAGCCGGCGTCCAGACGGCCGACGTGGTCGAGGTCGACGACGACGGCGCCCAGGATGTCCGCCACGTCCTCGGGGACGACCGAGGTGAGAAAGACGGGGACATCCGCCTTCGCGGCCTTGGCGATGTCGTCGTGGAGGGCGTCGACGTCGACCGTCTGCACGATGATCGCGTCCACGCCGCGAGCGATCATGTCCTCGATGTTGGCCAGCTCTCTCGCCGCGTCCTGGCGGGAGTTGGCGACATGGACCTCGGCGAGGTTGTTCCGGGCCGTGTTCTCCACGGACGCCTCCAGGCAGTTGTGGAACTGCGTGGTACCGCCGTTGACGAAGCCGAGCGTGAGTGGGCCGTCGGCCCGGTCCTCGGCCTCGGGCTGAAGCACATCGCAGCCGCCGAGGAGCAGACTGCCGCCGAGCACCGACACGGTCAGGGTTCTTCGGCGGCGGGCGCGTTGAGGCATGGCGGGACTGCCTTTCGGGCGTACGGGAGGGGCCTGTGCGGGTTCGATGCGTCGGTGGGGTCACAGACTGGGGAGCCGGCACAGGCTCGGGACGTCCGCGCGACGGCAGCAGACGGTACAGCCGCGGCACGGACACTCACCCTTCCGGGCGCGCAAGGTAATGCTGCATACGGCAGGACGATCGCCGGAGGTGATGGACCGACGCACGCGGCAGCGGTGCTCGGCACCCGCCCGGCCCCACGCCCGTCGAGGCCCACCCACGCCCGCCCCGCTCAGTACCCCTCGTCCCCCACGAACTCCGTGTCCTCGCCCTCGGACTCCAGTGCCTGGCGGACCACCCGGAGGGCCATGCCTTCGGGATAGCCCTTGCGGGCGAGCATGCCGGCGAGGCGGCGGATTCTCTTGTCGCGGTCGAGGCCGCGTGTGGAGCGGAGTTTGCGGGCGACGAGTTCGCGTGCCGTCGCCTCTTCCTGCTCGGAGTCGAGCTGTCCTACGGCCTCGTCGATCAGCGAGGAGTCGACGCCCTTGGTCCGCAGTTCCCGGGCGAGCGCACGGCGGGCCAGCCCCCGCCCGTGGTGCCGTGACTCCACCCAGGCGTCCGCGAAGGCACTGTCGTTGATCAGTCCGACCTCCTCGAACCGCGACAGCACCTCCTCGGCGGCCTCGTCCGGGATCTCCCGCTTGCGCAGGGCGTCCGCGAGTTGCTTGCGCGTGCGCGGGGTCCCGGTGAGCAGGCGCAGACAGATCGCCCGTGCCCGCTCCACCGGGTCCGCCGGAGGCTCCTCCTTCTCGGCCCTCGACGAGGCGGAGACACCTCCGTCCTCACCGAACGGCTCTTCGCGACCGCGCCGACGACGCCCCCGGGCGCCGCCCGCGCCCCCGGCCCCGCCGGCCCCCCGGCGCGAGCCGCCGGCGAGCCCATCGGCCCCGAACGCCGAACCGCCACTCACCCGGCGCCCGTCGCCGTACGGTTCGTCCGTGCCCTGGGCCGCGTCATCGCCGTACCCACCGTCGCCGGTGCCGGCCTCGCGCGGCGGCTCCGGGTAGGTGTACTCGGCCCAGTCCGTTCGTCGCGTCACGGGTCAGCTCTTGGCCACCGCGGCCTTGGTCTTGGCGGCCTTGGCCGCCGGAGCCGGCACCGTCTTCGCGGCGTCGTCGGCGGCGGAGCCCGCGGCGTCCGCGCCCGGCTCGGCGGCCGGCTCCTCCGGACGTACGCCGACGCCCAGCTTCTCCTTGATCTTCTTCTCGATCTCGTTGGCCAGGTCGGGGTTGTCCTTGAGGAAGTTGCGCGCGTTCTCCTTGCCCTGGCCGAGCTGGTCGCCCTCGTACGTGTACCAGGCGCCGGCCTTGCGGACGAAGCCGTGCTCCACGCCCATGTCGATCAGACCGCCCTCACGGCTGATGCCCTGGCCGTAGAGGATGTCGAACTCGGCCTGCTTGAAGGGCGGCGCGACCTTGTTCTTGACGACCTTGCAACGGGTGCGGTTGCCGACCGCCTCCGTGCCGTCCTTCAGGGTCTCGATGCGACGGATGTCGATACGCACCGAGGCGTAGAACTTCAGCGCCCGGCCACCGGTCGTGGTCTCCGGGGAGCCGAACATCACGCCGATCTTCTCGCGGAGCTGGTTGATGAAGATCGCCGTGGTCTTCGACTGGTTGAGCGCACTGGTGATCTTCCGCAGGGCCTGGCTCATCAGACGGGCCTGCAGACCGACGTGGCTGTCGCCCATCTCGCCCTCGATCTCCGCGCGCGGGACGAGCGCGGCGACGGAGTCGATGACGATGAGGTCGAGGGCGCCGGAGCGGACCAGCATGTCCACGATCTCCAGGGCCTGCTCGCCGTTGTCGGGCTGGGAGAGGATCAGGTTGTCGATGTCGACGCCGAGCTTCTTCGCGTACTCGGGGTCGAGGGCGTGCTCCGCGTCCACGAAGGCGACCTGGCCACCCGCCTTCTGGGCGTTCGCCACCGCGTGCAGGGTCAGCGTGGTCTTACCGGAGGACTCCGGACCGTACACCTCCACCACGCGGCCGCGCGGCAGGCCGCCGACGCCGAGGGCGACGTCGAGCGCGGTCGACCCGGTGGGGATGACCTCGATGGGCTCGTTCGGCCGCTCGCCCAGGCGCATGACCGCGCCCTTGCCGAATTGCCGTTCAATTTGTGCGAGTGCGGCATCCAGGGCCTTCTCGCGGTCGGTTCCTGCCATGGGTTCCACCCGATTTGCTTGAGTCGATCGCTTCACGTCAAAGACGCTAACGCCTGCCACTGACAATGCGCCCCGACGCCCGTCCAGCCTGTGGATAACTCGGGCACTTCCCCATCAAAACCATGGCAAAACGCCCGCCGAAAGCCTCGCCGGAGCCTCCATGAGAATGGATGTTCGATTTTCGTGTCAAGCGCACCACGCGGCATCCCGAAGACTGCGTTCGCACACCGGCAACCGGTCGGCGGGCCCCTGGGCGGAGTGGTTCACCCGCCCGCGGAAGAGCCCTCCGCCGCGTCCGCCCGGGCGGCCCCCGGCCGCCGTTCCCACAGCCCCCGCGCGCGCGAGAACCGGCCCGCACCCGCTCCCCGTCCCCGGTGCCCGTGGACCCGGGGGTCGTCCGTGACGTCGTAGCGCTTCACGTACGCCCCGAGGAACGCCTGCAGCGTGGCGACGGCCGGGATCGCGATCAGGGCGCCCACCGCACCGAGCAGGGCCGTGCCCGCGATGACGGAACCGAAGGCGACCGCGGGGTGCACGTCGACGGTCTTCGAGGTCAGCTTGGGCTGGAGCACGTAGTTCTCGAACTGCTGGTAGACCACCACGAAGATCAGCACCCACAGCGCGTACCAGGGGTCGACCGTGAAGGCGATCAGCATGGGCAGGGCGCCCGCCAGATAGGTGCCGATGGTGGGGATGAACTGCGAGACCAGCCCTACCCAGACGGCGAGCACGGGCGCGTAGGGCACGCCCAGGAACTGCAACAGGATGTAGTGCGCGATCCCGGAGATGAGCGCCATCAGACCGCGCGAGTACAGATAGCCGCCGGTCTTGTTCACCGCGATCTCCCACGCACGCAGCACCTCCGCCTGCTTGGCGGGCGGCAGCACGGAGCACAGGGCGCGACGCAGCCGCGGGCCGTCCGCGGCGAAGTAGAACGAGAACAGCGTGATCGTCAGCAGCTGGAAGAGACCGCCGATGACCTGGGCGGACACGTCCAGCACGCCCGTGGCGCTGTTCTGCACGTAGTTGCGCAGCCAGTCGGAGCGCAGCAGCCCCTCCTGGATGTCCACCCGCTTCAGATCGGTCTGGAAGTGCGTGTTGATCCAGTTGATGACGGAGTCGAGGTAGTCCGGGAATCCCTCGACCATCTTGATGATCTGGCCGGCGAGCATCGAGCCGAGCAGTGTGACGAAGCCGGCGGACACCACTATGACGGCGAGGAAGACCAGCCCGGTGGCCAGTCCCCTGCGCATTCCCCGTCCGGCCATCCAGCTCACGGCGGGCTCGATGGCCAGGGCCAGGAAGAACGCGATCAGGATGTTGATCAGCAGCCCGGTGAGCTGGTGGAAGGCCCAGCTGCCCAGCTGGAACGCGCCGACGAGCGCGAGGGCGAGCACCATGGCGCGCGGCAGCCAGCGGGGCATACGGGCGTTCGGCCTGGCGCCGCCGTCGACCGGGGGCCGGTTCGGCGGCGTCGTTCCGTACGGGGATGCCTGCTGGGCGAGCTGCCCGGTGTCGTCAGTGGGTGCCACGGAGCAAGTCTCGCCCACGCCGCCGACAATCGATGCCGTCGTGCGATCTTCGTGACCTGTCAACGCTGTTCCTGTGGCACGTTCATGACGTGGCAGATGACTCGCCACACGTCCTTGGCCTCCCAGCCGGCGTTCAGTGCCTCGTGCACGGTGCGTCCGCCGAGCTCCGACATGACGTGATCGTGCGCGAAGGTCTCGGCGTAGCCCGTACCGAAATGCTCCGCCATCCGCTCCCAGAAGACCGTCAACCTCATGGCATCAGTATCCCGCCCCTGAGAGTGGGTCCGAGCCGGTACCCCTTGCCGAGAACGCTTTCCGCCCTACGGTCTGACGCATGGCCGAAACAGGAGCTTCCCCACTCCCCCCGACGCCCCCGGCGCACCCCCCGCTCTTCCGCGCCGAGCAGTTCATGTGGCTCACCGCGCGCGTGCTGGAGCAACGCCTCTTCGCGTACCACTTCCTGCACGGCGGAGCCGACCCCGTGGAGACCGCGCTGGACGCCTACCGCAACGAGGACGGCGGCTACGGGCACGCCCTGGAGCCCGATCTGCGCGGCCCGGTCAGCCAGCCGCTGCACACCGCGCACGCCCTGCACGTACTGGATGCCGTCGGGCGCTGCGGGGGACAGCGCGTGGAGCGCGTGTGCCGCTATCTGACCTCGGTCTCCACCCCCGACGGCGCGCTGCCGGCGATCGATCCCAGTCAGCGCGGCTACCCGGCGGCCCCGTTCATCCCGGTCGTGGACGACCCGCCCAGCGAGCTGTTGGCCACCGGACCGGTGGTCGGCCTGCTGCACCGCAACGAGGTGTGGCACGCCTGGCTGTTCCGCGCCACGGACTTCTGCTGGCAGGCCGTCGAGTCCCTGGAGGAGTCCCACCCGTACGAGATCGAGGCCGCCGTGGCCTTCCTGGACTCCGCCCCCGACCGCCCGCGCGCGGAAGCGGCCGCCGACCGTCTCGGCCGCCTGGTGCGCGAGAACCGGCTCGCGGCCCTGGACCCGGACGACCTCGACGCGTACCCGGTCGCACCCGGCTACGCGCCCGCCGAGCACCACTTCCCGCACGACTACGCGAAGACCCCGCACTCCCTCGCGCGCGCGTGGTTCACCGACGACGAAATGACGCGCTCCCTGGACTTCCTCACCGGCGAGCAGCAGGAGGACGGCGGCTGGCCGATCCGCTGGCGCCAGTGGGCCCCTGCCCCCTCCCTGGAGGCACGCCCCATGGTGACGGTCGCGGCCCTGTGCACCCTGAGGGCGTACGGCCGGGCCATCGGCTGAGGGCTCACCCACTCAAGGCCCGCACCCCCGCAGTCACGACCACGGCCGCCCCGACCACCACCAGAAACGGCGCCCGCAGCACCAACGCCACAGCAGCAGCCGCGACCCCGGCCGCCCTCGCGTCCAACACCAGCGCCCGCCCGTCAGCGAACGTCTGCTGAGCCGTGAGCGCGGCGAGCAGAGCAACGGGCAGCAGCGCGGCCAGCCGCCTGACGAGCGGCTTCTCCAGAACCCCCGCCGGCACCAGCAGCCCCGCGAGCTTGACCGCGTAACAGCCGACAGCGGTCACCCCGACAGCGATCCAGATGTTCAACGCCGCCCCCGGACCCACAGCACAACAGGAGCCGACAGCGCGGCCACCAGCACCGGCACCCCGGCCGGCAGAACGGGCAGCAGCCCGAGCCCCAGCACCACGGCACCCCCGGCGACCGCACGCTCGGTCGCGCTCGTCAGCATGGGCGCGAGCAGCGCCAGGAAGACAGCGGGCCCGGCCGCGTCGAGCCCCCAGGCATCGGTGTCCCCGATGGCCTCCGCCCCCAACGCGCCCCCCAGAGTCGTGAGATTCCACAGCACATAGAGACTCAGCCCGGTCACCACGAACCCGATCCGCGCACTCCGCCGCGAGGGCTGCGCAAGCGCGACGGCCGCCGTCTCGTCAATGACCCACTGGGCAGCAAACGGACGCACGGCAGCCGACAGAACAAGCACCTGCGACAGACGCAGCCCGTAGAAGGCGTTGCGCACCCCCAGAAAGAAGGCCCCGGCGGCCGCGGTCAACACACCCCCACCCGCCGCCAGCGCGCCCACCAACGCGAACTGCGAGGCCCCCGTAAAAACCAGCAGACTGAGCGCACACGTCTGCCACAACGTCAATCCGCTACCCGCCGAGGTCACCCCGAAGGCGAACCCGGAGAGCCCCACGGCGACCCCGACTCCGAGGGCGTCCCGGACGACGGCGGAGTCCGGCTTCCCTCCACCGTCCCGTATCTCCACAACTGTTTGCTCGACCACGCCCCGGACGGTAGGAGCAGCCGCCCCCGCACGTCTTGTACGTTCTTGCGCTCCCGCTGATAGGCCCCCGGAGGCACCCCCACGATCCGCGTGAAGTGCCGGTTCAGATGCGGCTGATCCGTGAACCCCACAACAACGGCCGCCTCCCCCGGCGCCACCCCCTCCTCCAACAGCCGCCGAGCCCGCCGTACCCGGGCATCCGTCAGCCAGGCATGCGGCGGCATCCCATAGGCGTCCCGGAAGGCACGCAACAGCGCAAAGGGACTGACACCGAACTCCCCGGCCAACTGCTCAAGGGACGGCGGCTCGGCCATCCGCTCAAGGAGCACCTCACGCGCACGAGCCGCGACCCGAGCACCCGCCGTCCGCACCTCCCGCCGCGGCATCGCCCCGCCGTTCAACCGAAGCAGCCGAGTCACAGCCACCCGCAACAGCGTGTCGGCAGCCAGCCCGTTCCCGTCCTCAGCGGCACGCAGCACCTTATGCACGAGCGACACGGCATACGGATCATCGAGCACCGGCGAAACAAACCCAGGCGTCCCGCGTATGGCCACGGTCTCGGCCGCAATCTCCGCCACCACCTCCGGAGACGGATACACGGCCCCATACCTCCACCCCTCGGGCACCCCGGCCCGCCCGGTATGCGGAGTATCGGGATTGACCAGCGCAAGAGCCCCCGACCCCGCGTACTGATCGGCCCCCCGATGATGAAAAACCTCCACCCCCTCGGTAATGGCAGCGATCACAAAGTGCTCATGCGTATGCCGCACAAACGTCTTCCGGATGTACCGAGCCCGCAGCAGATCAACACCGGGCAACTCCCCGTACCGCCAGTGCCGCGCCTGCTCACCCGAACCGGAACCCGAACGCATGCCCCCAGTGTCCGCCACCAGGGCCAGGGACACGGCGCCGCAGCCGCCCACGGCGGGAAGGGGACGTGCCGGGGGGTGTCCGCCCGCAGAGGCCGGCGCTAGGACACAGCACCCCCCAAACCCACAGCACCGCCGGTCCGAGGACGGACACCCCCCGGCGCGGCCCCGACCCCCAACCGCACACGAGGCGCAACGCGCACCCCCCGAACCGCAACGGGCCGCCGCAGGCATCCCGGAGCGGTCAGCCCAGCTCAACCCCATTGTCAGTCCCCCGGTGCAGGATGGACGCATGGCCAGCAATGCACACCGAGCCCTGGACGGCTTCTCCCCCGCCACCCGCGGCTGGTTCACGGGCGCCTTCGACGCGCCCACCGCGGCCCAGGCAGGCGCATGGCAGGCCATCCGCGAGGGCTCGGACGTCCTCGTCGTCGCCCCCACCGGCTCCGGCAAAACCCTGGCCGCCTTCCTCGCCGCCCTCGACCAGCTCGCCTCGACACCCCCACCCGCCGACCCCAAGAAGCGCTGCCGCGTCCTGTACGTCTCCCCGCTCAAGGCCCTCGCGGTGGACGTCGAGCGCAACCTCCGCAGCCCCCTGACCGGCATCCGCCAGGAATCCGTACGCCTCGGCCAGCCCGAGCCCGAGGTAAAAGTCGGCATCCGCTCGGGCGACACCCCTCCAGCCGAGCGCCGCGCCCTGTCCACCCGCCCCCCGGACATCCTGATCACCACCCCCGAGTCCCTGTTCCTCATGCTGACCTCGGCCACCCGAGACGCACTGACCGGCATCGAGACGGTGATCCTGGACGAGGTGCACGCGGTCGCGGGCACCAAGCGCGGCGCCCACCTCGCCCTCACCCTGGAGCGCCTGGACGAACTCCTCCCGAAGCCGGCCCGCCGCATCGGCCTCTCCGCGACCGTCCGCCCGGTCGACGAGGTCGCCCGCTACCTCTCCCCCCGCCGCAAGGTGGAGATCGTCCAGCCGAAGTCGGGCAAGGAGTTCGACCTCTCGGTGGTGGTCCCCGTCGAGGACCTCGGCGAACTCGGCGGCTCCCCCGTGGCCGACGGCAACGAAGGCGCGGAACGCCCGTCGATCTGGCCGCACGTCGAGGAGCGCATCACCGACCTCGTCCAGGCCCACCGTTCCACGATCGTCTTCGCGAACTCCCGCCGCCTGGCGGAGCGCCTGTGCAACCGCCTGAACGAGATCGCATACGAGCGCGCAACGGGCGAGCCTCTGGACGAACACCACGCCCCCGCCGAGCTGATGGGCGGCTCGGGCGCCGCCCAGGGCGCGCCCCCGGTCATCGCCCGCGCCCACCACGGCTCGGTCTCCAAGGAACAGCGCGCGCTCGTCGAGGAGGACCTCAAGGCGGGCCGTCTCCCCGCCGTCGTGGCCACCTCCAGCCTCGAACTGGGCATCGACATGGGCGCGGTGGACCTGGTCGTCCAGGTCGAGTCCCCGCCCTCCGTGGCCTCCGGCCTCCAACGAGTGGGCCGCGCCGGACACCAGGTGGGCGCGGTCTCCACCGGCGTGGTCTTCCCGAAGTACCGGGGCGACCTCGTCCAGGCGGCCGTGGTCACCGAGCGCATGCGCACAGGGTCCATCGAATCCCTGCGCGTCCCGGCCAACCCCCTGGACGTCCTGGCCCAGCAACTCGTCGCCATGACGGCAATGGACACCTGGCAGCTCGACGACCTCCTGGCCACCGTCCGCCGAGCCGCCCCGTTCGCCTCCCTCCCCGAATCGGCCTTCACAGCGGTCCTCGACATGCTCGCCGGCCGCTACCCTTCCGACGCCTTCGCGGAACTGCGCCCCCGCGTGGTGTGGGACCGAGTCGCGGGCACCATCACCGGCCGCCCCGGAGCACAGCGCCTCGCCGTCACCTCCGGTGGCACGATCCCCGACCGCGGCCTGTTCGGGGTCTTCCTCGCGGGCTCCGACCCCAAGAAGGGCGGCGGCCGGGTCGGCGAACTCGACGAGGAGATGGTCTACGAGTCCCGGGTCGGCGACGTCTTCACGCTCGGCACCAGCTCCTGGCGCATCGAGGACATCACCCGCGACCGCGTCCTGGTCTCCCCCGCCCCCGGCGTCCCCGGCAGGCTCCCCTTCTGGAAGGGCGACCAGCTGGGCCGCCCGCTCGAACTGGGCCGCGCGGTGGGCGCGTTCCTGCGCGAGGTCGGCTCGCTCACCAAGGAGGACGCCCGTCTGCGCCTGCTCGCCGCGGGTCTGGACGCCTGGGCCGCGGACAACGTCCTGTCCTACCTGGACGAACAGCGCGAGGCCTGCGGCCACATCCCCGACGACCGCACCATCGTCGTGGAGCGCTTCCGGGACGAGCTCGGCGACTGGCGGGTCGTCGTGCACTCCCCCTTCGGCGCCCAGGTGCACGCCCCGTGGGCCCTGGCGCTCGGCGCCCGCCTGTCCGAGCGCTACGGCATGGACGCGCAGGTCATGCACGCCGACGACGGCATCGTCCTGCGCCTGCCCGACGCCGACCTGATGAGCCTCGAACTGCTCGACCAGGAACCGGCGAAGATCGGCACGGAGTACGACGCGGACCAGGCCCCCGTCGGAGCGGCCGACGTCGTCTTCGACAAGGGCGACGTCGACCAGATCGTCACCGACCAGGTGGGCGGCTCGGCCCTGTTCGCCTCCCGCTTCCGCGAGTGCGCGGCCCGCGCCCTGCTGCTGCCGCGCCGCAACCCCGGCAAGCGCACCCCCCTGTGGCAGCAGCGCCAGCGCGCGGCCCAACTGCTTCAGGTGGCCAGTGAGTTCGGCTCGTTCCCGATCGTCCTGGAGGCGGTCCGCGAATGCCTCCAGGACGTCTTCGACGTCCCCGGGCTCACCGAGCTTATGGGCGACCTGGAGTCCCGCAAGGTACGCCTGGTCGAGGTCACCACCCCCGAGCCGTCCCCCTTCGCCCGCTCGCTCCTGTTCGGATACGTCGCCCAGTTCCTGTACGAGGGCGACTCCCCGCTCGCCGAACGCCGCGCCGCCGCTCTCTCCCTCGACTCCCGGCTGCTGGCCGAACTGCTCGGCCAGGCGGAGCTGCGCGAACTGCTCGACGCCGAGGTGCTCACCGAGCTGGAGCGGGAGCTCCAGTGGCTCAGCGAGGACCGCCGCGTCAAGGACCCCGAGGGTGTCGCGGACATCCTGCGCCTGCTCGGCCCGCTCACCGACGCCGAGCTGGCCGAGCGGGGCGCCGAACCGCAGTGGGCCCAGGAGCTGGCCGCCGCCCGCCGCACCATCCGGGTCCGCATCGCCGGCGCCGACCACTGGGCGGCGATCGAGGATGCCGGCCGCCTGCGCGACGCCCTCGGCACCGCGCTGCCGGTCGGCGTCCCGGAGGCCTTCACGGAGCCGGTGAAGGACCCCCTGGGCGACCTCCTCGCGCGCTACGCCCGCACCCACGGCCCGTTCACGTCGGTCGCGGCGGCGGCCCGCTTCGGCCTCGGTGTCGCGGTCACCGAAGGGGCCCTCCAGCGGCTCGCCGCGACGGGAAGGGTCGTACAGGGCGAGTTCCATCCGGCCGGCATCGGCCAGGAGTGGTGCGACGCGGCCGTCCTGCGCCGGCTGCGCCGCCGCTCCCTGGCCGCCCTGCGCCACGAACTCGAACCCGTCTCCCCTGCCGCCCTCGCCCAGTTCCTCCCCCAGTGGCAGCACATCGGCAAGGGCCACGGACTGCGCGGTATCGACGGACTCGTGCGCGCCGTAGAGCAGTTGCAGGGCGCCTCGGTACCCGCCTCCGCCCTGGAGAAGCTCGTCCTGCCGTCCCGCGTCGCGAACTACACGCCCGCCATGCTCGACGAGCTGACCGCGGCCGGAGAGGTGGTGTGGGCCGGAGCAGGCGCCCTCCCCGGCAAGGACGGCTGGGTCTCCCTCTACATGGCGGACGCGGCTCCCCTGCTGCTGCCCCCGCCCCACCCCCTGGAGCTGACGGCGCTCCACCAGTCCGTCCTGGACGCGCTGTCCGGCGGCTACGGCCTGTTCTTCCGGCAGATCGCCGACCAGGTCCGCGCCACCACGCACCCGGACGTCACCGACCCCCAACTCGCCGACACCATCTGGGACCTGGCCTGGTCGGGCCGGCTGACGAACGACACGCTGGCCCCCATGCGCTCCCTGCTCGGCTCGGGCCGCACCGCAGGCTCCACGGCCCACCGCGCCAAGCGCACCGTCCCGCGCGGGCGCTACGGCTCCCTCACGGCCGCCGCCCGCTCCGCGTCCCGCACGGGCCCGCCGACGGTCGCCGGCCGCTGGTCCCTGCTCCCGGCCCACGAGGCCGACCCCACCGTCCGCGCCCACGCCCTGGCCCGCACCCTCCTCGACCGGCACGGCGTGGTGACGCGGGGAGCGGTCGCCGCGGAGGGCGTCGAGGGCGGCTTCTCGGCGACGTACCGCATCCTGTCCGTGTTCGAGGAGAGCGGCCAGGCCCGGCGCGGCTACGTGGTGGAGGGGCTGGGCGCCGCCCAGTTCGCGATGGACGGCGCGGTGGACCGCCTGCGCGCGGTGGCGAACGCCCGGGACCGCGGCGAGAGCCTCCCGGGCCCGGCCCCCGCCTCCTCCGACGACCCCTTCGCGAACACCGGGGTCTTCGACCCCTTCGACCCGGCCGAAGCCTGGGACACCCCCCACATCCCCGCCAGGCCGGACGAGTACGTCTCCCCCCGCGACTACGCCCACCCCGTCGGCCACCGGCCGCGCCCCGCCCCCGACTCCCGTGCCGTGGTCCTCGCCGCCGCCGACCCGGCGAACGCGTACGGCGCCGCCCTGGCCTGGCCCGAGCCCCCGACCGGCGCCGGGCACAAGCCGGGCCGCAAGGCGGGTTCGCTGGTGGTCCTGGTCGACGGCGAACTGACCCTCTACATGGAGCGCGGCGGCAAGACCCTGCTGGCCTGGCCCACCGCCCCGGACGACACCCCCGCCGACGACCCCCGCCTGGGGGCAGCCGCGGATGCGCTCGCCGCGGCGGCCCGCGCAGGCTCGCTCGGCACCGTCACGGTCGAGCGCGTCAACGGCACCTCGGCCCTGACCTCCCCCATCGGTGCCCTCCTGGAAGGAGCAGGCTTCATCGCCACTCCCCGCGGCCTACGCCTCCGCGCCTGACCCGCCCCCCGCGGTGGAAGCCCCGTGCCACCCTTGACCCATGCCCGAAGGAGACACGGTCTGGCAGGCCGCGCAGCGTCTGCACGGCGCCCTCGCCGGCGAGGTGCTGACCCGCAGCGACCTGAGGGTGCCCAAGCTGGCCACGGCCGACCTCACGGGCCGCACGGTCCTCGACGTCACCCCGCGCGGCAAGCACCTCCTCACCCGCGTAGAGGGCGGCCTGACCCTGCACTCCCACCTCGGCATGGACGGCGCCTGGAAGGTCTACGGCACCCGTCAGCGCTGGAGCGGCGGCCCCACCCACCAGATCCGCGCCGTCCTCGCCACGGCCGACCGCACCGCCGTCGGCTACCGTCTCCCGGTCCTCGAACTGCTCCGCACCACCGACGAGTCCCGGGCCGTCGGCCACCTCGGCCCCGACCTCCTGGGCCCGGACTGGGATCCCGAACTGGCCCTCGCGAACGTGCTGAAGGACCCCGCCCGCCCCCTCGGCGAGGCCCTCCTCGACCAGCGCAACCTCGCCGGCATCGGCAACATCTACAAGAGCGAGCTCTGCTTCCTGCTCGGCGTCACCCCCTGGCTCCCGGCCGGCGCACTCCCGGCCGACCGCGCCGCGAAACTCCCCGTGCTCGCCAAGAAGCTCCTGGAGGCCAATCGCGACCGCCCGGTCCGCAGCACCACGGGCCGCCGCGGCCAGGACCTGTTCGTCTACGGCCGCGCGCCCCGCCCCTGCCTGCGCTGCCACACCCCGATCCGCTCCGCCGACCAGGGCGACGGCTCCCGCGAGCGCCCCACCTACTGGTGCCCCACGTGCCAGTCCGGTCCGGCCCCGACCCCCGGCCCCGCACGCAAGAACCCACGCCGCCCGACTAATTGACGTCCCGTCAGAAACCCTCGTACCGTCCCCCCATGGCCGTCAGCGCGTACGACCTCACCGGACGCACCGCATTCGTCACGGGCGCCGCGAGCGGCATCGGCCGCGCCTCGGCCGTCCTCCTCGCCGAGGCGGGCGCCACCGTGCACTGCGCGGACCGCGACGCGCAGGGCCTGCACGAGACGGCGACCCTGATCAAGGACCGCGGCGGCACCGCCCGCACCCACCCCCTCGACGTCACGGACCGCACCCAGCTCAAACAGGCGGTCGAAAGCTGCGGAACCCTGGACGTGATGGCCGCCGTCGCCGGGATCATGCACAGCAGCCCCGTCCTGGAGACCAGCGACGAGGACCTCGACCGCGTCCTGAACGTCAACTTCAAGGGCGTGCTCTACGCCTGCCAGGAGGCCGCCCGCCTGATGCTCGCCCGGCACGTCAGGGGCAGCATCATCACCATGGCCTCGGGCGCCGTGGACACCGGCGGCCCCGGCCTGCTCTGCTACGGCGCGGCCAAGGCGGCGGTCGTCCAGCTGACGAAGACCCTGGCCGCCGAGGTCGGCCGCCACGGCATCCGCGTCAACGCGGTCGCGCCGGGCTGGATCCGCACCCCCATGACCGACCGCCACGGCGAGACCCAGGCGCGCACCGAGGCGCTCATGGCCCGGATGTCGCCGCTGGGCCGGGTCGGCGAACCGGAGGACGTCGCCCACGCCGTACTGCACCTGGCCTGCGACGCGTCGGCCTTCACGACGGGTCAGATCCTGCGTCCGAACGGCGGTGTGGCGATGCCGTGGTGACCCCGGCCGCCCGCCAGGCCCGAGCCCAGCGCCCGGCGGCCAGGGCACCCGCCGCCCGCGCCTTGGGCACACAGTGCACCGGCAGCAGACTCAGCCCCCAGCCGCCGGCCGCGACCGCCCCCTCCAGCACTCCGGCGTCCGGCGCCACCGCGAGCCGCAGCACGGCCCACCACCACAGCGCCCCGAGCCCGAGAGCAGCCCCCCAGCGCACTATCCGCCCCGCCATGGCCCGCCTCCTCCAGCCCGATGAGCCCGATGCTGGTCCGCCGCCCTCGGCCACCGGGAGGGCGCACCGGCGGCACACGGAAGCAGACCGTCCGGTGCCCTCGCCGTGTGTCAGCCGTTCTCGGCCCGGAACATCCAGTGATGCTTCTCCAGGTCCGCCGTGATCCCGATGAAGAGGTCCTGGCTGACCGGATCGGCCTCCCCGGTAGCCTGCACGCGCTCGCGCATCCGGACGATCACCGCTCCGAGCGCGTTCACGAGCGTGCCGACCGCGTCCGTGTCCTTGACCCAGCCGTCGGCAACCGCCCCGATGCCGCTGCCGGCGGCCACCGTCGCGGCGCGCCCGTCGGGCGGGACACCCAGCGCCGAGGCCCGCTCGGCCACCGTGTCGGAGTGCATCCGCGCGGTGTCCACGACCTCGTCGAGCTGGAGATGGACGGAACGGAAGCGCGGCCCGACCACGTTCCAGTGGATCTGCTTCGCCACCAGGGCGAGGTCCACCAGGTCGACCAGCGCGCCTTGCAGCGCCTCGGACACGGTCTTCAGGTCGGCGTCGGACAACGGGCTCTTCACGACGTACATCCACATGCTCCGATCGCTGTGCTCGGCCCCGAGTCCCACGCCCTCCACGATGCACGAAAGCCCCGGCCGTCGCCTCTCCAGTTCGCCTGGAGAAACCCCGGCCGGGGCTTCGCACACTTCCTCAGCGCATGGTCAGTTCATGCGCCGTCGCACGTGAAGCTCACGCGGCGACCACGTCCACGGCCTCCGCGGGCGCCTTGATGGTCACCCGTTCCGGTGGCACACCGGTCACCGAGACGGAACCCAGCATCGGACGGACCGACGTGGGCACGGGCTCGCTGGGTGTGGCCGCAGCAGACTGGGCCAGCTCCGCGAGGGCGAGCTCGTCGCTCACTTCCCGCATGAGCTCGGACATCCGTACGTCCAGCGCGTCGCAGATGGCGGCGAGCAGCTCGGAGGATGCCTCCTTCTGCCCCCGCTCCACCTCGGAGAGATAGCCGAGTGAGACTCGGGCGGACGAGGAGACTTCGCGCAGAGTACGGCCCTGGCGCTGGCGCTGCCGACGCAGCACGTCACCCAACAGGCGACGGAGCAGAATCATCGGTGGCTCCCTCCTCGGACCGCGTAGCCGCATCCTTCACGCCCCACCGTACCGCCTTGCGCCGCGGCCGTGCGGGGAGCGATGTCGTGTTCACTCAGGGCTGCAAACATCAAAACCCCCCGTTCTGTTCCGTATCCTGTGCCCGCTCATTCCCGGTCTGTTCGCCCGCAAGCTCCTGAAGAAGCAGTGCGAGTACGCTCCGTACACTCTCCATACGAATTTCCGCCCGGTCGCCGTTCAACCGCAGCGAGGCCACTTTCCCGCCACTGAAGGCCGCGGAATCCGCTGTGCGGGGCCCGTCGACGGCCACGAAAACCGTCCCCACGGGCTGCCCGTCCTGCTTCTCGGGCCCCGCGACGCCGGTCGTCGCGATGCCCCAGTCGGCGCTCAGAGCCTTGCGGACGCCGGCCGCCATCTGGGCTGCGACCTGCGGATCCACCGCTCCTCGCTGCGCCAGCAGGGTGGCGTCGACACCGAGCAGTTCGTGCTTGAGTTCGGTGGCGTAGGCGGTCACCGAACCCCGGAAGGCCTTGGAGGCCCCGGGGGTCGCTGTGATCTCCGCCGCAACCAGGCCACCGGTGAGCGACTCGGCGACGGCGACGGTCTCGCCCCTCACCGTCAGTAGTCGCACCACGTCGGCGGCCACGGAACTCACGCTTCCGTCTCCTCCAACGCTGCCTTGCGCTCGGCGATTCCCTGCCTGCGCAGCACAATGGCCTGTCTTACATAGTCGAGCCCGGTGACCACGGTCAGGACGACCGCCGCAGCCATCACCCACCACCTCAGAGTGGCCAGCCACCCCGTCAGCGCCAGGATGTACATCCCGACGGCCACGCCCTGGGTGAGGGTCTTGAGCTTGCCGCCCCGGCTCGCCGGGATGACGCCGTACCGGATGACAAGAAAACGCAGCAGCGTGATCCCGAGTTCCCGGCCGAGGATCACGGCCGTCACCCACCACGGCAGATCGCCGAGCGCCGACAGACAGATCAGCGCCGCACCCATGATCGCCTTGTCGGCGATGGGGTCGGCGATCTTCCCGAAGTCGGTGACGAGGTTGTACGTGCGGGCCAGATGCCCGTCGAACAGGTCGGTGATCATGGCGATGGCGAAGGCCGCCCAGGCGAGCGAACGCCACGCCGGGTCGTATCCGCCGTCGGCCAGCATCAGCGCGACGAACGCGGGCACCAGCAGCAGCCGGAGCATGGTCAGCAGGTTGGCGATGTTCCAGACGCTGGCCTGGTTGACGGCCGCCGCCGCGATCTTCCCGCCCCGGGCGGGCTTCGCGCCCCCGGGTTCGCCGGAGGCCGAGCCCGCCGGTGTCGCCTTGGAGGAGCCGCCCGCGGCGGAGGCCGGGACTCCGGTCATCTGCCCGCCTCCTCGCTCCGTGCGAGCATGCCCTGCAACGGCTCGGCCACCAGGTCGACACCCTCCGTGCCGACCACCTTCGCCTCGACCATACGACCGACATCGAGGCCTTCGCCGCTCGTGAGCAGCACCTGGCCGTCCGTCTCCGGCGCCTGGTGCGCCCCACGGCCGTACACACCGTCCTCGTCGATCGACTCCACGAGGACGTGCACGGTCTCGCCCAGGCGCTCCTCGGCCCGCTGCGAGACAAGCTCCTCGGCGAGCCGCGAGACCCGCGCCAGCCGCTCGGCGACGACGTCCTCGTCGAGCTTGTTCTCGTACGTCGCCGCTTCCGTGCCCTCCTCGTCGGAGTAGCCGAAGACACCGATGGCGTCCAGCCGCGCGCCATTGAGGAAACGCTCCAGCTCGGCCAGGTCGGCCTCGCTCTCACCGGGGAAGCCCACGATGAAGTTGGAGCGCACACCCGCCTGGGGGGCCTTGCTCCGGATGGTGTCGAGCAACTCCAGGAAGCGGTCGGTGTCGCCGAAGCGGCGCATCGCACGCAGCACGCCCGGGGCGGAGTGCTGGAAGGAGAGGTCGAAGTACGGGGTGACCTTGGGGGTCGAGGTCAGTACGTCGATGAGGCCGGGCCGCATCTCGGCCGGCTGGAGGTAGCTGACGCGCACCCGCTCAAGGCCGTCGACGTCGGCGAGCTCGGGCAGCAGTGACTCCAGCAGGCGGATGTCGCCCAGGTCCTTGCCGTAGGAGGTGTTGTTCTCGGAGACCAGCATGATCTCCTTGACGCCCTGCTCGGCCAGCCAGCGGGCCTCGTTGAGCACGTCCGAGGGGCGGCGCGAGATGAAGGAGCCGCGGAAGGACGGGATGGCGCAGAAGGAGCAGCGCCGGTCGCAGCCGGAGGCGAGCTTGACCGAGGCGACCGGGGCGCCGTCGAGCCGGCGGCGCAGAGGCGCGCGGGGGCCCGAGGCGGGCGCGAGGCCGTCGGGGAGGTCCGCCGGGCCGTGCCCGGGCAGCGCGACCTCGGCGGCCGACTCCTGCCGCTCGGCCGGGCTGATCGGCAGCAGCTTGCGCCGGTCGCGCGGGGTGTGCGAGGCGTGGATGCCGCCGTTCAGGATGGTCTGCAGGCGGTCGGAGATGTCGGCGTAGTCGTCGAAGCCGAGCACGCCGTCGGCCTCGGGGAGGGCCTCGGCGAGGTCCTTGCCGTACCGCTCGGCCATGCAGCCCACCGCCACGACGGCCTGGGTTCTGCCGTGCCCCTTGAGATCGTTCGCCTCCAGGAGGGCGTCGACGGAGTCCTTCTTGGCGGCGTCGACGAAGCCGCAGGTGTTGACGACCGCGACATCCGCTTGTGCGGCGTCCTCCACGAGGTCCCAGCCGTCCGCCTCCAAGCGGCCTGCGAGCTCCTCCGAGTCCACCTCGTTGCGGGCGCAGCCAAGAGTGACGAGTGCGACGGTACGGCGTTCAGGCATGGGCTCAAGACTACTTTGTCTGACTGACACCCCACGTCGACGGGGTTGGCCGATCTTGGCCAACCCCGTACGCACATGCACCCTCTCAGCCGACCTGAGGGTCGCCCTTCGTATACGTCAGGCGCTCCACCGCGCCCGGCTGCCAGTCGTCGTCGATCTTCTTGCCGTTGACATACAGCTGGATCGCGCCGGCGTCGCCGAGGACGAGGTTGATCTTCTCGCTGTCCTGGAAGGTCTTGGATTCGCCCTGCTGGAGCAGGCCGTCGAAGAGCAGCCGGCCGTTGTGGTCCTTGGCGGAGATCCAGCTCTTGCCGTCGGGGGCGCTGACCTGGACGGTCACCTTGTCCTGGGGCGCGGCGGCGATGGCGCTGTCGGACGGCTCCGCCTTGGGGTCCTCGGGCTTCTCGGTCTTCGGCTTGGTCGTGGCGGACTTGTCGGTCGAGGGCGTGGAGCCCTCGGCGACCTGCGTCTTGCCGCCCTCGTCGTCACCCTTGAAGGCGGTGAACCCGACGAAGCCGATCACGGCGACGATCGCGGCGACCATGGCCGCGGTCCAGTTCGGCCCGCGCCGCTCCGGACGGATGCGTTCCGCCTCGAACAGCGGGGCCGCGGGGGTCGGCGCCGGGCGCCCGCCGTGGTCCGCGTCGTACTGGGCGAGCAGCGGGGCCGGATCGAGGCCCACGGCCTTGGCCAGGGTCCGGATGTGCCCTCGGGCATAGACGTCCCCGCCGCAGGGAGCGAAGTCGTCCGCCTCGATGGCATGCACGATGGCGATGCGGACCCGGGTGGCGTTGCTGACGTCGTCGACGGTCAGCCCGGCGGCGATACGCGCCTGCTGCAGCGCACGGCCGACGGAGAGGTGGGCTTCCTCGGAAACGTCTTCGAACGGACGCTCGTCTTCAGGGGAGTTGCCGATGGACACGGGGGCGCCTTTCGAGCGTGTAGCCACCTGTGCTGGAGGTTCAGTTTAGGGGGGGTGCGAAAGGGTGGGGCAACCGGGCGGTGGGACTTTGTACGCCATCGGTATGGCCGGACACACCGATGGCGGGGCACGAGCTTTTCGCTTCCCTCAACTTGACGTACGCCGAAGGGAAACGGTTGCTCAATGATCCCTTACGGGTGAGTCACGATCGAACACGGGTGGCCCCACCTCGCGCGGGCTCTCCTCAAGCCTCCCCGCGGATCACCGCAAGCACTCCGTCCAGCTCGTCAGCCTTCACAAGAACATCACGAGCCTTGGATCCCTCGCTCGGTCCGACGATCCCCCGGGACTCCATCAGGTCCATCAGGCGCCCCGCCTTCGCGAACCCGACCCGCAGCTTCCGCTGGAGCATGGAGGTCGACCCGAACTGCGTGGAGACCACCAGTTCGGCCGCCTGGCACAGCAGATCCAGGTCGTCGCCGATCTCCTCGTCGATCTCCTTCTTCTGCTTCGTCCCCACGACGACGTCGTCCCGGAAGATCGGCGCCATCTGGTCCTTGCAGTGCTGGACGACCGTTGCGACCTCGTCCTCGGTCACGAAGGCGCCCTGCATACGGGTGGGCTTGTTGGCCCCCATCGGCAGGAACAGCCCGTCGCCCTTGCCGATCAGCTTCTCGGCACCCGGCTGGTCGAGGATGACCCGCGAGTCGGCGAGCGAGGAGGTGGCGAAGGCGAGCCGCGAGGGCACGTTCGCCTTGATCAGACCGGTGACGACGTCGACCGAGGGCCGCTGCGTGGCGAGCACCAGGTGGATACCGGCCGCGCGCGCGAGCTGCGTGATGCGCACGATCGCGTCCTCGACGTCCCGGGGCGCGACCATCATCAGGTCGGCGAGCTCGTCGACGATCACCAGCAGGTACGGATACGGCTGGAGCTCGCGCTCGCTGCCCTCCGGCGCCTTCACCTTGCCGTCCCTTATGGCCTGGTTGAAGTCGTCGATGTGCCGGTAGCCGTACGCCGCCAGGTCGTCGTAGCGCAGGTCCATCTCGCGTACGACCCACTGGAGCGCCTCGGCGGCCCGCTTGGGGTTGGTGATGATCGGCGTGATCAGGTGCGGGATGCCCTCGTAGGCGGTCAGCTCGACCCGCTTGGGGTCGACGAGGACCATGCGGACGTCCTCGGGGGTCGCCCGGACCATGATCGACGTGATCAGGCAGTTGATGCACGAGGACTTACCCGACCCCGTGGCTCCGGCCACCAGGACATGCGGCATCTTCGCGAGGTTGGCCATCACATAGCCGCCCTCGACGTCCTTGCCGAGCGCCACCAGCATCGGATGGTCGTCCTCGGCAGCCGCGGCGAGGCGCAACACGTCACCGACGTTGACCATCTCCCGGTCGGTGTTCGGGATCTCGATGCCGACCGCGGACTTGCCGGGAATCGGCGAGATGATCCGCACGTCGGGGCTGGCGACGGCGTACGCGATGTTCTTGGTCAGCGCGGTGATCCGCTCGACCTTCACGGCCGGCCCGAGCTCGACCTCGTAGCGCGTGACCGTCGGCCCGCGCGTGAAGCCGGTGACAGCGGCGTCGACCTTGAACTCGGTGAAGACGTTGGTGAGCGAGGCGACGACGGCGTCGTTGGCGGCACTGCGCGCCTTGCCGGGCCCCCCGCGCGCGAGGAGGTCGAGCGAGGGCAGCGAGTAGGTGATGTCGCCGGACAGCTGGAGCTGCTCCGCGCGCGCGGGCAGGTCGCCGGGGGCTTCGGGCGCGGGCTTGGTGAGGTCCGCGACCTCGACCTTGAGCCTCTCCTGCTTGGGGCGCGCGGCCGGGACGGGGGTCGGCGTCGGGGTGGTCTCCTCACGGTCCCCCACGCTCACGCCCTGGGTGAGGTCGGCGACGATCGGCGAGGGCGGCATCCCGTGCAGCACGGCACCGTCGAGCGCGGCAGCGGCGGCCGCGGCGACGTCCACAGCGTCCATGGGACGGTGCATCTCGGGCTGCGGCACAGCGGAGCGCCTCGGGCGCCCACGACGCCGCGAGAGGGCCTCCTGCTCGGCGCCGTCCGGGTCGTACGCCTCGGGCGCCGCCCCCCTCCGACGACCGCGCGCGGGCAGCGCCTCACGCCACTGGTCGTCGTACCGCTCGTCGTCGTCGCTGAACTCCTCCGCCTCCAGGTCCTGGACGATCCCGAGCTTCACCCCGAGCAGCCGCAGCCGCTGCGGGATGGCGTTGACCGGGGTGGCCGTGACGACCAACAGCCCGAAGACCGTGAGCAGCACCAGCAGGGGCACGGCGAGGACCTCGCCCATGGTGTACGTCAGCGGAGTCGCCGCGCTCCAGCCGATGAGCCCGCCGGCGTCCCTTATGGCCTGCATGCCGTCGCTGCGGGCGGGCGAGCCGCAGGCGATGTGGACCTGGCCGAGGACACCGATCACGAGCGCGGACAGGCCGATCACGATCCGGCCGTTGGCGTCGGGCTTCTCCGGGTGCCGGATGAACCGTACGGCGATCACCGCGAGCAGGATCGGCACGAGCAGGTCGAGGCGGCCGAAGGCGCCGGTCACCAGCATCTCGACCAGGTCGCCGACGGGACCGCGCAGGTTCGACCAGGTGCCGGCGGCGACGATCAGCGCGAGAGCGAGCAGCAGCAGCGCGACGCCGTCCTTGCGGTGTGCCGGGTCGAGGTTCTTGGCGCCCTGCCCTATGCCGCGGAACACGGCGCCGACGGCGTGCGCCAGCCCGAGCCAGACGGCGCGGACAAGACGGTAGACGCCGCCGGTGGGGTTCGGGGCGGGCTTGGGCGGCGGCGCGGACTTCTTCGCCGCGGTCTTCTTGGCGGGCGCCTTCTTGGCCGGGGCCTTTTTCGCAGCGGCCTTCTTCGCCGGAGCCGCCGCCTTCTTCGCGGGCTGCTTCTTGGCAGCGGAGGGACGTGAGGCCATAGGTGTGAGATTACCGTCGGAGACGACAGCGGACACGTGTGCCCACTGCTTCACCCGTTCGTGTCGCCATTACGGCGGCACCGAACTGACGGAGTGTCCGTTCCGCCGCCGGGGCGGGCGGCGGCCCAACAGACCTTCCCCGGACGTCAGTTCTGCGAAGGCACCGACGACGTGTTCCCGGCCCCCGGCTCCAGCGCGTCCAGCGCCCGCCGCAGGCCCGTGAGTTTGCGTTCGAGATGAGCCGCGGTGGCGACTGCCGCCGCGTCCGCCGACTCGTCGTCGAGCTGCTTGGACAGCGCCTCGGCCTGCTCCTCGACCGCGGCGAGCCGCGCCGACAGTTCGGCGAGCAGCCCCGCCGGTTCCTTGGTGTCCGTGCCCGCGACCTTGCCGCCGCCCTCCAACTGGAGTCGCAGCAGCGCCGCCTGCTCTCTGAGCTGGCAGTTCTTCATGTACAGCTCGACGAACACCGACACCTTCGCCCGCAGCACCCACGGGTCGAACGGCTTGGAGATGTAGTCCACCGCGCCCGCCGCGTACCCGCGGAAGGTGTGGTGAGGTCCATGGTTGATCGCGGTGAGGAAGATGATCGGGATGTCCCGGGTCCGCTCCCGGCGCTTGATGTGCGCGGCGGTTTCGAAGCCGTCCATTCCCGGCATCTGGACGTCCAGCAGAATGACCGCGAAGTCGTCCGTGAGCAGCGCCTTGAGCGCTTCCTCCCCGGACGATGCCCGCACCAGGCTCTGATCGAGCGCAGAGAGGATCGCCTCCAGCGCCAGCAGATTCTCCGGCCGGTCATCGACCAGGAGGATCTTGGCCTTCTGCACCATGGCCCGCCCTCCTCGCCCCGGCATGGGGCCTCCCCTGTCCGCAGGACTTGGGGAAGCACCGACGGGCGCCGCCCCAGGGGACGACTCCCTTTCGCCGCCCGTCCTCGTGCCGGTCATGGTAGCCGCACCCCGCCCGTCGCCACACCCTGTCACCGCGATGTCACTGTGCACGTAGCAGAAACGTAGCGGGAGACCAGAAGGTTCCCCGAATCCCGTACTGCTACACGGCGTCGAGCACACTGAGTCAGCAACTCCGCGTGAACACCGTAGGTTCCCGCGGGGTCCGGCCCCAGCCCGAACACCGGGCCCGTACGAACCCCGTACAAGCTCCGACCGTTCCGGTCACTCCTCCCGCATCCACTGCTCCATCACCGACAGCAGATGATCGGGGTCGACCGGCTTCGTCACGTAGTCGGAGGCGCCCGACTCGATCGCCTTCTCCCGGTCGCCCTTCATCGCCTTCGCCGTCAGCGCGATGATCGGCAGCCCGGCGAACTGCGGCATCCTGCGGATCGCCGTGGTTGTCGCGTACCCGTCCATCTCGGGCATCATGATGTCCATCAGGACGACCGCCACGTCGTCGTGCTGCTCCAGGACCTCGATGCCCTCGCGGCCGTTCTCCGCGTACAGCACGGACAGGCCGTGCTGCTCCAGGACGCTGGTCAGCGCGAAGACATTGCGGATGTCGTCGTCGACGATCAGCACCTTCTCCCCGCCGAAGCGGATCCCGCGGCGCGTCTGCGGCGTCGGCACCTGCTCGACGGTCGGCCACTGGTCCTGCTGCACAGGCCACTGGTCCTGCTGCACAGGCCGCTGTTCGAGCTCACTGGCGGCCCTGCGACGACGCCGGAAGAGCGCGGCGGCGCCGTTCTGGGTCTCGCGGTACGACTTCACCTCGGCCGGCGTCTCGATCTCCGCGTCCGTCAGCTCGGACAGGTCCGCTGCGGACGCCACGAAGTCGCCGACCTCCAGGACGGGCATGGACTGCTGGTGGTAGCCCTGCGGCGGCAGTTCGCTCGGGTGCAGCGGCAGATACAGGGTGAAGGTCGAGCCGCGTCCCGGCTCGCTCTGCGCATGGATCTCGCCGCCCAGCAGTTGCGCGATCTCCCGCGAGATGGACAGCCCCAGGCCCGTACCGCCGTACTTGCGGCTGGTCGTACCGTCCGCCTGCTTGAACGCCTCGAAGATCACCCGCATCTTGCTGGCCGCGATCCCGATACCGGTGTCGGTCACGGAGAACGCGATCAGCGGCGCGTCGGGGTCGGTCAGCGAACCGGCCTCCAGCAACTGCTCCCGGATCTGCATCGGCACGTCCCCGCCGGCCGGCCGGATCACCAGCTCGACCGATCCGGAGTCCGTGAACTTCACCGCGTTGGACAGCAGGTTGCGCAGCACCTGAAGGAGCCGCTGCTCGTCGGTGTGGAGCGTGGCGGGCAGTTCCGGCGAGACCCGCACGGACAGGTCCAGGCCCTTCTCCGCGGTCAGCGGCCGGAACGTTGCCTCGACGTAGTCGACGAGCTGGACGAGGGCGATACGCGTCGGGGAGACGTCCATCTTGCCCGCCTCGACCTTCGACAGGTCGAGGATGTCGTTGATCAGCTGGAGCAGATCGGAGCCGGCGCCGTGGATGGTCTCGGCGAACTCGACCTGCTTCGGCGAGAGGTTGGCGTCCGCGTTGTCGGCGAGCAGCTTGGCCAGGATCAGCAGCGAGTTGAGCGGCGTACGCAGCTCGTGCGACATGTTGGCGAGGAACTCGCTCTTGTAGCGCATCGACACGGCGAGCTGCTCGGCGCGCTCTTCGAGGACCTGCCGCGCCTCCTCGATCTCGGTGTTCTTCACCTCGATGTCACGGTTCTGCTGGGCCAGCAGCTCGGCCTTCTCCTCCAGTTCGGCGTTGGACGCCTGGAGGGCCTTCTGCCGGTTCTCCAACTCGGCCGACCGCTCCCGCAGTTGCTCGGTCAGCTCCTGCGACTGCTTCAGCAGCACCTCGGTCTTGGTGTTGACGGAGATGGTGTTGACGCTGGTCGCGATCATCTCGGCGATCTGGTTCAGGAAGTCCTTCTGGATCTGCGTGAACGGCGTGAAGGAGGCCAGCTCGATCACGCCGAGCACCTTGCCCTCGAACAGCACCGGCAGCACGATCACCTGCGCGGGCGGCGCCTCGCCTAGCCCGGAGGAGATCTTCAGATAGCCGCTGGGCGCGTTCTCCACGAGGATCGTGCGTTTCTCCTGGGCGGCCGTCCCGACCAGCGCCTCACCGGGCCGGAACGAGGTCGGCATGGAGCCCATCGAGTAGCCGTACGAGCCCAGCATCCGCAGCTCGTACTGGTCGTCGCCGTTGTGGCCCGCGTCGGGCATCGCCAGGAAGAAGGCGCCGTGCTGCGCGGAGACCACGGGCGTCAGCTCGCTCATGATCAGCGAGGCCACGTCCTGGAGGTCGCGGCGGCCCTGCATGAGGGCGGAGATGCGGGCCAGGTTGCCCTTGAGCCAGTCCTGCTCCTTGTTGGCGATCGTGGTGTCGCGCAGGTTGGCGATCATCTTGTTGATGTAGTCCTGGAGTTCCTGGATCTCGCCGGAGGCGTCGACGTCGATCTTCAGGTTCAGGTCACCGCGGGTCACCGCGGTCGCCACGCGCGCGATGGCACGCACCTGCCGGGTCAGGTTCCCGGCCATCTCGTTCACGGACTCGGTGAGGTCGCGCCAGGTGCCGTCGACGTCACGCACGCGTGCCTGGCCGCCGAGTTGTCCTTCGGTGCCCACCTCGCGGGCGACCCGGGTGACCTCCTCGGCGAACGAGGAGAGCTGGTCGACCATCGTGTTGATCGTGGTCTTGAGCTCCAGGATCTCCCCGCGCGCGTCGATGTCGATCTTCTTGGTCAGGTCGCCCTTGGCGATGGCGGTGGTCACCATGGCGATGTTGCGCACCTGACCGGTCAGGTTGGACGCCATCTGGTTCACCGACTCGGTGAGGTCCTTCCAGGTGCCGGCCACGCCCGGTACGCGCGCCTGACCGCCCAGGATGCCGTCCGTGCCCACCTCGCGGGCCACCTTGGTGACCTGGTCGGCGAACGAACTCAGCGTCTTCACCATGGTGTTGAAGGTGTCGGCCAGCTGCGCGACCTCGCCGCGCGCCTCGATCGTCACCGTCCGGGTCAGATCGCCGTTGGCGACGGCCGCCGCGACCTGCGAGATGTTCCGCACCTGCACGGTCAGGTTCTTGGCCATCAGGTTGACGTTGTCGCTGAGGTCCTTCCAGATGCCGGTGACGCCCGGCACATGCGCCTGACCGCCCAGGATGCCCTCGGTGCCCACCTCGCGGGCCACCCGGGTCACCTGCTCGGCGAAGGACGACAGCTGATCGACCATCGTGTTGACGGTGGTGACGAGTTCGAGGATCTCGCCCTTGGCGTCGACGGTGATCTTCTTCGACAGGTCACCCTTGGCGACCGCGGTCGTGACCTCGGCGATATTGCGCACCTGGATCGTCAGGTTGTTCGCCATGAAGTTCACGGACTGCGTGAGGTCCTTCCAGGTGCCGGAGACGCCCTGCACCTCGGCCTGACCGCCGAGCTGGCCCTCCGTACCCACCTCACGGGCGACCCTGGTGACCTCCTCCGCGAACGACGACAGCTGGTCCACCATCGTGTTCAGCGTGTTCTTCAGCTCCAGGATCTCCCCGCGCGCGTCCACGGTGATCTTCTGGGACAGGTCACCGCGGGCGACCGCGGTGGCGACCTGGGCGATGTTGCGCACCTGGGCGGTGAGGTTGCCGGCCATGCCGTTCACGGAGTCGGTCAGGTCCCGCCACACACCGGCGACGCCGGGCACCTGCGCCTGCCCGCCGAGCCGGCCCTCCGTACCCACCTCGCGGGCCACCCGGGTCACCTGGTCGGCGAAGCCGGAGAGCTGGTCGACCATCGTGTTGATGGTGTTCTTCAGCTCCAGGATCTCCCCGCGCGCGTCGACGTCGATCTTCTGGGAGAGGTCGCCGCGGGCCACCGCGGTCGTCACCTGGGCGATCTGACGCACCTGCGAGGTCAGGTTGCCGGCCATGAAGTTGACGGAGTCCGTGAGCTCCTTCCAGGTGCCGGACACGCCCGGTACGACGGCCTGGCCGCCGAGGCGGCCCTCCGTGCCCACGTCCCTGGCCATCCGCGTGACCTGGTCGGCGAAGGACGACAGCTGGTCGACCATCGTGTTCACGGTGTTCTTCAGCTGGAGCATCTCGCCGGAGACGTCCACGGTGACCTTCTGCGACAGATCGCCGTTGGCCACGGCCGTCGTCACCTGGGCGATGTTCCTCACCTGTCCGGTGAGGTTGCGGAACGCGGTGTTGACGGAGTCCGTCAGGTCCTTCCAGGTCCCCGCGGCCCCGGGCACCTGCGCCTGCCCGCCCAGCTCACCCTCGACACCGACCTCCCGGGCCACGCGGGTGACCTCGGAGCCGAAGGACGACAGCTGGTCGACCATGCCGTTGACGGTGTTCTTCAGCTCCAGCATCTCGCCGGCCACGTCGACGGTGACCTTCTGCGAGAGATCACCGTTGGCCACGGCCGTGGTGACGGCCGCGATGTCCCGCACCTGCGTGGTGAGGTTCCGGAAGACCGTGTTGACGGAGTCCGTCAGGTCCTTCCAGGTCCCCGCGGCACCCGGCACGTTCGCCTGCCCACCCAGCTGCCCCGCGGCACCGACCTCGTTGGCCACCCGCGTGACCTCGTCCGCGAAGATGCGCAGCGTCTCGGTCATCTGGTTGATCGTGTCCGCGAGCTGCGCGACCTCGCCGCGCGCCGACACGGTCACCTTCCGCGACAGGTCACCGCTGGCGACCGCGGTGGTGACCTCGGCGATACCGCGCACCTGGGCGGTCAGATTGCCGGCCATCAGGTTCACCGAGTCGGTGAGGTCCTTCCACACGCCGGCCACACCGGGCACCTGCGCCTGACCGCCGAGCTCACCCTCGGTGCCCACCTCGCGCGCGACACGGGTCACCTCGGAGGAGAAGGACGACAGCTGGTCCACCATCGTGTTGACGGTGTTCTTCAGCTCCAGCATCTCGCCGGCCACATGAACCGTGACCTTCCGGGACAGATCACCCTTGGCGACCGCCGTGGTCACCAGCGCGATGTCCCGCACCTGGGCCGTCAGCCGGTACGCCATCGTGTTGACCGAGTCCGTCAGGTCCTTCCACGAACCCGACATGCCACGCACGCGTGCCTGCCCGCCCAGCTTGCCCTCGGTGCCCACCTCGCTGGCCACCCGCGTGACCTCGTCGGTGAACGTCGACAGCTGGTCGACCAGATTGTTGACGGTCCGCCCGACCTTCAGGAACTCACCGCGCAGCGGATGCCCCGTCCCGTCCGTCGCCTGCGTCCGCAGCTCCATACGGGGCGACAGATCACCCTCCGCCACCGCGGACAGCACCCGGCCGACCTCGGAGACGGGCCGTACGAGGTCGTCGACCAGGGCGTTGGAGTTGTCGACGGCGGCCGCCCAGGAGCCCTCGCACGCGCCGGTTTCCAGCCGCTCCGTGAGCTTGCCCTCACGGCCCACCATGCGCCGCACCCGGGACAACTCGCCCGTCAGATGGAGATTCCGGTCGGCCACCTCATTGAAAACCGCCGCGATCTCGGACATCACGCCGTCGCCGGTCACCGTGAGCCGCTTGCGGAAGTTCCCGTCGCGCATCGACACCAGAGCCGCCAGCAGTCGGTTCAGGGCGGCCGTGTCCACCGCGGTCGTCCCGCCCCGCGGTTTCCGCTGGTTCGTCAGGGACTGTCCGCCTTTCGCACGCGTCCTCGTGCCCTGCGTCGCTGCGCCAGACTCCACTGTGTCCCTCCCGCAGGGGTCGACCATTACTGCCGTGCTCCGCGGTACCTGCTGCTCGGCGTACCGGGTACTGCTGCGCTTTTCTGCCGGATATACCAGGCCGCACCACGGGCTGCTGCCCGTCGTACGCGGAAGACACTCAGCCTGCCCGGACCTTCACAAGAAGCTTGCCCAGTGTTTCACCCTGGCTGAACCCGGCCATAACAGTTCGGCAGCTTCGCACATCGTCCGCACACCCTCCGGACGGAAACACTGCGGACCGGCATCCGCATGGACCGCGAAGGTAAGTAACCTTGCATGCGGCTGTCCAGCCGCACCGGTCCGTCCGGCCTGGGCGGTGGCACGGATACAAGCGGGCATCGGAGGGGCGGCCGCACACATGACCACCGGACTGATTCCGGGGGGACAGCCCTCGGACCCCCGGCCGACGGGCGGCCTGCCGCATCAGCGGCACGAGCCGGTCGGCCACGGAGCCCTGCACAGCGACAACCGGTCGAGGAGTTCTGTGATCACCGCGCGCGCGGCCGCCAGCTTCGAGCCCGTCGGGCGTTCGGTCGCGAGCGCCCGCTCGTTCGTCCGCGACACCCTGCAGGGCTGGGGCTTCGCCGACATCGTCGACGACGCCGTAGTGCTCACCAGCGAGCTGGTGACCAACGCCGTGGTCCACGCGGGAACTTCGGCCGACGTCCTGTGCCTGCGCAGCGACGACGGCGTACGCATCGAGGTCGCCGACCGCTACCCGGAGCGCGAGATCCCCCTCCAGGGCGCCGCCGTCAACATGGGCAGCCCCGACCGCGAGGGCGGCCGCGGCCTCCAGCTGTGCGCGGCCCTGGCCGGCCGCTGGGGCGTGGAGTACACGCCCACGCACAAGCAGGTCTGGTTCCAACTCGACCTCCCCGAGCGCCCGGTGGGCACCCGCGCCGCCGGCCCGTCGCTCCCCGCCGACCTCCTCCCGCTCGCCGACGGCCGCGTCCGCGTCGCCGTCGTCCAGATCGACCGCACCGGCGCCCTCACGTCCTGGAACGAGGACGCCGAGGACCTCTTCGGCTATACGGCGGAACAGGTCGTCGGCAAGCCCCTGACCGACCTGGCGGCCTGGCCGCACACCCCCGGCACCGGCACAGGCATCGCGGAAGCGCTCCAACTCTCACGCTGGGAGGGCAGTTACGGCATCCGAGGCGCCAACGGCCGGGTGACACCGGTGTACGCCTCCCATCTCCGCGTCCGCGACACCGGCGGCGAGCCCTCCACCGTCTGCCTTCTCGTCCGCGACCACGAACGCGCCGTACTCCAGACCCCGCTGCGCGTCCCGTCCTCCGACGCCTCATCCTCCGAGGGCCAGAGCACCGACCCCTTCGAGGTGTTCATCGGCTCGCCCGCCCCGGACGACCTGGACGGCCTCCTCCAGCGCACGGTGGAGCGCGCCCGCGACATGCTCGACGGCGACTCCGCCTTCCTGCTCCTCGCGACCGACGACGAAACGGAGTTGGAGGTCCGCGCCTCCACCGGACTGCCCTCCGCCCGCCAGCGCTTCGCCCGCGTCCCCGTCGAGGCGGGCCCCGGCCGCTACGGCTCCGCCCGCATGCCGGCCGTCCACGAGGACCTCACCATGGTCCCCGGCGCAGTACCGCTGCTGAGCGGCACGGGCATGCGCTCGGTCGTCACGGTCCCGCTGAAGGTCGAGGGCCGCCTCACCGGCTCCCTCGGCGTGGCCGCCGAGGGACCGGGCAGATACTCCAACGAAGAGGCCCTTCGCCTCCAGTTCGCGGCCGACCGCATCGCCCTGGCCGTCGAGTCGGCCCGCCTGGGCGAACTGGAGCGCCTGCGCCGAGGCTCACTGAGCTTCCTCGTGGAGGCCTCCGACCTGCTGGCCGGCACCCTGGACCGCGACCAGACCCTGGCCCTGATGGCCCAGATGACGGTCCCCACCCTGGCCACCTGGTGCGCCGTCTACACGATCGCCGACCAGGCCTCGGAACCGTACCTGTCGTACGTCCTGCACGAGGACGAGGAACTCATCGACGGCATCAAGTCGTTGCTCTCGAAGATCGCCCCACCCGACCCGGTCCCCACCCCCGGCGCCCGCGTCTGGTCGGCCCCCGCCCAGTCCGCCCACGAGGCCGCCCTGCGCACCTCCATGCGCAGCCTGGGCCTTGGCCAGCCCGTCGGCCGTATCAGCACGGGCATCGGCCCCACCCTGGCCACCGCCTCGGCGGTGGGCGGCGAGACCGTCGTCCTCCCCCTCGTCGCCCGCAACCGCGTCATCGGCATGCTCACCCTCGGCAAGCCCACCGACGAACACTTCCGCCAGGAAATCCTGGAGCTGGCGGAGGACCTGTCGCGCCGGGCCGCGCTCGCCCTGGACAACGCCCGCCTGTACTCGGAGCGCACGGCCATCAGCCAGTCCCTCCAGCGCAGCCTCCTGCCCCCCGAGCTCCCCGAGATCGACGGCGTCGAGGTCGAGGTCATCTACCGCGCGGCCGGCGAGGGCAACGAGGTCGGCGGCGACTTCTACGACCTGTTCCCCATCAGCGACGGCGCATACGGCTTCGCCATCGGCGACGTCTGCGGCACGGGCCCCAACGCGGCAGCGGTCACGGGCCTCGCCCGCCACGCACTCCGCCTCCTCGCCCGCGAGGGCCTCAGCGGCCCGGCGGTCCTGGAGCGCCTGAACTCCGCGATCCTCGACGAGGGCGCCCGCAGCCGCTTCCTCACCCTCCTCTACGGCGAGCTGCGCCCCCAGGAGGACGGCAGCGCCGAGCTGAAGGTGGTCTGCGCCGGTCACCCCCTCCCGCTCCGCCTGCGCCAGGACGGCACGGTCGAACCGGCCGCCGAACCCCAGCCGTTGCTCGGCGTCATGGAAGACCTGGAGCTCTACGAGCAGACGGTCACCCTCGACCCCGGCGACGTCCTGCTCTGCGTCACGGACGGCGTCACCGAACGCCGCGAGGGCAGCCGCATGCTGGGCGACGACGGCCTCACCGACGTCCTGACGACCTGCACGGGCCTGACGGCCGGCGCGGTCGCCGCCCGCATCATGCGAGCCGTGGAGCGCTTCGCCTCGGACGCCCCGTCCGACGACATGGCGATCCTGGCGATGCGGGTGCCGGGCCTCCACAAGGACTGAAAGCGAGAGGACACAGGGCATGAGTAAGGCCCCCCGCCCGGAAGGGCGAGGGGCCTTATCTGTGGAGCCCCCAAACGGAATCGAACCGTTGACCTTCTCCTTACCATGGAGACGCTCTACCGACTGAGCTATAGGGGCCTGTTGCCTTTACGGTCTCCCGCGCTGCAACGAGATAGATCATACCCCGAATTCGCGCGTGGTTCGAACCACCCATTCCTCTGGACCGCCCCATCCGCTCCTGCCACCATGCGCGCATGCTGACCCGAGGCACTCCGTCCTTACGCGGCCCACTCATCGCCGCTGCCCTGTGCACCACCCTCAGCCTGACCGGCTGCTCCTCCGAGGCCAATTCCGACACCGACGCCGGCGCCACCCCGTCCGCGAAGCCCACCCCGTCACCGAAAAAGGAAACCCCACGCCCCGGCAACCAGACGGTAGAACTGACCTGGAAGGGCACTCCCCGCACCTACAAGGTGCACGCACCCCCCGGCTACACCACGGACCAGCAACTCCCCCTGGTGATCGCCATGCACCCCTACCCGGGCACCGGCGAGGACGCCGAACAGATCTCCGGTCTGACAGCGAAGGCCGACAAGGAGGACTTCCTGGTCGCCTACCCGGACGGCCACGGCCAGGGCTTCAACGCCCTGATCTGCTGCGGCTCGGAGGACGACGTGGGCCTTCTCCGCACCATCACCGACCGCTTCGTCGACAAGTGGAACGTCAACCCCGACCGCATCTACGCGACCGGCATCTCCAACGGCGGCGACATGTCCTTCAAGGCCGCCGTGGAACTCCACGACATCTTCGCCGCCATCGCCCCGGTCAGCGGCGGTTACATAGGCCCGGCCATGGACGACGACACATACGTCCCCAAAACCCCGGTCTCGGTCATCACCTTCATCGGCGAACTCGACAAGTACTACGAGGAGTTCGACGCCGGCATCACGGCCTGGCAGAAACGCCTGCGCTGTGAGACGGGCCCACCCGGCAAGGTGGCGAAACAGACCACCCGCACCACGGCCCGCTGCCCCGACGGCTCCCGAGTGGTCACCTACCGCCTGGCCGAGATGACCCACTCATGGCCCGGCGGCCCCAGCAGCGACATGGCCTTCACCGACACAACGGTCAACGCCACCGACCTGCTGTGGGAGTTCTTCCGTTCCCACCCCAAGAAGCGCACCTAGACGGCAGGCTGCAACAACCCACCCAGCGCGTTGCACGCGGAGACGATCCGCTGCATGTCCCGCTTCGTCAGCGCGGCGTCCACGGGCAGCGCGAGCGTCTCGTCGGCGGCCCGCTCGGTCTCCGGCAGCGACACACACCGACGGAACTCGGGCAGCCGGTGCACGGGCGTCTTCACCGGCACCCGGCAGTCAACTCCCCTGGCCCGCACGGCCCGGGCGAAAGCGTCCCGGTCCGGCCGCCCGTTCCCCGGCACCCGCACGACGTACTGCTGATAGGTGTGCCCGTCGCCCCCGTCGGGCGTTCCCACACCCTTCAGCTTGGCATCCAGATAGGAGGCCCGCTGCCGCCGCTGAGCAATCTCGTCGTACGGCGCCTCGGACTCCCCCTGCTCCAGCACGAGCAGCCCGTGCCGCTGTCCGACACCGCGCAACCGCACGACATCGGCCGACCGCCCGAAGCGATGCACGACAACGACAGCCGCCGTCCGCGCACTTACGACCGCCTCGACGGCGGCGGCATCCAGGCAGTAGGTCACCGGATCTATGTCGGCGAACACCGGAAGCGCCCCCGCCAGGACCACGGCCTCGGCAACTTCGGCGTTCCCGAAGGCCGGTACGACGACCTCGTCACCGACTCCGACGCCGGCGGCCCTGAGCATTGCAGCAGTACCCATGTCGGGGATGTTGGTTGCGCAACGTGAACTTCAAGTGACGCGCAACAAAAAAGGGTTGGACCCCGAACCGAAGTTCCGGATCCAACCCTTTGAAGAATTGTTCGGCGGCGTCCTACTCTCCCACAGGGTCCCCCCTGCAGTACCATCGGCGCTGTGAGGCTTAGCTTCCGGGTTCGGAATGTAACCGGGCG
>NZ_JBFBLP010000026.1:0-109200 GCF_040686775.1 Streptomyces sp. NPDC079141 | reverse complement strand
AAGCGAGATCAGACTGCCCACCAAGATCAGCATTCATGTCCACCGCGAACGTCGCCAACTCCCAGCTACGTGCTCACACAGAGAGTCGTCCAACACCCGGCCGAACTGGCCGACGCACTGCCGTATCTGCTCGGATATCGCCCCGAGGACAGCATCGTGCTGGTCGCCCTCCACGACCGGGACGGGCGCGGACGCTTCGGAGGCCGGGCCCGGCTCGGCATCCCGACGAACCCGGACGACTGGCCGCCCGCCGCCAGGCAGCTCGCCCACGGACTGGTGACCGGCAGCGAACGCCGAGGCGCCCGGCCCGAGCAGATGGTCGCCTACCTCTGCCAGGAACCGGCGCCGGGCGAGTCCGGCCGACAGGTCATGGAACGGCTGCGGCCGCTGGCCCAGAAGCTGCGCACCGAGTGCGGCCACCTCGACGTCCCGGTGATCGAGGCACTGTGCATCTCGGACGGCCGCTTCTGGTCCTACTGCTGTGCCAATGAGCGGTGCTGCCCGCCGGCGGGCACCCCGATGGGCCTGCCCGGCACCTCCGTGCTGGCCGCCGCTGCCACTTATGCCGGCCTGCAGGTGCGCGGCACACTGCGTGAGCTGCGGGCCAGGCTGTTTCCCTGGGAGACCGCGGCCGCCCTGGAGCAGGAAGTCGCCCTGGACACCGCCAGCATGGCCCTGGTCCCCAGGATCCTCGACGACACGAGCCGCGGCGAAGTGGCCGCCGAGACCATGGAGCTGGCGGCGCGGGTCATGAAGCGTCTCTCCGACGCGCCCGCGATCTCCGGCCCGCTCACGGCGGACCTCCGCGACGACGAACTCCTCACGCACGACGAAGCGGCCCTGCTGATCCTCGGTCTGCAGGACCGTACGACCCGCGATCGCGCCGCCGAGTGGATGGAGGGCGACGAGGCCGCTCCCGCCCTTCGCCTCTGGCGGGCACTGGCCCGCCGTTGCGTCGGACCGTACGGCGAGCACGCCGCGGCGCCTCTCACCCTCGTCGGCTGGGTCGCCTGGTCCACCGGTGACGACCTGGAAGCTCGGGAGGCGCTCGCGATGGCACTCGGCGCGGATCCTGGTTACCTCTTCGCCCGCCTTCTGCATCAGGCCTGCAACGAGGGACTGGACCCGGAGTCGATCCGCCGCTGCCTGCGCGCGGCGCGCACGGGCAGCGCGCCGACGCCGACCGAGCGACTCGACGCCACGACCAGTGCCGATTCCTCGGCATCCGCTGACTCCACCCCATCAGGACCGCCGTCGGAGGAGAACGAACGACGAGGCGCGCGTTCCGCGCACTCGTCCGACGGTCCGGGGCGACCGGCCGAAGCGGAAGGCCGGCGCCTGGGAGCAAGGGTGCCGCGTCCGCGCACGCCCAAGGCTGGGACGCGCCCGGCCTCCGCGCGGCCTGCCCGGACGCGGCCACGCACGTCGGGCAAGGGAGTGGCGCGTCGCCGCGGCACGTGCCCGGGAGCGACGGGCCCCGAGGCCGCGGAACCCCAGGGGGAGGAATGAGCACCCGCAGGGAACTGACCGGTCTGCGCCGTCCGACCGAGGGCGACCGACCGGCGATCCACGGAGCACGGCGGGCGGCGAGCGCGGGTGATCCGGGCCTCCGCCGCCATTCGGTCGGGTTACCCGCCCTGGGGCGTTACCCGGGGGAGTGTCGCCCCGTTCACCTGAGTGGCGGAACGCCTGGACGGGCCGTGCCGCCGCCCTGCCCAGGCATTTCCGGACCCACCACCCGGTGCCGCACACGCCCGAGGCGCACAGCGCCCAGAGGAAGCCGCCCCATGCATCAGCCGACTCCGCCCTTCGCCGCCGACGACCGCTCGCCCGTCGACCGCTCCAAGGCGCCCGTCGGTCCGGACCACGGTGCGCCGCCCCTCACGGACAGCGCGGACCGGCCAGACCATGGCTCCCCGCGCCTCGGCTCGGGAGTGCTCGGACGTGAACACGGCCGTCTCGTCTCCGACGAGGCCTCGCCCGGACGTGCCCCGGGGCTCCCCGGGCCACCCCCCGACCGCTCCCCGGAATTCTCCACTCGCACCCACCGCCCCTCGTCATCTCCGGGCCTGTCTGCGCCACCACCGCCCGCAGCCACGGCACGCCGCGCCTCGCTCCCAGCACCCGGTTCCCCTCCCGCGCCACCACCGCAACCGCGCCGATCCGTCGAGCTACCACCCACCCACCACGCGATGATCTGCATCGCCCTCCCGGGCCTCGTGATCTCCACAGACCGGGGCCAGTTGACCGGGCACGGACTGGAAGGGTTCTACCGAGCGGGCAAGCGGGTGCTCTCCCGCTGCCAGGTGCGCGTCGCGGGGCGCGAACCGCTCGCGGTCCACGCGCGGATGACCGCCGCGGATCAGGCCCGCTTCGTCGGCACCGTGCGCGTCTCCCCCGACGCCGGACCGGATCCGGACGTCGTGGTCGAGCGGATCCGCCACGCGGGGGGCACCGAGCGGATCACGCTCCACAGCGCGGCCGTCCGCCCGTTGCGCCTGCCGGTCGAGGTCGCCCTGGGGACGGATCTGGCGCCCCTGGGGGCCATCGCCTCCGGCGCGACCGGGCCCGAGCTGCCCGCCAGCGTCCACGACTCCGGCCTGCGCTGGTCGTGCGCTGCCGGGAACGCGTCCGTCACGGCCGAACCACCGCCCTCTGACGCACTTGCCTCGGCAGGGCTGCTGCGTTGGGAGTTCGAACTGCCACCGGGCGGGAGCGCGAGCGTGGAGCTCCGGGTCCGACCGGACGGGGCGGGGCCCGTCCGGGCCGTGGCCCGGGCGGCGACGACACCCCTGGCCTCAGCGCGGGCCGCGGGCGACCATCCGGGCGTCCAGGCTCTGCTGCGGACGAGCATCGAGGACCTCCAGGCCCTCCTGCTGCGCGACCCGGCACACCCTTCCGACGTCCATCTCGCCGCCGGTGCGCCCTGGCGCTGCGGCCTGGCCCCGGCCGAGGCACTTGCCGCGGCCCGGATGTCACTGCCCCTGGGCACCCGGCTCGCCGCGGGCACACTGCGCACCCTGGCCCGCACTCAACTTCCGGGACCCGCCCCGCGGTCCGGCATGATCCCGGGCCCGCGCCGGGACGCGGGCACGCATCTGTCGCCGAGCTGCACGGGTACGGAGGCCACGCTGCTCTTCCCCGTGCTGCTGGCTGAAGCCCGCCGCTGGGGGCTCCCCGGGCAGGAGACGGAGGAACTGCTGCCGGCCGCCGAGCAGTGCCTGACCTGGCTGCGGACCAGCGTGAGCGACGGCACGTATCTCTGTGACCCACAGCCCGGAGGGCCCGCCCGCTGCGAAACGCAGGCACACGCCCACCGCGCGGCGCTGCTCGGCGCCGACCTGCTCGATTCGTTCGGCAGGCCGGGCGGAGCCTGGCTGCGACAGTGGGCCATGAGCCTGCGGGCGGCGTTCCAGCAGGAGTTCTGGATCGACGACCTGGGCGGCGGCCGGCCCGCGGCCGCCCGATCCCCCGACGGGCGACTCGTACCGCACCTGGGCGCGAGCTCTGTCCACCTCCTCGACACCGGCCTGCTGGGCGGCGGCGAACCCGCGCCCGGGCTGCTCGACAAGGTTCAGACCGAGCAGCTCGCCCGACTGCTCGGCAGCCCGGCCATGGACTCCGGCTGGGGACTGCGCGGACTGGGCGCGAAGGAGGTGGGACACAACCCGTTCGGCCACCGCAGCGGTGCCGTGCGGATCCACGAGACAGCCATCGCGGTGGCCGGTCTGATCGCCGCCGGGTACGAGAAGGAGGCGAACGGCCTGTTGCGCGGAACGCTCGCGGCGGCCGAGGCCTTCGGGCACCGACTGCCGGAGATGTACGCGGGGGAGCAGCGCACCGACGGGAGCACTCCCCTTCCACACCCTGCCGCCTGCCGTCCGGCCGCCACCGCGGCGGCGGCCGGGGTGCTGCTGCTGACCGCGCTCGCGGGGATCCGCCCCGACGCCCCGGCAGGGACGGTCACGCTCCGCCCGGCACGCAGCGCCCCTCTCGGGGAGATCGTCCTCACCGGGCTGCGGGTCGCCGGCGCGCCCTTCTCCGTACGGGTCGGCCGACTGGGGCACGCCATGGTCGAGGAGGCGGCCGACGGACTGCAACTGGGGGTGTGACCTCCTGGGACCGGCCCCGGCGCGACAGTCCGGAACCGCAGCCACGGCAGGTCCCGCAGCGAACTGGATCAGCCACCGATGCGGCTGGCGAAGGGAGTGTTTATCGTCAGGAAGACGACTATGATCGCCGCATGCCCTACGACCCGTCAGCCTTTCCGCCCTTCGCCGTCACCGTGGACCTGGTCGTGCTGACCGTGCGCCGCCATGCCCTGTGCGCGCTGGCGGTACGCAGGGGCGAGCCGCCGTTCCAGGGCCGCTGGGCCCTTCCCGGCGGATTCGTGCGGGCCGACGAGGACCTGGCCCAGGCGGCCGCGCGCGAGCTGGCCGAGGAGACCGGCATGCGGGCCCACGATCCCGCCGTCCCGGTCCAGGACAATGGCGCTCACCTGGAGCAGCTTGCGACGTACGGCGACCCCAAGCGCGACCCGCGCATGCGCGTCGTCAGCGTCGCCCACCTCGCACTCGCCCCCGACCTTCCCGCCCCGCGCGCCGGTGGCGACGCCAGCAACGCCCGCTGGGCACCGGTCGAGGAACTGCTCCAGCAGGGCGGTTATGGCCGCGACGGCGAGCCCGTGGCGCCGCTCGCCTTCGACCACGCGCAGATCCTGTCGGACGGGGTGGAGCGCGCCCGCTCCAAGATCGAGTACTCGTCGCTGGCCACGGCGTTCTGTCCCACCGAGTTCACCGTCGGCGAGCTGCGCCGCGTCTATGAAGCCGTCTGGGGTGTGGCCCTCGACCCGCGCAATTTCCACCGCAAGGTGACCGGCACCCCCGGCTTCCTCGTCCCGACCGGTGGCACTACCACCCGCCAAGGCGGCCGCCCCGCCCAGCTCTTCCGGGCCGGCGGAGCCACACTGCTCAACCCCCCGATGCTGCGCCCCGAAGTCTGAGGCGAAGACCCGAACGGCGCGGCCCGACCGGGCCGGGGATCGAACGGCGAACAGGGGTCCGAGTCGGTCGACTGCCGCCTTTGGAGCGGGCCTTGCGGTGCCCGAAAAACCGGACATAGCGCGCTATCTTGCTTCGGGTGATCCAGGCCTTCGGACTGACCAGCAACCCGCGCAAGGAGCTTCCGCCCGCCGTCGACGACGTCTCCTTCGACGCACGTGCGGGCCATGTCACCACGCTGCTCGGTGCACCGGGGGCGGGCAAGACGACGGCGCTCAGACTCATGCTCGAACTCCAACAGGGTCGTGGACTCACCTACTTCAGAGGCCGCCCGCTGCACCGCATCGCTCATCCGTCACGCGAGGTCGGCGTCCTCCTGGGCGATGTGCCGGGGCACCCGGCCCGCACGGTCCGCGGCCACCTGCGCATGCTGTGCGCCGCGGCCGGCGTTCCGGTCCGCCGCGCCGACGAAGTCCTGGAGGTGGTGGGCCTGGTCAGCCTGCGCGACGAACGCCTGGGCACACTCTCGCGCGGCATGGACCGCCGCCTCGGACTGGCCTGCGCCCTGCTCGCCGACCCGCACACGCTTGTGCTCGACGACCCCGCCGACGGACTCTCCGCCCGGGAGAGCCGCTGGCTGCACGGCGTCCTGCGCACCCATGCGGCGAAGGGCGGCACGGTGTTGCTGACCACGGCCGACCCCAAGGAGGCCGCCCGCACGGCCGACAGGGTCATCACCCTGGACCAGGGCCGGCTCGTCGCCGACCAGGAGGCCGCCGAGTTCGCCCGCACCCGGCTGCGCCCCCGTGTCGCCGTCCGCACCCCGCACGCCACCCGTCTCGCGGCCCTGCTGGCCAAGGAGGCCCGCACCGCACAGCGCTCCGTCGAGATCGTGCGTGAGGAGGGCAACCGCCTCGCCGTGTACGGCAGCACCTGCGCCGACATCGGGGAGATCGCCTTCCGGCACGGCATCCTCGTTCACCAACTCGCGGACGAAATCGGGGACATGGGCCCCGCGTCGTCCCGCACGACGGAGGAACCCGATGCCCGGCAACCAGCAGGTCAGGGGGCTTTGCCGGCCGACGACGCGGCTCAGGAGCTTGCCGACTCGCCCGAGACGCACGCGCCCGCCCGGACCCAGCCCGACGTCCGCTCGCAGTCGATGTCGGACCCCTCCACTCCCCGCACCGAAGCCCGCACACTCACCCCCCTCCCCTCCCTCCCGCCCCCCATCTCCGTACGCCCCGCCCCCAGCCCCCTGCGCCCGCTCCGCTACGAACTCCGCCGCGCCGCCGGAGTCGGCACCGGGTTCCTCACCGGGGCCGCCGTACTCGTGGCGTCCGCCGTCACCGCCGTACTGCTGGCCCGCATCGGGCACACCCCGCAGCCGCGCCTGCTGGCCGCGTGGCCGAGGGAGCTGCCGCTTCCGCCCGCGGCGCTTGGCGCGGGACTGCTCGGCGCGCTCGCCTTCGGCGACGAGTTCCGCCACCCCGCCCTGGCAGCGGACCGCGGCACCGTGCCCCGTCGGCTGGGACTGCTCGCCGCCAAGCTCCTCGTCTCCGCGGGCACCGCGCTGCTCCTGGCCTTCTTCACGGTGGGATGCGACGCCGAAGTGCTCTATCTCGTCTACGGACGGGAGCTCGCGCAAGTTCCCGCGGACTGGCTTTCGCTGAGCGCGAGTTGGATTGGGCTGGTGGTCGGGAGCGCCTGGGCCGGTGTACTGGCCGCCGGCGTCTTCCGGTCCGCCTCGGCAGGGCTCGCCGCGGTGGTCGCCGTACCCGTGATCGTCGTACCCCTCGTACAGAAGGCCGTGGAGGGACCCGCTGTGCGATCGGCGGCCGGATTTCCGCTGCGGTTGCGCGAGCTGCTGCTGATGCAGTGGCCCTTCGGCGGCGAGCGCTATCTGGCGGCCGCCGCGCGCGTGGTAGCCCAACCCGTGGGCGGCGCACTGGCGTTGTCGCTGACCGCCCTGCTCTGCGCGTATCTGCTCACAACCCTTCGCGGCAAGGTCCGATGACGACCGACCGCGCCCCTTCCGGCCCCGCCGTGCGCACAACTCCCCGTGGAAAGCCCATTTCTTTCCGATAAGGCGTCAATTGCGACGGGGTGAGCGATCACCCTTTCGTGTGCTTTTCACCAAAGACCTCAAGGGAGTTGGAGAGGGCGCCGACAAAGGATCCGTGAGTACCCTTGCGCACACCATGATGACCGCCGCCCGCGCCGCCGATTCCGGTCTGGCCGGCCCGGGCGAACTCGACCGCTACCCCTACGCAGAGGCCCCTGTGGCCGACCGCGTCGGAGCCCCCTCCTGGGAGGGCGCGGACCCGGAGCTGGGCCGCGTGGGCCGGCGTGCCGCGGGCAGCCGCGGGCGCGGACTGCACGGCCAACTCGTCCAGCAGCTCGGCCAGATGATCGTCTCCGGCGACCTGGGCGCGGACCGTCCGCTGGTGCCCGAGGAGATCGGCCAGCGTTTCGAGGTCTCCCGTACCGTCGTTCGCGAGTCGCTCCGCGTGCTGGAGGCCAAGGGGCTGGTCAGTGCCCGGCCGAATGTCGGCACGCGCGTGCGTCCCGTCAGTGACTGGAACCTCCTCGACCCGGACATCATCGAGTGGCGGGCCTTCGGGCCGCAGCGTGACGACCAGCGCCGCGAGCTGAGCGAGCTGCGCTGGACGATCGAACCCCTCGCCGCGCGGCTCGCCGCCGGGCACGGGCGCGAGGACGTCCAGCAGCGGCTGTCCGACATGGTGGAGATCATGGGCCACGCCATGGGCCAGGGTGACGCGCTCACCTTCTCCCGCGCGGACGCCGAGTTCCACTCCCTGCTCATCCAGGTCGCGGGCAATCGCATGCTGGAGCACCTGTCCGGGATCGTGTCCGCCGCGCTTCAGGTCTCCGGCGGCCCGGTCACGGGCTGTGACCGGCCGAACGAGGCGTCGCTGGCGCACCACGCGCGGATCGTCGACGCCCTCGCCGCCGCGGACGGCGCCGGCGCGGAGGCGGCCATGCGGCAGCTTCTCACCGTCCATCCCGAGGTGGAGCGCGTGGTGCCCGCCCCGCGCGAGCACTGACCGCGCACCCGCGGGCGGCGCGGTCGTGGGATGCCTCCCCCCTCCTGTGGCATCGCTCGGCCGGCGAGCCGCCTCCCGACGGACCCCGCAGGATCCCGGGTGATCCTGCGGGGTCCGACGGTGCGACGAGGCGGTGACAACACCCGCTCTGCCTCGGGCGTAGGCCTTGACTGACCTCCTCTGCCCGTGTCTGACCGTTTTTGAGCGCTTACGGGGTGTGACTCGGGACACGCAGATTGGGCGTAACGCTCATGGAAACAACGCGATGACCTAAGAGGTGACAGCCGCGGAGGGAATACGGACGCCATACAAGGCGCTGTGCATCTTCCCGGCCCCCGCCCGCGCCGTCGGCCCATCCCCAAGGCCGGTGGTCGGCTCCTGTCCGCCTTGGACGGGGCCGGAAGCCGTTTTCCAACGTTCCGAGAGGTTGTTCGTGTCGGCCAGCACATCCCGTACGCTCCCGCCGGAGATCGCCGAGTCCGTCTCTGTCATGGCGCTCATTGAGCGGGGAAAGGCTGAGGGGCAGATCGCCGGCGATGACGTGCGTCGGGCCTTCGAAGCTGACCAGATTCCGGCCACTCAGTGGAAGAACGTACTGCGCAGCCTCAACCAGATCCTCGAGGAAGAGGGTGTGACGCTGATGGTCAGTGCCGCGGAGCCCAAGCGCACCCGAAAGAGCGTCGCAGCGAAGAGTCCGGCCAAGCGCACCGCCACCAAGACGGTTGCGGCGAAGACGGTGACCACCAGGAAGGCCACCGCCACCGCCACGCCGGCGGCGCCTGCCGCCGACGCCGCCGCTGTCGAGGACGAGGCGCCCGCGAAGAAGGCCGCCGCCAAGAAGACGACCGCCAAGAAGGCGGCCACGAAGAAGACCGTCGCCAAGAAGACCGCGGCGAAGAAGACCACCGCCAAGAAGGACGACGCCGAGGTTCTTGAGGACGAGGTCCTTGAGGACGCCAAGCCCGGCGAGGAGCCCGAGGGCGCCGAGAGCGCCGGCTTCGTGCTCTCCGACGAGGACGAGGACGACGCTCCTGCGCAGCAGGTCGCCGCGGCCGGTGCCACCGCCGACCCGGTCAAGGACTACCTGAAGCAGATCGGCAAGGTCCCCCTGCTCAACGCCGAGCAGGAGGTCGAGCTCGCCAAGCGCATCGAGGCCGGTCTGTTCGCCGAGGACAAGCTGGCCAACGCCGACAAGCTCGCCCCGAAGCTCAAGCGCGAGCTGGAGATCATCGCCGAGGACGGCCGCCGCGCCAAGAACCACCTCCTGGAGGCCAACCTCCGTCTGGTGGTCTCCCTGGCCAAGCGTTACACCGGCCGCGGCATGCTCTTCCTGGACCTCATCCAGGAGGGCAACCTCGGTCTGATCCGCGCGGTCGAGAAGTTCGACTACACCAAGGGCTACAAGTTCTCCACGTACGCCACCTGGTGGATCCGTCAGGCGATCACCCGCGCCATGGCCGACCAGGCCCGCACCATCCGTATCCCGGTGCACATGGTCGAGGTCATCAACAAGCTCGCGCGCGTGCAGCGCCAGATGCTCCAGGACCTGGGCCGCGAGCCCACCCCGGAGGAGCTGGCCAAGGAACTCGACATGACCCCGGAGAAGGTCATCGAGGTCCAGAAGTACGGCCGCGAGCCCATCTCGCTGCACACCCCGCTGGGCGAGGACGGCGACAGCGAGTTCGGTGACCTCATCGAGGACTCCGAGGCCGTCGTCCCGGCCGACGCGGTCAGCTTCACGCTCCTGCAGGAGCAGCTGCACTCCGTCCTGGACACCCTGTCCGAGCGCGAGGCGGGCGTCGTCTCGATGCGGTTCGGTCTCACCGACGGTCAGCCGAAGACCCTCGACGAGATCGGCAAGGTGTACGGCGTGACGCGTGAGCGCATCCGCCAGATCGAGTCCAAGACCATGTCGAAGCTGCGCCACCCGTCGCGTTCCCAGGTGCTGCGCGACTACCTCGACTAGGTCGCCGTCGTACGAGACCGAAGGCCCGGCTCCCCGAGAGGGGGCCGGGCCTTCGTGTGTTCGCGCGCGGGTGCGGCGTGCGGCGCGCTGGATCACTCTGGGTGTCCGATGACCACCCATGAGTGAGGAGCATCCATGCGTCGTCCCTTCGTCCGGCTGCTGGCCGGGCCGCTGGTCCTGGCAGCAGCCATGGCCGCCATACCGCCCGCGTCCGCCGCCTCTGTGGCCAACGACAGTGTCGTCGTCGGCGGCTTCCCGGTGGACGTGTCGGACAGCCCCTGGACGGTGGCGCTGGCCAGTCGTGACCGGTTCGGGGGTATGCGCGCGGGGCAGTTCTGCGGCGGTGCGGCCGTCGGTCCGTCCACCGTGCTCACCGCGGCCCACTGCCTGCGCGAGGACGTCCTGGGGGCGCCGCCGGACCGCATCGCCGATCTCAAGGTCATCGCGGGCCGCACGGACCTCGGCTCGGACGAGGGGCAGGAGATCGCCGTACGCGAGACGTGGGTGAACCCGGAGTACGACGAGGCCACCAATGCCGGGGACTTTGCTGTGCTCATGCTCGCCGAGCCCCTTCCGGAGGGGTCGGTCATCGGGATGGCGCCCCCCGGGGATCCGGCGTACGAGCCGGGGGCGGGCGCCATGGTCTACGGGTGGGGTGATGTCACTGGGGGCGGTGACTACGCGCAAAGTCTGCGGGCGGCACGCGTGCACGTGCTCTCCGACGGGCTGTGCGAGAAGGCGTACCCGGACTCCGGTGGTGATGCGTATCTCGCCGACAGCATGCTGTGCGCCGGAGAGGTGATCGGTGGCAGGGACGCCTGTCAGGGCGACAGCGGAGGGCCGCTGGTCGCCGAGGGGCGGCTGGTCGGGCTCGTGTCCTGGGGGAGTGGCTGCGGACGCGCGGGAAGCCCCGGGGTCTACGCCCGTATCTCCCACATCCTGACGGCCCTGGGCTGGGACGTCCGAGGCGGGCGAGGGTCGCGTGCGGCCTTCTGAGGCAGCCTGAGGGATCGGCGACTACGCGTACGGGCGGCTGCCCCTGAAGATCAGGGGCAGCCGCCCGTACGCCGGCCTATGCCTGGAGCTGGCTCGTCGTGGACGCGAGTGGTCAGCGCTCTTCTTCGGAGGCGGTCGCAGGAGCGGCCGTCAGCCGCTCCGTCTCGTCCTGTATCTCAGCGGCGATCTTCTTGAGTTCCGGCTCGAACTTGCGGCCGTGGTGGGCGCAGAAGAGCAGTTCTCCGCCGCTCAGCAGGACGACGCGCACGTACGCCTGGGCGCCGCAGCGGTCGCAGCGGTCAGCGGCCGTCAGCGGGCTCGCGGGGGTCAGAACAGTAGTCACGTCGCCTCTTCTCTAGCTCGACGAGCTGTCGTACCAGGGTCAACATCCAACCAGCCCCAAAACGTTCCCGCTCGCGGCTTCTCCCAGAGAGAAATTTTTCCGGGGCGGCAGGCTGCTGCCGGTTTGGCGGCGAATGTGCCGTATTGCGTGTCTGTCGTGCTTACGGTTTCGCGCTGTCGGTCATGGTCGGTCCCTCCGGCTGGATTGCCGGTTTGTTCATGAGGACGTGCCCGGAGCCTAAATGGTTCATGCCTGGAAGGGAACGTGATATGTACTTCACCCCATCGAGGGATCGAACATGCATACGACTCTGGACTAGTCTGTGTTCCACACGAGGGTGGCGTTACAACGGCTCTACCAGGCCTCGGTACCCTCTTGGCGGCGACCGAAGCCGTGCCCTTACCCAGAAGGGCCCCACCTGAAATTCAGCGAGGAGCGAACCGCGTGACCGCCGAGACGTCCGTGCCGTCCACAGCTCTGCTGGCAGGAGCAGACCGGGACGGTTCCAACTACACCGCGCGGCACCTGCTCGTCCTTGAGGGGCTAGAGGCCGTACGCAAGCGCCCGGGCATGTACATCGGCTCGACCGACAGCCGGGGCCTGATGCACTGCCTGTGGGAGATCATCGACAACTCCGTCGACGAAGCCCTGGGCGGATACTGCGACCACATCGAGGTGATCCTCCACGACGACGGTTCCGTGGAGGTGCGGGACAACGGCCGGGGCATCCCGGTCGACGTCGAGCCCAAGACGGGACTGTCCGGCGTCGAGGTCGTGATGACCAAGCTGCACGCCGGCGGCAAGTTCGGCGGCGGCTCGTACGCGGCCTCCGGCGGTCTGCACGGCGTCGGTGCCTCCGTGGTGAACGCCCTGTCCGCCCGGCTCGACGTCGAGGTGGACCGCAGCGGCCACACCCACGCCATCAGCTTCCGGCGGGGTGTCCCGGGCGCCTTCACCGCCGCCGGGCCCGACGCCAAGTTCGAGGCCGGCGGACTGCGCAAGGCCAAGCGGATCCCCAAGACCCGCACCGGCACGCGCGTGCGTTACTGGGCCGACCGCCAGATCTTCCTCAAGGACGCCAAGCTCTCCCTGGAGACGCTGCACCAGCGCGCCCGCCAGACCGCGTTCCTCGTGCCCGGCCTGACCATCGTCGTCCGCGACGAGTACGGCCTCGGCGAGGGCGGCAGCAAGGGCGAGGAGTCCTTCCGCTTCGACGGCGGCATCAGCGAGTTCTGCGAGTACCTGGCCACCGACAAGGCCGTCTGCGACGTACTCCGCTTCACCGGCCAGGGCACCTTCAAGGAGACCGTCCCGGTCCTGGACGACCACGGCCAGATGACGCCCACCGAGGTCACCCGTGAACTCGGCGTCGACGTCGCTCTGCGCTGGGGCACCGGCTACGACACCACGCTCAAGTCCTTCGTCAACATCATCGCCACGCCCAAGGGCGGCACCCACGTCGCCGGCTTCGAGCAGGCGGTGGCCAAGACGATGAACGAGGTGCTGCGCGCCAAGAAGCTGCTGCGTGTCGCCGAGGACGACATCGTCAAGGACGACGCCCTGGAGGGCCTCACCGCGGTGGTCACGGTGCGTCTGGCCGAGCCGCAGTTCGAGGGCCAGACCAAGGAGGTCCTCGGCACCTCGGCGGCCCGCCGCATCGTGAACAACGTGATCACCAAGGAACTCAAGGCGTTCCTGACGTCCACGAAGAGGGACGCCGCAGCCCAGGCCCGTGTGGTCATGGAGAAGGCCGTCGCCGCCGCCCGTACGCGCATCGCGGCCCGCCAGCACAAGGACGCGCAGCGCCGGAAGACGGCCCTGGAGTCCTCCTCCCTGCCCGCCAAGCTCGCCGACTGCCGCAGCGACGACGTCGACCGCAGCGAGCTGTTCATCGTCGAGGGAGACTCCGCGCTCGGCACCGCCAAGCTCGCCCGGAACTCCGAGTTCCAGGCGCTGCTGCCGATCCGTGGCAAGATCCTCAACGTTCAGAAGTCGTCCGTCACGGACATGCTGAAGAACGCCGAGTGCGGCGCGATCATCCAGGTCATAGGAGCGGGGTCGGGCCGTACCTTCGACATCGACGCGGCCCGCTACGGCAAGATCATCATGATGACCGACGCCGATGTGGACGGCTCCCACATCCGCTGCCTGCTGCTGACGCTGTTCCAGCGGTACATGCGGCCCATGGTCGAGGCCGGCCGGGTCTTCGCCGCGGTGCCGCCGCTGCACCGGGTCGAGATCGTCCAGCCCAAGAAGGGCCAGGACAAGTACGTCTACACGTACTCGGACCGCGAGCTGCGCGACAAGCTCATGGAGTTCCAGAGCAAGGGCATCCGGTACAAGGACTCGATCCAGCGCTACAAGGGCCTCGGCGAGATGGACGCCGACCAGCTGGCCGAGACGACGATGGACCCGCGCCACCGCACCCTGCGCCGGATCAACCTCTCCGACCTGGAGGCCGCCGAGCAGGTCTTCGACCTGCTGATGGGCAACGACGTGGCGCCGCGCAAGGAGTTCATCTCCAGCTCGGCGGCGACGCTGGACCGCTCGCGCATCGACGCGTAGAGCCTGGGCCGGGGTGGTTGTGGCGCATGGTCGGCCACAACCCACCCCGGCTTTACGCGTATGCGAAGAGTCGCGCGCAGCCTCCTGCGAGACAAATCACCTGATGGGGTGAAGCGCGAGGGGAACAAGAGTCGGGGATCTTCCCGTTCTGTCCATCCTTGGGCATGCACTCAAGCAACGGTCACTCCCGCGCGCGCGAGGGTGGTACCGACAGTTCGGACCCGGTCGAAGCGCCGGGGAGCGTGCGGTACGACGACCCCTGGTACGACGCGCTGGCCTCCGGGTGGGGCGAGTCGGACGGCGCCGGTGCCCCCGCTGCCGCCGCCGTCCCGCAGGCCCGCGCGGAGGGCGAGGACCGGGCCATGGCCGCGGCGGACGTCTATCTGGAGGTCCAGCGCAGCGCGGCCTTCCAGGAAGTGCGCAGCCGGTACCGGAGGTTCGTGATCCCGGCGGTTGTCGGCTTTCTCGCGTGGTATGTCGGCTACGTCGTGACCGCCACGACCGCTCCGGGGTTGATGGCCCGGCCCGTGGTCGGCGCCGTGAATGTGGCTATGTTCGCCGGACTCGGCCAGTTCCTCACCACCTTCGTGCTCACCTGGGCCTACGCCCGGCACGCGCGGCTGCGCAGGGACCGGGCCGCGCTCGAACTGCGCTGGGACACCCAGGAGCTGACGCGGGGCGTGAGGGGCGGCATGTCGTGACGGACGATCACCAGACCCTGGCGCTGGTCCTGTTCAGCGCGTTCGTTGCCGTCACCCTGGCGATCACGACGTGGGTGAGCCGCCACCGGCACGGCTCGGCCGAGGAGTTCTACGCGGGCGGCCGTCTCTTCTCGCCGATGGAGAATGGTTTTGCCATCGCCGGCGACTACATGTCGGCCGCTTCCTTCCTCGGCATCTCCGGACTCATCGCCCTCTATGGCTACGACGGGCTGCTGTACTCGGTGGGCTTCCTCGTGGCGTGGCTCGTGGTGCTGTTCCTGGTCGCCGAACTGGTCCGCAACTGCGGGCGGTTCACCCTCGCCGACGTGGTCGCGGCGCGGATGAGCGAACGGCCGGTGCGGATCGCGGCGGGAACTTCCTCGGTCACCGTGTCCGTTCTGTATCTGGTGGCGCAGATGGTGGGTGCGGGCAGTCTGGTGGCGCTGCTGCTCGGCGGCCAGGGCGAGGCGGCGCAGGCCTGGACCGTCATCGGCGTCGGCGCGCTCATGGTGATCTACGTGTCGTTGGGAGGGATGCGGGCCACTACATGGATTCAGATCGTCAAGGCGGTCCTGCTGCTCGGCGGCACCATCGCGCTGACCGTGCTCGTCCTGCTGCGGTTCCACGGCGACTTCGACCAGCTCCTGCTCTCGGCTGCCGAGCGCAGCGGTCACGGCGATTCGTTCCTGGCACCGGGGCTGAAGTACGGCGGTGACTGGACCGCCCGCTTCGACTTCATCAGCCTGGGACTGGCGCTGGTGCTGGGCACGGCCGGGCTGCCGCACATCCTGTCCCGGTTCTACACCGTGCCCACCGCGCGGGCGGCCCGGCGTTCGGTGGTGTGGTCGATCGGGCTGATCGGCGGCTTCTACCTGATGACGATCGTCCTCGGCTTCGGCGCGGCGGCGATCGTGGGACCGGAGGCGGTGCGCGGGTCGAACGCCGCGGGGAACACGGCCGTACCGCTGCTGGCCCTCGACCTGGGCGGCGGCGCCGACTCCACGGGAGGAACGGTTCTGTTCGCGATCGTGGCCGCCGTCGCCTTCGCCACGATCCTCGCCGTCGTCGCCGGAATCACGCTCGCCTCCTCGGCGTCCGTCGCCCACGACCTGTACGCGTCACTGCGGCGCCGACGGGCCAAGCCGCGCAGCGAGGTCGCCGTGGCGCGCGTCGCGGCGGTCGGTATCGGCGTGGTCGCGATCGCGCTCGGCCTGCTGGCCCGCGACCTCAACGTCGCCTTCCTGGTGGGCCTCGCCTTCGCCGTCGCCGCCTCCGCGAATCTGCCGGTGCTGCTCTACTCCCTGTTCTGGCGGGGCTTCACCACCCGAGGCGCCGTGTGGGCGGTCTACGGCGGCCTGGTCCCGGCCGTGGTGCTCGTGCTGCTGTCGCCGGTGGTGTCGGGCAGCCCCGAATCCCTGTTCCCGGGCGTCGACTTCCAGTACTTCCCGCTGCAGAACCCCGGCCTCGTTTCGATCCCGCTGGGCTTCGTCGCCGGCTGGCTCGGCACGGTCACCTCGGCGGAGATCCCGGACGAGGCCAAGCACGCGGAGACCGAAGTGCGGTCACTGACGGGAGCGGGAGCGGCGTAACGCGCGCGTGCTTTCAAAGAGACGCGTGTTCCCGGAGACAACGGCGCGTCCCGTGCGTATGTAGGTGGGGTACGGCTGTTTCCCCGCCCCCACCCGGCCGTGCCCTCAGGCGCGGGTCGCCCACACGTAACGGTGTTCCGGGCGGCCCGCGTCCCCGTACTTGAGGGTCAGTCGCGCCCGTCCCGTGCGTTCCAGGAGCTTCAGATAGCGCTGGGCGGTCTGGCGGCTCACACCGGTCCGCTCGGCGATCTCCTGGGCCGACAGCGGGCCTTCGGCGTTGATCAGGGAACGGCGCACCAGCTCCGCCGTGGTGGGGGAGTGCCCCTTGGGCAGGTCGGGCTCCGACGACGCGGACAGGGCACCGAAGATGCGGTCCACCTCGGCCTGTTCCGCCTCGCCGCCGCCGTCGAGGGTGCGCCGCAGGTCCGCGTACGCCTCCAGCTTGGCGCGCAGACCCGCGAAGGCGAACGGCTTGACCAGGTACTGCAGGGCACCGTGCCGCATCGCCTCCTGCACGGTCGAGACATCACGGGCGGCCGTCACCATGATCACGTCGGTCCGGTGGCCGCGCCGCCGCATCTCCCGCACGACCGACAGACCCGTGTCGTCGGGCAGGTAGTGGTCCATGAGGACCAGGTCCACCCGCGGCAGCTCCTCGACCCGGCGCAGTGCCTCCGCCGCGCTGTGCGCCTCGCCGGCCACATGGAAGCCCGGCACCTTCTCGACGTAGGCGGCATTGACCCGGGCGACCCGCAGGTCGTCGTCCACGACCAGGACCTCGATCATCGCGACTCCTCTTCGGCAGTGGTCTCGGGGGCCGGCGGCCCGGCCAGGGCCGGTTCGAGGTCCGGCTCGGCCAGCGCCTCGGGCAGGACGACGGTGAACTCCGCGCCTCCTCCGTCGGCCTCGCCGACGCAGGCGCTGCCACCTTGCCGTTCGGCGAGCCTGCGCACCAGGGACAGGCCTATCCCACGCTCGCGGTGCGCCGGCCGTTCCTTCGTGGTCCAGCCGTCGGCGAAGATCAATTCGCGTTGCTCGGCCGGGATTCCCGGACCGGTGTCGCGCACGGTGAGGGCGACCGTGCGCCCCTCCGCCCGCAATTCGACCTCCACGCGCGCGTGCGGTGTCCCCGCGACCGCGTCGAGGGCGTTGTCCACCAGGTTGCCGACGATCGTGACGATGCCCCGGGGATCGATCAGCCGGTCCGGCAGCCGGGTCCGGTCCGACACGACCAGGGCGACGCCGCGCTCCGCGGCGACGGTCGCCTTGCCGACCAGCAGAGCCGCGAGCAGCGGATCCCGGATCCTCTCCGTGATCTCTTCCGCTGTGGCCCTGTGGTCGCCCACCACCTCTCCGACGAAGTCCATGGCGTCGTCGTACATCTCCAGCTCCAGCAGGCCGAGGAGCGTGTGCATACGGTTGGCGTGCTCGTGGTCTTGGGCGCGCAGGGCGTCGATCAGACCGCGCGTGGAGTCGAGCTCCCGGCCGAGCTGCTCCAGCTCCGTGCGGTCGCGCAGGGTGGCGACGGCGCCGCCGTCGTCGGTGGGCATCCGGTTGGCGACCAGGACTCGCTGGCCGCGCACGGTGAGCAGGTCGGTGCCGGTCACCCGGCCGGCCAGGACATCGGTCGTACGGCCCTCGCCGAGCGCCTCGTCCAGCGACCGGCCGACGGCCTCGTCACCGATGCCCAGCAGGCGCCGCGCCTCGTCGTTGAGGAGGCGGACCCGGCCGGCCCGGTCCAGGGCGACCACGCCCTCACGGATGCCGTGGAGCATCGCCTCGCGCTCCGCGAGCAGCGCCGAGATGTCGGAGAAGGCCAGGTCACGGGTCTGCCGCTGGACCCGCCGGGAGATGAACCAGGCGGCCAGCGCGCCGACGGCCAGCGCACCGCCGGCGTACGCCAGCAGCCCCGGGATCGCATGGATCAGGCGGGCCCGCACACTGTCGTAGGCGATGCCGACCGAGACCGCGCCGACGATGTCGCCGTCGCCGTCGCGCAGGGGCACCTTGCCGCGGGCGGTGCGGCCCAGGGTGCCGTCGTCGATCTCCATGACCTCATGGCCGGCCAGCGCCTGCCCGGGGTCGGTCGACACCGTCCGGCCGACTTCTGCCGGGGTGGGATGCGACCAGCGCACGCCTCGAACGTCCATCACGACGACGTACTCGGCCCTGGTGGCCTCGCGGATCCGCTCCGCCTCCCGCTGGACGGGCCCGTCGGCGCTCGCGGGGGTGTTCACGACGCCTTCGGCGAGCTGCGGCTCGACAGCGGTGGTCTGGGCGATCGCGAGCGCCCGGCGCATGGCCTGGTCGTCCAGCTGGTCGCTGAGCGGCGCGAGGAACAGACCGGTCGCGAGCACCGCAACTCCCGCGGCGATTGCCACCTGCATCAGCAGCACCTGCGAGAACATCCGCCGCGGCAGGCCGAGGCGCAGGCGGCGCGCGAGGGGAGTGGGGCTCATACCCATGACGGTACGTGGGACTGCGGGAACCGCCGTAGAGGGTGTGGCCCGGATCTCTTGACCAGCGACCTTGATCTCTTGATCAATATCGCTTGATCAATGGTGGACGGAGCTTGCCGGGCAGGTGTCCGGTCAGCTCGCCAGCGCCGTCGCCGTGACGAGCTCGCGCACCGCCACCACCTCCATGCGGGCCGGGGAGCCCAGCACCGAGGTCCCGCAGCTCTCCGCGCGGGGCGGCAGCGAGGCCCCCTGGGCGACACCGACGCGCCAGAGACGGCCGTCGGTGTGCGCGACGGTCACCTCCCAGCGCGGTGCCGCGCCCTCCGTGCGGACGACGCTCAACGCCTCCGCCGCGTACTCGCCCGCAGCCGTGCGCACGGCCAGCTCGGCGGCCTGGCCGGGCCGCTCCCAGGCGGAGTTGCCGCGGCACTGGTCGACGACGATCCGGCCCAGCTGAACGTTGTGCAGGATCTCCTTGACCGTGTGGGCCTCTGCCCTGCCGTAGGCGTATCCGTACGGCAGGACGAGCAGCGTGGGGGAGAAGCGGTGACCACCCAGATGGGTGACCTCCCAGACGCCCTCCACGCCGGAAGCGGCGAGCTCGGCGGCCAGGGGGCGACCGAGAAGGGCGCAGCAGCGGTCCCGCTTGCCGTTGGTGCAGACGAGCGCGAGCGGGTCGCCCGTGTGCGGCCCGGCCTGAAGTGCCGAGTCGAACGTGCCGTGGTCGCCCTTGCCGAGCGCCGCGAAGTCGAGATCGAGCAGTCGGCGCGGATCGGATGTCGTGGCACTGCGCAACCACACATTGCCCGGCGTGGTGTGGGCCGCGTACACCTGGCGCGCGGCGGACGTACGGCAGTCGGCGTGCCGCCCGGGACGGCGGATCAACGCGATGCGCACGCCCGTGCCCTTCGCGGCCGCTTCCAGGGCACGGCCCAGCGCGGGGTCCAGGTGGCTCGAAGTGAGCGCCTTGGCACCCCACGGACCGGGCTGTTCCAGCAGTAGCCAGGTCCTCGCGGTGGCCGCGGTTCCCGAAATGGGCTCGTCGAGGTCCCGGGAGACGCTTGAGCACATACTCACGAAGGTGAGCCTAACCTGAATTGCTTCAGGGTGACTTCCGGTCGCGCTTGTGTCCTACTCCGGCAGCGGTTGCGGCGGCCTCGGACCCACATAGTGCCCGCTGGGGCGCATCCGCAGCGGGCGCTCCCCGTACTCCTCCAGCGTGTGGGCGATCCAGCCCGCCGTCCGGGCGACGGCGAAGATCGTCTCGCCCGCCGTCGCGGGCATGCCGCAGGACACGGTCAGCACGGCGAGTGCCAGGTCGACGTTGGCGTGCAGCGGGGTGTGGCGAGCGGTGGTGACGACGACGTCACGGGCCGCGGCCAGGGCGGGTGCGGCGCGGGGAATCTCCTCCAGCATCCCGAACAGGACCCGCGCGCGTGGGTCCTCACCGGGGTAGAGCCGGTGGCCGAGTCCGGGGATACGACGGCCGGCGCGCAGTTCGTCGGCGATCACCGGGGCCGCGTCGCCGAGGTCCAGGACGTCCAGCAGCAGCCGGTGGGCGAGCCCGCTGGCGGCGCCGTGCAGCGGGCCTTCGAGGACGCCCAGGCCCGCCGAGACGGCCGCGTAGGCGTGTGCCCGGGCGGAGGCGGCGACGCGCACCGCGAGCGTGGAGGCGGCCAGGTCGTGGTCCACGAGCAGGGCGAGCGCCGTGTCCAGGGTGCGCAGGGACGCCTCGTCGGGTTCGAGACCGCTGAGGCGGGCCCACAGGCGATGGGCCAGCGGACCCTCGTCGCGATGGGCGTGCCGCTTCGGCGGGAGGGCGGCGACGAGGGTGGGGATGAGGCTGCGCGCGGTGCCCAGGACGGCGTCCTCGGACAGGTCGAAGCGCAGGGGGTCGGCGGTCGCCGCGGCGACCGCGGCGACCCTCAACCGGTCGGTGGGACCTGCGTGTTCGGGCAGGGCGTCAACGGCCCGGCGGGCGACGGCGACCGTGGCCTCCGGCGCGGTGAAGGCGATGCCGGGGCGCAACTGCCCGGTCCACAGCCACTCGGCGACCTCTTCGTAGGAGTGGCGGACGGCGAGTTCGGCCGCGTCCACGCCCCGGAAGTAGTACCGGTCCGTGTCGATGAACGTGATCCGGGTGCGCATGACCGGCTCGCCGCCGGACGTCGAACCGCCGCTGCCCTCACGCCTGTTGCGCCGGGCGAGCGCCTCGACCTCCTTCGCGTCGAAGGTGCTGCCCCGGCCGCTGGGCACCCGTTGGCTGCTGAGCTGGCCGCGGCTGACGTACGCGTACACGGTTTCGGGCTTCACGCCCAGCAGCTCGGCGGCTTCCTTGGTGGTCAGCCGCCGCGCCGCGTGGCCGGGGGCAGGCTCTTGATCGCGCATGGGGCTCACCGTATCCGGACGAGGACACATTGATTGCGATGCATTGATTCAATCAATATTGACAAGGATTCAGTCAAGCATGGACAGTCGAATCAAGTCCAGGGAGGAATCCATGTCCGTCAACCGGTCGTCCACCACTCTCATCGAAGCGCCGCGCGGTCTTGCCGGCGTCGTCGTCACCGACACCGCGATCGGTGACGTCCGAGGGCGCGAAGGCTTCTACCACTACCGCCAGTACTCGGCCGTCGAGCTCGCGCAGACGCGCAGTTTCGAGGACGTCTGGCATCTGCTGGTCCACGGCGAACTGCCGGACGCCGAACGCGCCTCCGCCTTCGCCGCCGAGACCGCCGCGCTGCGGCGGCTGCCCGACGAGGTGCGGTCGGTCCTGCCGGCGATCGCGGCGGCGAGTGGATCCGCCGACGCCGGCGGATCCGGCCCCCTGGCCGGCATGCGCACCGCGCTCTCCCTGCTCGGCGCGGCCAAGGGCTTCCGTCCGGTGTACGACATCGACGCGGACGAGCGCCGACGGGACGCGGTCGTCGCGGCGGCGGCCGTGCCGACGCTGCTGACCGCGCTGTACCGGCTGAGCGTGGGGCTGGACCCGGTCGAGCCGCGTGAGGATCTGTCGTTCGCGGCGAACTACCTGTACATGTTGACGGGTTCGGAGCCGGATCCGGTGCGTGCCCGGGCGGTCGAGCAATACTTGATCTCAACCATTGACCATGGCTTCAATGCGTCAACCTTCACCGCGCGCGTCATCGCCTCCACAGGGGCGGACGTGGCGGCCTGTCTTGCGGGCGCGGTGGGTGCGTTGTCCGGGCCCCTGCACGGCGGTGCACCCAGCCGGGCGCTGGACACCCTGGATGCGATCGGCACCCCCGACCGCATCGACCCCTGGATCCGCGACCGAGTCCTCGCCGGCGACCGCATCATGGGCTTCGGCCACGCCGTCTACCGCACGGAGGACCCCCGCTCCCGGATGCTCCGCGAGGTCGCCCAGGGCTTCGGCGGCCCGCGCGTGGACTTCGCCGTGGAGGTGGAGCGCCAGGTCGAAGCGATCCTGGCGGAGCTCAAGCCGGGCCGCGAACTCCACACCAACGTCGAGTTCTACGCGGGCGTGGTCATGGAACTCTGCGGACTGCCGCGCGAGATGTTCACTCCGACGTTCGCGGCGGCGCGGGTAGTGGGGTGGAGCGCCAACATCCTGGAACAGGCCGAGGACTCGAAGATCATTCGGCCGGTGGCGCGGTATGTGGGGCCGGGGGCGCCGGTGGCGGTGCCGACGGTGGTGTGACCGCGCGCCGCGTTGTCCCGGGTGCTCAGCCCTGGCCCCGGAGGCCACGAGCCCGAACCGGGCTCTACGAGGAAGGTAATGGGCATCGCGGTCGCGTCGCAGTCCTCGTGGAGCACTGCGTAAAAAACGGGCTCGGCACCAACGGTGGCGCCGAGCCGGAGGCCGCACAAGTGCCGAGGCCGCTCCTTGAGGGGTGCGGCCCCGACGCCGTCATGCGTCAGGAATGTCGGCCTTGGCCCTGACGAGAGTTTCCCGGGTGATCACCACGATGCGTTCGTAGTCGGCCCGGGCCGCATCGGAGGGGAGGTGGGAGTCGAGTGAGTCGGTCGCGTCCGTGCCGATGATGGCGAAATTCCCGTCGGCCAATTCGAAAATATCCGGGCAAGTTGCACCGGTCGCGCTGCCTCGTTCTCGCGGAGACGCCCCGAGGCGACGGACGATCTGACTCACTGTTGATTTCCCTACGGTCTCAAGGCACTGGCGCCTGCGCACGACTGCAGCGCGGCGCGCGAGTGCATCCCTGTAGGGCTGGGCCTCGACCACCGAGCGGCGTGGAGCGACGAATCCTTGGCGGTCAACTCCTCGCGCGGTCGCGCAGCAGTCAACCTCTTCCTGTCTCGATGAACGCCTCGTTTTATGCATCCGTTATCGCCCGTTGGCGTGATGTCTACCGACGGGCGCGCTGGTGAAGTTCGCTCAAGGGGTGTGAAAGGGGGGGGCGGGGTTCGCACGTCCCGCCAAGGTGGGCGCCGGCCTATTGGCTCGGCGGTTCTCCGACCACCCACCACTCCTCGGTGTCCGCCTCTTCCAGCTGGCGCAGGAGATTGTCGACCAGCAGTCCGATTTCAGCCTCCTCGGAGTTCGGGATGCTGGCGCGATGCTTCTGTGTCGCGTACCAGTATTCGCGCACGATCGGGTTCTGGAACATCCCGCGGGCGAGGCCGAAGAACTCTTCGCGGCTTATGTTCCCAATGCGGTAGTAGAGGAGCAGATTCGTGTAAAGGGCGTTCGCGAACAGGTACTGCCGACGCTGCTTGGGGGAGAGGGGGTCCTCGTAGAGGTCCAGGACCTCGGCGAGATCGGGATCGTCGATCGCCTTGCTCAGTAGTTCCCAGTGCTGGCGCTGTTGAGTGGCCAGGTTGGTGTGCTGCTGGCTGTGCGTGTGCTGTTCCAGGTACTCCAGGCGCATGCGCAGCGACTCAAGCGTGTGACGCTGAGCGGCCATGGTGGCGAGGGTGCCGACGATCGCGCCGAGCCCGGCCGCCGCAGCGGAACCCAGCCCGCGTATCCCAAAGTTCTGTGTGGCCATGTCAACCCCCGAATCAGGCGGCCGTCCGCCGGTCGTCGGGGTGCGGGTCGACTGAAGGGGACCGGCGAGCGGTGGGCGGCGCTTGCCGTCTCCCAGGGTGCCGAGCGGCTCTGATCGGCAGGGAGGCGGAGAGGAGGCGCACGGAGGGAAGCGAGGGTCGCACAGTCCGGCGCCATGACCAACGTCTGCCCCGCAAGTGCTGCTAACAATCGTTCACTTCGCGCGGTTTCTTCCGGCTCGTATCCTGGGGCGGCATTCAGTCTTCGTACACGCGCCGGAATCGAGAGCCGGTGCGTGCAGAGGTGTGAGAGAGGTCGCTCGTTGGACCAGAGCCGCAGTTCGCAGCAGATCCCGGTCGTCGTACTCGCCGGCTTCCTCGGCTCCGGCAAGACCACGCTCCTCAACCACCTCCTCCACCGCAGCGGAGGGAGCCGTATCGGAGCCCTCGTCAACGACTTCGGCGCCATTGAGATCGACGCGATGGCCGTGGCGGGCGCGCTCGGCGACTCCACCGTGTCCCTCGGGAACGGCTGCCTGTGCTGTGCCGTCGACGCCAGTGAGCTCGACGTCTATCTGGAACGGCTCGCCGCGCCTTCCGCCGGCATGGACGTCATCGTCATCGAGGCCAGTGGGCTCGCCGAGCCCCAGGAGCTGGTGCGCATGCTGCTGGCCAGCGAGCTTCCCGGCATTGTCTACGGCGGGCTCGTCGAGGTCGTCGACGCCGCCGAGTTCGACGACACCCGTGCCAAGCATCCCGAGATCGACCGGCACCTCGCCCTCGCCGATCTCGTCGTCGTCAACAAGCTCGACCGGGCGGCGGACGGCGGGCGGATTCTGGAAAGCGTCCGTGGCCTCACCGACCGTGCCGCCGTCGTCCCCGCCACCTACGGCCGTATCGACCCCGAATTCCTCTTCGACTGCCGGCCCAGCGAGGAGCGCATCGGGCAGCTGTCCTTCGACGACCTGCACGAACACCAAGGCGACGACCACGACGAGCATCACGGCCATCTGCACGCCGCCTACGACAGCCTCTCCTTCAGTTCCGAAGTCCCTCTCGACCCGCGCCGTCTGATGGCCTTCCTCGACAGCCGCCCCGAAGGGCTGTACCGGGTCAAGGGCTACGTCGACTTCGGCCCGCACGACACCGCGAACCGCTACGCCGTGCACGCCGTCGGCCGGTTCCTGCGCTTCTACCCGCAGCCCTGGCCGGCAGCCGCCGACGCCCGCCTCACGCAGCTCGTGCTCATCGGCTCCGGCATCGACACGCCCGCCCTCGGCAAGGAGCTGGAGGCGTGCAAGCGCGACGCCCCACACGCCGACGAACACGACATGTGGGGCGTTCTGCGTTATGTGCAGGGCTCGGAGGACGAGCCCTCAGAGCCCTCAGAGCCCGCCGACTCCCCCGAGCCCTCAGAACCCTCCGAGTCCCCCGAGGCCTTCGACCTCGCTTAGACCGGCCCCGCCACCACCGACACCGTCTTAGCCAGCGACACACCCGAGCCGTCCCGCCGCGGGTCCATCTCCGGCAGTTCCGCCGGCGTTCCGTTCTTCTGCGCGGCCCGTGCCGGGGTCGCGCCCGCCCAGGCCAGGGACAGGCAGTCCTCGCCCTTCAGGAACCGCTGGCAGCGGACGCCGCCGGTGGCGCGGCCCTTGCGCGGGTACTGGTCGAACGGGGTCAGCTTGGCCGTCGTCTGGACGGAGTCGTCGAGCGTGCCGCGCGAGCCCGCGACGGTGAAGACGACGGCGTCGGCCGCCGGGTCCACCGCCGTGAAGGAGATGACCTTGGCGCCCTCGGTGAGCTTGATACCCGCCATGCCGCCCGCCGGTCGGCCCTGCGGACGGACCTGGGAGGCCTGGTAGCGCAGCAGCTGAGCGTCGTCCGTGATGAAGACCAGGTCCTCCTCGCCGGTGCGCAGTTCGACCGCGCCGACGATCCGGTCACCCTCCTTGAGGGTGATGACCTCCAACTCGTCCTTGTTGGACGGATAGTCGGGCACCACCCGCTTGACCACACCCTGCTCGGTGCCGATCGCCAGACCCGGCGACGACTCGTCGAGCGTGGCCAGGCAGACCACCGTCTCGTCGTCCTCCAAGGAGACGAACTCCGCCAGCGGAGCACCGCCCGACAGGTTCGGCGCCGCGGCCGTGTCCGGGAGCTGCGGGAGGTCGACGACGTTGATCCGCAGCAGACGTCCTTCGGACGTCACCGCGCCCACCTCGCCCCGGGCCGTGGCCGGCACCGCAGAGACGATCACGTCGTGCTTGGTGCGCTTGGCGTCGGCGTCCTCCGGGAACGGCTCGCCGTTCGCCGTACGCGCCAGCAGACCCGTCGAGGACAGCAGGACCCGGCACGGGTCGTCGGCCACCTGGAGCGGAACGGCGGCGGCCGTGGCGCCCGCCGACTCCAGCAGGACCGTACGCCGCTCGGTGCCGAACTTCTTGGCCACCGCGGCCAGTTCGGCGGAGACCAGCTTGCGCAGCTCGGCGTCCGACTCCAGGATCCGGGTCAGCTCCGCGATCTCCTCGTTGAGCCGCTCCTTCTCCGCCTCCAGCTCGATGCGGTCGTACTTGGTCAGGCGGCGCAGCGGGGTGTCGAGGATGTACTGCGTCTGGATCTCCGACAGGGAGAAGCGCTCCATCAGGCGCTCCTTCGCCTGGGCGCTGTTCTCGCTGGAGCGGATCAGCCGGATGACCTCGTCGATGTCGACGAGGGCGGTGAGTAGGCCCTCCACCAGGTGCAGGCGGTCGCGTCGCTTGGTGCGGCGGAACTCGCTGCGCCGCCGCACGACCTCGAAGCGGTGGTCGAGGTAGACCTCCAGGAGCTCCTTGAGGCCCAGGGTCAGCGGCTGGCCGTCGACCAGCGCGACGTTGTTGATGCCGAAGGACTCCTCCATGGGAGTCAGCTTGTACAGCTGCTCCAGCACCGCCTCCGGCACGAAGCCGTTCTTGATCTCGATGACCAGGCGCAGGCCGTGCTCGCGGTCGGTGAGGTCCTTGACGTCGGCGATGCCCTGGAGCCGCTTCGAACCGACCAGGTCCTTGATCTTGGCGATCACCTTCTCCGGGCCGACCGTGAAGGGCAGCTCGGTGATGACCAGACCCTTGCGGCGCGCCGTCACGGTCTCCACCGACACCGTGGCGCGGATCTTGAACGTGCCGCGGCCCGTCTCGTAGGCGTCCCGGATGCCGGAGAGGCCCACGATCCGGCCGCCGGTGGGCAGATCGGGGCCGGGGACGTGCCGCATCAGGGCGTCGAGATCGGCGTTCGGGTGGCGGATCAGATGGCGGGCGGCCGCGACGACCTCGCCCAGGTTGTGCGGCGGCATGTTGGTGGCCATGCCGACCGCGATGCCGGAGGAGCCGTTGACCAGGAGGTTCGGGAAGGCGGCGGGCAGCGCCACCGGCTCCCGCTCCTGGCCGTCGTAGTTGGGTACGAAGTCGACCGTGTCCTCGTCGATCGACTCGGTCATCAGGCTCGTCGCGGCGGCCTGCCGGCACTCGGTGTACCGCATGGCGGCCGGCGGGTCGTCGTTGCCCAGCGAGCCGAAGTTGCCGTGGCCGTCGACCAGGGGGACGCGCATGGAGAAGGGCTGGGCCATGCGCACCAGGGCGTCGTAGATCGACGCGTCGCCGTGCGGGTGCAACTTACCCATGACCTCGCCGACCACGCGCGCGCACTTCACATAGCCGCGCTCGGGCCGCAGGCCCATCTCGTTCATCTGGTAGACGATGCGCCGGTGCACCGGCTTGAGGCCGTCGCGGGCGTCCGGCAGGGCGCGGGAGTAGATGACCGAGTACGCGTACTCAAGGAAGGAGCCCTGCATCTCGTCGACGACGTCGATGTCGAGGATCCGCTCCTCGAACGAGTCGTCGGGCGGCGGGGTCTTCGTGCTGCGGCGGGCCATCGCTGCCTGGGCTCCTTCTTATCTTCGCGCTCACCTACGGGGCGCCCATGTCGGTGCTCTAGCTGAAGCGTGAACTGGGTCTGACGCGGACCATTGTGGACCGTGGCACTGACAACCCGGACCAGGACCCGACGTAGGCCGTCCGGCCCGGCGCGGTGAGGCGCCTCCCCTGACGGTTGCCCGCAGGCTACGCGATCCGCTGTCGGCGTCCGCCCTCGGCATACGCAGCCCGGGAACTTCGCCGAGGCTGTGCACGCTTGCATACAGTGGCAGGACCGGCAGCAAAACCGCGGTTTCAACGACCGCGTCCGCGATCGAAGGGACGTACATGCCCATGGGTCACACGGCCACAGCCCAGGCAGGCTCCGGCGGCCTGACAGCGACCGAGCACCGCCTGGCCAACGGCCTGCGCGTGGTGCTCTCCGAGGACCACCTGACCCCGGTCGCCGCGGTGTGCCTCTGGTACGACGTCGGCTCGCGCCACGAGGTCAAGGGACGTACCGGCCTGGCTCACCTTTTCGAGCACCTGATGTTCCAGGGCTCCGCCCAGGTGAAGGGCAACGGCCACTTCGAGCTCGTGCAGGGCGCCGGCGGCTCGCTCAACGGCACCACCAGCTTCGAGCGCACGAACTACTTCGAGACCATGCCCACCCACCAGCTGGAGCTCGCCCTCTGGCTGGAGGCCGACCGCATGGGCTCGCTGCTCGCCGCCCTCGACGACGAGTCGATGGAGAACCAGCGGGACGTCGTGAAGAACGAGCGCCGCCAGCGCTACGACAACGTCCCCTACGGCACGGCCTTCGAGAAGCTGACGGCGCTCGCCTACCCGGAGGGCCACCCCTACCACCACACGCCGATCGGCTCGATGGCCGACCTGGACGCGGCGACGCTGGAGGACGCGCGCGCGTTCTTCCGTACGTACTACGCGCCGAACAACGCCGTGCTGTCGGTCGTCGGGGACATCGACCCGGAGCAGACCCTCGCCTGGATCGAGAAGTACTTCGGCTCCATCGCCTCGCACGACGGCAAGCAGCCGCCGCGCGACGGCACCCTGCCGGAGATCATCGGTGAGCAGCTGCGCGAGGTCGTCGAGGAGGAGGTCCCCGCGCGCGCGTTGATGGCCGCCTACCGGCTGCCGCACGACGGCACGCGCGCGTGCGACGCGGCCGACCTGGCACTGACCGTCCTGGGCGGCGGCGAGTCCTCCCGCCTCTACAACCGCCTCGTGCGGCGCGACCGTACGGCCGTCGCCGCCGGGTTCGGCCTGCTGCGGCTGTCCGGAGCGCCCTCCCTGGGCTGGCTCGACGTGAAGACCTCCGGTGACGTCGAGGTCCCGGTCATCGAGGCCGCCATCGACGAGGAGCTCGCCCGGTTCGCCGAGGAGGGCCCCACGGCCGAGGAAATGGAGCGCGCCCAGGCCCAGTTGGAGCGCGAGTGGCTGGACCGGCTCGGCACGGTCGCGGGCCGCGCCGACGAACTGTGCCGCTACGCCGTCCTGTTCGGCGACCCGCAGCTCGCCCTCAGCGCCGTCCAGCGCGTGCTGGAGGTGACGGCCGAGGAGGTCCAGGAGGTCGCCAAGGCCCGCCTGCGCCCCGACAACCGCGCGGTGCTCGTCTACGAGCCGACCGTCCCCACCGAGACGGTCGCGGACGCGCAGGACGAGGACGTGGAGTCCCAGGCCACCGTGGAAGCAAGCGACGAGAACGAGGAGACGGCCAAGTGACCGAGCTCGCCACGATGGAATTCCACCCCCAGCCGCAGGCGGGCGAGGCCAGGCCGTGGGCCTTCCCGGCCCCCACGCGCGGGACCCTCGACAACGGCCTGACGGTCCTGCGCTGCCACCGCCCCGGCCAGCAGGTCGTAGCCGTCGAGGTGATCCTGGACGCCCCCCTGGACGCCGAGCCGGCCGGCCTCGACGGTGTCGCGACGATCATGGCGCGCGCCTTCTCCGAGGGCACCGACAAGCACACCGCCGAGGAGTTCGCCGCCGAGCTGGAGCGGTGCGGCGCCACTCTCGACGCGCACGCCGACCACCCGGGCGTACGGCTCTCCCTGGAAGTGCCGGTCTCCCGGCTGCCCAAGGCGCTCGGTCTGCTCGCCGACGCGCTCAGGGCGCCCGCGTTCGCCGACAGCGAGGTCGAGCGGCTGGTCCGCAACCGCCTCGACGAGATCCCGCACGAGCTGGCCAACCCCTCCCGGCGCGCGGCGAAGGAGCTCTCCAAGGAGCTGTTCCCGGTGACCGCGCGCATGTCGCGCCCGCGCCAGGGCACCGAGGAGACGGTCGCCGGCATCGACTCCGCGGCCGTCCGTGCCTTCTACGAGAAGCACGTACGCCCCGCCACGGCCACCGCGGTGGTCGTCGGCGACCTGACCGGCACTGACCTCGACGCGCTCCTCGGTGACACCCTCGGCGCCTGGACCGGCTCCCGGGCCGAGCCGCGGCCGGTGCCCCCGGTCACCGCCGACGACACCGGACGGGTCGTCATCGTGGACCGGCCCGGCGCCGTCCAGACGCAGTTGCTGATCGGCCGCGTCGGCCCCGACCGGCACGACCTGGTGTGGCCCGCGCAGGTGCTCGGCACGTACTGCCTCGGCGGCACCCTCACCTCCCGCCTGGACCGGGTCCTGCGCGAGGAAAAGGGCTACACCTACGGTGTGCGGGCCTTCGCGCAGGTGATGCGCTCGGCCCCGGACGGCTCGGGCGCGGCGATGCTCGCCATCAGCGGCTCCGTCGACACCCCCAACACCGGCCCCGCCCTTGAGGACCTGTGGACGGTGCTGCGCACGCTCGCCGCAGGGGGGCTCACCGACGCCGAGCGCGATGTCGCCGTGCAGAACCTCGTCGGGGTGGCGCCGCTGAAGTACGAGACGGCCGCGGCCGTGGCGAGCACGCTGGCCGACCAGGTCGAGCAGCACCTGCCCGACGACTACCAGGCCACGCTGTACCGCAGGCTCGCCGTGACCGGCACCGTGGAGGCCACCGCGGCCGTCGTGAGCGCGTTCCCGGTGGACCGTCTGGTCACGGTCCTCGTCGGCGACGCGGCGGCGATCAAGGAGCCGGTGGAGGCCCTCGGCATCGGTGAAGTGACCGTGGTGTCCGCGGAATAGAGGCACGCGCGCGCAGGGGCCCTGGTGACTGATGTGTCACCAGGGCCCCTTAATGTCCGAATTGAGTGAGAGGTTGCCTGTCTGACCTGTGGCATGCGCTACAAAAGCCGTGATCCGTTTGGGGATTGAAAGTTGTCCCCTTTAGCGTCATCCGGGCTGTCCGTCCGAGCAGTGCGCCGCGTCCGCGGCACCGGACAGTCATCGCCGAGTCCCCGTACGGCGCGAGCCAGGGGAGCCGGGGACCCATCGCAGTCCCTGGGGTGAATCGGACGCCCGCGCGTGTCGCGAGGGGGTCCGTAGGAGACCTTCCTGCTCCGAACCCGTCAGCTAACCCGGTAGGCGAGAGGGAAGGAAAGGATCAGCCACTACATGGCGTTCACGCGCGCCACCGGGAAGCACCGTCGTCCCAGCAGGATGCAGCGCACCACCGCCCGTGCGGCGGGCGTCGCGGCACTCACCACCACCGGCGTCATCGGCACCCTCGCCGCCCCGGCGCTCGCCGCGGAAGCCACCGCCGAGCAGACCGGCCTCACCCCGGTGATCACCATCGGCGACTCGATCGCCGACAAGATCGACGCCCAGGCCGCCGCCCAGCAGCAGGCCGCCGACGAGGCGGAGCAGCGCAAGAAGGCCGAGGAGGCCGCGCGCAAGAAGGCCGCCGAGGCGGCCAAGGAGGCCCGCGAGGCCAAGGAGCGCGCCGCGCGCGAGGCCGAGCGCAAGCGCCTCAACACCTTCGTCACCCCGATCGCCGGCTCCTACGTCTCCACCAGCTACAAGGCCGGCGGTGCCGTCTGGTCCTCCGGCAGCCACACCGGCGTCGACTTCCACGCCTCCAGCGGCACCTCCGTCCGCTCGGTCGGCATGGGCACCGTCGTCGAGGCCGGCTGGGGCGGGGCGTACGGCAACCAGATCGTGATCAAGATGAACGACGGCACGTACACCCAGTACGGCCACCTGTCGTCCATCGGCGTCTCGGTCGGTCAGACCGTCACCCCGGGCCAGCAGATAGGCCTGTCCGGCGCGACCGGCAACGTCACCGGACCGCACCTGCACTTCGAGGCCCGTACGACGGCGGAGTACGGCTCCGACATCGACCCCGTCGCCTACCTCCGCTCGCACGGCGTGAACGTCTGACGACAGGCAGCTCCACCTCCTGAAGCCCCGGCTCCCCGAGTCGGGGCTTTCGTCGTTTCTGCGCCCCGACTGTCCAAAAAATATCCATGGATTCCGGCCCGCCATCGGAAATTCCGGCTCACTGCAATAGAGTCACTGAACACGCGTCAATCGTCGACGTTTCACGGGGATTAAAGCGGAGGTCGGTCATGCGTATTCCGGCGCACTCGGTATGCACGGCGATCCGGGACGACATCGTCGCCGGTGTCTACGAGCGCGGCAGCCGGCTCACCGAGGAACTGCTCGCGCGCCGCTACGGCGTCTCGCGCGTCCCCGTCCGGGAGGCCCTGCGCACCCTGGAGGCGGAGGGTTTCGTGGTGACCCGGCGGCACGCGGGCGCGTGCGTGGCGGAACCGACCGAGCAGGAGGCCGCCGACCTGCTGGAGATGCGTACGCTCCTGGAGCCGCTCGGCGCCGCCAGGGCCGCCCAGCGGCGCACCGAGGCCCACCTGAAGGTGCTGCGCGGCCTCGTCAGGCTGGGGCAGGAGCGGGCCAGGCGGGGCAACAGCGAGGATCTGCGCTCCCTGGGCGGCTGGTTCCACGAGACGCTCGCCCAGGCCTCCGGCAGCCCGGCCCTGACCTCGATGCTGACCCAGCTACGCCACAAGATCGCCTGGATGTACGCGGTGGACGCGCCGGTCAGCCCCGCCGAGTCCTGGGCGGAGCACGGGGCGATCGTGGACGCGGTGGCGCGTGGTGACAGCGAGCGGGCGCGGGCGATCACGGCCCTGCACACCGAACGGTCGAGCGGCGTGCACCGGCTGCGCTTCCCCGGCGGGGGTGATCGCGCGGAGCGTGTGAGGAATTCGCAACATCCCGTAAACATGCCGAGCCTGCGGCATTAACACGGTGGCCGTATACAAAGAGATGATATTCGGCGGCGGGTAATTTCCGCTGCCATTTTTCAGGTGTGCCGTGAATTCCGGCGGCCGTCTGCCCGAAAACAGCGAAGCCGCGCCGGCAGGAAATGCCGGCGCGGCTTCACCGCTCATGCGAGGGGTGCTCAGACGGTCTCGGGGAGCTCCTCAAGACCCTCGGCGACCAGCTTCGCGAGGCGGTCGAGAGCGATGTCCGCGCCCTCGGCCTCGGAGGCGAGGACGATCTCCTCGCCGCCCTGGGCGCCCAGGCCGAGAACGGCCAGCATGGAGGCCGCGTTGACGGGGTTGCCGTCAGTCTTGGCGATCGTCACCGGGACGCCTGCGGCCGTGGCGGCTCGGACGAAGATGGAGGCGGGGCGGGCGTGGAGGCCCTCGGCCCAGCCGACGTTGACGCGGCGCTCAGCCATGTGATGCTGCCCTTCAGGTTCTCAGGTTGTCTAGACCAGTGTTCCACACGTGAAGCGTGCTCGGAACGGTCCTTCGTCCCGTTCCGTGTGGTCGTCGGACCGCGGCCTCGGTCCGACACTCGTCCTCCACAGACTGCCTCGCGCCGTTGTCGTACGCGAGCCGTACTCTGGGCCCCATGCAGAGCGCGTCGGACCGGCACGAGTACCCCGCCCACTGGGAAGCCGACGTGGTGCTGCGCGACGGCGGCACCGCGCGCATCCGCCCCATCACCGTTGATGACGCCGAGCGCCTGGTCAGCTTCTACGAGCAGGTCTCGGACGAGTCGAAGTACTACCGCTTCTTCGCGCCCTACCCGCGTCTGTCCGCCAAGGACGTCCACCGCTTCACGCACCACGACTTTGTGGACAGGGTGGGACTCGCGGCCACGATCGGCGGCGAGTTCATCGCAACCGTACGCTATGACCGCATTGGCGCCGACGGTATGCCCGCATCGGCCCCCGCCGACGAGGCCGAGGTCGCCTTCCTGGTCCAGGACGCCCACCAGGGGCGCGGCGTAGCCTCCGCGCTCCTCGAACACATCGGCGCCGTCGCCCGCGAGCGCGGGATCCGCCGCTTCGCCGCGGAGGTGCTGCCCGCCAACACCAAGATGATCAAGGTGTTCACGGACGCCGGATACACCCAGAAGCGCAGCTTCGAGGACGGCGTCGTACGCCTGGAGTTCGACCTGGAGCCCACCGACCGGTCGCTCGCCGTGCAGTACGCGCGCGAACAGCGCGCCGAGGCGAGGTCCGTGCAGCGGCTGCTGACGCCCGGCTCCGTCGCCGTCATCGGGGTCGGCCGCGCTCCGGGCGGCGTGGGCCGCAGCGTCCTGGGCAACATCCGGGACGCCGGGTTCACGGGCCGGCTGTACGCCGTGAACAAGGCCTTCCCCGAGGACCTGAAGGACGTCGACGGCGTGCCCGCGTACCGCTCGGTGCGGGAGATCGAGGGGCACGTGGACCTCGCGGTCGTGGCCGTTCCGGCCGACCAGGTCCCCGAGGTCGTCGGCGAGTGCGGCGAGCACGGCGTGCAGGGGCTGGTCGTGGTCTCCGCCGGATACGCCGAGAGCGGTCCCGAAGGCCGCGAGCGACAGCGCGAACTCGTCCGGCACGCACGCGCGTACGGGATGCGCCTCATCGGTCCGAACGCCTTCGGGATCATCAACACCTCGCCGGACGTCCGGCTCAACGCCTCCCTGGCCCCCGAGACACCGAGGCCCGGCCGGATCGGGCTGTTCGCCCAGTCCGGCGCCATCGGCATCGCCCTGCTGTCCCGGCTGCACCGGCGCGGGGGAGGGGTCACCGGCGACACGGGCGTGTCCACCTTCGTCTCCTCCGGGAACCGGGCCGACGTCTCCGGCAACGACGTACTCCAGTACTGGTACGACGACCCGGACACCGACGTCGTCCTCATGTACCTGGAGTCCATCGGCAACCCGCGCAAGTTCACCCGCCTCGCCCGGCGCACGGCGGCCGGCAAGCCGCTCGTCGTCGTCCAGGGGGCACGCCACGGCGGGGCCGCGCCCCAGGGGCACGCGGTACGGGCGACACGGCTGCCGCACGCCACGGTCTCCGCGCTGCTCCGGCAGGCCGGCGTGATCCGCGTGGACACGATCACCGAACTCGTGGACGCGGGGCTGCTGCTCGCCCGCCAGCCGCTGCCGGCCGGCCCACGGGTGGCGATCCTCGGGAACTCCGAGTCCCTGGGGCTGCTGACGTACGACGCGTGCCTCTCCGAGGGGCTGCGGCCGCTGCCCCCGCTGGACCTGACGACCGGGGCGTCGGCGGAGGACTTCCGCAAGGCCCTGTCGCGCGCGCTGGCCGACGACACGTGCGACGCGGTCGTCGTCACGGCGATTCCGGCGATCGGGGAGACGTCACCGGGGGACGCGGTGCTGGCGGAGGCGCTGCGGTCGGCCGCGGAGGAGGTGCCCGGGAAGCCCGTGCTGGTGGTCCACGTGGAACTGGGCGGACTCGCGGAAGCGCTGTCCGCCGCGGCGAGTACGGCACCCCAGGCAGGCTCCGGCGTCGTGGCCGAACGGGGCGACGCCGCACAGCCCGGCGCCGACGGGGAGCCGCCCCTCCACGCGGCCGGTCCCGGCGGCCCCGTGGATCCGACCGCCGCCACGGCGCCTGCGCCCCGGCAACAGCCGCCCGCCGCCGAGGAGCCCTCCGCGCGCGGCCGCCTCATCCCCGCCTACCCCGCCGCCGAACGCGCCGTCCGCGCCCTCGCCGAAGCCGTGCGGTACGGGCAGTGGCGGCGGGACGCCGCCGAGCCCGGGCGGGTGCCCGAGTACGAGGACATCGACGAGCGGAGGGCCGCCGCGCTGATCGACGGCCTCCTCGCGCGCGGGCAGGGCCTCACGCTCGGCACCGAGGAGACCTGCGAACTGCTCGGGACGTACGGCATCCACGTCCGCCGGGCCGTCCCCGCGCCCAGCCCCGACGCCGCCGCCGAGGCCGCGCGCGCCATCGGCTACCCCGTGGCCCTCAAGGCCACCGCCCCCCACCTGCGGCACCGCGCCGACCTGGGCGGCGTCCGCCTCGATCTCGCCGACGAGGAGCAACTGCGCCGCTCCTACACCGAGTTGACCGAGGCCTTCGGCACACCGGAGGAACTGCGGCCGGTGGTGCAGGGCATGGCGCCGCGCGGGGTCGACACCGTCGTACGGGCCGTGATCGACCCGGCGGCCGGGGCCGTGCTGTCGTTCGCGCTCGCCGGGGCCGCGTCGCAACTCCTCGGGGACATGGCGCACCGGCTGATCCCGGTCACCGACCGGGAGGCGACCTCGCTCATCCGCTCGATCCGGACGGCGCCCCTGCTGTTCGGCTGGCGCGGCTCGACGCCGGTCGACACTCCTGCGCTGGAGGAACTGCTGCTGCGCGTGTCACGGCTCGTCCACGACCACCCGGAGGTCGTCGCGGTGACCCTGGAACCGGTCGTCGTCGCTCCGCACGGCCTCAGCGTGCTCGGCGCCACCGTGCGATTGGCCCCGCCACCGGCCCGCGACGACCTCGGCCCACGGACGCTTCCCGCGTACTGACCGGGCCTGCCCGCGGCAAGGCGCCTCCCGGCGTACGGAGCGGGGCCTCCCGAGCACTCCCCGGACCTCCCCGCGTACTCACCCAGTGTGCGTGCGCACTCCCCGAGCCTCCCCGCGCACTCCCCGAGCCTCCCCCCGCACTCCCCGGACCTCCCCGCACACCGACCGCGGGCGAGCGGTGCCTCGCAGTCAGTGGGCCCCCGTAGGATGGGCATCATGGCCAAGACCAGTACGACGACCCAGGGGCTGCGTGCGGCGATCGAGCGCAGCGGCTACTACCCGGCCCTCGTGGCCGAGGCGGTGGAGGCCGCCGTGGGCGGCGAGCCCATCCGGTCGTACCTGGTCCACCAGGAGACGACGTTCGACCAGAACGAGGTGCGGCGGCACGTCACGGTGCTCGTCCTGACCGGCAACCGCTTCATCGTGAGCCACACCGACGAGCAGGCTGCCGACAGCACGTCCCCGACCCCGTACGCCACGACCTCCACGGAATCGGTCAAGCTCGGCCGGATCTCGTCGGTCGTGGTCAGCCGGGTCGTCGCCAACCCGGAGCAGTACCAGCCCGGCACCCTGCCCCGCGAGGTCGTCCTGACCATCGGCTGGGGCGCCGTCTCCCGCATCGACCTGGAGCCGGCCGCCTGCGGCGACCCCAACTGCGAGGCCGACCACGGCTACACGGGCAGCTCCACCGCGGACGACCTGAGCCTGCGGGTCAGCGAGGCCGGCGACGGCCCGGAGACCGTGCGGCAGGCGCTCGCCTTCGCGCAGGCCATCTCCGAGGCGACCGCGGACGTCACCCGCTGATGGCGCAGCCCACCGCCTGGGAGTCCCACCCGGAACCGCTCGCCGTCGACTCCGCGCCCCTGCCCGAGTACGGCAGCGGCTCGCTCGCCGACCTCCTGCCCACGCTGGCCGCGGGCATGGACGTACCGGGCATGACCGCAGCGATTCCGGAGCTGACCCCCGCCGACCGGAACTGCGTGTTCCTGATCGACGGTCTCGGCTGGGAGCAGCTGAAGGCGCACCCGGACGAGGCGCCCTTCATGAGCTCGCTCCTGAGCACCTCCCGCGGCGGCACGGGACGGCCGATCACCGCCGGCTACCCGGCGACCACCGCGACCTCCCTCGCCTCCGTCGGCACCGGCCTGCCGCCGGGCGCGCACGGCCTGCCCGGCTACACCGTGCGCAACCCCGACACCGGCGAGCTGATGAACCAGCTGCGCTGGCAGCCGTGGACCTCGCCGGGCCCCTGGCAGCCGTACCCCACCGTCTTCCAGCTCGCCCACGAGGCGGGTGTGCACGCGGCGCAGGTGTCGTCGCCCGCCTTCGAGACGACCCCGCTGACCAAGGTCGCCCTCAGCGGCGGCAGGTTCCACGGGCGGCTCAGCGGCGAGGACCGGATGGACCTCGCGGCCGAGCAACTGGCCGCAGGCGACCGCTCCCTGGTGTACACGTACTACGCCGAGGTGGACGGCGCCGGCCACCGCTTCGGCGTCGACTCCGACACCTGGCGCGGCCAGCTCATGTACGTCGACCGGCTCGTCCAGCGCCTCGCCGAACAGCTCCCGCCGCGCACCGCGCTCTACGTCACCGCCGACCACGGCATGATCGACGTGCCCTTCGACGAAGAGCACCGCATCGACTTCGACGAGGACTGGGAGCTGCGCGCCGGGGTCGCCCTGCTGGGCGGCGAGGGCCGCGCCCGGCATGTCTACGCCGTGCCCGGCGCCGCGAACGACGTCCTGACCTGCTGGCGCGAGGTGCTCGGCGAGCAGTTCTGGGTGGCCTCGCGGGACGAGGCGATCGCGGCGGGCTGGTTCGGCCCGCGCATCGACGAGCGGGTGTACGCCCGGATCGGCGACGTGGTCGCCGCCGCCCGCGACGACGTGCTGATCATCGCCTCCGAGCGGGAGCCGAAGGAGTCGGCGATGGTCGGCAACCACGGCTCGATGACCCCTGTCGAGCAGCTGGTCCCGCTGCTCGAAGTACGTTCCTGAAGCCCCCGCCCCCCCCGCCGACCCCCTCCGCCGAAAGGTGCTCAACTCCCCATGCCCGAGCTGGTGTTCTTCTCCGGAACGATGGACTGCGGGAAGTCGACGCTGGCTCTGCAGATCGAGCACAACCGCTCGGCACGCGGACTGGTCGGCATGATCCTCACCCGCGACGACCGCGCCGGCGAGGGCAAGCTGTCCTCCCGCCTCGGCCTGGTCACGAACGCGGTGGAGGTCGAGGACGGCATGGACCTCTACGCGCACCTCGTCGACCATCTCTCCCAGGGCGGCCGCGCGGACTACGTCATCGCCGACGAGGCCCAGTTCCTCGCGCCGGGGCAGATCGACCAACTCGCGCGCGTGGTGGACGATCTGGGCCTCGACGTCTACGCCTTCGGCATCACCACCGACTTCCGCTCCAAGCTGTTCCCCGGCTCCCAGCGCCTGGTGGAGCTGGCCGACCGCGTCGAGGTCCTCCAGGTCGAGGCCCTCTGCTGGTGCGGCGCCCGCGCCACGCACAACGCCCGCACGATAGGCGGCGAAATGGTCGTCGAGGGCGCCCAGGTGGTCGTCGGCGACGTCAACCAGTCCGACACCGTCGGCTACGAGGTCCTCTGCCGCCGCCACCACCGCCGCCGCATGACAGCGGCTACGGCGAGGGCGGCGGCCCTGTCCCCGGACGTACTGCCCGTGCAGTCGGCCTAGCCGGGCACCGCACCGCGGGCCGGCGCCTCAGGCCCTGCTCTGGAGCAGGGAGAACCTCGCGCCCTCCGGGTCCGCGACCGTGGACATGCGGCCGAGGGCGCTGTCGTGGGGTTGTTTCAGGACGTGGCCGCCGAGCTCGTACACGCGGGCCGTTGCCTCGTCGGTGTCGGCGACCTCGAAGAACGTCATCCAGTGCGGGCCTCGGTCGCGGGGCAGGGCGTGGCCCATGCCGAGGACGGCGGCGACCGTGCGGCCGGCGATGTGCAGGGTGACGTAGTCGAAGTCGGCGGAGACCACCGCCTCCTGTTCGAAGCCGAAGACCGTCTCGTAGAACTTGACGACGCTTGCGGTCTCGAAGGTGATCAGCTCGTTCCAGGCGGGTGTGCCGGGTACGCCGGTGAGGGCGATGCCCAGGTGGGACGCCGCCTGCCAGACGCCGAAGACGGCGCCCGAGGGGTCGGAGCAGATCGCCAGCCGGCCGGCCTCCGCGGCGTCCAGGGGGCCCACGCCGATCGTGCCGCCGCACAGCCGTACCGTCTCGGCGGTCGCGTCCACGTCGTCCGAGGCGAAGTAGGGCGTCCAGGCGATGGGAAGGTGCCGGTCCGGCGGGAGCTGGCCGATGCCGGCCACCTCCTTGCCGTCCAGCAGCGCTCGTACGTAGGGGCCGAGCTGCTGGGGACCGGGCACGAACTCCCAGCCGAACAGCTCACCGTAGAAGTCCTGGGTCGCGTCCAGCCCGTGCACCATCAGGCTCACCCAGCAGGGCGTGCCGGGCGCGTGCCGAGCGTGCGCTTCGCCGTTCAAACCGGCCGACCCCCGTGCCTCGGTCATCGTCACTCTCTCCTCGGCCCCTCGCGGTGGCCGCGTCGCTTCCGCTCTCCGGACCCGTGCCGATGCTCGCACCACCCGCGGTGCCGCGCGTCCCGGGCGCGCCGCCCTGCGGCACCCTGTGCCCGGGAGGATGCCCGGAGTGCCGTTTCCCGTCCGTTTCCGTGTGATTGCCCACGGGTGTCGATCGGCTGTACAGCATGTGCCCGATCCCGTACGCCTGGTGATCGGGCCTGTCCGGCGGAGCAGAGTAGCCGGACATGGACGATGCGGCCACCCCGTGCGCAAGGATGGTGGCCATGAACGCCATCATCTCCGCAACCGAACTCGCGAGCGACCTGACAGGGCAGAATCGGCCAGTTGTGCTCGACATCCGCTGGCAGCTGAGCATGGCCAAGGCGACCGGCGAACCGCCCTTCGACGGTCGCGCCGCCCACGCGGCCGGACACATCCCCGGAGCGGTCTACGTCGACCTGGACGAAGAGCTCGCCTCCGCGCCGGGCACGGGCGGCCGGCATCCGCTGCCCGACGTCGCGGAGTTCGGTGCCGCGATGCGCCGGGCGGGCGTCTCGTCCGGCGTGCCGGTGGTGGTGTACGACGGCGGGCAGGGCTGGGCGGCGGCCCGCGCGTGGTGGCTGCTGCGCTGGACGGGTCACCCGGACGTGCGGGTCCTCGACGGCGGGTTGCCGGCCTGGCAGGGCCCGCTGGAGACAGCGGTTCCGACGCCCGCGGCAGGCGACTTCGAGCCGGTGCCGGGCGCCGTGGGCCTGCTCGACGCGGACAGTGCCGCGGCGCTGGCGCGCTCCGGCGTCCTGCTGGACGCGCGCGCGGGGGAGCGGTACCGCGGTGAGGTCGAGCCGATCGACCGGGTCGGCGGGCACATCCCGGGCGCCCGCTCGGCGCCGACCACCGACAATGTCGCCGCCGACGGCCGCTTCCTGCCCGCCGAGGACCTGCACGCACGCTTCAAGGACCTGGGGGCTTCCGACGGCACCGAGGTCGGGGTGTACTGCGGTTCGGGTGTGTCCGGAGCGCACGAGGTGCTGGCGCTCGCCGTCGCAGGTATCCCGGCGGCGCTGTACGTGGGCTCCTGGTCGGAGTGGTCCTCGGACCCGTCGCGCCCGGTGGCCGTGGGGCCGGACCCGCAGTAGCGCAGCGGAACGGGCCCGCACCGACCGGTGCGGGCCCGAGGGTCGACCGACTACTCCTGCTTCTTCCGCCGCGTCCCGAACACGATCTCGTCCCAGCTCGGGACCGCCGCGCGGCGGCCCGGGCGGACACCGTCGGCCTCCGCCTGGCGGTCGGTCGAGCCGATGAGGCGGTCGCGGTGGCTGCCCACGGAGCGGGGCATGAGGACGTCCGCGTAGGCGGAACCGGCCGAGGCCGCGGGCGCCGGGGGTTCCTCCGCCGCGGGTTCGGGCTCGGGCTCCTCCGGGGGAGCGGTCTCCGACGGGCGCTCGGGGACCACCAGGTCGCCGCGGAAGCTCGGTACGGCCTCCAACAGGCTGGTCAGCGAGTCCCGTTCGCTTGAGGTCTCCTCGACCGGCTCGGGAGCCGGGGCGGGCAGACTCGGCCGCTCCCGGTCCAGAGCGCGGTCGAGCGGGCGGTCGCGCGGCAGCCGGGCGATACGCGGCACGAACGGAAAGCTGGGCTCCGGCGCGGCGAGGTCCTCGGACTCGCCGATCAGCGAGCGTGCTTCCTCGTCGACGGCCTGGACGAGCCGCCGGGGCGGGTCGTACGTCCAGCTCGCCGAGTGCGGTTCGCCCGCGACCCGGTAGACCAGCAGGACCTCCCAGGTGCCGTCGTCGCGGCGCCAGGAGTCCCACTGCACGGTGTCCTTCTCGGCGCCGCGCAGCAGCAGTCGCTCCTGGACGGCCTCGCCGAGCTGGGGTCCGGCGTTCTCGCCGGGCCGGCGGACGGGCGTCTTGCGGGCCCGCTCGGCCATGAAGGCGCGCTCGGCCAGCACGGGACCCTCGAACCGCCGGACGCGGTCGACGGGGATGCCGGCCATCTGGGCGACCTCTTCCGCGGTCGCACCGGCGCGTATACGTGCCTGGATGTCGCGGGGGCGGAGATGGCTCTCCACCTCGATCTCGATCTGGCCGAGGCGGGGACGGTCGCCGCGCACGGCGGCGCGGAGCCGTTCGTCAATCGGAAGCGTGTACTCCGTGCTGTCCGCAGCCTTCAGCACCAGCCGTGTGCCGTCATTGGAGACGGCCACGACACGCAGTTCGGGCATGGGGACCTCCCGGGTGGTGCCTGCCGACGTCACGTGCGTCGCTGCTTCCGCTAGTCGAGTGTGGCCTGCCCGGGTGCAGCCTGCCACAACCTTGCCGAGTTGCCCGGCGTGTCGGGCACGGGCCCTGGATCGCCGTTATGGCACGGTTACCTATTCGCAACGCTAAGTGACCAACTCCGTCACCCTGTGCAACTAGCCCCCTCCCGGCGGTCCTTGAAGGCCACGGACGCCCTGGCGGGAGACCGGACCCAGGGCTCGCAACAGTACTCCATTCGGGCCACGTGCGTGGATTGGCACGCCGCCCAATCTCTCGCAAGAGGCGGGAGCCGGCCGCCCGTTGTGGGGTTTTCGGGATCTTGTGCGTGGCGTACTTCACGTAATCGCCAGAAACGGAACTAATGGTTTCGCTCGTACGTCCTTTTCTCGTGCAGTTGGTTGATCAAGTACGGGAAAGGCAGGCAAGGTCCCGGGATGCGTGAAAGGCCCGATGTCCAGCAGAAGCGGATCGATCTGAGCGTCCCTCAGGTCGCCGGCAGTGCGGTGGCGGCCGTCGTGGCGGCCAAACTCGCCTCCTCTTTCGGGGTCTACGGCACGATCCTCGGCGCCGGTGTCGTCAGTGTCATCGCCACGTGCGGCGGCTCGGTGTTCCAACACTTCTTCAAGCGCACGGGCGAACAGATTCGTGACGCCACCGTGGTGCCCAAGGTCCAGGAGCAAGGCGCCCCCGCCCCCGGGGAGTTCACCGAGGGGACGGTCCACCGCGCGCGGGTCAAGAGCTGGAAGCGGCCCCTCGTCGCCGCGGCGCTCGTCTTCGGCGTCACGCTGGGCGGCATCACCGCGTACGAGCTGGTGTCCGGCAACAGCTTCAGCGGCGACAAGGGCACGACGGTCAGCGACGCCTTCACGGGCGGCAGTTCGTCCTCGGGCTCCGACGACTCCGAGGACGCCGGCGGCTCCGGGGAGTCCGGTGCCGAACCGCCGTCCTCGGACTCGTCCACGGCCGACGTCACCACGCCCGCCTCCTCCGGCACTCCCTCGCAGAGCGCGAGCGACGAGGGCGGTACGACGGCCGCCACGACGCCGACCCCGAGCGCCACCGACAGTGCGAGCCCTGCCCCGACGCCCAGCGAGTCCGCTACGACCCCAACACCCTCCGCAAGTAGTCGTTCTGGAACCGCCGATCCGGATCAAGCCGATCCCGCAGCGCAGTGAACTCGCCGAAGCGGGGGTAGACCCCGGCGAAGTACTCGGCATCGCGCGTGTGCACCTTGCCCCAGTGCGGCCGGCCCTCGTGCGCCGTGAAGATGCGCTCGGCGGCGGTGAAGTACCGCTGGTACGGGGTGCCCTTGACCATGTGGACGGCGATGTACGCGCTGTCGCGGTCCGAGGCAGTGGACAGGGTGATGTCGTCGGCAGGCGCGGTGCGCACCTCCACGGGGAAGCTGATCCTCAGGCCCGAGCGGTCGAGCATCGTCTTCAGCTCGCGCAGCGTCTCGACGGCGGCCTCGCGCGGAACGGCGTACTCCATCTCCACGAAGCGCACCCGGCGCGGCGATGTGAAGACCTTGTAGGGGATATCGGTGTACGTCCGGGCGGACAGGGCCCGGCTGGAGAGCTGCGCGATCGCCGGGATCGTGGCGGGCACCGCGCGGCCGACCCACTGGGCGGCCTGGAAGACGCCGTTGGAGAGGAACTCGTCCTCGAAGAAGGCCCGGAGCTGTCCGACCGGCTGCTCGGGGCCCGCGCTGCGGTTGTTGCGCTTGGTGTTGGTGCTCCCGGTGTGCGGGAACCAGTAGAACTCGAAGTGCTCGTTCTCGGCCCACAGTTCGTCGAAGCTGCTGGTGACCCGGTCGAAGGTCATCGGCTCCTCGCGGGCGCAGAGCAGGAAGATCGGCTCGACGGCGAAGGTGATCGCGGTGACGATGCCCAGCGCGCCCAGGCCGATGCGGGCGGCCGCGAAGACGTCGGGGTTCTCCTTCTCGGAACAGCTGAGGACCGAGCCGTCGGCGGTGACCAGCTCCAAGCCCCTGATCTGGGCGGCGATCGAACCGGAGTCGCGGCCCGTGCCGTGCGTGCCGGTGCTGGTGGCTCCGGAGACCGTCTGCTCCATGATGTCGCCCATGTTGGCCAGCGACAGACCCTCGCGGGCCAGGGCCATGTTGAGTCTCTTGAGCGGGGTGCCTGCTTCCACCGTGACCGTCATGGCATCGCGGTCAATGTTGCGGATGCCGGTCAACAGTTGAGGGCGGATCAACACACCGTCCGTGGCGGCTATGGAGGTGAAGGAGTGCCCGGTGCCGACGGCCTTCACCTTCAGCCCGTCCTCGGCGGCGCCGCGCACGGCTGCCGACAACTCCTCCACGGAGGCCGGTACGACCTCCCGCGCGGGACGGGCGGCGACGTTGCCTCCCCAGTTACGCCATGTGCCGTTCGTCCCGCTCGCTGTGCTGCTCAACGGTGCCTCCCCGACCCGGAGCCGGCCTGCTGAGCCGGCGGTACCCCAGGAAACCGACCGCGACCGCGACGGCCCCGGACACCGCCGGAACCCCGTACCCGGCCTGCGCACCAGCCGCGTCGATCACCCAGCCGGCCACGGAGGAGCCGAGCGCGACCCCGACCGCGAGCCCCGTGCTCACCCAGGTCATGCCCTCGGTCAGTTGCGCGCGTGGTACGTGCTGCTCGATGAGGGACATCGTCGTGATCATCGTGGGAGCGATGCACAGGCCCGCAAGGAACAGCGCCACGGCCAGAAACGGCAAGTTTCCGACCAGTAGGAGGGGGATCATACTCACGGCCATCGCGCATATGCCCAGCAGCCAGCGAGGTTCGGGCGCTCCCTTGAGGTGCAGCAGCCCGAAGACGGCACCGGCCAGGCACGAGCCCGCCGCGTACAGCGCGAGGACGACGCTCGCCGCGCCCTTGTGGCCCTGCTCCTCGGCGAAGGCCACCGTGACCACGTCGACCGCCCCGAAGATCGCGCCCGTCGCCACGAAGGTGGCCACCAGGACCTGGAGCCCGGGGGAGTGCAGGGCGGTGCGGCCGCCCGCCGCGTCCCGGTCGCGCGGATGCGGCTCCGGCTCGGTGGCGCGCTGCGCGGTCAGCCAGAAGACCCCGGCCGCCAGGAAGCAGGCGGCGAGCAGCGGACCGGCCTCCGGGAACCAGACCGTGGACAGCCCGATGGAGATGATCGGCCCGAAGATGAAGCAGACCTCGTCCACCACCGACTCGAAGGAGTACGCGGTGTGCAGCTGCGGGGTCCCCCGGTACAGGGCCGCCCAGCGGGCCCGGATCATCGCGCCGACGCTCGGCACGCAGCCGATGCCGACGCATGCCGCGAACAGCACCCAGTCCGGCCACTCGTAGTGCGCGGCGAGGAGCAGTAGGGCCGCGGCCGTGAGGGAGACCAGCGTCGCCGGGCGCAGGACGCGCCGCTGCCCGTACTGGTCCACCAGCCGGGAGACCTGCGGTCCCGCGACGGCGGCGGCGAGCGCGATGGTGGCCGACAGGGCGCCGGCCAGGCCGTACCGCCCGGTCAGCTGCGACACCATCGTCACCACGCCGATGCCCATCATCGACAGCGGCATCCGGCCGAGGAAGCCGGCGGTGGAGAAGCCCTTGGAGCCGGGGGCGTCGAACAGGGCGCGGTAGGGGCTGGGCACGGGCTCTCCGGTCGGATGGCATGGCGGCGGCTCGGCAGTGCCGCCCGGTAAGGCGCGAACCTGGCCGATACAGCTTACAAGTGAGGTCACCCTAATGCACCCGCCCGGAGGGCCGGGCGCCAGGTCGACACCTCGCCGTTTCCCGGCTGTCAGTGCCGGGTGGCAGGATCGAGACATGCCAGACGCGCTCGATGCCACCCCCTACGACGCCCTGCTCCTGCTCTCGTTCGGCGGCCCCGAAGGACCGGACGACGTGGTCCCGTTCCTGGAGAACGTGACGCGTGGGCGCGGCATCCCCAAGGAACGCCTGAAGGAAGTCGGACAGCACTACTTCCTGTTCGGCGGGGTCAGCCCCATCAACGACCAGAACCGCGCCCTCCTGGACGCCCTGCGCAAGGACTTCGCCGACCACGGCCTGGACGTGCCGGTCTACTGGGGCAACCGCAACTGGGCCCCGTACCTGACGGACACCCTGCGCGAGATGGTCCAGGACGGCCGCCGTCGCATCCTCGTCCTCGCCACCAGCGCCTACGCCTCGTACTCGGGCTGCCGTCAGTACCGGGAGAACCTCGCCGACTCGCTGGCCGCCCTGGAGGCCGAGGGACTTGAGCTGCCGAGGATCGACAAGCTGCGGCACTACTTCAACCACCCGGGCTTCGTGGAGCCGATGATCGACGGCGTGCTGCGGTCCCTGGCCGACCTTCCCGGGGAGGTCCGGGCCGGCGCCCACATCGCGTTCACGACCCACTCGATTCCGGACTCCGCTGCGGACACCTCGGGACCGGTCGAGGGCCACGGCGAGGGCGGGGCGTACGTCGCACAGCACTTGGACGTGGCCCGGCTGATCGCCGACGCGGTCCGCGAGCGCACCGGCGTCGACCACCCCTGGCAGCTCGTCTACCAGTCCCGCTCCGGAGCCCCGCACATCCCGTGGCTGGAGCCCGACATCTGCGACCACCTGGAGGAGCGGCACGCCTTTGGTGTCCCGGCCGTCGTCATGGCGCCCATCGGCTTCGTCTCGGACCACATGGAGGTCCTGTACGACCTCGACACCGAGGCCATGGCCAAGGCCGAGGAGCTGGGGCTGCCGGTGCGGCGCTCGGCCACCGTCGGCGCCGACCCGCGGTTCGCCGCCGCCGTCCGCGAACTCGTCCTGGAGCGCGCCGCCGCCGAGAGCGGGCGGGAGGTCGCGCCGTGCGCCCTGGGCGCGCTCGGCGCGAGTCACAACCTCTGCCCGGTCGGCTGCTGCCCAGCCCGCGCCCCCCGGCCCGCCGCGGCGGGCATCGACAGCCCCTACGCATGAGGAGTCCTGTGACCGACCCCCTGCACTCGGAACTGCTCTCCCTCGCCCAGGAGGCCGCGCGACGCGCGGGCGACCTGCTGCGCGACGGCCGCCCGGCCGACCTCTCGGTCGCCAAGACCAAGTCGAGCCCGATCGACGTGGTCACCGAGATGGACATCGCGGCCGAGAAACTGATCACGGATCTGATCTCCGAGCACCGCCCGGACGACGGCTTCCTCGGCGAGGAGGGCGCCTCCACCGAGGGCACGAGCGGCGTCCGCTGGGTGATCGACCCGCTCGACGGCACCGTCAACTACCTGTACGGGCTGCCGACCTGGGCCGTCTCCATCGCCGCCGAGCAGGACGGCGAGAGCGTCGTCGCCGTCGTCGCCGCCCCGATGCGCGGCGAGACGTGCCACGCGGTCCGCGGCGGCGGAGCCTGGGCGCGAGGCGCCTGGGAGGGCGAGCGCAGGCTGACCTGCCGCCCGGCACCGCCGCTGGAGCAGGCCCTGGTCTCGACCGGCTTCAACTATGTGACCGAGGTCCGCGTCCACCAGTCCGAGGTCGCCCGGAAGCTGATCCCGCTGCTGCGCGACATCCGGCGCTCCGGCTCGGCCGCGGTCGACCTGTGCGACGTCGCCGCGGGCCGCCTGGACGGCTACTACGAGCGCGGCCTGCACCCCTGGGACCTCGCGGCGGGCGACCTGATCGCCCGGGAGGCGGGCGCCCTGACCGGTGGACGCCCCGGAGAGCGCCCGTCGAACGATCTGACGGTGGCTGCCGCTCCGGGAGTCTTCGAGCCCCTCCAGCGGCTCCTGGAGGACTTCGGCGCCTGGCACGACTGACAGCCCGCCCCGCAACGCACAGCACCCCGGCGCTGGATTCGCCGGGGTGCTGTGCGTTACGAGCTGGTCAGACGCCGGACACGCCGACCTCCACACCGTGTTCGGCGGCGAGGCGGCGCAGGTCGTCGAGCTCGCCCTGCTCCACCTCGACGAGGAAGTCGTCGCCCTCGTCACGAGCCCGCGTCAGGTCGGACTCGGTCGTCCTTATGCGCTGCAGAAGCCCTGCGGTGAATGCGTCCATGCTGTGCCCCCTCGTCCTGGGTCGTGGGTCGGTGGCACGGGGGTGTGCCGTTCGGAAGGGGCGATCACGCCTCGCCCGCTCTGCGGAAAGCGGATTGCTCCGTACCGCATGGTGGTGCGGCAGCAGCAGAGCGTGATCGCGGGGTGTACAGCCGTCCTCCCCCTGCTCTGTTTCACGGAAACCTCAACCGGACGAGAAAATCTCGCATTCCCGGGCCGCGCACCCGTCCTTCATGCGTCACTCACCCGTCTTACCGCCGACTTATGGCCGAAAAGGGCAGGATGGAGGCCAACAACCCCACCAGAACCCTGCCCGCGCGCAGAAGAAGCGCTACGCGGGTGGACAGAGGAAGGAACAGCGACGTGCGCGTACTCGTCGTCGAGGACGAGCAGCTGCTCGCCGATGCGGTGGCCACCGGACTACGCCGGGAGGCCATGGCCGTCGACGTCGTGTACGACGGTGCGGCCGCCCTGGAGCGCATCGGCGTCAACGACTACGACGTGGTCGTCCTCGACCGCGACCTCCCGCTCGTGCACGGCGACGACGTCTGCCGCAAGATCGTCGAGCTCGGCATGCCCACCCGCGTGCTGATGCTCACGGCCTCCGGCGACGTCAGCGACCGCGTCGAGGGCCTGGAGATCGGCGCCGACGACTACCTCCCCAAGCCCTTTGCCTTCAGCGAGCTCACGGCACGCGTGCGTGCCCTCGGACGCCGTACGAGCGTCCCCCTGCCGCCCGTCCTGGAGCGCGCCGGGATCAAGCTCGACCCCAACCGCCGCGAGGTGTTCCGCGACGGCAAGGAGGTCCAGCTGGCGCCCAAGGAGTTCGCCGTGCTGGAGGTGCTGATGCGCAGCGAGGGCGCGGTGGTCTCCGCGGAGCAGCTGCTGGAGAAGGCCTGGGACGAGAACACCGACCCGTTCACCAACGTCGTCCGCGTCACCGTCATGACCCTGCGCCGCAAGCTGGGCGAGCCCCCCGTCATCGTCACCGTCCCCGGCTCCGGCTACCGGATCTGATTCCCCATGGCAGCTACCCCCGCACCGCCCCAGGCGCCCCCGAAGCCGACCTGGGACCCGAGAAGGCCGGTGCAGCCCTTCCCCTGGCTGCGCCCCACCATCCGTATACGGCTCACCCTGCTGTACGGCGGCATGTTCCTGATCGCCGGCATCCTGCTGCTGTCGATCATCTATCTGCTGGCCGCGAGCGCGCTGAACGTCGGCAGCGATCTGCCCTTCAAGATCGTCACCGGCTCGGTGTCCAGCCAGAGCTGCAAGCTGGGCACCGGCGAGCTGCCCGCTGACGACCTCAACCACGCGCTGAACCAGTGCGTGAACGAGCAGCGCCAGCACGCCCTGGACACCCTGCTCAGCCGCTCCCTCCTCGCCCTCCTCGGCCTCGCCGTCATCGCCTTCGCCTTCGGCTACGCCATGGCCGGCCGCGTCCTGTCGCCGCTGGGCCGGATCACCCGCACCGCGCGCGCGGTGGCCGGGTCGGACCTGTCCCGCCGGATCGAGCTGGACGGCCCGGACGACGAGCTGAAGGAGCTGGCCGACACCTTCGACGACATGCTGGAGCGCCTCCAGCGGGCCTTCACCGCCCAGCAGCGCTTCGTCGGCAACGCCTCGCACGAGCTGCGCACGCCGCTCGCGATCAACCGCACGCTCCTCGAAGTGCACCTGTCCGACCCGAACGCGCCGGTGGAGCTCCAGCAGCTCGGCAAGACGCTGCTGGCCACCAACGAGCGCAGCGAGCAGCTCGTCGAGGGGCTGCTGCTGCTCGCCCGCAGCGACAACCAGATCGTCGAGCGCAAGCCGGTGGACCTCGCCGAGGTCGCCTCCCAGGCCGTGGACCAGGTGCACGGCGAGGCGGAGGCCAAGGGCGTGGAGATCCGCGGCAAGCGCGAACCCGCGGTCGTCCAGGGCAACGGCGTCCTGCTGGAGCGGATCGCCCTGAACCTCGTGCAGAACGCCGTGCGGTACAACATCCCCGAGGGCGGCTGGGTCGAGGTCACCACCGAGATCCAGCACGGCCAGGCGCTCCTCGTCGTGTCGAACACCGGGCCGGTCGTGCCGGCGTACGAGATCGACAACCTCTTCGAACCTTTCAGGCGGCTGCGTACGGAGCGCACGGGCAGCGACAAGGGTGTCGGGCTCGGGCTGTCCATCGCACGCTCCGTGGCACGGGCGCACGGCGGGCACATCGCGGCGCAGCCCCGCGAGGGCGGCGGGCTGGTGATGAGAGTGGCCCTTCCCGTCTGAGATCGGGTCGCAGGCACACAGGGATGTTCGCTTTGCGCGGAATTTTCTGGGCACTCGGGGAGCTGCACGCTGTGTGATCGATCACATGGGCGAATTTCCAGCCATCTACTCTCCGTGATCATGCAGAGTGCCGGAAAGCCGGGAAAATCCGGGTTTTCGGGGGTCTAGATCACGGGAAGTACACGGTGAGACGCCTTTGAAGTGCGGCATCCGGACCGTGTACGGTCCCGTTCGCCATCCAAGCCGATCACTCTTGAGGAGTCCGGTTGGGTGTCGATTGAGTAACAGACCTTGATGTGAGGCAAAATCTCCGCCTCGGGTCGGGCACAAGTCCGGCCTCTCACGCGTTACGTGCGCTGGAGACACCGCAGACACCCAGAGGGGGAGAGCGACATGGCAACGGATTACGACACCCCACGCAAGACCGACGACGACGTCGACTCGGACAGCCTTGAAGAGCTGAAGGCCAGGCGGAACGACAAGTCGACCTCCGCTGTGGACGTCGACGAGTTCGAGGCCGCCGAAGGCCTGGAGCTGCCCGGCGCCGACCTCTCCAATGAGGAGCTGGCCGTCCGGGTGCTGCCCAAGCAGCAGGACGAGTTCACCTGCATGAGCTGCTTCCTGGTGCACCACCGCAGCCAGCTGGCCCGGGAGAAGAACGGTCAGCCGATCTGCCGCGACTGCGACTGAGGAGGGGTCGGGCATGACTGGCTCGACCTCTCCCTGGAAGCGCCGCTTCCCCGCGCGGGGAGCGGACCAAGGGCCGCTCGACGGCCCTCACGGCGCGCGTGACGACGAGCGAGGCTCATCCGGTACGGGATCGGCCTCGCTCGAACCGGCGTCCGGGGGCAGCCTCCCGGCGCAGGCTCAGAATCCGGCGCCCGTCGCGCGGCGGCGGGCGGCGGTGATCCGGGACAAGGCCCGGGAAGGCGTCCGTAAGGGCGGCAGCCGCGCCAGGGCGGGACTGGGGTACCTCGCGGACCGGATCATCGAGAACGCCCCGCGTGTCCCCGTACGGGACCTCGCGACGCTCCGCAGGCAGTTCCCCGGCCTGGGACCGGAGCAGCTCGCCGACAAGCTCGTGGCGGGCGCCACGGCCGCGACCTCGACCGTCGGGGCCGGAGTCGGTGCGGCGGCGATGCTTCCCGTGCCGCCCGCGATGCCGGCCGAACTGGCCGCGGAGATCACCGGAGTGGCCGCGATCGAGCTGAAGCTCATCGCCGAACTCCACGAGGTGTACGGGGTACGGCCGCCCGGCAACCTCAAACAGCGCTCCACCGCCTACCTCGACTCCTGGTCGGGAGAGCGCGGCATCGACGTGACCAAGCCGTCGACGATGAGCACGGCGCTGAACAGCCACATGAAGCTCCAGCTGCGCCAGCAGATCATGAAGCGCATGGTGCGCAACCTGCCGAACCTGATGCCCTTCATGGTGGGCGCGGCGGTGGGAGCGGTCATGAACCGCCGGGACACCAAGAAGCTGGCCGAGCGGATCCGGGCGGACCTGCGCAAGATCCAGGTGCCGTGGGAGGCGCTGGAGAACCTTCCGGCGCTGGAGACCCCCAAGGACCCGCTGAGGCTGGGGGATGTCACCAAGGAACTCGGCCGCAGGAAGCACAGAGACCCCAGAGGCTGAGGTCCGGGTCCCCTTTTCCGGGGACCCTTCGGCCAGCTGTGCTAGACCGCCGCCTTGGCCGCCTTCAGCGCCTCGGCCAGCCGCTCCGGCTCACGCGTGGACAGGTACAGGTACGGCGTCGGGTCCTCCGGGTCCGTGACCTCCACGCGCAGGGCCGTGGGGATGTAGGCCCGCAGCAGCAGGAAGGCGCGGGTGTCGGCCTTGTGGGTGCGCCAGGCCCGGGCCTCCTCGGCGTCCAGGACCTCCGCCTCGCCCAGCGCCGTGACCGGGATCTTCGCCTCGCCCGCGATCAGCGAGCCACCCACCACCCGGATGCGGATCGAGCCGTACGAGCTGGCCGTCACGGCCGCCGCGGCCGTCCCGCCGGCCAGCCCGCCGAGCATCGGCAGCGTGCCGAAGGGCAGCAGGATCAGGGCCAGCGCGACCCCCACCAGGGCCGAGATCAGCCACCAGGAGCGGGGGGCGGTGAGGCGTTCTTCGTACGGGGTGGCGGAGAGCTGCATGGAGCCAAGCTTGGCACGGTGTCCGGACAGCGCCGACGCGCGGGTAAGGTCTGCGGCTGTGAGTGGTACATCCGCAGCTCTGACGCCTCCCGCCGACGCCGTACGGCCCGTGCGGCACCCCGACGCGCCCGCGCCCGGCGAACTCCTCGGCGCCCACTACGGCCAGTGTTTCGGCTGCGGTGACGAGCAGCCGCACGGACTGCACCTTCAGGCGCGGGCCGGGGAAGGCGTCTCCCTCACCGCCGAGTTCACCGTGCAGGCCGCCCACCAGGGTGCCCCGGGTCTCGCGCACGGCGGGGTGCTGGCCAGTGCCCTGGACGAGACGCTCGGCTCGCTGAACTGGCTGCTGCGCACGATCGCGGTGACGGGACGGCTGGAGACCGACTTCGTACGGCCGGTTCCGGTGGACACGGTGCTGCACCTTCAGGCCGAGGTGACCGCGGTGGCCGGGCGGAAGATCTACTCCACCGCCACCGGCCGGATCGGCGGCCCCGACGGACCCGTGGCGGTCCGGGCCGACGCCCTCTTCATCGAGGTGAAGGTCGACCACTTCATCGACAACGGCCGCCCCGAGGAGATCCGCGCGGCCATGAGCGACCCGGACCAGGTGCGGCGTGCCCGTGCCTTCGAGGTGAACCCGTGAGCCGTGACCCGCTGAACGTGCTGATCCGGCGCGTCGACCCGGACGTACCGCTTCCGTCGTACGAGCATCCCGGTGACGCGGGAGCCGATCTGCGCACCACCGAGGGCTGTGAACTGAAGCCGGGGGAGCGGGCGGTGCTGCCCACGGGAGTGTCTGTCGCGCTGCCGGAGGGGTACGCGGCCTTCGTGCACCCGCGATCCGGTCTCGCCGCCCGCTGCGGTGTCGCCCTCGTGAATGCCCCGGGGACGGTTGATGCCGGGTACCGTGGGGAGATCAAGGTGATCGTGGTGAATCTCGACCCGCGCGAGTCCGTGCGGTTCGAGCGCTTCGACCGGATTGCCCAACTCGTCGTCCAGCAGGTCGAGAGGGTCCGCTTCCAGGAGGTCGCGGAGCTTCCCGACTCGGCGCGGGCCGAGGGGGGCTTCGGGTCCACCGGCGGCCATGCCGCCGTGGGTGACGGGGGCGGTACAAGCGGTCAGGCCGCCGACGGCGGCGCAACGGGTGGGACTAGATACGCTTCGGTCGTATCCGACCGGGAAGGACAGTGACGTGTTCGGACGTCGCAAGAAGAAGGGTGCCGCCGAGGACGCGGCCGGCGAGCCCGAGCAGGTCGTCGACGGCGTCGACACCGAGGCGGACGAGGACGGCGCGCGCGAGCGTGTGCGGTTGGAGCCCGAGCCCCGGCCCGACGGACCGTGGGACAGCACCGAGGTGCGCGACCCGGGCGAGGGCCGGGTGGACCTGGGCGGTCTGTTCGTGCCCGGAGTCGACGGCATGGAGCTGCGGGTCGAGGTGGCGGGCGACGCGATCGTCGCGGCGACCGTCGTGCTGCGCGACAGCGCCATCCAGCTCCAGGCCTTCGCCGCTCCCAAGCGGGAGGGCATCTGGGGCGAGGTACGCGAGGAGATCGGCTCCGGCATCACCCAGCAGGGCGGCATCATCGACGAGGTCGAGGGTCCGCTGGGCTGGGAGCTCAGGGCGCAGGTCCCGGTGCAGCTGCCGGACGGCACGGGCGGCTTCCAGGTCGTGCGGTTCGTCGGTGTGGACGGTCCGCGCTGGTTCCTGCGCGGTGTGATCTCGGGCCAGGGCGCGGTGCAGCCGCAGGCGGCCGGGCTGCTGGAGCAGATCTTCCGGGACACGGTCGTGGTCCGCGGCGAGGGCCCGATGGCGCCCCGCGACCCGATCGTCCTGAAGCTGCCGAACGACGCCCAGATGGTCCCCGAGGGGGTCCAGCAGCAGGAGGAGGGCGGTTCGCGCTTCTCCGGCGGCATGGGCCAGCTGCAGCGCGGCCCGGAGATCACCGAGGTCCGGTAGACAGACGGCAGGAAACGGCCGCCTCCCGAACGGGGTGCGGCCGTTTCTCGTGCGCGCACCCTTGACGGCGTATTGGTCTGTACCTATGGTCTCCGGCCAACGCCTTGCGTTCATAAAGGCGCTCCTTGTTCACATACAAGAACGGAGTCGCTATGCGCCGTACCCCCCTCCTCGCGGCAGTGGCCGTCCTCGTCGCGAGTGTCCTCGCCTGGCCCGCCGCGCCGGGCGCCGACGCGGCACCCACCACCTTCACCCACCCCGGCGTCACCGTCTCCCGCGGCCAGCTGGACTTCGCGCGGGACAAGGTCCTCGCCGGCGCCCAGCCCTGGAAGGGCGCCTACGACCAGATGATGGCGAGCAAGTACGCCGACCCGAACCGCACCCCCAAGCCCCGCGCGGTCGTCGAGTGCGGCTCGTACTCCAACCCCAACTACGGCTGCACGGACGAGCGCGAGGACGCGATCGCCGCGTACACCAACGCCCTCGCCTGGTACATCACGCGCGACGCGCGCTACGCGCAGAAATCCATCCAGCTGATGGACGCCTGGTCGGCGGTCATCACCGACCACACCAACAGCAACGCGCCCCTCCAGACCGGCTGGGCCGGCTCCTCCTGGCCCAAGGCCGCCGAGATCATCAAGTACACGTACACCGGCGGCTGGCCGAACTCCGGCCGCTTCGCGACCATGCTCCGCACCGTCTACCTCCCCGAGATCATCAACGGCTCCAACTCCAACGGGAACTGGGAGCTGTCGATGATGGAGGCCGCCATCGGCATCTCCGTCTTCCTGGAGGACAAGGCGTCCTACGACAAGGCCATGGCGAAGTTCCGCACCCGCACCGCCGCCTACGTCTACCTCGCCTCCGACGGCGAGCTGCCGAAGACCGTGCCCAGCCAGAACCTCGACACCCGCGACAAGATCGTCAAGTACTGGCAGGGCCAGTCCACCTTCGTCACCGGCCTCTCCCAGGAGACCTGCCGCGACTTCACGCACACCGGCTACGGCATCTCCGCCATCTCCCACGTCGCCGAGACCAGCCGCATCCAGGGCCAGGACCTGTACGGCACCGATGTCGGCGAGCGGCTGCGGCACGCACTCGGGTTCCATGCCAAGTACGAGCTGGGCACGGCCCCGCCCAGCTGGCTGTGCGGCGGCTCCCTGCACCTGGGCCTCGGACCCGTCACCGAGGTCGGGTACAACGCCCTGCACAACCGGCTCGGTCACGCCATGACCAACACCCAGACGCTGACCGAGCGCAACCGCCCGGCCGGGAGCAACAACCTCTTCGTCGCCTGGGAGACCCTCACCCACGGGGACAACCCCGCCTGAGCGGGGAAGACAGGGGCCGGGTGCGGTCGCGTAAGGGTTGCGTCAAGGACGTACCGGCGGCTGCACCCGGTGCCATATGTCGGCTTTGTTGGTCGTATGGTCATCGTCATGGGACGTGGCAAGCTTCGGATCTACCTGGGGGCGGCACCGGGCGTGGGCAAGACCTACGCCATGCTCTCCGAGGCGCACCGGCGTGCCGAGCGGGGCACGGACTGCGTGGTCGCCTTCGTGGAGCACCACGACCGGCCGCGTACCGAGGTGATGCTGCACGGCCTTCGGCAGATCCCGCGCCGGGAACTGGAGTACCGCGGCAGCGTCTTCACCGAGATGGACGTGGACGCGGTCCTGGCCCGCCGCCCCGAGGTGGCCCTCGTCGACGAGCTCGCCCACACCAACATCCCCGGTTCCCGCAACGCCAAGCGCTGGCAGGACGTGGAGGAGCTGCTGGCGGCCGGGATCGACGTCATATCGACCGTCAACATCCAGCATCTGGAGTCGCTGGGCGATGTCGTCGAGTCGATCACCGGCGTCCGCCAGCAGGAGACCGTGCCGGACGAGGTGGTGCGCCGCGCCGACCAGATCGAGCTGGTCGACATGTCACCGCAGGCGCTGCGCCGCCGTATGGCGCACGGCAACATCTACCAGCCCGACAAGGTCGACGCCGCGCTGTCGAACTACTTCCGGCCCGGCAACCTCACCGCGCTGCGCGAGCTGGCGCTGCTGTGGGTGGCCGACCGGGTCGACGAGTACCTGCGCGAGTACCGCGGCGAGCACCGGGTGTCGAAGATCTGGGGTTCGCGGGAGCGGATCGTGGTCGGGCTCACCGGCGGACCCGAGGGCCGCACCCTGATCCGGCGTGCCGCGCGGCTCGCCGAGAAGGGTGCCGGCGGCGAGGTGCTCGCCGTCTACATCGCCCGCAGCGACGGGCTGACCTCCGCCTCGCCCAAGGAACTCGCCGTCCAGCGCACCCTCGTCGAGGACCTCGGCGGCACCTTCCACCACGTCGTCGGCGACGACATACCGGCCGCGCTGCTGGCCTTCGCGCGCGGGGTGAACGCCACTCAGATCGTCCTCGGCTCCTCGCGCCGCAAGAGCTGGCAGTACGTCTTCGGACCGGGCGTCGGCACCACGGTCGCCCGCGATTCGGGACCCGACCTCGACGTGCACATCGTCACCCACGACGAGGTCGCCAAGGGGCGCGGGCTGCCGGTCGCCCGGGGCGCGCGGCTCGGCCGGCCGCGGATCGTGTGGGGCTGGCTGGCGGGCATCGGGGGTCCGGCGCTGCTCACCCTGCTGCTGACCAACGTCGACGCCGACCTCGGCCTCGCCAACGACATGCTGCTGTTCCTGACGCTGACGGTGGCCGCCGCCCTGCTCGGCGGACTGCTGCCGGCGCTGGCCTCGGCCGCGTTCGGGTCCCTGCTGCTGAACTGGTACTTCACCCCGCCGGTGCACCGGATCACCATCGCCGACCCCAAGAACGCCCTCGCCCTGGCGGTCTTCGTGGCCGTGGCGGTGTCGGTCGCCTCCGTCGTCGACCTGGCCGCCCGGCGCACCCAGCAGGCCGCCCGGCTGCGCGCCGAGTCGGAGATCCTGTCCTTCCTCGCAGGCAACGTGCTGCGCGGCGAGACGGGCCTGGAGGAGCTGCTGGAACGGGTCCGGGAGACCTTCGGCATGGAGTCCGCCGCGCTGCTGGAGCGGGCGAGCGACGTCGACCCGTGGACCTGCGCGGGCCGCGTGGGCCAGGGACCGCCGGTGGAGCGGCCGGAGGACGCGGATGTCGACATGCCGGTCGGCGACCACATGGCACTGGCGCTCACCGGCCGGGTGCTGCCCGCCGAGGACCGCCGGGTGCTGGCCGCATTCGCCGCCCAGGCCGCCGTCGTCCTCGACCGCCGGCGGCTCCAGGAGGAGGCCGACCAGGCCCGCACGCTGGCCGAGGGCAACCGGATCCGTACGGCGCTGCTGGCCGCCGTCAGCCATGACCTGCGTACCCCGCTCGCCGGCATCAAGGCGTCGGTGTCCTCGCTGCGGTCCGACGACGTGGCGTGGTCCGAGGAGGACCAGGCCGAGCTGCTGGAGGGCATCGAGGAGGGCGCCGACCGCCTGGACCACCTGGTCGGCAACCTGCTCGACATGTCCCGCCTGCAGACCGGCACGGTCACCCCGCTGATCCGCGAGATCGACCTCGACGAGGTGGTGCCGATGGCACTCGGCGGGGTGCCCGAGGACAGCGTGGAGCTGGACATCCCCGAGACCCTGCCGATGGTCGCCGTCGACCCCGGGCTGCTGGAGCGGTCCGTGGCCAACCTGGTCGAGAACGCCGTCAAGTACAGCCAGGACGGCAGTCCCGTTCTCGTGTCCGCCAGCGCCATCGCGGACCGGGTCGAGGTGCGGGTCGTCGACCGCGGCCCCGGCGTCCCCGACGAGGCGAAGGAACGCATCTTCGCGCCCTTCCAGCGCTACGGCGACGCCCCGCGCGGCGCCGGGGTCGGCCTCGGTCTCGCCGTCGCCCGCGGCTTCGCCGAGGCCATGGACGGCACCCTGCACGCGGAGGACACCCCCGGCGGCGGCCTCACCATGGTCCTCACCCTGCGCGGGACGGGGGCCCGCCCGCCGCAGCTGCTTCCCCTTGACCAACCGGAAAGGCAGGTTTCATGAGCCGGGTGCTCGTGGTCGACGACGAGCCGCAGATCGTTCGCGCCCTCGTGATCAACCTCAAGGCGCGCAAGTACGAGGTCGACGCGGCCCACGACGGTGCCACCGCCCTCCAGCTCGCCGCCGCCCGCCACCCCGACGTGGTGGTCCTCGACCTGGGCCTGCCCGACATGGACGGTGTCGAGGTCATCCGCGGACTGCGCGGCTGGACCCGGGTGCCGATCCTGGTGCTGTCCGCCCGGCACACCTCCGACGAGAAGGTCGAGGCGCTGGACGCGGGCGCCGACGACTACGTCACCAAGCCCTTCGGCATGGACGAGCTGCTGGCCCGGCTGCGGGCCGCCGTACGCCGCGCGGAGCCCGCCGGGGGCGGTGAGGAGGACGTCGTGGTGAACACCGGGGCCTTCACCGTCGACCTGGCCGCGAAGAAGGTCCGGCGCGACGGCGCCGACGTACGGCTGACGCCGACGGAGTGGCATCTGCTGGAGGTGCTGGTGCGCAACTCCGGGCGGCTGGTGAGCCAGAAGCAGTTGCTTCAGGAGGTGTGGGGGCCGTCGTACGGGACGGAGACGAACTACCTCCGGGTGTACATGGCCCAGTTGCGGCGGAAGCTGGAGGCGGATCCGTCGCATCCGAAGCACTTCATCACCGAGCCGGGGATGGGCTACCGCTTCGAACGCTGAAGGATGTGCTCGGCGAAGCGCTCCCCGATACGGCGGTGCGTGGCCGCGTCCGGGTGCAGCTCGTCCGGGAGCGGCAGTTCGGCGTGGTCGGTCTCGCCGTAGAGGTCGCGGCCGTCGAGGTAGTGCAGGTTCGGGTCGGCGGCCGTCCGCTGCTCCACGATCCGCGCCAACTCCTCACGGATCACCTTGAGGGTCAGCTTCCCGGCCGCTGCCTCGGCGGGATCCCCCGTGGCCCGGAACCGCAGTTTTCCGGCGCTGAGGGCGCTGAAGTCGAAGGCGCCCGGGCCCGGGGTGTCCTCGTGGATGGGGCACAGGATGGGGGAGACGACCAGCAGCGGGGTGTCGGGGTGGCCGTCGCGGACGGTGTCGAGGAAGCCGTGGACGGCGGGGGCGAAGGCCCGTAGCCGCATCAGGTCCAGGTTGACCAGGTTGATGCCGATCTTGAGGCTGATCAGGTCGGCGGGGGTGTCCCGGATCGCGCGGGCGACGAAGGGGTCGAGCAGGGCGCTTCCGGCCAGGCCCAGGTTGATCAGGTCGACACCGCCGAGGGAGGCGGCGAGGGCGGGCCAGGTGGCGGTGGGGCTCGCCGCGTCCGAGCCGTGGCTGATCGAACTGCCGTGGTGCAGCCAGACCTTGCGGCCCCGGTCCGGGACGGGCTCGACGGGGGCGTCGGTGCGCAGGGCGACGAGTTCGGTCGTCTCGTTGTGCGGCAGCCAGATCTCGACGTCCTTGATCCGGTCGGGCAGTCCGGTGAAACGCAGGGTGCCGACGGGGCCCGGGCGGTGCTCGGCGGTTCCGGTGGCCAGGTCGACGGTCAGGGTGTGGCCGCCGGTCACGACGGCCTGCTCGGTCAGCCGGCCGTCGACGAGGAGGTCGTACACCCCGTCGGGGCGGGGCGGAGCGCCGAGGTAGACCCGCTTGGTGGCCAGGGTGTCCAGCTCGACGGCGGTGGCCCGGGTGCGGAAGGCCAGTCGTACGCCGGAGGGCTGGGCCTCCGCCAGGGCGAGCTGGGGGTCGGCGCACTGGGCGCGGGCCCGGGCGGGCAGCCGGTGCGGCAGTACGCCGTGGGCGGTGTGCTCCAGGTCCAGGGCGCCGTGGATGAGGTCGGTGGTGAGGGGTGTGGTGTGCATGAGGTGGGTGCTTTCAGGGTGCGGGCCAGTTGCGCAGGGTGGCGTCGAGGGCGTCGAGGATCCGGGTCCAGGACTCGTCGCTGCCGGGGGAGCTGTGGGCGAACCCGCCCGCCAGCTCCAGGCTGACGTAGCCGTGGAAGACGCTGCCCAGCAGGCGGACGGCGTGGGTCTGGTCCGGTTCGGCCAGGTCGTAGCCGCGCAGGATCGCCCGGGTCATCCGGGCGTGCCGGACGCCGGCGCTCGCTGCCGCCGTCTCGGCATCGAGGCGGAACCGGGCGGCGTCGTAGCGGCCGGGGTGCTCGCGGGCGTAGTCGCGGTAGACGTCGGCGAAGGCGGTCAGGGCGTCCTTGCCGGCCCGTCCGGCCAGGGCGTCGGCGGCCCGGTCGGCGAGCTCCTCCAGGGCGAGCAGGGCGATGCGTGTCTTCAGGTCGTGGGAGCTCTTCAGATGCGAGTACAGGCTCGCGACCTTGACGTCGAAGCGGCGGGCGAGCGCCGAGACGGTCACGTTGTCGAAGCCGACCTCGTCGGCCAGCTCGGCCCCGGCGCGGGTGAGCCGCTCCGGGGTCAGTCCTGCGCGTGCCATGGAGCCCACCTCTCCTCTTGCCGTAATCGATTATGCGTTTGCCTAAAAGCTTTAGGCAAACGGGATCGGGGCGTCAGGTGGCTTCAGGGGCTCGCACTGCGGGTACGTACGTGTCGGTGCACCCCGGTACGCTTCAGACATGAGTTCTGTTCCTCGTTCCGAGAAGCCGGCGGGCCGGTTCCGGCGCATGCTCGACCGGCTCTCCTCGTCGCAGGAGGACCTGGAGTCCGAGGAATTGCGGGAGGACGCCGACACCGCCGGCTGTACGCGCATCGGTGACTGCCGGGACCGACAGATAGTCACCGTTACTGGTACCTTGCGCACGGTCACCCTGCGGCCGCGTGCGGGAGTACCCGCCCTGGAGGCCGAGCTGTTCGACGGCTCCGCCGCCCTGGACGTGGTGTGGCTCGGCAGACGCTCCATCGTGGGGATAGAACCGGGGCGCAAGCTGATCGCATCGGGCCGGATCTCGATGAGCCGGGGCCGCCGGGTGCTGTTCAATCCGAAGTACGAACTGAGACCCCTCGGACGGGAGTAGCCGGTGACGTCGCTCGACAAGCCGACCCAGGACGCCCAGCAGGATTCGCGGGCGGTGACGGAGGCCGCGCTCTTCGAGGCCTTCGGCGGCGTGCGGGGCATGGTCGAGACGGTGGCGCCGGGCCTGCTCTTCGTCACCATCTACACCATCAACAAGGACCTGCACCTCTCGGCGATCGCCGCCCTCGTGGTGTCCCTGCTGCTCGTCGGGGTCCGCCTGGCGATGAAGGACACCGTCAAGCACGCCTTCAGCGGTGTCTTCGGGGTCGCCTTCGGTGTCGTGTTCGCGATGATGACGGGCAACGCCAAGGACTTCTATCTGCCCGGCATGCTCTACACGCTGGGGCTGGGCCTTGCGTACATCATCACCACGCTGTGCGGGGTTCCGCTGATCGGTCTGATCCTCGGCCCGGTGTTCAAGGAGAACCTCTCCTGGCGCACACGCAACCCGGGCCGCAAGAAGGCGTACGCCAAGGCCAGTTACGCCTGGGGGGCCATCCTGCTCGCCAAGTGCGCGATCCTCTTCCCGCTGTACTGGTGGGCCGACACCGAGCAGCTCGGCTGGGTGCTGGTCTCCCTGAAGATCCCGCCGTTCCTGCTTGCAGTCTGGCTGACGTGGGTCTTCCTGGCGAAGGCGCCCGCGCCCATCGACGTGTTCGCGGAGATGGAGGCGGCGGAGAAGGCCGAGAAGGAGCGCGAGGCGGCTGCGCGGTCGGCCGAGTAGGTTCGCGACGTCGGGGTGGGCGTCGGGTTGTTTTCTCGCCCCCGCCGCCCCTCAAACGCCGGACGGGCTGAGTCGGGAAGGGCGCCCCGGGGATTCCCGGGGCGCCCTCCGTCGTCGTAGACCGCGTGGGCGGCTCAGCCCGTCGCGTCCTCCCGGCGTACCGAGAGCAGGTCCTCCAGCTGTTCCTCGCGGGCCTGGGCGGCCACGAAGAGGAGTTCGTCGCCTGCCTCCAGGGAGTCGTCCCGGGTCGGGGTCAGGACGCGGGTGCCGCGGATGATCGTGACCAGGGAGGTGTCCTGCGGCCACTCCACGTCGCCGACCTGGGTGCCGGCCAGCGCCGACTCCTCGGGCAGGGTCAGCTCGACGAGGTTGGCGTCGCCGTGGCTGAAGCGCAGCAGGCGGACCAGGTCGCCGACCGAGACAGCCTCTTCGACCAGGGCCGACATCAGGCGGGGCGTCGAGACGGCGACGTCGACGCCCCAGGACTCGTTGAAGAGCCATTCGTTCTTGGGGTTGTTGACGCGGGCGACGACGCGCGGGACGCCGTACTCCGTCTTCGCCAGCAGGGAGACGACCAGGTTCACCTTGTCGTCGCCGGTCGCGGCGATCACGACGTTGCAGCGCTGGAGCGCCGCCTCGTCCAGGGACGTGATCTCGCAGGCGTCGGCGAGCAGCCACTCCGCCTGCGGGACGCGCTCGACCGAGATGGCGGTCGGCGCCTTGTCGATGAGCAGGACCTCGTGGCCGTTCTCCAGCAGCTCGCCCGCGATCGAGCGGCCCACCGCACCGGCACCGGCAATGGCGACCCTCATCAGTGACCGCCCTCCTCTTCGGGACCCTTGGCGAACGCCGCCTCGACCTTGTCGACCTCGTCGGTGCGCATCATCACGTGCACCAGGTCGCCCTCCTGCAGCACCGTCTGCGAGCTGGGCAGGATGGCCTCGCCGAGGCGGGTCAGGAACGCCACGCGGACGCCCGTCTCCTCCTGCAGCCTGCTGATCTTGTGGCCCACCCAGGCCGTGGCGGTGTGCACCTCGGCGAGCTGCACACCGCCGGTGGGGTCGCGCCACAGCGGCTCGGCGCCCGAGGGGAGCAGCCGGCGCAGCATCTGGTCGGCCGTCCAGCGGACGGTCGCCACGGTCGGGATGCCCAGGCGCTGATAGACCTCGGCACGGCGGGGGTCGTAGATACGGGCCGCGACGTTCTCCACACCGAACATCTCGCGGGCCACGCGCGCGGAGATGATGTTGGAGTTGTCACCGCTGGAGACGGCGGCGAAGGCGCCGGCCTCCTCGATGCCCGCCTCACGCAGGGTGTCCTGGTCGAAGCCGACACCGGTGACCCGGCGGCCGCCGAAACCTGGGCCGAGGCGGCGGAAGGCGGTGGGGTCCTGATCGATCACAGCGACCGTGTGCCCCTGTTGCTCCAGGGTCTGGGCAAGAGCGGAACCCACTCTTCCGCAGCCCATGATGACGATGTGCACGACCGTCCTTCCGGTGTCAAGAGTCGTTGACTTGGCCTTAACAGGGTCTCAGACCGCCGCCCAAGCTACACACGCGCGGTAGGACGCGGGCACCCCTGTGCACGGTTGCCGTGCGGTTCGGGACGATCAGCGGCGGCTGATGCTCCGGACGCTGGCGAGCGCCAGGACGCCGAGAACGACCAGGGCGGCGGCCGCGCCGATGAGCTCCGCGGTGGTGTGCATGGAACCTCCCTGGGCGGCAACGGCCGCGCGACGCAAGGGAAAACGGGGTCGGCTTGTCATATAGACACGTCGATCCGGTCGGCGGTGGAACCCACAGCCGCACCGCACCCGGATTTCACTCGGAGAGCACAAGCGGCGCAGGAGACGTGCGGATCTCGGGTGGCGGGTGGGCGGTGTTCCGGCCAAGCGCTTACGATTCTCTGTCGTGTCCAAACTGACCGACGTGCCCAAACGGATTCTGATCGGGCGGGCGCTGCGCAGCGACCGGCTGGGCGAAACGCTCCTGCCGAAGCGCATCGCCCTCCCCGTCTTCGCCTCCGACCCGCTGTCCTCCGTGGCCTACGCACCCGGAGAGGTACTGCTGGTCCTGTCCATCGCGGGCGTGTCGGCGTATCACTTCAGCCCCTGGATCGCCGTGGCGGTCGTGGTTCTGATGTTCACGGTCGTCGCCTCCTACCGGCAGAACGTGCACGCGTACCCCAGCGGCGGCGGCGACTACGAGGTCGCGAACACCAACCTCGGCCCGAAGGCCGGTCTGACCGTGGCCAGCGCGCTGCTCGTGGACTACGTCCTCACGGTGGCCGTGTCCATCTCCTCCGGCGTGGAGAACCTCGGCTCGGCCGTCCCGTTCGTCGTCGAGAACAAGGTGCTGTGTGCCGTCGGCATCATCGTTCTGCTGACGCTGATGAACCTGCGCGGAGTGAAGGAGTCCGGCAGCCTCTTCGCGATCCCGACGTACGTCTTCGTCGCCGGCGTCTTCATCATGATCGCCTGGGGTGCCTTCCGCGGTCTGGTCCTCGACGAGACCATGGAGGCACCGACCGCCGACTTCCACATCGAGGCCGAGCACGAGGGTCTGGCCGGCTTCGCCCTGGTCTTCCTGCTGCTGCGCGCGTTCTCCTCCGGCTGTGCCGCGCTCACCGGCGTCGAGGCGATCAGCAACGGCGTCCCCGCCTTCCGCAAGCCCAAGTCGAAGAACGCGGCGACCACGCTCGCCCTCATGGGCGCGCTCGCGGTCACCATGTTCTGCGGCATCATCGGCCTCGCCATGGCCACCGACGTGCACATGGCGGAGAACCCGGCCAAGGACCTTGTGGAGAACGGCGTCCCGGTGGGCGCCGACTACGTCCAGGACCCGGTGATCTCGCAGGTCGCGGCCGCCGTCTTCGGTGACGGCACGTTCTTCTTCATCCTGCTCGCCGCCGCCACGGCCCTGGTCCTCTTCCTCGCCGCGAACACCGCCTACAACGGCTTCCCGCTGCTCGGCTCGATCCTCGCCCAGGACCGCTACCTGCCCCGCCAGCTGCACACCCGCGGCGACCGCCTCGCGTTCTCCAACGGCATCGTGCTCCTGGCCGGCGCGGCCGCCCTGCTGGTGTGGATCTACGGCGCCGACTCCACGCGGCTGATCCAGCTGTACATCGTCGGCGTGTTCGTCTCCTTCACGCTCAGCCAGACCGGCATGGTCCGCCACTGGAACCGCCATCTGCGCACCGAGAAGGACCAGGCCAAGCGCCGCCACATGATCCGCTCCCGCGCGATCAACACCTTCGGCGCCTTCTTCACCGGCCTGGTGCTCGTCGTCGTCCTCGTCACCAAGTTCTCGCACGGCGCCTGGGTCGCCCTGCTCGGCATGGTGATCTTCTACGCGACCATGACCGCGATCCGGAAGCACTACGACCGCGTCGCCGACGAGATCGCCGCCCCCGAGGGCCCGAGCGACGACAGCGTCCGCCCCTCCCGGGTGCACTCCGTGGTCCTGGTCTCCAAGATCCACCGCCCCACGCTGCGCGCCATCGCCTACGCCAAGCTGATGCGCACCGACACCCTGGAGGCGCTCAGCGTCAACGTCGACGCGGCCGAGACCAAGGCGCTCAAGGCCGAGTGGGAACGACGCGGCATCGACGTCCCCCTGAAGGTCCTCGACTCGCCCTACCGCGAGATCACCCGGCCGATCATCGAGTACGTCAAGAACCTGCGCCGGGAGTCCCCGCGCGACGCGGTGTCGGTGATCATCCCCGAGTACGTCGTCGGCCACTGGTACGAGCACCTGCTGCACAACCAGAGCGCCCTGCGCCTGAAGGGCCGACTGCTGTTCACGCCGGGCGTCATGGTCACCTCGGTGCCCTACCAGCTCCAGTCCTCCGAGGTCGCCAAGCGACGGGCCCGCAAGCGCCAGGAGTGGAACGCGCCGGGTTCGGTGCGGCGCGGACCCGCCGAGGAGCGGGCGAAGGAGGCGTCGAAGCAGTCGTAGACTGGTGGGCTGTTGTCCGGCCCATTCCCCTTACGCACCTGGAGTCACCCCGCCATGCAGGCAGAACCGAAGAAATCGCTGGTGGGGGAGGCCTACGAGGTCGAGGTCGGCCCCGTCGCCCACGGCGGCCACTGCATCGCCCGCACCGAGGCCGGGCAGGTGCTGTTCGTGCGGCACGCGCTGCCCGGCGAGCGTGTCGTCGCCCGGGTCACCGAGGGTGAGGAGGGCGCCCGCTTCCTGCGCGCCGACGCGGTCGAGGTGCTGGAGGCGTCCAAGGACCGCATCGAGGCGCCCTGCCCGTACGCCGGTCCGGGCCGCTGCGGCGGCTGCGACTGGCAGCACGCCAAGCCGGGCGCGCAGCGCCGGATGAAGGGCGAGGTCGTCGCCGAGCAGCTCAAGCGGCTGGCCGGGCTCACGCCCGAGGAGGCCGGCTGGGACGGCACGGTGATGCCCGCCGAGGGCGACAAGCTGCCCGCCGGGCAGGTGCCCCAGTGGCGCACGCGCGTGCAGTACGCGGTGGACCCCACGACCGGCCGGGCCGGGCTGCGCCGCCACCGTTCGCACGAGGTCGAGCCGATCGAGCACTGCATGATCGCCGCGGAGGGCGTGAGCGAGCTCGGCATCGAGCGGCGCGAGTGGCCGGGCATGGCGTCGATCGAGGCGATCGCGGCGACCGGTTCGCAGGACCGCCAGGTCATCCTGACCCCGCGCCCAGGCGCCCGCCTCCCGATCGTCGAACTCGACAAGCCGGTCTCCGTGATGCGGGTCGAGGAGAAGGACGGCGGCGTCCACCGCGTCCACGGCCGCCCCTTCGTCCGCGAGCGCGCGGACGGCCGTACCCATCGCGTCGGCAGCGGCGGCTTCTGGCAGGTCCACCCGAAGGCCGCCGACACCCTGGTGACGGCCGTGATGCAGGGCCTGTTGCCCCGCAAGGGCGAGATGGCGCTGGACCTCTACTGCGGCGTGGGCCTCTTCGCCGGCGCCCTCGCCGACCGCCTCGGCGACCAGGGCGCGGTCCTCGGCATCGAGTCCGGCAAGCGCGCGGTGGAGGACGCCCGGCACAACCTCGCGGACTTCGACCGCGTCCGCATCGAGCAGGGCAAGGTCGAGTCGGTGCTGCCCCGCACGGGCATCACGGAGGTCGACCTCATCGTCCTGGATCCGCCCCGCGCGGGCGCGGGCCGCGGAACGGTCGCACACCTGGCGTCGCTGGGGGCGCGCCGGATCGCGTACGTGGCGTGCGATCCGGCGGCGCTGGCCCGGGACCTGGGGTACTTCCGGGAAGGGGGGTATCGGGTGCGGACGTTGCGGGTGTTCGATCTGTTTCCGATGACGCACCACGTCGAGTGCGTGGCGATTCTGGAGCCCGCCGAGAAGGGTCACTGACCTGCGGTTACCGCGAAGCGGGACAAGCTGACCGGCTCCGCAGCCGAATCCGGGGCAGCTGCGTGAGCGGTGCGCTGATCCTGGACAGCGAGGGCCTGGCGAAAGCGGTCCAGCGGGATCGGGACGTCCACGAGTGGCTCACGGCGGCCCGCGATGCCGATCTTCCGGTGATCACCTCGGCGGCTGCCCTGGTCGAGGTGGTCCACCCGAAGATCAATGACGCTGCCCTCAAGTGGACCCTGTCCCGCCTCCGAGTCGAGCCGGTCACGCAAGCGATCGCCCAGTCGGCTGCCACGCTGCTTCGGGCCGCGGGCCTCCATGGTCACAAGTACGCCATCGACGCCATGCTGTGTGCGACGGCCCTCTCTCACCCTGGACGGGTGACGATCCTGACGCCCGCTGTGGAGGACATCGGGATGCTCACGGTCGCACACCCTCGCGTGATCGCCGAGAAGGTCTGACCTTCGCACCTGGCCCGGCGCCTTGTGACGTGCTCCCGATGACTCGTCATGTGGAGTGCGTGGTCACCCAGTGGTGTCGTCGCGGACGAAGACGGGCTTGAGGTGCTTCTCGGGCAGGGCGTCGGGGAGTTGTTCCCAGTCGAGGACGTGGGAGACGACGCGTTCGGGGGTGACGGTGCCGGAGGCGGCGAGTTCGAGGGCGTCGGGGATGTGGGCGCGGACGTTGTCGCGGGCGATGCGCAGGGTGACGCCGGTGAGGTACATGTCGAGCAGGGGCAGTTCGCCGGGGCGGAAGTGGTTGCCCGCTGATTCGCAGATGCCCTCCGGGGCCAGGGACTTGACGGCGAGGGCGAGCTGGTCGACGCGGCCCGTGGCCTCGACGGCCAGGTCGAAGCCGTGGCGGATCGGCTCGATCGACTCCGCGGTGCGGGCGCCGAAGCTCTCGGCGAGTGCGCGGTGTTCGGGGTCGGGGTCGACGTAGAGGACGTCGGAGGCGCCGAGCGCGCGGGCGATGTCGCACACGTAGAGGCCGATGCTGCCCCGGGCGACGACCAGTACCCGGGCGCCGGGGCGGGCCCTGAGGTGGGGTGCGACCAGGCGCCAGGACAGGGACCAGTTGTCGCTCGCCGAGGCCATGGCCACCGGGTCGAGGCCGGCGGGCAGGGGTACGAGCATGGCGTCGGCGTACGGGACGCGGACCAGGTCGGAGAAGAGGCCGCCCCAACTGCCGCCGATCGGTGCGCCGTACATGGCCATGTGCGGTACGGCCGTGCAGTGGGCGGTCAGGCCGGTGCGGCAGTGGTCGCAGGTGCCGCAGCTGATGGACCAGGGGACGACGACCAGGTCGCCGGGGGTGACCGTGGTCACCGCGGCCCCGACGTCCGTCACGCGGGCGACGCACTCGTGGCCGAGGGTGAACGGCGGGTCGATGAAGCCGTGTCCTGCCAGGATCGCCGAGTCCACGTCGCACGGCGTTGCGGCGACCGGTGCGACGATCGCCTCCCCGTCGGACCGGAGCTTCGGGTCGGGGGCTTCGCGCCACTCGACCGTGCGGCGGCCCACGTACGTCAGCTCACGCATCGGCCTGCCCCTTGCCCTGCTGCGCCAGAGCGACGAGATCGGCGTAGCGGATGACGGAGCCGCCCGCACCCCAGGTGCCGTCCGGCTGCTCGTGGACCAGCACCCAGACCCGTAGCGCGTCGTCCGGAGCCAGGCCGGCGGCGGACAGGACCGTCTTCGTCGCGTCCTCCACCAGGCCTGCCTTGCGTCGCTCCGACAGCGCCCCCTGCGGCACCGTCACCTCCACCAGGAAGCGGGGCGCGTCGTCCTCGGCGGTGGTCTGGGCGCCCTCGGGCAGTTCGACGAGGTAGCTCCATGCCTGGGCGCGGAAGAAGGCGGTGTCGGGCGCGCCCTCCCAGCGGAGCAGTACGGAGGCGAGGTCACGCTGAACGGTGGTGCGGGCCTCCTCGGTGAGAGCGCCTGAGGGAACGGTCAACCGGATCATGGGCATGGTGGCTCCTATGACGAGTGTTATAGACCTCGGTCACGGTAGACTATGACGGTCGTTATAGCCAGAGGGGAGAACGCGGGTGGCCAAGAGCAGTACGCCGTCGCGCGAGCGGATCGTGGCCGGTGCCGCTGACATGATCAGCCGGCGCGGGCTGAGCGCCACGAGCATCCGGGAGATGGCCAAGCACGCCAGGGCGCCGCTCGGTTCGACGTACCACTACTTCCCCGAGGGCAAGCAGCAACTGGCCGCGGAAGCCATCCGGTTCACCGGTGAATGGGTCGTCGGCAGTCTGCGCAAGGAGCTTGAGGCGGGCCCGGCGGACGGGCTGCGGGCGTTCCTCGATCTGTGGCGCAAGGTCGTCGTCGACAGCGACTTCCATGCCGGCTGCCCCGTCCTCGCCGTGGCCATCGAGGAGCCCCAGGGCGGCGAGATCCCGCCCGCGCTGACGGCCGCGGCCGAGGTCTTCGAACGGTGGGAGACCCTGCTGGCCGACTCGCTGCGGGCGCACGGTGTCGAAGCCGAGCGGGCCGAGCAGCTCGCCACGCTCATCGTCGCCGCTGTCGAGGGCACGGTCGCCATGTGCCGCGCCAAACGCAGCACCGAGCCGCTCGACCGTACCGCCGAGCAGCTTCAGGCCCTCATCGCCGCCGCGACCGCGAACTGATCCTCGCCCGGGCGCACGGTAATGATCGTCACGCCCCGGCGGTGCCGGTGGCCGGGGCTCCTCGCCGGTGCGAGCATGGGAGCGCGAGAGGAGCACCACCGTGGCCGACCCGACGCAGGCCCCTCAGGACAGCGGCGCCGGCGGGGAACCACTCAAGCCGGTGGATGTGGCGTTCGCGCGCAGGATCCGCAGGGACTTCCAGCGCATCCAGATGGAGCACGAGTTCGCCGTCGACGAAGTGCTGACCAAGGTGTCGATCCTGCGCAAGGAGTTCCTGCACCTGCACCGGTACAACCCGATCGAGCACGTGGCCTCCCGGGTCAAGTCCCCCGAGAGCATCCTGCACAAGGTCGCGCGCCTCGGCATCGCCCCGACGCCGGAGGCGATCCGGGCGGGCATCCATGACATCGCCGGCGTGCGCATCACGTGCAGTTTCATCGCCGACACCTACCGGGTCCTCGACGCGCTCACCTCCCAGACCGACGTACGGGTGCTCCGGGTCAAGGACTACATCGCCCACCCCAAGCCCAACGGCTACAAGAGCCTGCACGCGCTGATCGAGATCCCGGTGTTCCTCAGCACCGGCCCGCTCCCCGTGACCGTCGAGGTGCAGGTCCGGACGATCGCCATGGACTTCTGGGCCAGCCTGGAACACAAGATCTACTACAAGTACGACGGCCATGTGCCCGCCGGTCTGGTGGCCAGTCTGACCGAGGCCGCGAGGGTTGCCGAGCAGCTCGACCGGCGGATGGAAGAGCTTCACGCCGAGGTGCGCGGCGGCGGGTGGGAGCGCGCCGAGGACACCGCGCAGGACGTGGAGGAGCAGATGCTGATGCGGCTGTGGCGCAGCGTTTGCGCGGAGGGTGAGGGCGGCGACGGTGGCGGCGACAGCGGCTCCCGGAGATCGACGGACTGAGCGCCGCGTTTCGTGACGGGCGAGGGCGCCGCCGTCACCGCAGCCGGTCGGTGGACCCACCTGGACGGACCGGCCCCGGGACGTGGGCGCAGGCCTCAGGCGTGCGGCGCCGGGTGGAACGTGCTGCCGTGGGCGGGCAGGGCGATCAGGTCGCCGTAGCGGGCGAGTTGGCCTGAACAACTGACCTGTCCGAAAGGTCGGTTGGGCCGTCCAGGTCGCTGAGCCGAGGCAGGAGAACCCGGAACGTGGCCCCCAGTCCCCGGGCGGAGTCGACCTCGATGTGTCCCGCGTGCGCGGTGACCAGGGCCTGCACGATCGCCAGGCCCAGTCCGGCTCCTCCGGTGGCTCGGTTGCGCGAGCCGTCCGCGCGGTAGAAGCGCTCGAAGATGCGGCCGCACTGCTCCGGAGCAAGCCCCGGTCCCCGGTCGGCGACCTCCAGGACGGCATGCTCGCCGATGGTGCCGACGCCGATACGAAGGGGCGTCCCCGAGGGGGTGTGGGTGACCGCGTTGCCGACCAGGTTGGTGACCACCTGGCGCAGTCTGGCCTCGTCCGCGAGCGTCGGGGCGGAGGCCGGATCTCCCTGCCCGGCCGGTCCGGTGAGCGTGACGGGGCGAGAGGGATCCAACGCCCGCACGTCATGCAGCGCATCGGCGGCGAGGGTCCGCAGGTCGGTCGGGGCGAGGTCGAGACTCGACGCGGCGTCCGCGGTGGATCCTTCCGCGCCCTTTGCCTCGCGCTCGTCGAGGCGGGCAAGCAGCAGCATGTCGTTGACCAGCCGTGTGAGGCGGTCGGACTCGCGGGCGATGCGCTCCATCGTGGCGTCGATGTCGGCACGTTCCGCGAGGGCGCCCATGCGGTGCAGATCGGCCAGTCCCTTGATGCCGGCCAGCGGAGTGCGCAGTTCGTGACTGGCGTCGGCGACGAACCGGCTCATCCGCGCCTCGGACTCGGCCCGTGCCGCGAAGGCGGCCTCCAGCTGGCCGAACATGCCGTTCAGCGCGGTGGAGAGCCGCCCCAACTCGGTGTTCGGACCGGCCAGTTCCGGCACTCTGCGAGACAGATCACCGCCGGAGATCTCAGCAGCGGTCTCCTCGATCCGGGACAGCGGCTTGAGCCCGGAGCGGACCGCGAACCAGCCCGCCACCGCCAGGACCGCGAGCAGACCGAGTCCCGTGCTCCGGTAGTTGCGGCTGACGGTGTCGTCCACCTGCGTCATGGGCGTCGACACGATCACGCTGCCGGAATCCGCCCCGGCCGCACCGACTCGACCGGCCCGCGAAACAGCCAGCACCCGCCACCGCGTATCGCCCTCCGTGCCGGCGACGGTGAACGGACGCCCTTCGAGGGCCGCCACCGCGGCCGAGTCCAGGCGAGGAAGGGACGGGCTGCGCGCATCGCTCGTCCGGCCCGCCGCGGCCAGCGAGTCGATACTGCTCTCCACCGTGCCGTCCTCGGCGACGTATGTAATGACCGGGCTGCCGAGGACATCCGTGCTGAAGCTCGCGAGGCCCGACGGCGGCCGCCGCTCGGCCCCGGTCTGGGCCACCGTGGCCGGAAGCAGCGAGAACACCTGGGCGGTGGCGCGCAGTTGAGCGTCCACCCGGTCTTCCATGTACCCCCGCAGGGAGTTCCCGGTGACCAGGCTGAAGGCCGTGAACCCGACGGTCAGCAGGGCCACGGACAGCAGCAGCACCCGGCTGCGCAGCGACGCCCGCGACCACAGGACCCCGATGCGGGTCCCGGTCACGACTTGGGTCCGCGCAGGACGTAACCCACACCGTGCACGGTGTGGATGAGCTTGGGGCCGCCGTTGTCGATCTTGCGGCGCAGATAGCTGATGTAGGTGTCGACGATGTTGGTGTCGCCGTTGAAGTCGTAGTCCCACACCCGCCCGAGGATCTGCGCCTTGGACACGGTGCGCCCGGCGTTGACCATCAGGTAGTGCAGCAGCCGGAACTCCGTGGGCGACAGACGCAGCGGCTGCCCCGCGCGGGTCGCCTGGATGGCGTCGGGGTCGAGTTCCAGGTCGGCCGCGCGGATCAGCGCGGTGGGATCGCCGCTGGTGCGGCGCATCACGGCACGAATGCGGGCGATCAGCTCTTCGAGGTCGAACGGCTTGGTGACGTAGTCGTCGCCGCCGAGCACCAGGCCCTCGATCTTGTCCTGGGTGGCGTCGCGGGCCGTGAGGAACACCACGGGTATGTGCCCGGCACGGGAGTCCGCGGCGGGCCGGTGCTGCTCACGCAGGAGGCGGATCACCTCGAAGCCGGTGAGGTCCGGCAGCATCACGTCCAGCAGAACGAGGTCGGGCGAGACCTCCGCCGCCCGGTGCAGAGCCTCCTGCCCGGTGGCGGCCGCGGCGACCGTGAAGCCGGCATGCCGCAGCGCCGCGCACAGCAGCTCCCGTACGGTCGGCTCGTCGTCCACGACCAGCAGGTTCACGCCTGAGGTGGTCTCGGCTCCGACGGCGTCCGCCGCATCGGCCGTACGGGAGACGGGGCGTTCGATCGATGACACAGGGGGCCTCCTGGCAACCGGGAATCGGCACCCGGACCAGCCGTACAGAGGGGAACGGTGGACGGCACGCCGCCCACGGAGGCCCGGGAAGCCGCTGGGCAGGATACGAAAGCAAGCTGTGAGTCCCGGGCCGTGATCGTCACCGTGATCCGCGCCCGCCGGGCAGCCGGGACAGCGCGCTGCCGGCGAATCCCGCGAGGCCTCCGACGAGCAGACCGCACCCGACCGTACGCAGCACACTGCCGCTGAGCTCGGCCTGCGTGCCGCCCATCGCGCTGCCGAACATGCTGATCCCGAAGTTCCCTGATGCCCCGGCCAGTTGGACAACGCCGCCCAGGACCACGGCGGCGGCCAGGGCACACCGCTCGGCCATCCCCAGGTGGTGGGCCAGTGGACCGGAGTAGGGGTGCAGCGGGCGCATCCGCCCCGCGTCGGTCGTGCGGGACACCCGGTAGGCACAGCCGAGCAGGATGATGCCGGTCACCGCGAGGGCCACGACCCACAAAGGCCATCCGCCGGCCGACAGGGACCCCAGGTGCTCGGTGCGGTCGGTCTGCCGGCCGCCACCCAGGCCGGACGTGCCCTCCCTGCCGCCCATCCGCCCCATCAGCCCGGCCAGCGGATTGCTGCCGTCGCCCTGCACCGGATGCATGTCGAACACCCAGCCGGACCCGGCACCGAGCGACAGGGCGACGGCCAGCGCATTCGGGGCGGCCAGCAACGCGCCACCGGCCAGCATCCCGGCCCGATCGCCCACCGCTGAGCCGACGATCACCAGGGGCACCAGCACCACACAGGCCAGGACGATCAGGGTGCGGACCACGGCCGACAGGATCGGCGCCCAAGTCGTGCGCAGCCGGTCCAGCGCACCGCCGAGCGGCAACCGGGCCCGGCGACTGATCAGACAGCCCACACCAAGGACGACGGCCACCCACACCACCGCGCCCAAACCCGCTGCCGCTACGCCCACTTGAAAGGTCATCGACGACATGGCGGCCATCCCGCCACCACCGCCGCCAAGGAGCTCACCGAGGCCACCGCCGCCGCCCATGAGCTCGCCCATGCCGCCGTCGGCCGCTCCGCCCTCCGGGACCCCCATCGCGTCCATCGCGGACTCCGGCACGGTGACCGAGCCCTTTCCCAGCGCCGCGACGACCATCAGCGCCACCAGCGCCGTGCCCCCCGCCCCGGCCGCGCGTACGCCCAGCTCACCCGCGGTGAACCTACGCTGCTGCTCCGACCGCAGCCGCCAGGAGAAGACGACCCACAACACGACCGCACCGACCAGCGTCACACCGAGCGGCGCCACATCGGCCGCACCGCTCATGGACGGCCCCATGCCGCCCTCACCGCCGAACAGCGAGGCCAGGCCTCCCATCGACCCCGTGTCGCCCGACGCATCCGACCCCGCGGTCACCGAACCACCGACCGCCATCGCGGTCACCGCCATGGTCAGCGACCACAGCGACCCGACCGACCCGGCGTCCAGCAGAACCAGCCCCAGCGCGGACACCGACGCCATGGCGACGACTGCGCACAGGGCGGCCCCCGCCCCTTCCAAAGCGTGCTGCCACGGATCGAGCAACAGCACCGGCGCGGGCCGGCGTTGAGGCTGCCTTCCGGCACCGGATCGTGGACCGGACCCTGGCCGGGGCTGAAGGCGGGGCGCAGTGGCAGCCATGGGGAGTTCTCTCCGCTTCGCTCGCGGTTGAGCACGCGGCGCCGTCCGGGGGAATTGACGACGCCGCGTGCTGGGGGGAACTCGCACAGACTCGCGGTCCCGGCTGCCATGTTCCGGAGAGGTTCTGGGAGAGTCCTGAGAGCCGTCGACCGCACGCCGCAGGTCGCGGGGGCGTGGACCGCCACAACCTGGGCCGGTCTCTCAGGAAACTCCCAGGACTGCTGCCGTGTTGCCGTGCGGGCCGCACCACGGGAGCCGGGCCCCTCGCTCAGCCCAGACCGATCGGATTCTCCGAAGCCACATGCGTCAGCTTCTCGGGGTTGCGCACGTAGTACAGGCCCGCGATGCGGGCGTCCTCGACGTGGAGGGCCAGGACGCCGTCGAGTTCGCCGTCCAGGTGGACGAGCAGGGCCGGGCTGCCGTTGACGACGGTGGGGGTGACGGTGATCGGGCGGTCGAGTTTGCCGAGGCCGCCGAGCATGAAGCGGGTCACCTTGTCGGCGCCGGCGATCGGGCGGGGGGAGGCCTGTTTGACGCCGCCGCCGTCGCTCACCAGGACGACCTCCGGGGCGAGTACGTCGAGGAGGCCCTGCGGGTCGCCCGTCTCGATCGCCTGCCGGAACGACTCCAGGGCCGCCCGTGTGGTGCTGAGGGAGACCGACTGGCGGGGGCGGCGGGCGTCGACGTGCTTGCGGGCGCGGTGGGCGATCTGGCGGACGGCCGCGGGGCTCTTGTCGACCGCGGCGGCGATGTCCTCGTAGTCGATGTCGAAGACCTCACGCAGGACGAAGACGGCGCGCTCGGTCGGTGACAGGGTTTCCAGGACCAGCATCAGCGCCATCGACATGCTCTCGGCGAGTTCGACGTCCTCGGCCACGTCGGGGGTGGTGAGCAGCGGCTCGGGGAGCCAGGGGCCCACGTACGACTCCTTGCGGCGCGCCATGGCGCGCAGGCGGTTGAGTGACTGGCGGGTGGTGATCCGGACCAGGTACGCGCGCTGGTCGCGCACCTGGGCCAGGTCGACCCCGACCCAGCGCAGCCAGGTCTCCTGCAGGACGTCCTCGGCGTCGGCGGCCGAGCCGAGCATCTCGTAGGCGACGGTGAAGAGCAGGTTGCGATGGGCGACGAAGGTCGCGGTCGCCGGGTCGGTGGTGCGGTCGCTCATGTCGGCGCCCCTCGTACGTCGTCTAGGCCGCTGATCCGGTCGTGGCCTGCGTGCCGCCGCGCCGCGCCGCCAGCAGCTCCTGGCGCCGGGGGCCTCCCGAGACGTTGTGCAGGCGGTACGAACCGGGCTTGCCCGCCTCGCCGGCCAGGTGCTTGACGATGCCCTGGCACACGAACTCCTTCACCTTCGCACCGGTACGGCCGCCGATGTGGAACCCCACCGCCACGTCGTACCGGTGGGCGAACTGGAAGATGCCGGCGCGGCGGCCCAGGCTGATGCACTGGCCGGCGAACACCTGGTTGAGGGCCGAGGGCCGCTCGCCCGCGATCCGGCTGAGGACCGTGTCGGCGGCCCGTGCGCCCATGGGCATCGCGGCCTGGCAGCTCATCCGCAGCGGCAGGTCCGACGGCGCCGCCGAGTCGCCGGCCGCGACGATGTGCTCGTCGTCGACGCTGGTCAGCGTCTCGTCCGTGAGCAGGCGGCCCAGGGCGTCGGTGCTCAGCCCGCTGCGCACGGCCAGGTCCGGCACGCTGAAGCCGACGGTCCAGACGGTCACCCCGCTCGGCAGCGTACGGCCGTCGGCGAGCCGCACGGCGTCGCGGGTCACCTCGGTCACCTTGGTGCCGGGGCCGTCCACGACGGTCACCCCGAGCTCGGCCATCCGCCGGGCGACCGAGCGCCGGCCCCGCGGGTGCAGATACGGGCCGAGCACCCCGCCGCAGACCAGGGTCACGGCGCGGCCCTCCTCGGCCAGCTCGGTGGCGGTCTCGATACCGGCCGGACCGGCGCCGACGACCGTCACCGCGGCCGAGGCGGGCGCGGCGTCGAGGGCCGTCCGCAGCCGCTGTGCCTCCTCGTAGGTGGAGATCGGGTGGGCGAACGCGTCCGCGCCGGGGACGTTCAGGTCGGTGCTGCCGCTGCCCACGGCGTAGATCAGGTAGTCGTAGTCCAGCGTGCCGCCGCTCTCCAGGGTCACGGAGCGTTCGGCCGCGTCGATCCGCGCCACCGTGCCGACCGTCAGCCGGACGCCGTCGTTCAGGACCTCCCGGTAGGCGACGACCGCGTCGTCGGACCCGCCCACCAGCTGGTGCAGCCGGATCCGCTCGACGAAGTCCGGGCGCGGGTTGATCAGGGTCACGGTCACATCGGCGCGCTGCGTGAGGCGGTTGGCGGCCATGACTCCGGCGTATCCGCCGCCGATCACGAGCACCGCGGTGTTCCGGTCCATGATGTCTCCTCCGTTGTCAGGGGTTCGACCTCAAGACACCGGCCCCTCGACCGCCGTGACAGCATGTGACCCGGATCACTTCGGCTACCAGTCCCGGGCGGCCTCCCGCAGTCGGTCGCGGACGCGCAGGACGTCGGGGTTGGTGTCGGCGCCGGGGCGCTGGACCAGGAACAGGGTGTTCAGCGGGGGCTCCTCCGGAGCGTGCAGGAGGGCAAGGCGGCCGGAGTCCAGGTACTCCTGGCACAGGGAGCGGGGCAGCACGCTGAAACCGGCGCCCGCGTTGACCGCCGACAGCACCGCGTACAGGTTGGGCACGGTCACCGCGGCGCGGGCGGTGAGCTGCTTGCCGAACACCGTGCGCCAGTAGCGGCGCAGGATCGGCAGGTCCTCCGCGTAGGTCACCATCGGGACCTCGCGCAGCGCCGCGCACAGGTCGTCGGCCCGCTCCACGCGCTCGGCCCAGACGGGGTTCGCCACCAGCAGGTACTCCTCGTCGGCGAGCGGCGCCGACGCCAGGGCGCGGCCGCGCGGCCGCCGGGTGGCGATCACCAAGTCGTGCCTGCCCGCCCGCATCTCCTCCAGCAGCGGCTCCGGCAGGCCCTGGGCGACGCGCAGCTGGACGCCGTCGGCGACGAGCGGGACCAGCGCGGGCAGGACCCGTACGCACAGCAGCTCCGAGGGGCCGGCCAGGTGCACGGGCGCGGCCGCGGTGCCGGTGTCCTCCAGGCCGGCCAGGACGTCCAGCGGCGCGGCGAGGTGCCCGGCAAGTTCATGGGCGTACGGGGTGGGCTCCACGCCGCGCGGCAGCCGGGTGAACAGCTCCCGCCCGGTCTGCTGCTCCAGGGTGCGGATCTGGGCGGTCACGGTCGGCTGGGACAGCCCCAGCCGCGGCGCCGCCGCCGTGAAGGAGCCCGAGCGGTACACGGCCAGGAACGTGCGCAGCAGGTTCAGGTCCGCGTGCGCGGGGAGCTGTGCGGCGAGAGTCGTCCGGTCCGTCATGGGCTCCAGCGTAGCGGCCGCTCATATCGGAGTTCCGATGGCGGAGATCGGCCTTCCTATTGGTTCTCAGATGACAGGCGGGCCTACCGTCGAAGCCGTCCCCAGAAAGAAATCACCCCCATGACCACGCAGAACGCGATCAACTGGCCCGAGAAGTACCTGCCCGGCACCGGCGACAACTTCGTCTCCAACGAGGTGATCGTCCAGGGTGTTGCCGCCGCCCGCGTCTGGCACTTCCTGACCGACACCTCCGCCTGGGAGTCGTACTACGACAACGTCGCCGACATCTCCTTCCCGCAGGGTGGCGGCCCCGAGCTGAAGGACGGCATCGCCTTCGCCTTCGGCACCTTCGGCTTCCCGCCGCTGGACGCGCACGTCGTCGAGTTCCAGGCGCCCGCGGACGGAGTCCCGGGCCGGCTCTCCTGGACCGCACGGCAGGACGGCACCCCGCAGGAGCGGCTCGACGTACTGCACGCCTGGCTGGTCGAGGACCTGCCCGGTGGCCGGGTGCGCATCCTGACCCAGGAGACGCAGATCGGCCGGCCGGCCGCCGCGCTGGCCGCCGAGCGCCCGAACCCCATGCTCAACGGCCACCAGGCATGGCTGGACGGCCTGGTCCGCGCCGCATCCGGATCCGGCAAGATCGGTTCCTGACCCCACCGAAACGCAGGCAAAGGGAAGTTGACGTCATGACCGAGAAGCTCACGGTGAGCGTCCTGGGCACCGGCATCATGGGCGCCGCGATGGCCCGCAATCTCGCCGGGGCCGGACACACCGTCCGCGCCTGGAACCGCTCGCGCGCCAAGGCCGAACCGCTGGCCGCCGAGGGCGTGTTCGTCGCCGACAGCCCCGCCGAGGCGGTCGAGGGCGCCGACGCCGTCCTGACCATGCTCTACGACGGCCCCGCCGCCCTGGAGGTCATGCGCCGGGCGGCACCCGCACTGCGCCCCGGCACCGCCTGGGTGCAGTCCACCACTGTCGGCATCGAGGCGATCGGCGACCTGGCCGCCTTCGCCCGCGAGCACGAACTCGCCTTCTACGACGCCCCGGTGCTCGGCACCCGGGCGCCCGCCGAGGCCGGACAGCTCCTCGTGCTGGCCGCCGGACCGGTCGAGGGCCGTCCGAAGGTGACGCCGGTCCTCGACGCGGTCGGCGCCCGCACCGTGTGGACCGGCGAGGACGGCGCCGAGGGCAGCGCCACCCGGCTGAAGCTGGTCGCCAACAGCTGGGTCATCGCGACCACCAACGCGATGGGCGAGGTGCTGGCCCTGGCGCAGGCGCTCGGCGTGGACCCGCAGAGCTTCTTCGACGCCATCGGCGGCGGCCCGCTGGACATGGGATACCTGCGGGTGAAGTCGGGCCTGGTGCTCGAAGACCGGCTGTCGCCCGCGCAGTTCGCGGTGTCGACCGCCGCGAAGGACGCCCGGCTGATCGTCGAGGCCGGCACCGCCCACGGCATCCGCCTGGACGTGGCCGCCGCGAGCGCCGAACGCCTGGAGCGCGCCGCCGCCCAGGGCCACGGCGACGAGGACATGGCGGCGGCCTACTTCGCCAGCTTCGACGAGGGGCGCTGACGGCGAGCGGCAGCCGAGCCAAGCAGAAGAGGAGAGGAGATGTCCAAGCCGCCCCTGCCCGACGAGGCCCAGTAACTGCTGCGCCGCCTCAAGCACTTGCGTCGCGACCCGCGAGTGACCCTCAGCGTGCTGTCCGGACCGGGTCCGGGCGCGGGTGAGTGCCTTGATCGAGGTCGAGCGCCGGCACGGCTGGGGCGCGATGAGGGACAGTGATCAAGCGTCCGCCTGAGCGTGGCGGGAAGGGGCGGTCGCCCGGAGCGGCCGCCCCGCCGTGTTTGTTTTGAGTTCAACTCCCGTAGGTTTTAAGCCCTTTGAACGGGCAAGCATGTTGATTCCGAACGCTTCCCCGGCCCGCGACGGCCGGCCGCCGAACCCCCCTCTGAAGGGTCGCTCGCTCGGTTCTCGGCCCCGTCCCGCCCCTCGGTGGAGATCGAAGAGGGGTTCGATCGCGGCCCTCTCGCGAAATTTAAACTTCCGTCAGGATCCGGACCGGCCGCCTCCGAGCGTTACTTGCCAAGTTCAGCGCGGTGCGCGGCGTCATCGCGGACAGGAGTCGACCGGATCGATTCTTCAACACGTCATGAATTACCCGTACCGCAGCGCCATCTTCCCTCGTTATGATGCGGACTCAGGCACCGGAACCCGTCCGGGGGTCAAGGAGAGGTCATGCGTTCCTTGAGTGTCGGCGGTTAGTTTCGCGCCATTGAGTCGAACGGGGGCGGTTCGCAATGGGTGGTTTTCTTGGCGCATTACGGCGCCGCATGGAGGCGTTGGACCCGGCCCGCGAGGCCTTCTGCTTCGTCGGCCCCCGCTCCAGAGACGGCGTCCCCGGGCCGTCCGTACAGTCCCTGAGCTACGGCGAACTCGACCGGCAGGCACGCTCGTTGGCTGCCTGGGTGCAGTCGCAGGGCGGCACCGGACAGCGGGTCCTGCTGCCGCACTGCGAAGGCCCGCTCCAGGTCGCGGCCCTGCTCGGCTGTCTCTACGCCGGAGCCACCGCCGTACCCTGTCCGTCCCCGCTGGACGGCGGGCGCAACGCGCGTCGCCTGACGGCGATTGCCAAGGACGCCGATGTCTCGCTGGCGCTCGCCGACTCCGCCGTGGCCGCCGAGCTCTCCCGCCTCTTCGCGGGCAGCGACCTGGTGTGCCTGGCGGCCGACCGGGCGGTCCTGCCGGATCCGGGGGACTGGCGGCCGACGTCGCCGAACGACGACGACCTCGCCCTCGTCCAGTACACGTCCGGTTCCGTGACCCAGGTCAAAGGCGTCCTGATCACCCAGCGGAACCTGCTGGCGGGGCAGCAGGCCATCACCCGCGCGCTGGGCACGTCCGAGCGCTCGGTGATCGGCGGCTGGCTGCCCTCGTACCACGACATGGGCCTGGTGGGGCAGTTGCTGCACCCCCTCCATCTCGGCGCCCGCGGGGTGCTCATGCCCGCATGGTCGTTCATCCGACGACCGCTGAGCTGGCTGGAGATGATCGCGGAGTACGGCATCACCCTGTCCGGCGGCCCGGACTTCGCGTACGACATGTGCGTGCGCGATGTGTCGGACGCGGAGGCCGAGAAGCTGGACCTGACCTCCTGGCAGGTCGCGGTCAACGGTGCCGAACCGGTCCGCGAGGCCACCTTGCGTTCCTTCGCCGGGAAGTTCGCGCCCGCCGGGTTCCGGCCCGAGGCGTTCTATCCCGCGTACGGACTCGCGGAGGCGACGCTCCTCGTCACCGGCGGAGCCCCGGGGCGCCCGCCCTTATCCCGCCGGGTGGACAGTGCGGCGCTGGCCGCGGGCCGGCTCGACGAGCCGATGGCCGGCTCCCGCAGCCGGACTCTGGTCGGGGTGGGGCGGCCCCGGGGAGCGGAGATGCGCATCGTCGACCCCGAGACCCGGCAGGTGCTCCAGCCGGGCCGGGTGGGCGAGATATGGATCCGGGGCGAGACCGTCGCGCCGGGCTACTGGCGCCGTCGTGCGGAGACCGAGGAGTTCTTCGGCGCGGTGACCTCCAGCCATGAAGGATCGTTTTTGCGTAGCGGCGACCTGGGGGCCGTGGACGAGAGCGGCGAACTGTTCGTCATCGGCAGGCTCAAGGAGGGTGTCGTCGTCAACGGTGTCGACGTCGCCCCGGAGGACATCGAGGTCTCTGTCCAGGCGCTGAACCCCTTGTTCGGGGTGACGGCAGCCGTCACCGCGGGGCCGGAGCGCAACCGGCTCATCGTGATCCAGGAAGTACGCGAGACGGGCCTCCTCGACGGTGAACTGCCGTCGCTCGCCGAGGCCGTACGGACCCATCTGGACGGGGAGTTCGGAATCCCCGACGCCGTCGTCCTGCTGGTGAGACCGGGCGTGGTACGGCGTACCACCAGTGGCAAGTTGCAGCGGTCGGCCATGCGCGGGCTCCTGCGGAACGGCGGGATCCGACCGCTGTATCCCGAAGTGCCCGTCTTTGAGGCCGACTTGAGTCCGAGCTGAGTTCGAGTCGAGCCGCTCACCGGACTATCACGTGACCATCACGTCATCAACGGATCACTGTGCGGAACCACCCGCTGCTCACGCAAGCAGCGAAATACAGGCAACAGAGAGGATGCCGATGGACATCGAAGTGCTCGGCGCGTGCAGGTTGATGCAGAGCGGCAAGTCTGTGGTGCCTTCCGCGGTCAAGCCACGTAAGGTTCTTGCGGTACTGGCCCTCAATCCCGACCGTCCCGTCTCCGTCGGGATGCTGGTGGAGGAGGTCTGGGGCGAGACCCCACCGCCCAGCGTCGCGACGACGCTACAGACGTACATACTTCAACTTCGGAACCTTATCACCTCCGCCATCGGAGGCCCATCGCCTGATATGCCTCTCGGGGCAAAAAGTGTGCTCGTCACCCAGCCCGGCGGCTATCTGCTCGACACTCAGGGCGGTTCCGTCGACGTACGGGAGTACGAGCGGCTCTCCGGCGGCGGTCATCGGGCACTGGAGAAAGGGGACTACGAGGCGGCGGCGGACCTGTTCCGCAAGGCGCTGTCGCTGTGGCGCGGGCCGGCGCTGGCCGACGTGGAGTGCGGGCGGGTGCTGGACGTCGAGGTGACCCGCCTGGAGGAGTCCCGAATGGGCATACTGTGCCGCCGTATTGAGGCGGACCTGCTCCTCGGGCGGCACCACGAGATCATCGGTGAGCTGTTCGGGCTCGCGGCCCGGCATCCGCTGCACGAGGGCATTCACCTGCAGTTGATGCTCGCGCTGTACCGGGCCGGGCGCCGGACCACGGCGCTGGAGGTCTACCAGCGGCTGCGGGACGTGCTGGCCGGGGAGCTCGGGCTCGATCCCAGCTACGAACTCCAGTCCTTGCAGGGGGCGTTGCTCGACTCCTCCTCCGAACTCAGGCTGGACCAGCCGCTCTCGCTCTTCAGAGTGCGGGCGCCCGGCCGGTACTGACGGATCCGTGACGCCGCCGGCGTTGCTCCTGCCGGGTGCGGGAGCGCAGTACCCCGCTATGGGTTACGGCCTGTACCGGCACGAGCCCGCTTTCACCTCGGCCATGGACGCTGTCCGGGAGCTGCTGGGTGACAACGGGGGACGGCTGTTCGGGCTCTGGGCCTCGGGTGCGAAGCTGCGCACCATGGCCGAGGTGCATCCGCTGCTGTTCGCGGTCTGCCACGCGCTCAGTGAGACGGTGCGGGATCGAGGACTGCGCCCCGGCGCGATCCTCGGTCAGAGTGTCGGCGAGCTCGTCGCCGCTGTCCAGACCGGGGTGCTCCCGCTCGCGGACGCGGTGCGGCTCGTCGTCGCGCAGGCCGAGGCGCTGGACCGCGCCCCGGCCGGCGGGGCGCTTGCGGTGGCCGCGGGGCCGGAGACGGTGGAACCGTGTCTGTGGCCCGGGGCGGTGGTCGCGGCCCGCAACGGGCCCGGTCAAACCGTGGTCTCCGCTTCGGAGTTCGGCCTTGTGGCCACCAAGCGGGAGCTGGAGAAGGCCGGGCTGACATGGATGCGGGTGGAGGTGCCTGCGGGGCTGCACGGGCCGCTGGTCGCCGAAGCCTGCCGGGAAACGCTGCCCGACTTCCGGGCGGCGGTCTTCGGGGCTCCGCAGACGCCGTTGCTGTCCGGATGCGCGGGTGGGCGGCTCTCGCCCGAGCAGGCCGTTGATCCGGAGTTCTGGGCGCTGCAGCCTTCGCGGCCGGTGCTGCTGGATGCGGTCGTGGAGCAACTGGGCAGTGTGGGCCCGGTGTTCTGCGCGGAGGCCGGGCCCGGGCACGGTCTTGCCGTGCAGGCGCGACGGCATGGGCATCAGGCGGTGTCGCTGCTCGACGGTCCCGTCGGGGCGCCGCGTGAGGAACGGGAGCGGTTCCGGCGGGAGTTGGACCGCCTGGAGCGGGGGGAGCCTCCTGAGCCGGGGGATTCCGGGGAGGGGGCGGGGGAGGGGACGGGAGCGAAGGTGGCGCGGTTACGGCCGCGGGGTGGAGGGGTCGGGTAGGGGTGTGCGCTGCCCGCAGGCTTCGCGGCTCACATGGCGACGCCGGTGCGGGCAGCACCTTGAAGGCTCCGGTCGGCCCACTGCTCCCTGTCCACCAGGAATCGAGTGGGACCGTCGAGGCTTGGTTCGTTCTCGTGCGGGTGCTGTTGATGGCAGGTCGTACGAGAGGGGACCGGATCGACGGACCGCGAGGAGTGACACCCGGTGGAGCGAGCAGCAGTGCGTGCGACCACGGCCGAGGCGCGGATCCGGAGCCGTACGGACGGGCTGGAGCGGGCGCTGGCCCCGTTCGGGTCCGGTGCGATCCGGGGCGAGGAACTCGTGCGGGCCGAACGGGCCCTGGACGACTGCGAGTTCGGTGCCGAGTTCGTGCCGGCCGAGTACGGCGGACGGCTGGAGCGGATCGACGGGCTCGGGCGCATCGTACGGCCTGCCTGCCGGCGGGATCTGTCCCTCGGGTTCGGCTACGGGCTCAACTGCTACTTCGCCGCCACCCCCGTGTGGACCGCCGGGGACACCGCGCAGCGTGAGTGGACCGCCGCGCTGCTGCTGGGCGGCGGGCGGATCGCCGTCGCACGGCCCGCCGTCGCGCATGCCAACGTCTTCGTGAGCGACGAGTTCGCGCTGCGCCGCAACGACGGCCGGCAGCGGCTCGACGGTTCCAAGACCGCCGTGTGCAACTACGCGCGGGCGCGCGGTCTGACGGTCGTCGCCGGCACCGAGGACGGCACGCACGAGGTCCTGCTGATCGACCGCGAGATCCTGCCCGAGGGAGCGCTGCGCACCCTGCACCGGTACCGGACGGTGGGCCTGGACGGCACCGAGTTCGGCGGTCTGGAGTTCACCGACTGCCCCGTGCCGGACGAGGCCGTGGTGGGCGAGCCGGGCCGGGGCATGTCCCTGGTCGTGCGCTGCTCGGTGGTTACTCGTGCCCTGCTGCCCTCGGTGCTCATCGCCGCCGCCGACACCATGCTGCGCACGGCCGTGCGGTTCGCCGTGGAGCACAAGGACGAGGACCCCTACGGCCCGCTGCGGTCGCCGTACGGGCGTGAGGTGCTGACCGGGGCCCTGCTGGACCTGCTGATCAGCGACAGCATCGCCCTCGCGGCCGCGCGCGGCATCCATCTGCTGCCCGACCGGGTCAGCGCCTGCGCGGCGGCCGCCGCCTACACCGTGCCCAAGCTGCTCCAGGACTCCGCGCACGATCTGTCGACCGTGCTGGGCGAGGCGTACTTCGACGGCAAGGGCCGCTACGGCGCGTTCGGCCGCATGGTGCGCGACATGCCGCTGCTCGGCCAGGGGCACGCGGGCACCGCCGCCCGCCAGGCCATGCTGGTCGCCCAGCTCCCGCACCTGGCGCGGAACTCCTGGCTGGTGGACGACCAGCCGCCGGCCGCGCTGCTGCGGCCCTGGGAGGACCTGCCCCCGGCCGACCTCGGGGCGCTGACCGCCGCGGGCACCTCCGACCCGGTCGTCCCGGTCCTCCAGGCCTGTGCCGGAGTCGACGGGGACCTGGGCGAGCTCGTCGCCGCCTTCCTCGGCGAACTGCGCCAGCTGCGCGAGCGGTTCGCCAAGATCGAGCCCGGCGCCGGTCTGTCCACCCCGGACACCCTGGCCCTCACCGACCGCTACGCCCTGGTCTGCGCCGCCGCGGCCGGCCTCGGCGTCTGGCGCGAGCACCGGGACGCCCGGCCCGGCACCTTCCTCGCCGACCCGGCGTGGATCACCGGGGCACTGCACCGGCTGGGCGTCCTGCTGGGCCTCGACGTACCGAAGGCCCCGCACGAGTCCGTCGAGCAGCGGCTCTTCGACGCGGTCCTCGAACGCTACGAGCAGCGGCGCTCCTACGACCTGTACGAGACGAACCTCGAAGCGTCCTGACCGGAAGGAAACGGCCCATGAGCCACGGTGCCCACGCCGCCGACACACACGCCGCCGACTCGGCCGGCGATCTGATCTCCGCGGTGGTCCAGGCAGTGCGGCGGGTCATCGACGATCCGGTGGCCGAGGTCGGCACGGACTCGCTGCTGCGGGAGGACCTGGGCTTCGACTCGGTCCTGATCATGCAGCTGAAGTACCGCGTCGAGCAGGCCGTTCCAGAGCTCGGTGTGCTCTCCCTGCCCGACATGGTCGACAGCATGGAGTCCGTCGGCACCCTCGTCGCCTATCTGCGCGACCGGCTGATGAAGGCAGGCGTCTGATGGCCGTTCCCGGCGCCGGGGCCCCCGTGCTCGTGTCCGGTCCCGAGGGCTCCTGGGACGAGGTCCTGCGGCCGCTGGCGGCGCGCGGCACCGTCGTGACCTACGGCAGAGTCGCCGACTGGCTGCCCGAGGAGACTGAAGAAAGGGTTCTGCGCCCGCTGCTCGGCCCCCGTGACTGGGGCCGCTACCAGCGTCTGACCCACCGCAAGGTGCGCGAGGGCTTCCTGGCCTCCCGGCTGCTGCTGAAGCACACCGCGGCCCGGGTGCTCGCGAGCGTCCCCGAGGCCGTGGAGCTGGCGTACAAGCCGGGCGGACGGCCGTATCTGCGCGGCTGCGACCAGATCGACATCAGTCTCAGCCACACCGAGGAGGTCATGGTCGTCGGTGTCACCCGGCGCGGCCTGCTCGGGGTGGACGTGGAACGCGCCGAGCGCCCGATGGTGGGCACCGGTGTGGAGTTCCAGGCCTGTACGCCGCACGAGCGCGACCTGCTGGACTCCCTGCCCGAACAGACGCGCAACAGCGCCCTGGTGCGGCTGTGGACGCTGAAGGAGGCGTACAGCAAGGCCATCGGCCAGGGGCTGCGCTTCCGGTTCACCGAGTTCGGCTTCACGCTCGACGACGCGCGGATCCGGCTCCAGCGGCCCGACGGCTCACCGGGCACCGGTCCGGAGTGGAGCTTCGGCACGTACGCCCTGGAGTCCGACTACGTGGTGAGCGCCGCCCTGCGCGACGAGGGCTTTGGCGCCGCGGCGGACACCGCCGCCGACACCACCATCGACCGGGGCCTGCTGACGGTGTTACTCGGCCGCCTCTGAGCCCGCACGACCCTGCGACGTCCCTCGTTCCCGCACGACCTCATCCCTCGGTTACTCACTCTTCAGGGAGGCACACCCATGGACATGTCGGACACCTCTGCCGGCTTCACCCTCGCGGATCTGCTCCGGCTGCTCCAAGAGAGCGCCGGAGTCAAGGACGGCATAGACCTCGACGCCGACGATGTCGTCGACACCCCGTTCCTCGAACTCGGCTACGACTCACTGGCGTTGCTTCAGGTCACCGGCCGTATCAAACGGGAGTTCGGCGTCATGCTGCCGGACACGGTGGTCGCCGACGCTCCCACCCCGCGGGCCCTGCTCACGGTCGTGGCGCACGCGCGCGCCGCGTGACGGCTCGTTTCCCCGCGCGCCGAAAACAGTGCCGGCCGCGTCCCTTCCCGAAGTTCCGGGGAAGGGGCGCGGCCGGCTGGTGCGCTCCAGGACTCTGACTCTCCCAGCTGGGGGAGGGCCGGGGTCGGTCAGAAGCTGGGCGCGGCTGTGGGGGACCTCAGGCTGCCGAGGTACGGCCGCCACAGGTGGGTGGGGTCGCTCTCCACGGCCTCGATGATCTCCCACATCGCGGAGAGGGCCTTGGGCTCCTCGTCGTCGTAGACGTCGCCCTGGAGCATCTTGAGGATGTCCAGCCGGTAGCGGTCGTCCTGGACGAACGCGGTGAACAGGATGTTGAGGCGGTAGTAGGCCTCGATGAAGCGGTGCCAGTAGCCCACCGCCTTGCGGAGCTTGTTCTCGTAGGCGGCGAAGCGCTCGTGCTTGAAGTCGCCGGCCTCGTGGGCGGCGATGATGTCCTTCGCAGCGAGCCGGGCGCTGTTGAGCGCGACGGAGACGCCGGAAGAGAAGATCGGGTCCACGAAGCGGGCCGCGTCGCCGATCAGGACGTAGTTGTCACCGGCGATCTGCTTCATGCCGTAGCTGTAGTCGCCCTCGGTCTTCATGGGCTTGACCTGGTCGCAGTTCTTGAGCACGTCCAGCAGCTCGGGGCGGGAGGCCACGGTGTCCCAGAAGTACTTCTCGCGGTCGCCGCCGTACTCCTGGAAGCGCTTCTTCTGGCTGACGACACCGATCGAGGTGATGGTGTCGGTGATCGGGATCTGCCACACCCAGGTGTCGATGACCGGGAGGAAGTGGATGAAGATGTAGTCGGCCTGGTCCTTGTTGACCGCGAGCGCCTTGCGGTCGAGGCCCTCGAACCACGTGTGCACCGCGTACTGGTTGAAGACCGGGTCCGGGACCTTGGTCTTGAGCTGGTTGCCCAGCCGGGTCTGCCGGCCACTGGCGTCGACGACCATCTTCACCGGGATGTGCGTCGACGAGGAGCCGACCTTCACCTCCACGACCGGCAGTTCGCCGTCGAAGTCGACCTTGCCGACCCGGACGCCCTGGAACACCTTGGCGCCCAGCTCCTCGGCGTGCTTGAGGAGGATGTGGTCGAACTTGCTGCGGTCGACGTGGAAGGTGTGGTCGCGGTCCACGCCCTCCTGGTCACGCTCGCTGAACAGGACCTCGGCGGCGCGGAAGTCGTGGTTCAGGCCGCGGAATCCGTTGTGGTTGATGTCGCGGTCCTCGGCGGAGGTCCAGGCGGCACCGAACTTCTTGGGGAAGCCGGCGGCCTCGACCTTTTCCATGGCCCCTATCTCCAGGAGCACCGGGGTGGTGGCCGGGACCAGGGACTCGCCGACGTGATCGCGAGGAAAGTTCTCCGCCTCGAACACGGCGACGGACAGCCCGGCCTTGGCCAGGTACGAGGCCACGGTCGATCCCGCGGGGCCGCCGCCGATGACTGCGACGTCGAATTGTGCGTCCACGATGCTCTCTCTTCCTTCGGTCGGTTCAGGCAGCGGGCTGCGGGGCCAGGGAATGGACCATGTCCGTGATGGCCGCCAGGTTCGCGAAGTTCCGGCCGGTGATGTGGGTCGGGGGCACGACGACCCCCAGCTCGGTGCGGATGAACGAGAGCAGCAGGGAGGTGTTCATGGAGGTGAGGACGCTCCACTCCAGCAGCGGGGTGTCGTCCGTCAGCTCGGACACCTCGCTCTCACCGAGGAACTGCTGCTCGATGTACTCGCTGATCCTGCGACGGATCTCTTCATGGGACAGCGCCGCCACTGGGGCCTCCTGTTGGTCTCGGACTTAGGTGTGGGGGGAGAAGAGCCGTACAGCCGGTGATGCTGGGCGGTGTCGGTTGAGACTCACTCGGCAACGGCTCGGGTGGCCGCGCCACGGGCCGCGGGAGAACGCCGGGACTGCTCCGCGAACCGGGTCAGCCGGGCGGACAGCGCGGCCCTGAACTCCGGTTCCTGGAGGAAGAAGTGGCCGGCGCCGACCAGCGTGAAGTCGAAGACGCCGGAGGTGACCCTGGACCAGGCGGCCACGGACGCCGGGTCGGTCAGCACGTCCTTGCGCCCGGCGAAGGAGGCGATCGGCACCGTGAGCCGCGGACCGGGCGCGTGCGTGTACGTCTCCACCACCTTCAGGTCGGCCCGGATGGCCGGCAGGTAGAACCTCAGGAGCTCCGGCTCGGCGAGCAGCGCCTCGGGCAGACCGCCGATCCGCTGCAGCCCGTGCACGAAGCCGTCGTCGGGCAGCTGGTGGAACGGGCGGTGGGAGAGCGGCTCGGTGGGGCCGTTGCGGCCGGAGACCAGCAGCAGCTCGGGCGGGGTGCCCAGCTTCGTCAGGGCGCGGGCGGCCTCGTAGCCGAGGAGCGCGCCGAAGCTGTGGCCGTAGAGCGCGTACGGTCCGTCCCGCTGCTCCTCGACGAGCCGCACCGTCTCGTCGATCAGCGGGGCCAGGCCGTGCAGCAGGGGTTCGCGCACCCGGGTTCCGTGGCCGGGGAGTTCGAGCGGTATCAGCTTGATGTGGTCGGGCAGGTCGGCCGCCAGACGGATGTAGGGATGCGCGCTGCCGCCGGCGTGGGCCAGGCAGAAGAGCGTAAGGCTTGGTTCGCTGGTCACGGAGTGCTTCCTTCCGTGGTCGGACGGATGTCGGCTCTGACTGGTTCGACCGGGATCGCAACAGGATCCGCTCAAGCCGCCGTCGACAGGGGTTCGAGAGCGGACGCCCGAAGTCCGTTCCGCGCTGGCTGGAATTCATCGTCCGGTGGATTGACGGACGGGCAGGCCAGAGACCCGGGCGCGGCGGGACCGAGGCGCTCGCCCCTTCGAGCTGGAGCCCGGTTTCCTCCGGTAACGCCCTTCCTGTGGTGGTCGGAGCGGCGTCGTATGCAGTTCTCTCTAGGGCGTCTTGAGTCCGTCTCCCTACCGTCGCTTTCGGCCGCACTTGAGGATGAGAGGTGCCACGGTGAGCGGACCTGCGAGGGAGATCACCCCCGAAGCGGTGGAGAACTGGCTGGTGGAGCAGATTGCCCAACGGACCCTGCTGCCCCCGGCGATGGTGTCGGTCCACCTGTGCTTCGACGAGTTCGACATCGACTCCGCGGACAGCCTGGTGATCGCCACGGCCCTGGCGGAGTGGCTCGGCGACGAGGTGGACCCGCGTGCCCTCGTCCGGCATCCGACGATCCGGTCACTGGCCGGATATCTGGCCGGCCGGCGGCATCAGCTCACAACGGGAGGAACTGCGGTCCATGGCTGAGAACCGACCCTACGAGCCCCGCCCCGACGACATCGCCGTCGTCGGGGCCGGTTGCCGCTTCCCCGGAGGCGTGCGCGACCTCGACGGGCTGTGGCGGGTGCTGATGGACGGCGTGGACGTGGTGACGCCGGTGCCCGGCGACCGCTGGAGCGACGAGTTCCACCACCCCGACCGGCGCACGCCCGGCACCACCTACTGCCGCGAGGGTGGCTTCCTCGACGACATCGACCGGTTCGACGCCGACTACTTCGGCGTCTCCCCGCGCGAGGCCCGCGGCATGGACCCGCAGCAGCGGCTGCTGCTGGAGGTGTGCTCGGAGGCCATGGAGGACGCCGGTGTGCCGCGCGGGCGCTGGGAGGGCAGCCGGACCAGTGTCCACATGGGCATCCTCGGCTCCGACTACCTGCTGCTGCACGCCCGGACCTCCGGTATCAAGGCCATCGACCCGTACTTCGCCTCCGGCAAGGAGTTCAGCTTCGCCGCCGGACGCATCGCGTACACCTTCGGGCTGCACGGCCCCGCGATGACCGTCAACACCGCCTGCTCCTCCTCGCTCGTCGCCGTCCACCTCGCCTGCCAGGCGCTGCGCAGCGGCGAGGCCGACACCGCGCTGGCGGGCGGCGTGAACGTGATCGTCGCCCCCGAACTCTCCGTCTTCATGGGCAAGGTGCAGGCGCTGTCCCCGACCGGACGGTGCCGCCCCTTCGACGCCCGCGCCGACGGCATCGTCCGCGGCGAGGGCTGCGGGGTCGTCGTCCTCAAGCGCTACGCCGACGCCGTGCGCGACCACGACCGCATCCACGGGCTCATCCGCGGCTCCGCCGTCAACCAGGACGGACGCAGCGCCGGACTCACCGCCCCCAACGCCCTGGCCCAGCAGGACCTGTTGCGTGCGGCGCTGAAGTCGGCCTCCGTCGCGCCCGAGGAGCCGGTCTTCGTCGAGGCGCACGGCACCGGCACCCCCCTCGGGGACCCGCTGGAGATCTCCGCGCTCACCGAGGTGATCGGCCGCACCCGGCCCGCCGAAAAGCCGCTGCTCGTCGGCTCCCACAAGGCGCACTTCGGCCACATGGACTCCGCCGCCGGAATCGCGGGACTGCTCAAGACGATGCTGGTGCTGCGGCACCGCACGGTTCCGGGGCAGATCCACCACGTCTACCCGGCGCCGATGATCGACTGGGAGTCGTCCGGGACGCTCGTCCCGGTGAACCACGTCACCCTGCCGGACACGGACGAGACGCTGACCGCCGGTGTCAGCGCCTTCGGGCTGTCCGGGACCAACGCCCACGTGGTGCTCGGCAGCGTGCCGCGGCCGGAGGCCGTCGAGACCGGCGGCCCGCACACCCTGCTCGTCTCCGCCACCACGGCCGACGGGCTGCGGCAGCTGGCCGCCGACTACCGCGGCGCGCTCGCCGACCCGGTCGGACCGGTCGCCGCCGCCTCCGCGGTACGCCGCTCCCACCTCAAGCACCGGATCGCCGTCGTCGGCAAGGACGCCGCCGAACTGACCGCGGCGCTCGCCGAGGCCGAGGGCAGCCGGGCCGCGGACGTCGCACCCAAGGTCGTCTATGTCTTCTCCGGCCAGGGCTCGCAGTGGCCGCGCATGGGACTGGACCTGGCCGAGACCGAACCCGTGGTCCGCGAGACCCTCGACGCCTGCGACGAACTGCTGCGCGCCGAGGCCGGCTGGTCCCTGTACGACGTCCTGCGCGACCCGAACCCCGCCCGGGTACGGGCCACCGACGTGGCCCAGCCCGCGGTGTTCGCCGTTCAGGTCGCCCTCGCCCGGCTGTGGCAGTCCTGGGGCGTCAGCCCCGACGCGGTGATCGGCCACAGCATGGGCGAGGTCGCCGCCGCGCACATCGCCGGGGCGCTCGAACTCGCCGACGCGGTACGGCTCGTCGCCCACCGCGGGCGGCTGATGCACCGCGCCGCCGGCACCGGCCGCATGGCCAACGTCGAGCTAGGCGCCGACCAGGTCCGCGAGCGGCTCGCCGCACGCCACCCCGAGGTGTGCGTCGCCACCGAGAACGGGCCCGCCTCCGTCGTCATCGCCGGCCCCAAGCCGGCCGTGGAAGCCGCGGTGCGCGAACTGGCCGAGGCCGGCGCGAACGTGGTCGAGCTCCCGGTCGACTACGCCTTCCACTCCCCGCTGATGCAGCCCTACGCCGACGAACTCGCCGACCTGCTGCGGGATCTGACGCCAAGTGAGCCCACGATCCCGTTCCTGTCGACCGCGGTGCCCGGTGACCCGGTGCCGCTCGACGCCGCCTACTGGAGCGCCAACATCCGGGAGCCGGTGCGGCTGTGGCCCGTCGTCGACGCGCTGCTGGCCGACGGCGAGACGGCGTTCGTCGAGATCGGCGCACACCCCGTGCTGGCCCGTCCGCTCCAGTCGGCGCTGGCCCACCGCGAGCGGCGGGGCCCGGTCGTCTCCTCGCTGTACCGCGCTCAGGACGGACCGACGATGCTGGCCCGCTCCCGGGCCACGCTGCACGAGTCGGGCATCGCCGTCGACTGGGCCGCCGTGCACGGTGCTCCGGTGGCGCCGGTGACACTGCCGCCGCACCGCTGGGCGGACGAGCGGTACTGGCTGGAGGGCGTCGAGCGCGGTGAGCAGGGCGCGGGGCCCGCGGCGGACCTGGACGGCCTGCGGGCCGAGGTGCGGCTGGTGGACTCCGCGGGGCGGGTGGTTGCGGAGCTGGGGGCGAGTGCGGAGGCGCCTGCTGCGGCGCCTGCCGCGGCTCCGGCTGCGGCTCCGGCTCCTGTGGCGGTCGCTGTGGCCCCCGAGCCGGCTCCGGTCGCTGCGAAGGCGCCCGCCGAGGCGCCCGCGACGGTCGTCTTCGACCGTGAGCATGTCGCCGTCACCGTCCACAACATGCTGGCCAAGGTGCTCGGTCACGGTCCGCGCAAGCGGCTGCCGCGCACCCGGGGCTTCTTCGAGCTGGGGATCGACTCGATCTCCGTCGCGGAGTTCGCCCGGCGGGTGGCGCAGGAGCTGCGGGTCGTGGTGGACGGTGCGGATGCGCTGGCGCACGGCACGATTGATGGATTTACGGACTACATCATGACGTTGACTCCGGAGGAGCCGGTGGCTCCGCCGGCTGCCGAGGAGAGTGCCTCGACCGGTGATTCGTCCAGTGCGGCGCCGTCTGGGCCGGTCGCGCAGTTCCCCGCGCCCCTTCGGGGCGCTACTGAACCCGGGGCTTCTAAGGAACCGCCCCTGCCCGACTACGAGTTGGAGCCCATCGCCGTCATCGGTATCGGGTGCCGGCTGCCCGGCGGGGTCGCCGGGCCCGAGGACTTCTGGCGGCTGCTCGACGCGGGTGTCGACGCCAGCGGGGATGTTCCCGTGCAGCGCTGGGACGCCGCCGCCCTGGACGGCGTACCCGCGCGGGGGTCCTTCCTCGGCGAGGTCGACGGGTTCGACAACTCCTTCTTCCGGATCTCGCCCCGCGAGGCCCGCACCATGGACCCGCAGCAGCGGCTGTTCCTTGAGGTGGCCTGGGAGGCGCTGGAGGACGCCGGAGTCCCGGCTGACCGGATGAGCGGCACCCGCACCGGTGTGTTCGTCGGTCTCAACACCACCGACTACCAGCAGCTGGTGACCCGCCGCGAGTCCGACGTCGACCTGTACTACGGCACCGGCAACTCCTTCAGCGCGACCGCCGGGCGCATCTCGTACTTCCTGGGACTGCGCGGTCCGAGCATCGCCGTGGACACCGCCTGCTCCTCCTCCCTCACCGCCGTGCACCTGGCCTGCCAGAGCCTGCGCGCGGGGGAGAGCAAGCTGGCGCTGGCGGGCGGTGTGAACGTCATGGCCACCCCGACGGTCTTCCTCTCCATGGGGGCGGCCGGGGCGCTCGCCCCGGACGGGCGGTGCAAGACGTTCGACGACTCGGCCGACGGCTACGGCCGAGGCGAGGGCGCCGGTGTGGTGATACTCAAGAAACTCTCGACCGCCGTGCGGGATGGTGACCGCGTGTACGCGATCATCCGCGGCAGCGCGGTCAACCAGGACGGGGCCAGCGGCGGGTTCACCGTGCCCAGCGGCACCGCCCAGGAAGAGGTCATCCGTACCGCGCTGGAGAACGCGGGCATCGCCCCGCACGAGGTGTCGTACGTCGAGGCGCACGGCACCGGCACGCGGCTCGGCGACGCCGTCGAACTGCGTGCGCTCGCCGGGGCGTTGGGGACCGGACGCCCATCCGACCAGCCGCTCGTCGTGGGGTCGGTCAAGACCAACGTCGGCCATCTGGAGGCCGCGGCCGGGGTCACCGGCCTGATCAAGACGGTGCTGGCGCTCGGCCGGCAGAGCATCCCCGCCCAGCTGCACCTGACCACGCCGACCCGCCAACTCGACTGGGACCGGCTGCCGTTGGACGTGGCCGGGGAACCCGTGCCGTGGCCGCGCGGTGAACGGCCCCGGATCGCGGGCATCAGCGCGTTCGGCTTCACCGGCACCAACGCCCATGTCCTGGTCCAGGAGGCCCCGGAGCAGCCGGCACCGCCGGCCGGCCGGCCCGCACGGCCCTGTGTGCTCACCGTGTCGGCGGCGACGCCGGACGCGCTGACCGCCGCCGTGCAGCGGATGCGCGGGCGGATCCTCGCGGCCGACGAGAGTGAACTCGCCGACCTGTGCTGGACCTCCGGCGCCCGCCGCGCCCACCTCGCGCACCGCGTCACCGCCGTCGGCCGCACCCGCGACGAACTCGTCCGCGCGCTGGACCGGGCCCGCCCGGTGAAGGCCCGCGACGAGGCGACGGTGATGTTCGTCTACGGCCGCACCCCCGCCGACCTGACCCCGGCCGAGGAAGTCCTGGCCGGCGACCCGGCGGGCGCGGAGGCCTACCGGGCCGTGCTGGCCGAGGCGCGCGCCGCCCTGCGCGAGGAGCTCGGGGAACCCGAGGGCCCGGTGCACGCGGGCAGTGTGGAGCACGCGGGCGAGGTGTTCGCCGGCCAGCTGGCCACCACCGCCCTGTGGCGGGCGCTCGGCGTACAGCCGGACGCGGTCGTCGGCTGGGACATCGGCGAGTACGCGGCCGCCGTGGTCGCGGGCGACCTCACGCTCGTCAACGCGGTCCGGCTGCTCGCGGCCGGCGTGCCCGTCCCGGCGTCGACCGACGAGGCCGAACTGCCCCGTCACTCGGCCGCCGACGGCTGGGCCTCGCTGGCCGGCGAGGTCGCCGCGGCAGGCCTGGACGTGCTGCTCGACATCGGCACCGGAAGCCGCGCGATCCGCATGCTCGGCGCCGCCCTGGACGCGGCGGCGGAGCCCGGGGAGCTTGCCCCGGCGCAGCTGACCGCGCCGCGCAAGCGCCAGCCCAGTGGCGTCGAGAAGGCCTACATCGGCCCGGTCGAACTGCTGGAGCTGGCCGGCGGACTGCACGCCAACGGCGTCGCCGTCGACTGGGACCGGCTGGTGCCCGGCCCGCGCCGCCCGGTGCCGCTGCCCGCCTACCCGTGGCAGCGCAAGGCCTACTGGGTGGACACCCCGTACTCCGTGGAGCCCCGGCAGGAGCCGGAGCAGCCCGCCGTCGCCGAGGCCGTGGCGGCGGAGCCCACCGGTGCGCTCGCGGCCGAACTGCTCCAGTTGCCGCCGGACCGCCGTGAGGAACGGCTGGTCGACCTGCTGCTCACCCTCGTCGCCCAGGTGCTGGGCGAGGACGCCGATGTCGCGCCCGACCAGGGCTTCTTCGACCTCGGCATGGACTCGGTCCTCTCGCAGGACCTCAAGCAGCGGGCCGAGCGGGAGCTGGGCGTCGAACTGCCGGGCACGGTTGTGTTCGAGTGCCCCAACGTCGCTTCCTTCGCGCGCTTCGTCGTCGACGAGGTGCTGAACGAACCGCAGGAACTGGCCGAACCGGCCGAGGCCGTCGAGCCGGAAGAGCCGGCCGAGGACCTCGAAGACCTCGACGACGACGCCCTGCTGAGCCGTCTCGACGGCGCCCTGGCGTCGTCCGAAGCCCTGTTGACCGAGGGAGACTGACCATGACGACCCCGGACTACCGGGCCAAACTCGTCGACGCCGTCCGCACCATCGAAAAGCTCCAGAGCCAGCTGACGAAGACCCGCAGCCGGACCCTGGACGAGCCGATCGCCGTCATCGGCGTCGGCTGCCGGCTGCCGGGCGGCGCCGACGGACCCGAGTCGCTGTGGCGGATGCTGGTCGACGGCACCGACACCATCCGGGAGTTCCCGGCGGAGCGCGGCGACGCGAAGGCGGTCTTCGACGACGACCCCGACCAGCCCGGCAAGGCGTATGTCACGCAGGGCGGCTTCCTCGACGAGCGCGTGGACCTGTTCGAGCCCGGCGTGTTCGGCATCTCGCCGCGGGAAGCCGTCGGCATGGACCCGCAGCAGCGGCTCGTGCTGGAGGTGGCCTGGGAGGCGCTGGAGCGGGCCGGCTACGCGCCGGACCGGCTCACCGGCAGCCCCACCGGCGTCTACTTCGGTGTCTCCACCACCGACTACGCCCGGCTCAGGCAGAGCGAGGGCGACATCCGGGACGTCGACGCCTATCAGCTCGTCGGCGAGCCCAGCTTCGTCGCCGGCCGGATCTCCTACACCCTCGGCCTGATGGGACCGAGCAAGGTCGTCGACACGACCTGCTCCTCCTCCCTGGTCGCGCTGCACGAGGCCTGCCAGGACCTGCGCACCGGCGAGTGCGACATGGCGCTCGCGGGCGGCGTGAACCTGATGCTCGCGCCGTACGGCTTCGTGATGATGAGCAAGTTCGGCGGGCTCTCCCCGGACGGCCGCTGCAAGACCTTCGACGCGAGCGCCAACGGCTATGTGCGCGGCGAGGGCGCCGGTGTCGTCGTCCTCAAGCGCTGGTCCGACGCACAGCGCGACGGCGACCCGGTGCTGGCGCTGGTGCGCGGCTCCGCCGTCAACCACGACGGCCGCAGCAGTGGTCTGACCGTGCCCAACCCGGCCGCCCAGCAGGGCGTCATCCGGGGCGCCCTGGAGCAGGCGGGCATCGCCCCCGGCGACGTGGACTACGTGGAGGCGCACGGCACCGGCACCGCGCTCGGCGACCCGATCGAGCTGCGCGCCCTGGAGGCCGTGATCGGCAGGAACCGGCCCGCGGGCAACCCGCTGAAGGTCGGCTCGATCAAGACCAACATCGGTCACCTGGAGTCGGCGGCCGGCATCGCGGGCGTCCTGAAGCTGGTCCTCGCCCTCCAGCACGGCGAGTTCCCGCCGCACCTGCACTTCAACGACCCCAACCCGAACGTCGACTGGGGCAAGCTGCACATCGAGGTCACCAAGGACGGCGGCCCCTGGGGCGGCACCGGCGAGCGGCCCCGCATCGGCGGCATCAGCAGCTTCGGCGCGAGCGGCACCAACGCCCACGCCGTCATCAGCGCCGTACCGCGGCCGACGGCGTCCGAGGCGGACGCCGGGCGGCCCGGGGTGCTGACGCTGTCCGCGAACTCCCTGGAGGGGCTCGCCGAGCTGGCCGGGCGGTACGGCGGTCATCTGCGCGACTCCACCGACGCGCTCGCCGACGTGTGCTGGACCAGCCAGGTCGGCCGGTCCCGGCAGCGGCACGGACTCGCCGTCACCGGTGCCACCGCCGGTGAACTCGCCGACACGCTGGAGGCGTTCGCGCGCGGCGAGCGGGCCTCGGGCGCGGTCACCGCCGAACTGCCCGTGCACAAGCACCGCAAGACGGCGTGGCTGTTCACCGGCCAGGGCTCCCAGTACGCCGGGATGGCGCACGGGCTGGCCGACGAGCCCGCCTTCCGCGCGCCGTTCGACGAGGCCGCGGCGCTCTTCGACGAGCACCTCGATCGCCCGCTGGCCTCCGTGGTGTGGCCGGAGGCCGGCGGGGACTCACCCGTCGACGACACCCGCTACACGCAGCCGGCCCTGTTCGCCGTCGAGTACGGGCTCGCGCGCATGTGGCAGTCGTGGGGCCTGAAGCCCAGCGGGCTGCTCGGCCACAGCATCGGCGGCATCGTCGCCGCCTGCGTCGCGGGCGTCTTCGACCTGCCGGACGCGGTACGGCTGGTCGCGGCCCGCGCCGCCCTGATGGCCGCGCTGCCGGCCGGCGGTGCGATGGCCGCCCTGGACTGCGACGAGGCCACGGCCCGTGCGGCGATCGCCGGCTACCGCGACACCGTCTCGCTGGCCGGGGTCAACGGCCCCTCCAGCGTGGTGATCTCGGGCGTCGCCGCCGACGTGGACGCGGTGCGCACGGCCCTGGAGCGGCGCGGCATGCGCACCACCCGGCTGACCGTGAGCCACGCCTTCCACTCCCCGCTGCTGGTGCCGATGCTGGCGGACTTCCGCGAGGTCGCCGAGTCGCTGACCTACCGCATGCCGACCCTGCCGCTGATCTCCGACCACACCGGCCGCCCCTGGACCGCCGAGGACAGCGGACCGGAGTACTGGGTGCGGCACGCGGCCGGCACCGTGCGCTTCCACGACGGCCTCACCGCCCTGCACGCCGAGGGCGCCCGAACCTTCCTGGAGATCGGCCCCGCCCCGGTGCTCAGCGGCATCGGGGAACGCACCGGCCTGGACGGGGACTGCCGCTACGTGCCGTCCCTGTACAAGCCGAGGGCAGGGGCACCCGAGGACCGCACCGCCGTCCAGCGGGCGCTGGGTCTGCTGCACCTGCGCGGCGAGACCGTGGACTGGACGGCGGTGCACTCGGCTTCCGGCCGCACACCCCGGCGCGTGGCCCTGCCGGTCACCCCGTGGCACGGCGACCGGTACTGGTACGCGCCGCGGCAGGAGGCCGCGCGCCCGTCCGTCGGCACCGCGGTGCCGCAGGCCGGGACGCGGCTGCGCAGTGCCGTGCCCACCTACGAGCTGCAGCTGGACTCGCCCGACTGGGACACCTACGCCCGCACCGGCTCCGACGGCTTCCGCTTCCTGCCGGTCGGCTCGCTGAGCCGGGCGGCCCGCGCCGCGGCCTCGGACGCGCTGGGCGGACGGTGGACCTACGTCGAGGACCTCGACGTGGAGCGGCGCATCCCGATGAACCGGGAGGGCCGCATCCTGCACATCACCGTCACCAGTGACGACGACGGCTGCGCGATCGTCGAACTGCACACCCAGTCCCCGGCCGAGGAGGCCGCGGGCGCCCCGTGGACCTGGCACGCCCGTGGAGTGCTGCGGCGCAGGCCCGGCACCCGGTCGCGGCACCCGCGCAGCGCCCCGACTCTCGCCGGGCACGAGTACAACGACGAACTCCACTACGAGACCGCCTCGTTGTCCTCCTCGCTGATCGGCGCGGTCGTCTCCGCGCACCGCGGCGACGAGGGCGTCCTGGTGGCGCTCAGCCCGGACGACAGCGGCACCGCCGACCACGCCGTGCATGTGCTCGACGCGGCCGTCGCGGCCCTCACCTGGGACGCCGGCATAGGAGAGGCGGGCTACGCGCGCCGGATGGCCGAGGCCACCGTCGAGTCGCTGGAACGGGCGCGGTACGTCCGCGCGATCGCCCAGCACAGCGAGCCCGGCAAGGTCACCGGCGGCGTCGACCTGTTCGCCGAGGACGGCTCCTACCTCGGCGGCATACGCGAACTGACGGTTTCCACCGAGCAGTCGACGCCGGCCACGGAACCGGCGCCCTGGCGCCACCCGGACGAGCTGCTGACCCGGCTCGAATGGCAGGAGGCCGACCCGGCCGCCACCGCCCCGGACCTGTCCGGGCAGGGCTGGCTGCTCATCCCCGACCGCACCGGCACCGCGCGCCGACTGGCGGCCGCGCTGCGCGCCCGCGGTGCGCACTGCCGGATCGAGGAGTCCGGCGGCGTCGACCTGGACGACTGGCTGGCGGACCTGCCCGACGGCGTCGCGCCGCACCGGGTGGTGCTGCTGACCGGCCTGGACGCGCCGCGGCCGGACGCCGCCGACGCGGAGTCGCTCACCGTCTTCCGGGACCGCGCCGAACTGGCCGCCGTGGCCGTCGTGCAGGGCCTGACCGCCCGCTCGGCCTGCACCCGGACCGGGCTCAGCCTGGTGACCCGGGGCGCGGTGCCCGCGCTGGCCGAGCAGGGCGTCACCGCTCCGTTCGCCGGCACGCTGTGGGGTCTTGGCCGGGTCGTCGCGCTGGAGCACCCCGAGCACTGGGCCGGTGCCGTCGACCTCGACCCGGAGGCCGACGACGTGGACGAGGGCGGGTCGCTGGCCGCGGCGCTCGCCGACACCGCCGCCGAGGACCAGCAGGCGCTGCGCGGCGGCACCCGCCGGGTCGCCCGCCTGGTGAAGTTCTCGCACACCGCCGAGGAGCTGCGCCGCCGGCCCCCGGTCGACAAGTCGGGCACCTACCTGATCACCGGCGCGTTCGGCGGCATCGGGCAGAGCCTGGCCCGGCGCCTGGCCGAGCACGGCGCGGGCAAGCTGGTGCTGCTCGGCCGGACGCCGCTGCCGCACCGCAGCAAGTGGGCCGACCCCAGCCTGAGCCCGTCCGTCCGGGAGCGCGTCGACTTCGTCGCGGCGCTGGAGGCGACCGGCGTCTCGGTCGACGTGGTCGCGGCCGACGTCTGCGACGTCGAGGACATGCTGCCGGTGATCCAGGGCCTGGCGAGCGGCCTGCTGCCGCTGCGCGGAGTGGTGCACGCGGCCGGCACCTCCGTACCGCAGTTCCTGCGGGACATCCCGGTGTCGGACCCGGCGGACTACGACGCGGTGTGGCGGCCCAAGGTCGTCGGCGGCTGGCTGCTGCACCAGCTGACCGAGGGCCTGGAGCTCGACTTCTTCCTGGGCTTCTCCTCGATCGCCGCCACCTGGGGCTCGCAGCACCTGACCAGCTACGCGGCCGGCAACTCCTTCCTCGACGCGCTCGCCGAGTACCGGCACGCCCAGGGGCTGACGGCGCTGACCGTCAGCTGGGGCCCGTGGGAGCTGGCGTCCAACCTGTTCGGCGCGGACGTGCTGGAGTTCCTGACCTCCACCGGTCTGCGCACGCTGTCCGCGCCGCAGTGCCTGCGGCTGCTGGACGCCCTGCTGGCGGGCGACGCCCCGCAGGCCGTGGTGTGCGCCGCCGACTGGTCGGTCTACAAGCCGGTGATGGAGGCCCGCGCCGACCGGCCGGTGCTGCGCACCGTGGAGATCGACGAGGGCACCGGCGGCGGCACGTCGACGGCGGTGCTCCAGGCCCTGGAGGGGGCCGACGCGGCCGGGCGTACGACGGTGCTGACCGGCTATCTCCAGCAGGTGCTGGGCGAGGTGCTGGCGGTGCCGCCGGAGTCGGTGCTGCCGGAGGCCGACGTGATGTCGCACGGCCTGGACTCGCTGATGGTCATGGAGGTCGTCAAGCGCTGCAAGGGCGATCTGGGCCTGAGCGTGCGGCCGGGCCAGTTCTTCGAGCGGACCGCGCTGGAGGACTGGGTACGGCTGCTCGACACGGAGCTGGGCGGCGAGGGCGAGGCCGCGGCGCAGCCGGCCGCGGACTGGACGGAGCCGGCGCTGATCGCCGCCGACGTCGCCCTCGACCCGGCGATCGTGCCGGCCGGCCCCGTCGGCGAGGGCTACACCGACCCGCGGAACGTCCTGCTCACCGGCGCCACCGGCTTCCTCGGCGCCTACCTCCTGGACGAGCTGCTGGCCACCACCGAGGCCACCGTGCACTGCCTGGTCCGCTGTGACGCACCGGAGTCGGGCCTGGCCCGGATCCGGCAGAACCTGGAGCAGTACCTGCCCTGGCGCGAAGGAGCCGAGGAGCGGATCACGGTCGTCCCCGGTGACCTGGGCAAGCCGCTACTGGGCCTGGAGGAACGGGAGTTCGGCCGGCTCGCCGACAGCCTGGACGCGATCTACCACAACGGCGCCTGGGTGAACTTCTCCTACACCTACGAGCAGCTGCGCCCCGCCAACCTGACCGGCACCGAGGAGATCCTCAGGCTCGCCTGCCAGGGCCGGCGGCAGACGCCGGTGTCGTACGTGTCGACGTACGGCATCTGGGGCATCCCGGCCGACGGGCGGACCGTGATCGCCGAGGACGACGACATCCTCGGCTCGGGCAAGCTGGTGACCGGCTACGTCCAGACGAAGTGGGCGGCCGAGCTGCTGGTCCGCCAGGCGCAGGAGCGCGGGATTCCGGTCGATGTGCACCGGCCCGGCCGGGTGCTCGGCGACTCGCGCACCGGAGCCTGTCTGACCACCCACTTCACCACCCGGGTGATCAAGGGCTGTGTGCAGCTGGGAATGGCGCCCGACCTCGATCTGGAGATCGAGATGACCCCGGTCGACTACGTCACCTCGGCCCTGGTGCGCATCTCCCGCCGGCCGCACGAATTCGGACTGACGTACCACCTGGTCAACCGGCGCAAGGCGGCCTTCAAGGAGCTGCTGTCGGCGATGGAGCGGCACGGGTGGGACTTCCGCACGGTGCCGGTGGAGCAGTGGTGGCGGGGGCTGCAGGACTCGTTCGCCGTCAACGACAACGAGTTGCACCCGGTCATGGGGGTGGTCGAGGAGTTCGTGGTCGGCGGCGAGGAGGCCATCGACTACGACGCCACGCACACGCTCGACGCACTGACCGGCTCGGGCATCGCTTGTCCTCCGCTGGACGGAGCGCTCCTTTCGCTGTACTTCGACTGGATGGTGCGAACTGGCTACTTGCCCGCACCGTCACGCGGGGAGAATAATTCATGGCAGGATGAATCCATCACCGGGTGAATTCATGCCGTGGTGACGCTCCGCCCCTTGCGGCGCCGAGCCGACGGCCCAGCCATAGGTCCGATCCGCAAGGCTGCGGAACACAACGGAGAAAGGCATCTCCCCCCATGACCACATCCGAAGACCGGGTCCCCGGCGGTACCGCCGTCGGAGCGGCCCCGTTAGCGAACCCCAAGCGGTGGACGGCCCTCGTCTTCATCTGCCTGGCGCAGCTGATGGTGGTTCTCGACATCACGATCGTGAACATCGCACTGCCGGAGATGCAGGCCGACCTGGCGTTCTCGAACGACAACCGGCAGTGGGTCGTCACCTCGTACACCCTCGCCTTCGGCAGCCTCCTGCTGCTGGGCGGTCGTATCGCCGACTACACCGGCCGCAAGCGGGCCTTCCTGATCGCCCTGGCCGGTTTCGCGGCCGCCTCCTGCCTCGGCGGTGCGGCCGGCAACATCGAACTGCTGCTCACCGCGCGCGCCCTGCAGGGTGTCTTCGGCGCCCTGCTGGCCCCCACCGCGCTCTCCCTGATCTCGGTGAACTTCACCGACCAGAAGGAACGGGCGAAGGCGTTCAGCATCTTCGGCTCCATCGTGGCCAGCGGCGCCGTCATCGGTCTGCTGCTCGGTGGCATCCTCACCGAGTACCTCGACTGGCGCTGGTGCATGTACGTCAACGCGCCCATCGCGGTGCTCGCCGCGTTCGGCGTCCTCTACCTCGGTCCCGAGCAGCGCGCCGCGGTGCGCGCCCGCTTCGACATCCCCGGTGTCCTGCTGGTCACCAGCGGGCTCGTTGCGATCGTGTACGCGTGCAGCGAGGCGGAGTCCGAGGGCTGGGGCTCCGGCCTGGTGGTCGGCCTCTTCATCACCGGAATCGTGCTGCTGTCGGCGTTCCTCGCGGTGGAGGCACGCTCCGCCCACCCGCTGGTGCCGCTGCGGGTGATCGCCGACCGCACCCGGGGCAGCGCCTACCTCGCCATGGCCGTCGGCATGGTCGCCATGCTCGGCGCGCTGTTCTTCCTCACCTTCTACCTCCAGCTGGTCAAGGGGTACACGCCGGTGGAGACCGGTCTGGCCTTCCTGCCGATGCCGGTCGGCGTCGGCATGATGGCCGGCGGTCTGTCGCCCAAGATCCTCCCCAAGGCCCCGCCGCGCGCCATCATGGTGCCCGGCATGCTCATCGCGGCCTCCGCGCTGTTCTGGATGGCCATGCTGGAAGCCGACTCCTCCTACTGGGGCATGGTGATGCCCGCCCTGTTCGTCCTGGGCCTGGGCATGGGCCTGCTGATCGCACCGGCCGTCAACTACGGCACCTACAAGGTCGCCGACGAGGACGCCGGCGTCGCCTCCGGCAGCGTCAACACCGCCCAGCAGATCGGCGGTTCGATCGGTACGGCGCTGCTCAGCACGCTGGCCGCGGACGCGGCGGCGGAGTACATCACCGAGCACGCGGCGGGCGCGGAGAACCCGGGCCTGCTGGAGAAGGCGGCGATGGTCGAGGGCTTCACCACCGCCTTCACCTGGGCGGGGGCGATCATGGCCTGTGGCGCGGTGGTCCTGGCCGCGCTGATGAACACGCCCAAGCCGGAGCCCGGTGAGGCCGGGCACGGCTCCGGGATGGCCCACCTGGGCTGACCCCCCGGCCCCTCCACGCGACCGCCCCCGAACTCCGGTTCGGGGGCGGTCGTCGTGTGCCCGCACGCGACCGGTGGGCGAGTGTGGCTCCACCGCCTGGCCCTAACTTGGCCGGAATTCTCTGCAGGCGCTTTCTGCGGACGAATTCCACGAAACGGCAAAAGAGGAAGGTGGGACAAGGATGCCCACAGGAGAACGCAAGGGGAAACAGGTAGAACAAGAGACTTCAGAGCACGAACAGTTGGCCGAAAAGCATGCGTTCGATGTTGTCGTGGTCGGGGCCGGCCTGGAGGGGGGCATCATCGCGGCCTGCCTGGCCCGCAACGGGGTCCGGGTCATGCTCCTGGAGGAGGGCGGGCATCCCAGGACCCGCCTCGGCGAGACCACCACCTTCACGACGCAGATGACGCTGCGCCTCATCGGCGAGCGCTACCGGGTGCCGGAAATCAAGTACCTCGCCTCCTTCGAGGGGACGCACTCCAAGGTGTGCACCAGCGGCGGGGTCAAGCGGAACATCAGCTTCGTCCACCACCGGCCGGACGCCCCGCAGAACCCCCGCGAGGTGCACATGGTCGTACCTCCCCCCATCGGCTTCACGCAGAACCACTACTTCCGGCAGGACGTGGACAACTGGCTGCTGACACTCGCCGCCCGGTACGGGGCGGAGGTACGCCAGCAGCAGCGGATCACCTCAGTGGCGACCGACCCGGACGGGATCACCGTGCTCCGGGAGGGCGAGGCCCCCCTGCGGGCGAAATACCTGGTGGTCACGGAGGACGAGCGGCAGGACTGGGCCCGGCGGCTGGGGGTCGAGGAGTCCCCGGCCAGGTTCCGCACCCACTCGCGCACCCTGGACACCCACATGGTCGGCGTGACCCCCTTCGACGACGCCGTACCGAAGGCCGCCTACCAGAACCCGGGACGCTTCCACGAGGGCACCCTCACCCACGTCTTCGACGGCGGCTGGCTCTCGGTGATCCCCTTCGACAACCACCTCAGGGCCACCAACCAGGTCTGCGGCGTCGCACTCCACCTGGACCCGCGCAAGCACCCGGCCGCCGAGTGCTCGCCCGAGGAGGAGTTCCACCGGGTGGTCTCGCGCTACCCCGACCTCGCCCGGCAGTTCGCCGCGGCGAGCCCGGTCAGGGACTGGCACCGCACCGAGCGCCGGCAGCGCTCGGTCAGCCGCTCCTCGGGCGAGCGCTGGTCCCTGGTGGGCCAGGCGGCCGGCGTGGTGGACCTGCTGTTCTCCGGGGGCCTCTCCACGGGCCTGGAGAGCACCCAGGTGCTCCTCGGCCGCCTGATCGAAGCGGTACGCGAGGACGACTTCTCCCCGAAGCGGTTCAGTGACGTGGCGGAACTCGAACAGGGCCTGCTCGACTTCACCGACGACGTCTGCGCCAATTCCTACCTCGCCTTCGGCGACTTCGACCTCTGGGACGTCGCCTACCGCATGTGGTGCGTCTGGCAGATCCTCTCGCACTACGAGATCAACAGCGCCTACACGAAATACCGCACGCACCGCGACCCGGCGCACCTCGCCCCCGTGGACAATCCCTGGTGGCAGGGGAGGAAGCTGCCGCAGGACGGCCCGTACCGGTCGGCGCTGCGCTTCCTCCAGCACGCCAACGAGCGCTTCCAGGCCGTCGAGGCCGGTGACGCCGGCCCCGCCGAGGTGGTCGCCGAACTGAGGGAACTGCTCGCCAAGGCGGACTTCGTCCCCCCGGTGTTCGGACTCGGTGACCCGGAGATGCGGTACATCGACCCGCCGCCCCACAAGGTCCCGCTCACCCTGCGCTGGACCAGGAGCACCGCGCCCGAGGACATCGGGCAGCTCACCCGCGACGGACTCCTCCCCTTCGTGCGGACGCGGTTCGCCAAGGGAGAGTTCGAGTTCGCCGAGGAACTGCGGAACCTCGCTGCCGGTCTGCCCCTGGTGGGCAGGCGCTTCCGAGTCCCCGCGCCGGAGTAGGAACAGAGGGACGTCATGGACACAGCAGTGGCAGACGCACGGACCACGTACGACGTGGTCATCATCGGTTCCGGCCTGTCCGGTTCGATGCTGGGGGCCATCCTGGCCCGCAACGGGGTGAAGGTGCTGCTCCTGGACCACAAGGAGCACCCGAAGTTCGCCATCGGCGAGTCGACCATCCCCAACACCCTGGTATCCCTGCGCACGATGGCGGCCCGGTACGGAGTGCCCGAACTCCAGACCCTGTCCTCCTTCGAAGGATGCCAGCGCATCGTCGGACCGTGGCACGGGGTCAAGAACCACTTCGGCTTCCTCCAGCACCAGGAGGGCAAGCCGCAGGACCCGGCCCAGCTCACCATGTACAACTTCACCAAACTCATCTACCCCACCGCCCACTTCTACCGGCAGGACGTCGACTCCTACCTGTTCCGTACGGCCGTCTCCTACGGCTGCCGGGCCCGGCAGAACGTCTCGGTCGCCGAGGTGAACTTCGACGACGCCGGGGTGACCGTGGTAGCCGAGGGCGGGGAGGAGTTCCGGGCCCGCTACGTGGTCGACGCCAGCGGATACCGCTCGCCGATCGCCGAGAAGTTCGGCCTGCGTGAGACGCCGTGCCGGTTCCAGCACCACTCCCGGTCCATCTGGAACCACGTCGTCGACATGCCCCGCACCGACGACGTGTTCGACCGGCCGGCCGCGGACCGCCCGCCGGTCCCCTGGTACGAGGGCACCGTCCACCACCTCTTCGAGCGCGGCTGGTGGTGGGTCATCCCCTTCGACAACGACCCCTCCTCCCGCAACCCGATGTGCAGCGTCGGGCTCACCCTCGACCCCCGCCGCTACCCCGTGGACGAGAGCCTGACGCCGGAGGAGGAGTTCTGGTACCACGTCCGGCGCTTCCCCGACGTCGCCCGGCAGTTCGAGGGGATGCGCCCGACGCGGGAATGGGTGCGCACCGGCCGGCTCCAGTACTCCTCCACGCAGACCGTCGGCGACCGCTGGGTGCTGCTCGGACACGCCGCCGGATTCATCGACCCGCTCTACTCCCGCGGCATGTCCAACACCTGCGAGACGGTGAACCAGCTCGCCTGGCGTCTGCTGCGGGCGGTCGCCGACGACGACTTCTCCGCGGCCCGCTTCAAGGCCGTCGACCGCTGCCAGCAGGCCCTGCTAGACGGCAACGACAGCCTCGTCAACGCCTCCTTCATCTCCTTCGAGGACTACGACCTGTGGTCGGCGGTCTTCCGGATCTGGGCCTGGGGCTCCAACGCGGGCACCTTCCGCGCTCACGAGGCCTTCCGCCGCTGGCGGGACGAAGGCGACGAGCGGCACCTCCTGGAGCTGGAGGACGTGGAGAATCCGGGGCTGCACTGGTCCGACCACCCCGGCTACGGCGAGCTCTTCGACGAGATGGTCGAGCAGTGCGCGGCCTTCGAGGCCGGGCGCGTCACCGGTACGCAGGCCGCGGACGTGCTCTACGACCACATGGCCGCGGCCCCGTGGGTCCCCCGCTACTACGGCTGGGACGCGCGCGGACAGCGCTTCATCAATCCCACCTCCAAGGTCCTGGCCAAGACCATGTGGTGGGCGCTGCGCGAGGGAACTCCGGAGGTGCGACGGCTGCTGTTCGGCTTCGGCGTCGAGGCCGTGAAGGAGTTCGCCAAGGGCAGGCGGATCTTCTGACCCCGAGCCCCTACGGCAGCCGGCGGGCCCCCCCCGCTGGAGGGGCGGGTCGATGACCGGGGACCGCGGCGGCGCGGGGGCACGGGGGCGGCGCAGCGACCAGGCGGCACCGCGT
>NZ_JBFBLP010000025.1:98314-110878 GCF_040686775.1 Streptomyces sp. NPDC079141 | reverse complement strand
CCTTCGGTCTTGCGTTTCCGACTCTATCAGATCTTTTCTCGATCCGATTTCCTCGGTGCTTTCCAGGTTCTCGCTTTCGCGTTTCCCTTTCCGGCAGTTCCGACTTTATCAGAAGTTCTGAGTCGGATTTCCCGCCCCGTTCGGGGACTGGTTCCGGCGCACGAGGCGACCGGGTTCCCGTTCAGGCGGAGCCGTAAACGTACTGGAGCGGGGCGCCTCGATGCAAATCGAGGCGCCCCGCTCCGGGTTCACGCGTACGAGGGCCGACGGACCGTCAGACCTCCACCACCACCGGGAGGATCATCGGCCTGCGGCGATAGGTGTCCGAGACCCACTTGCCGAGCGTGCGGCGGACCAGCTGCTGGAGCTGGTGGGGCTCGACTACCCCGTCCTGGGCCGACCGCTCCAGCACCTCAGTGATCCTCGGGATCACGTCGCCGAACGCGGAGTCCTCGATGCCGGAGCCGCGGGCCTGGATGTGCGGGCCGCCCGTGATCTTGCCGGTGGACGCGTCCACGACCACGAAGACCGAGATGATGCCCTCGTCGCCGAGGATCTTGCGGTCCTTGAGGGCCGGCTCGCCCACATCGCCGACGGAGAGGCCGTCGACGTACACATAGCCGGCCTGGACCTTGCCGGAGATCTTGGCCTTGCCCTCGATGAGGTCGACGGCCACGCCGTCCTCGGCGATGACGATCCGGTCGTGCGGGACGCCGGTCATAGCGCCCAGCTCGGCGTTGGCCCGCAGGTGGCGCCATTCGCCGTGGACCGGCATCAGGTTCTTCGGGCGGCAGATGTTGTAGAAGTACAGCAGCTCGCCGGCCGAGGCGTGGCCCGAGACATGGACCTTGGCGTTGCCCTTGTGGACGACGTTCGCGCCCCAGCGGGTCAGGCCGTTGATCACGCGGTAGACCGCGTTCTCGTTGCCGGGGATCAGCGACGACGCCAGGATCACGGTGTCGCCCTCGACGATGCGGATCTGGTGGTCCCGGTTGGCCATGCGCGACAGCGCGGCCATCGGTTCACCCTGCGAGCCCGTGCAGACGAGCACGATCTCGCTGTCCGGCAGGTCGTCCAGCGTCTTTACGTCGACGACCAGGCCCGGCGGGACCTTCAGGTAGCCGAGGTCGCGGGCGATGCCCATGTTGCGGACCATCGAGCGGCCGACGAAGGCGACCCGGCGGCCGTACTCGTGCGCCGCGTCCAGGATCTGCTGGATGCGGTGGACGTGGCTGGCGAAGCTCGCCACGATGATCCGCTTGCGGGCACCGGCGAAGACCTGGCGCAGGACGTTGGAGATGTCCCGCTCGTGCGGGGTGAAGCCGGGGACCTCGGCGTTCGTGGAGTCGCTGAGGAGGAGGTCGATGCCTTCCTCGCTCAGGCGTGCGAACGCGTGGAGGTCGGTCAGCCGGTTGTCCAGCGGGAGCTGGTCCATCTTGAAGTCACCCGTGTGGACCGCCATGCCCGCGGGGGTGCGGATGGCGACGGCCAGGGCGTCGGGGATGGAGTGGTTGACCGCGACGAACTCACAGTCGAAGGGCCCGATGCGCTCGCGGTTCCCCTCCGCCACCTCAAGGGTGTACGGGCGGATGCGGTGCTCCTGGAGCTTCGCCTCGATGAGCGCGAGGGTCAGCTTGGAGCCGATCAGCGGGATGTCCGGCTTCTCGCGGAGCAGGAACGGGACGCCGCCGATGTGGTCCTCGTGACCGTGCGTGAGGACGATGCCCTCGATGTCGTCGAGGCGGTCCCTGATGGACGAGAAGTCCGGCAGGATCAGGTCGATTCCGGGCTGCTCCTCCTCGGGGAAGAGCACTCCGCAGTCGACGATCAACAGGCGGCCGCCGTATTCGAAGACGGTCATGTTTCGGCCGATTTCGCCGAGGCCGCCGAGCGGGGTGACCCGCAGACCGCCTTCGGGGAGCGGCGGGGGCGGGCCGAGTTCAGGATGCGGATGACTCAAAAGACTCTCCTCAACCACACGCGCCACGTACCGGTAGGGCACGTGGCGCGCGTGACGTTCGTGCAGAAGCAGTTGTCGTTGTGATGCAGGCACCGGTGGCCTGCGTATTCAGTTGTGAAGTCAGGTGCGCGGCCGTGCGCGCGAAGTCTGTTGCTAGAGCTGTACCCCGCCTGCGGCAAGATCGATCTTGAGCTGTTCGATCTCTTCGGGCGAGCACTCGACCATGGGGGCGCGCAGGGGTCCGGCGGGCAGGCCCTGGAGGGTGAGCGCGGCCTTGGTGGTCATGACGCCCTGGGTGCGGAACATGCCCGTGTAGACCGGGAGCAGCTTCTGGTGGATCTCGGTCGCCTTGTGGACGTCACCGCTGGTGTACGCCTCGACCAGGGCGCGCAGCTCAGGGGTGACGACATGGCCGACGACGGAGACGAAGCCGACCGCGCCCACGGAGAGCAGCGGCAGGTTCAGCATGTCGTCGCCGGAGTACCAGGCGAGGCCGGAGCGGGCGATGGCCCAGCTCGCGCGGCCGAGGTCGCCCTTGGCGTCCTTGTTGGCGACGATCCGGGGGTGGTCGGCGAGGCGGACGAGCGTCTCGGTGCTGATCGGGACGCCGCTGCGGCCGGGGATGTCGTAGAGCATGACCGGCAGGCCGGTCGTGTCGGCGACGGCCTTGAAGTGCTGGTACAGGCCCTCCTGCGGGGGCTTGTTGTAGTACGGCGTCACGACCAGGAGGCCGTGCGCGCCGATCCGCTCGGCCTCGCGGGCGAGCTCGATGCTGTGGTGGGTGTCGTTGGTGCCGACGCCGGCGACGACGTGGGCCCGGTCGCCGACCGCTTCCAGTACGGCTCGTACGAGATCCGATTTCTCCGCGTCACTGGTGGTGGGGGACTCGCCGGTGGTGCCGTTGATGATCAGGCCGTCGTTGCCTGCGTCCACCAGGTGCGTGGCGAGCCGCTGCGCGCCGTCGAGGTCAAGTGCGCCGTCCGCCGTGAACGGCGTGACCATGGCGGTGAGGACCCGCCCGAAGGGGGTCTGCGGAGTGGAGGTCGGAGCCATGGGTTACACGCTACTCGTTGCTCAAGGCAGGGTCTGCCCTCGGGGTGCGGGAAAAGTCAGGACAAAGATGGAGCCCGGCACTGCCTGCTCGGGGGTTCAAGCAGTGCCGGGTCCGTTTGATCAGGCTAGATGAACTTCTCTAAATGCCGCAATACGGACACTTCGCGCGACGGGCCCGTACATCTGTGCCCGGCCGGGGAACGCAGGTACGCGCGTTCCGTCAATTTGGGGCATCAGGGCACCTTTTGTGGCAGTCGTGCGTCTGTACCAACAACAGTGATGTATTCGAGCTTCGAGAGGAGCGTCTCCCCGATGGTCCGTCGGCGTGAGCCCGTCCCGTTCGCCTTCGTCGCCGAGGCCGACAGGTTCCGCAGCGATGTCGCTCCCCCGCCCCGGGAGAGGCCCTCCGCCGGGCAGATAGCCGGGCGTTGGCTCCTGGGTCTCACCATGGTGGCCGCGCTGGTGGGTTCCCTGGTCCTCGGGATGCCGGCGCTGTCACTCGACCGGACACCGCAGCAGACTCAGCAGTCCGAGGCGTCCGACGGGCGCTGAGCCCCGCGCTGACTCTCCCCCACCGCCCGAATGGCGTGGGAGGTACCCCCATGGACCCCCAAGGGTGGTGAGCCGGGACACAGGTCGATAGCCTCACCGGGCACAGCCCAAGCATGGATTGAGTGAGGATCCGCCGTGCCCCTGCCCTTCCTGACGGCCGACCGCGCCTTCGAGGCAGCCGACGACGTCGCGCTGCCCTTCGACGACCGTGACCGCTGGCGGCGTCCCTACCGCCCCGGGCCGTGGCGTGTGGGTGCGGCGGCGCTGTTGCTGCTGCTCGCGTCCTACGTGCTGTTCGCGGCGGTCATCATCGCGCTGACCGGCACGGTGTCCGCGGCCGGAGCCGTCTTCGGCATCGCCCTGCTCGTCATCGCCGTCGCGCTGAGACTGCTGCGCATGGGCGTCTGGGTGAACCCGCAGGGGCTGCGCCATGTGGGCTTCTTCCGCACGCGTACGGCGCCGTGGGAGCGGATCACCGCGGTGCGCACGGTGCAGCAGCCGGTGCGCTGGCTCGGGCTGCCGCGCACGGTGCAGGGGCAGGCCCTGGTCGTCGTCCGCGTCGACCGGTCGGTGGACGACCTGCCGCCGCTGCTCACCACGCACAACGCTGACTTCCTGGCTCGGACGGGAGCCTTCGACCGGGCCGCGGACACGATCGAGGCGTGGGCCGCGGAGCACGGGCGTAGCTGAGGCGTATGCGAGAGGGGCCCGGTCCGAGCACTCGGACCGGGCCCCTCTCGCATGAGTGAGCCGCTCGCGCAGCGGTTTTCTACGCGGCGCTGTCGAACCGTAGCGCGATCGCCCGCTGCATCGCCTTCCTTGCCCGCGGGGTGTCGCGGGCGTCGTGGTAGGCGACGGCCAGGCGGAACCAGGTGCGCCAGTCGGCGGGAGCCGCCTCCGTCTCGGCCTTGCGCTTGGCGAAGACCTCGTCGGCCGAGTCACGGTCGATCCGGCCGCTGGGGGTGCGCTTCAGCTCGTCGACGGGCAGGCCGCCCTCGGCGTCGAGTTCGGCGGCGAGCTGGTTGGCCCTGCGGACGAACTGGGTGTTCTTCCACAGGAACCACAGGCCGATCACCGGCAGGATCAGCACCGCCACCCCGAAGGTGACGGTGAGCAGCGTGCCGGCCTGGATGAGCATCACGCCACGGCTGCCGACCAGGACGAAGTAGACGACCAGGACGGCTGCCGTTATGGCGTAGGTCAGCTTGGCGCGCATCAGCCGAGGTCCAGGAAGTTTTCCAGGCCGAACGTGAGACCCGGGGTGGTGACCACGCGGCGGGCGCCCAGAAGGATGCCCGGCATGAAGCTGCTGTGGTGCAGGGAGTCGTGGCGGACGGTGAGGGTCTCGCCCTCGCCGCCGAGCAGGACCTCCTGGTGGGCCAGCAGACCGCGCAGCCGGACGGCGTGGACAGGGATCCCGTCGACGTTCGCGCCGCGCGCGCCCTCCAGGGCCGTCTCCGTGGCGTCCGGCGCCGGTGCCGTGCCCGCCGCGCGCCGTGCCTCGGCGATGAGCTGAGCGGTGCGCGTGGCCGTACCGCTCGGGGCGTCGACCTTCTTCGGATGGTGCAGTTCGACGACCTCGACCGACTCGAAGTAGGGCGCGGCGATCTGCGCGAACTTCATGGTCAGGACGGCCCCGATGGAGAAGTTGGGCGCGATGAGGACGCCCGTCTCCGGGGACTCGGCCAGCCAGCCCCTGAGCTGCGCGAGGCGCTCGTCGGTCCAGCCCGTCGTACCGACGACGGCGTGGATGCCGTGCCGTACGCAGTAGTCGAGGTTGTCCATCACCGAGGCGGGCGTGGTGAGTTCGACGACCACCTGGGCGCCGGTCTCGGCCAGTGTCTCCAGCTTGTCGCCACGGCCGAGGGCGGCCACCAGCTCCATGTCCTCGGCGGCCTCGACCGCCCGTACCGCCTCGGAGCCGATCCGGCCCTTGGCACCGAGGACCGCCACGCGCAGCTTGCTCATCTCTTGCTTCCTTAAAGACGCTTACCGAAGACAGACGGGGGTTAGGCCACGGCCTCGTGCAGACGGGACGCCTGCTTGTCCTTCAGCGGGCCGATCACCGACAGCGAGGGCCGCTGTCCCAGGATGTCCCGGGCCACCGAGCGGACGTCGTCCGGGGTGACCGAGGCTATCCGGGCCAGCATGTCGTCGACCGACATCTGCTCGCCCCAGCACAGCTCGCTCTTGCCGATACGGTTCATCAGCGCGCCGGTGTCCTCAAGGCCCAGGACCGTGGAGCCGCGGAGCTGGCCGATCGCGCGGGCGATCTCGTCGTCGGACAGGCCGTGCTCGGCGACGTGGTCGAGTTCGTCGCGGCAGATCTTCAGCACGTCGTGCACCTGGGAGGGCCGGCAGCCGGCGTACACCCCGAACAGGCCGCAGTCGGCGAAGCCGGACGTGTACGAGTACACGCTGTAGGCCAGGCCGCGCTTCTCCCGGACCTCCTGGAACAGGCGGGAGGACATGCCGCCGCCGAGCGCCGTGTTCAGCACGCCCAGGGCCCAGCGGCGCTCGTCCGTGCGGGCGAGGCCGGGCATGCCGAGGACGACGTGCGCCTGTTCGGTCTTGCGGCCGATCAGCTCGACGCGGCCCGCGGTGCGCAGGCTGCGCTTGCCGCCGCGCGGGTCGATGGGCGTGGCGTCCGGGTTCTTGAGGGCGCCCGCCTTCTCGAAGGCCGCGCGGACCTGTCGTACGACCTTGTTGTGGTCGATGTTGCCCGCGGCCGCCACGACCAGGTGGGTCGGGTCGTAGTGCTTCTTGTAGAAGCGGCGGATGCGGTCGGCGGTGAGGGCGTTGACCGTGTCGACCGTGCCGAGGACCGGGCGGCCGAGGGGGTTGTCGCCGAACATGGTGTGCGCGAACAGGTCGTGCACGCAGTCGCCCGGGTCGTCCTCGGTCATCGCGATCTCTTCGAGGATCGCGCCGCGCTCGACGTTGACGTCCTCTTCGAGGATCAGGGAGCCCGTGAGCATGTCGCAGACCACGTCGATGGCGAGCGGCAGGTCGGTGTCGAGCACGCGTGCGTAGTAGCACGTGTACTCCTTCGCCGTGAACGCGTTCATCTCGCCGCCGACGGCGTCGAGGGCGGAGGAGATGTCCAGGGCGGAGCGGCGCTGGGTGCCCTTGAAGAGCAGGTGCTCCAGGTAGTGCGTGGCGCCGTTCAGGGCCGGGGTCTCGTCGCGGGAGCCGACGTGCGCCCAGATGCCGAAGGTCGCTGAGCGGACCGAGGGCAGGGTCTCGGTGACGATGCGCAGGCCGCCCGGGAGGGTGGTCTTGCGGACCGTGCCGATGCCGTTCTCGCCCTTGATCAGGGTTTGGGTACGGGCGACGGCCCGCGCCTCCGAAGAGGTGCGGGCCGTCGCCTTGGAGCTACGGGACGTCACTGGTCGGCGTCGTCCTTCTTCTCCTCGGAGCCTTCCTCGCCCTCGATCACGGGGATCAGGGAGAGCTTGCCGCGGGAGTCGATCTCGGCGATCTCGACCTGGACCTTGGCGCCCACGCCGAGCACGTCCTCGACGTTCTCCACGCGCTTGCCGCCGGCGAGCTTGCGGATCTGCGAGATGTGCAGCAGACCGTCCTTGCCCGGGAGCAGCGAGACGAACGCACCGAAGGTGGTCGTCTTCACGACCGTGCCCAGGTAGCGCTCGCCGACCTCCGGCATGGTCGGGTTGGCGATCGAGTTGATCGTGGTGCGGGCGGCCTCGGCGGCCGGGCCGTCAGAGGCACCGATGTAGATGGTGCCGTCGTCCTCGATCGTGATCTCGGCGCCCGTGTCCTCCTGGATCTGGTTGATCATCTTGCCCTTGGGGCCGATGACCTCACCGATCTTGTCCACGGGGATCTTCACGGTGATGATCCGCGGGGCGTTCGGGGACATCTCGTCCGGCGTGTCGATCGCTTCCATCATCACGTCGAGGATGTGGAGGCGGGCGTCACGGGCCTGCTTGAGGGCCGCGGCCAGGACGGAGGCCGGGATACCGTCCAGCTTGGTGTCGAGCTGGAGGGCGGTCACGAACTCCTTGGTGCCGGCGACCTTGAAGTCCATGTCGCCGAAGGCGTCCTCCGCACCGAGGATGTCGGTGAGGGTGACGTAGTGCGTCTCGCCCTCGATCTCCTGGGAGATCAGGCCCATGGCGATACCGGCGACGGGGGCCTTCAGCGGCACACCGGCGTTCAGCAGCGACATGGTGGAGGCGCAGACCGAGCCCATGGACGTCGAACCGTTGGAGCTGAGCGCCTCGGAGACCTGGCGGATCGCGTAGGGGAACTCCTCGCGCGTCGGCAGGACCGGGACCAGGGCGCGCTCGGCGAGGGCGCCGTGGCCGATCTCGCGGCGCTTCGGGGAGCCGACGCGGCCGGTCTCACCGGTGGAGTACGGCGGGAAGTTGTAGTTGTGCATGTAGCGCTTGCGGGTCACCGGGGAGAGGGTGTCCAGCTGCTGCTCCATGCGGAGCATGTTGAGGGTGGTGACGCCCAGGATCTGGGTCTCGCCACGCTCGAACACCGCGGAGCCGTGCACGCGCGGGATGGCCTCGACCTCGGCGGCGAGCGTACGGATGTCCGTGACGCCACGGCCGTCGATGCGCTTCTTCTCCTTGATCACGCGCTCGCGGACGAGCTGCTTGGTCAGGGAGCGGTACGCGGCGGAGATCTCCTTCTCGCGGCCCTCGAACTCCGGCAGGAGCTTCTCGGCGGCGAGCGCCTTGACGCGGTCCAGCTCGGACTCGCGCTCCTGCTTGCCGGCGATCGTCAGCGCGGAGGCGAGCTCCGGCTTGACGGCGGCGGCCAGCGCCTCCAGGACGTCGTCCTGGTAGTCGAGGAAGATCGGGAACTCGCCGGTCGGCTTGGCGGCCTTCGACGCGAGGTCGGCCTGGGCCTTGCAGAGCACCTTGATGAAGGGCTTCGCGGCTTCCAGACCGGCGGCGACGACCTCCTCGGTCGGCGCCTCGGCGCCGCCCTTGACCAGCTGGATCGTCTTGTCGGTGGCCTCGGCCTCGACCATCATGATCGCGACGTCGCCGTCCTCAAGGGTGCGACCCGCGACGACCATGTCGAAGACGGCGTCCTCAAGCTCGGAGTGCGTCGGGAAGGCCACCCACTGGCCGTTGATCAGCGCGACGCGGACGCCGCCGATCGGGCCGGAGAAGGGCAGACCGGCCAGCTGCGTGGACGCGGAGGCGGCGTTGATCGCCACGACGTCGTACAGGTGGTCGGGGTTGAGCGCCATGATCGTGGCGACGACCTGGATCTCGTTGCGCAGGCCCTTCTTGAAGGACGGGCGCAGCGGGCGGTCGATCAGACGGCAGGTGAGGATGGCGTCCTCGGAGGGACGGCCCTCACGGCGGAAGAAGCTGCCGGGGATCTTGCCGGCGGCGTACATCCGCTCCTCGACGTCCACCGTCAGGGGGAAGAAGTCGAGCTGGTCCTTGGGGTTCTTGGAGGCGGTGGTGGCCGACAGCACCATGGTGTCGTCGTCCAGGTACGCCACGGCGGAACCGGCGGCCTGCTTGGCCAGTCGGCCCGTCTCGAAACGGATGGTGCGGGTGCCGAAGGCGCCATTGTCGATGACGGCCTCGGCGTAGTGGGTCTCGTTCTCCACTAGCGTTTTCTCCTCGTCTTCGTCCCTTGTCTGCCCGTGTGGCAGGGGGACGGTTGCGGAGAAGCGCTCCGTCTGGTGCGGGCCGGTCTTCGATCGAAGCACCCGGGGCTCGCTTCCCCCCGGGGGCCACTACCGAGGACCGGCGGCGGCGAGGTGCGCTTCTCCTCGTTCGTAGTCGTGATGTCGCCATACCCGGAGGGGCAGGCACTATCACGCTGTGTCGTACGTATTGCGTTGTGCTACCACACTACAAAGCGTCGGTGACACTCCGCACGTACAGCAAAGGGAGCGGCCCCCTGTCGATGGGAACCGCTCCCTTCACGGCGTCTTACTTGGCGCCCGCCGCACCGCGGCGGATGCCCAGGCGGTCGACCAGCGCACGGAAGCGCTGGATGTCCTTCTTCGCCAGGTACTGCAGCAGGCGACGGCGCTGACCGACCAGGATCAGCAGACCACGGCGGGAGTGGTGGTCGTGCTTGTGGGTCTTGAGGTGCTCGGTCAGGTCCGAGATGCGGCGCGAAAGCATGGCGACCTGGACCTCGGGGGAGCCGGTGTCGCCCTCCTTCTGACCGAACTCGCTGATGATCTGCTTCTTCGTAGCGGCGTCGAGCGGCACGCGTACTCCTCGTAGTCTTTTGAATGGCCACCGAGTGCCCCCGGTCTGTGTCTCGGGGGAGCTTCCGTTACTCGGGAGGCGGGGATCCGCTGGGCGCGGCCTCCAGAGCCTTCGAGGGGCTCCGGGGGTGCGTACACAAACGGCCGTCACTCAGGGTACCAGCCAGAGGTGGGCGCCCTCGCATCGGTTCCCGAACCGCCCCGGCGGGCGGCCGCAGGGCCACTAGGGTGAGCGCTCCGATCATCGGTACGTCTCATGCGTACATCGGGAACGCGCACGTCGGAAGTCCGGAAGGGGTCGCTGAGCATGGCGGAGACGGAAGCGGAGATCAAGGCACGCAAGGAGCGGGAGCGCGACGAGCTCTACGCCCTCGACATCTCGGGCGTCGAGTGGCAGAGCGCGCCGGGCACGGAGGAGCACGAGGAACGGGTCGAGATCGCGTACCTCCCCGGTGGTGCCGTGGCCATGCGTTCGTCCCTCGACCCGGACACCGTGCTGCGCTACACGGAGGCCGAGTGGCGCGCTTTCGTGCTCGGGGCGCGGGACGGGGAGTTCGACCTGGAGCCGTCGCAGCGCAACGGCGGGACCGCAGCGCAGTAACGGACGGTCGCGGGGACACCGTGTCCATATGTCTACGGCGACCATGACGCCCACGGTGCCCCCGCGGCCGCCAACCTCCTTGTCCGACCGGGTGGTTCGGATCCGGGTTGACCGCTTACTTCGCCTTCTGCCCGACTTGTTCACTGCTGTTGCCCGATTTGTTCACCAATACGAGGGCTGCGTACGCCACTTCCGGGCAGGCTGTGACGCAGTGGGCAGCTGCTCGGGGGTGGACGGGCCTGCCGTCGTGATGCCTGTGGTGATTAGGCTGGGACCGGGCGCGACGCCAGAACCCGTGGACCGGGCGTCGGCGTCCCTGGGGGAGAGCCGGCGGAACGGACGACCTCGAACGACTTCGGACGACGAGAAACGGTCGCCCCGGCACGGCATGAGGGTGCTCGACCACACCAGGAGGAACTGTGAGCAGCGATCGGGACGGGATCCGCGGGGGCTGGGCGACACCCGGCGATGACCAGCCCGATGCGGAGTCGGCCAGCGAGGTCACCGGCGAGTTCACCATCGACTACGCGCCGCCTGCCTGGTACACGCAGAACGCCTCGGGGGGTTCCGCGGGCGCGGACCGGGAGGACGGCGCCCAGGGGGCGTCCGGCGCGCACACGGGGAGTACGGGCGGAGCTGCCGCCCCGGGACCGGCTCCCTACTCCTCTCCTACGTCACTGCCGTCGTCGCTGCCCGGACTGACTCCGCCGGTTCCGCACGCCGCGCCTGCACCGGGTGCTCCTTTCACTCCGCCGCCGCCCGCGCCCGCCCCCGGCGCGCCGTTCACGCCTCCGGCTCCCGCGCCGGGGGCCCCTTTCACGCCGCCTCCGCCGGCGGGTGCGAACCCGGTCGCCGTGCCGAAGCTGCCTGTCGGAAGCGGGTTCGAGCCTCAGGGGGCTCCGGAGCCGCGGGCCGAGCAGGAGACACCGGCCGCGGACGTCTCGTCTCCGACGGCTGTTCCGAACATTCCGGTGGGCGGGTTCCAGTCGCAGTGGACGGCGCCGGCTCCTGCCGCCTCGCCGGAGCCTGCCGAGGAGGCCGACGCCGGGAACGGTGACCTGGAGAGCGGCGCCACCATGCGCTTCTCCGCCGTCGCGCTGAAGCGGGAGATCGCGGAGCGTGCGGCGGCTGCGGAGGCGCGTCCGCAGTCGGCGGACGACGACGCCTCCGGCGAGGCGGCGGAGGACGGCGATGCCTTCGCCCCCGGCGAGGGGACGGTGGAGGACCGCGACGCCGTCGCCCCTGGCGAGGTGGCCTTGGAGGACCGCGACTCCGACGCCCCCGAGGCGGCGGACGTCGTTTCGGCCGAGGCGGAGCAGACCGAGGCGCCCGAGGAGGAGGACTCCGGGGAGGAGAACACCGAGCGCGGGACGGCTGAGGCGGACGCGGAGGTGGAGTCCGAGGCGGCTGCCCAGACGTCCGCGGCTGAGCTTGTGGACGCGGAGCTGGAGACGGCTGAGGCGGAGACGGCTGAAGCCGAGGCGGACGAAGTGGAGGCTGACGGCGCGGAGCCGGGGAACGCGGACGCTGAGGACGCGGGACCGGAAGACGCGGAGCTGGAGAACGCTGAGGACGCAGACGCTGAGGACGCGGAGCCGGTGGACTCCGTTCCGGTCCCGGAGGATGCAACGCCGGTGGACTCCGTCCCGGAGGACGCGGCGCCGGAGGACGCGGCGCCCGAAGGCACCGTGCCCGAAGATGCCGCGCCGGAAGACGCCGTACCCGCTGACGCCGTACCCACCGACTTCGTCCCCGAGGACAGCGCGCCCCAGGACTCCGTGCCCGGTGTTCCCGCTGCCCCGCAGGATGCGCCTCCCGCCTGGACTCCGCCGCCGGCGCCGCAGCCCGGCCTGCCGCCCCTGCCGCCGTCGTACCAGCCTGCCGCACCGTCGTCGGCACCCCAGTGGCCCGCGGAGCCGGTGGCGCCGGTGCAGCCACAGCCGGTGGCTGCCCAGGAGCAGCCGCCCGCGCCCGCCCAACAGCCGCCCTTCCAGCCGCAGGCACCCCAGCCCGCGCCCGCGGCCTGGACCCAGCCGCCCGTACAGCAGAGCGTGCCTGGCACCCCGCAGCAGGCCCCGGCGCCCGCGCCCCAGGGTGGCTACGGCTTCCCCCAGCCCGGCCAGCCCCCGCAGCCGGCCCCCGTACAGACGGATACACCCGGCATCCCGCAGCAGCCCC